>NZ_JAUYWJ010000024.1:0-170066 GCF_032656585.1 Streptomyces herbicida
CAAGATCATGCGCCGACTGCTGCGCGACGTCGCCGAGAACCGCCAGCTCGGAGACGTCACCACCCTGACCGACTCCACGGTCATGGACCTCATCCAGGACAAACTGCCCGCCGCACCCAACGAGGACTGAGCAGACGACTGAGCAGACGGAGGGACACCGCCTGAGGGGCGCCCCGCGCGAAAGCGGGGCGCCCCTCAGGCGCATAACGTGGAACCACCGGATGCATCACCCGACAACCTTAGGTAAACTAAGCAAAGCGCCAGTGGCGTAGCAAGGTCCTCAAGGTGCGCCGGGAAGTCTGGTCGGCATGTGCTCAGCCCTGCCCACCACCCGGAGGTCTCCCCGTGACCGCGCCCCGCACCACCGTCCCCCGCAAGGTCCTCGGACGCCTGTCCCTCCCCGAGCGGACCTTCGTCGCGGACGCGCTGCGGACCGAGACCGTCGGTGGTGTGCTGCTGCTGATCGCCGCGGTCGCCGCGCTGATCTGGGTGAACGTCCCCCCGCTGCACGACAGCTACGAGACCGTCAGCCACTTCCAGTTCGGCCCCAAGGCCCTCGGGCTGGACCTCTCCGTCGCCCACTGGGCCGCCGACGGACTGCTCGCCGTCTTCTTCTTCGTCGCCGGGATCGAACTCAAGCGCGAACTGGTCGCCGGCGACCTGCGGGACCCGAAGGCGGCCGTCCTGCCTGTCGTGGCCGCGCTGTGCGGGATGGCCGTACCCGCGCTCGTCTATGTCCTCACCAACATCACCGACGGCGGATCCACCCGGGGCTGGGCCGTGCCCATCGCCACCGACATCGCCTTCGCGCTGGCCGTGCTCGCGGTCATCGGCACCTCGCTGCCCAGCGCCCTGCGCGCCTTCCTGCTGACGCTCGCCGTCGTCGACGACCTGTTCGCGATCCTGATCATCGCGGTCTTCTTCACCGACCACATCAACTTCGCCGCGCTCGGCGGGGCCGTCGTCGGGCTGGCCGTCTTCTGGGTGCTGCTGCGCAAGGGCGTACGCGGCTGGTACGTGTACGTCCCGCTCGCCCTGGTCGCCTGGGGGCTGATGTACAACAGCGGCGTCCACGCGACGATCGCCGGCGTGGCCATGGGCCTGATGCTGCGCTGCACCACGCACGAGGACGAGCAACACTCGCCCGGCGAGCACATCGAGCACCTCGTACGCCCCTTGTCGGCGGGCCTTGCCGTGCCGCTGTTCGCACTGTTCAACGCCGGTGTGTCGGTCTCCGGCGGGGCGCTCGTCGACGTGTTCACCAAGCCGGAGACCTTCGGCGTGGTCCTCGGGCTCGTCGTCGGCAAGACGGTCGGCATCTTCGGCGGCACCTGGCTGACCGTCCGCTTCACCCGGGCGTCCCTCGGCGACGACCTCGAATGGGCCGACGTCTTCGCCGTGGCGGCCCTGTCCGGCATCGGCTTCACCGTCTCGCTGCTCATCGGCGAACTCGCCTTCGGGGGCAACGCGGTGCTGACCGACGAGGTGAAGGCGGCCGTCCTGACCGGCTCGCTGATGGCGGCCGTCTGCGCAACCGTCCTGCTGAAGATACGCAACGCCAAGTACCGCAGGCTGTGGGAGGACGAGGAGCGGGACGAGGACCTCGACGGCATCCCGGACGTCTACGAGCAGGAGGAGCCGGCGTACCACCTGCGCATGGCGAAGATCTACGAACAGAAGGCGGCCGAGCACCGGCGCATCGCCCGGGAAAAGGCCGCGGCGCGCCACGGGCTGGCCGAAGTGCCGGGCGGGGCAGGCGAGGACGACGACCGTCCGGCATGATCTGACGAGACGGTACAAAAGACGAAGAGGGAGAACGCGATGAGCGCACCCGACGGCAGCCCGGTCGGCGCCGAACGCAGCATCGGCCAGCTGTTCGCCTCGGCGACGACCGAATTGTCGGCGCTGGTGCACGACGAGATCGCGCTGGCCAAGGCCCAGCTGAAGCAGGACGTCAAGCGCGGCGCGACGAGCGGCGGCGCGTTCTCGGCGGCCGGCGTGCTCCTGCTGTTCTCCCTGCCGATGCTCAACTTCGCGCTGGCGTACGGCATCCGGACCTGGAGCGGCTGGAATCTCGCGATCTGCTTCCTGCTGTCGTTCGCGGCGAATGTCCTGGTGGCCGTCGTGCTCGCGCTGATCGGCGTGGTCTTCGCGAAGAAGGCCAAGAAGAGCCAGGGCCCGCAGAAGGTCGCGGCCTCGATGAAGGAGACGGCGGGCGTCCTGCAGAACGCCAGGCCCCACCCCCGTCCCGAGCGCCCCGCGCTGGAAGACCGGGTGCCCGAGGCCATCGAGGCTGTGGGACGCTCGTCGTCATGACGGATCCCTCCGCGACCTCGGTCGTACGCGTCGATGTCCCCGAAGGGGTGACCCACCGGGACGTCGCCGCCAATGGCGCCCGCTTTCACATCGCGGAGCTGGGCGACGGCCCCCTGGTGCTGCTGCTGCACGGCTTCCCCCAGTTCTGGTGGACGTGGCGGCACCAGCTGACGGCCCTGGCCGACGCGGGTTTCCGCGCGGTGGCGATGGACCTGCGCGGCGTGGGCGGCAGCGACCGCACACCGCGCGGGTACGACCCGGCCAACCTCGCCCTCGACGTCACCGGCGTGATCCGGTCGCTGGGCGAGCCGGACGCCGCCCTGGTCGGCCATGACCTGGGCGGCTATCTGGCGTGGACGGCGGCCACGATGCGGCCCAAGCTCGTACGGCGGCTCGCGGTCGTCTCCATGCCGCACCCCCGGCGCTGGCGCTCCGCGATGCTGCGGGACGCCCGGCAGACGGCCGCCGGCTCCTACATCTGGGGTTTCCAGCGGCCCTGGATCCCGGAACGGCAGCTCGTCGCCGACGACGGCGCCCTCGTGGGCCGACTCGTCCGGGACTGGTCCGGGCCTCGGCTGCCGGACGACGAGACGGTGGACACCTACCGGCGGGCGATGTGCATCCCGTCGACGGCGCACTGCTCGATCGAGCCGTACCGCTGGCTGGTGCGATCGCTGGCCCGGCCGGACGGCATCCAGTTCAACCGCCGCATGAAGCGGCCGGTGCGTGTGCCGACGCTGCATCTGCACGGCTCCCTGGACCCGGTGATGCGGACACGGAGCGCGGCGGGCTCGGGGGAGTACGTCGAGGCCCCGTACCGCTGGCGGCTGTTCGACGGGCTTGGCCACTTTCCGCACGAAGAGGACCCGGTCGCCTTCTCCGCCGAACTGATCAACTGGCTCAAGGACCCCGAACCCGATCGGTGACCGTCCCGATGCGTCCGGTATGTCGCATTGAACGTCTGTCCTACGAACAGCCACATGCCTGGCGCATAGGCCAATTGAGGGGCTCGGAGGCGGTTATCGACCATGCGGTGGGGGCAGACGTCGGGGTATGGGCTGGACGCACGACTACAGTGACGCACCCCGAAACCGCCGTTCCACGGGCGGTCTGAGCTCCCACCAGGGAAGCGCCCCGCAGCTGCCGGGCACCGACCTCAGGGTGGGGATCCCGCGCATCCTGCGCCGCCGGGCCCGCTGGGTCTCGGTACGCCTGCGTCACCCCCGTGGCTGACCTGCCCGCGGCGTCCAGGACCTAGAGGGCGCAGCTGTCGGTGCCCACCTGCTCGCTCGCCGTACGACCCTTGGCGATGTCCTGCCGGATCTCGTCCGCCGTGAGCGCGTAGCCGGTCTCGGCGTCGTCGAGGGACTTGGCGAAGACCACGCCGTACACCTTGCCGTCGGGCGTGAGCAGCGGGCCACCGGAGTTGCCCTGGCGGACGGTCGCGTACAGGGAGTAGACGTCGCGGCGGACGGTGCCGCGGTGGTAGATGTCCGGGCCGTTGGCCGTGATGCGGCCGCGCACGCGCGCGGCGCGGACGTCGTACGACCCGTTCTGCGGGAAGCCCGCCACGATCGCGCTGTCGCCGCTGTCCGCGTCCTGGGACGCGAACTGCAGGGCGCGCGCCTTCAGGTCCGGCACGTCGAGTACGGCGATGTCGCGCTCCCAGTCGTAGAGGACGACCTTGGCGTCGTACTTGCGGCCTTCGCCGCCTATCTGGACGGTGGGCTCGTCCACGCCGCCGACGACGTGCGCGTTGGTCATCACGCGGCGGTCGCCGAAGACGAAGCCGGAGCCCTCAAGGACCTTGCCGCAGCTCTGGGCGGTGCCCATGACCTTGACGATGGAGCTCTGGGCGCGGGTGGCGACAGGGCTGCCCGCCAGCGCCGGGTCGGGCGGCCGGACGTCGTTGATCGGCTCGTTGGCGAACGGGCTGAAGACCTGTGGGAAGCCGTTCTGCGCGAGGACCGAGGAGAAGTCCGCGAACCAGGTGTCGGCCTGCGCGGGCAGGGCGCGGGAGACCCCGAGCAGCACCTTGGAGCTGCGGACCTCCTTACCGAGCGTGGGCAGCGTCGTGCCGGCCAGGGCCGAGCCGATCAGCCAGGCGACCAGCAGCATCGCCACGACGTTGACGAGGGCACCGCCGGTCGCGTCCAGGGCGCGGGCCGGGGACCAAGTGATGTACCGGCGCAGCTTGTTGCCGAGGTGGGTGGTCAGTGCCTGGCCGATGGAGGCGCAGACGATGACGATCACCACCGCGACGACGGCGACGGTCGTGCTGACCTCCTTCTGGTCGGTCAGGGCGTCCCAGACGACGGGAAGCACGTAGACGGCGACGAGACCGCCGCCCAGGAAACCGATCACCGAGAGGATGCCGACGACGAACCCCTGGCGGTAGCCGACGATCGCGAACCACACGGCGGCGACCAGCAGCAGGATGTCCAGCACATTCACGGGGTTCACCCTGTCATGACCGCCAGTCGAGTGGGACCTGCTTCTCTCTGTCCCAGGGCCGCTCCCAGCCCGCGTAGTGCAGCAGCCGGTCGATGATCCCGGCCGTAAAACCCCAGACCAGGGCCGATTCGACCAGAAATGCCGGACCTGCATGGCCTCGGGGGTGCACGGCGGTGGCCCTGTTGGCCGGGTCCGTGAGATCCGCCACGGGGACGGTGAAGACGCGCGCGGTCTCGTTCGGGTCGACGACACCGACCGGGGTCGGCTCCCGCCACCAGCCGAGCACCGGGGTGACGACGAAGCCGCTGACCGGGATGTAGAGCTTGGGCAGCACGCCGAAGAGCTGGACGCCGGACGGATCGAGTCCGGTCTCCTCCTCGGCCTCACGCAGAGCGGCCCGCAGCGGCCCGTCGCCCGACGGGTCGCCGTCCTCCGGGTCGAGGGCGCCGCCGGGGAACGACGGCTGGCCGGCATGCGAGCGCAGCGACCCGGCGCGCTCCATGAGCAGCAGTTCGGGACCGCGCTCGCCCTCACCGAACAGGATCAGTACGGCGGACTGTCGCCCCGCCCCGTTCTCCGGCGGCAGAAAGCGGCTCAGCTGGAGCGGCTCGACCGTCTCCACGGCGCTCACCACCGGGTCCAGCCACTCGGGCAGCCCCTCTTTGCTGAGCGTCACCGAGTCGCCGCACGTGTCGCTCGTGTGCGTCATAGCCACCCCCGTTCTTCCGTGTCCAACGCCCGACGGCACCCGGATCGTTCCGTCATGCGGCCCCCAGCGGCGGCGCCGGCCTGCCGCCCGCGTCGAGATAGGACTGCGGAGGCTTGAGGCGCTGACCCGGGAAGCCGCCCTTCTCGTACTTCAGCAGCTTTCGGGCCTTGTCCGGGTCGGTCTCGCCCTCGCCGTACGCCGGGCAGAGCGGGGCGATGGGGCAGGCGCCGCAGGCGGGCTTGCGGGCGTGGCAGATACGCCGGCCGTGCCAGATCACATGGTGCGAGAGATCCGTCCACTCGCTCTTCGGGAACAGCGAGCCGACGACGGCCTCGATCTTGTCCGGGTCGCTCTCGTCGGTCCACTTCCAGCGCCGCACGAGCCGCTGGAAGTGCGTGTCCACGGTGATGCCGGGCCGCCCGAAGGCGTTGCCGAGCACGACGAACGCGGTCTTGCGGCCGACACCCGGGAGCTTGACGAGGTCCTCCAGCCGGCGCGGGACCTCACCGCCGAACTGGTCGACCAGGGCCCTGGACAGTCCTATGACCGACTTGGTCTTGGCCCGGAAGAAGCCGGTGGGGCGCAGGATCTCCTCCACCTCCTCCGGATTGGCGGCGGCCAGGTCCTCGGGGGTGGGGTACTTGGCGAAGAGCGCCGGGGTCGTCTGATTGACCCTGAGGTCCGTGGTCTGTGCGGAGAGCACCGTGGCGACCAGGAGTTCGAAGGGGTTCTCGAAGTCGAGCTCGGGGTGGGCGTAGGGGTACACCTCCGCGAGTTCGCGATTGATGCGGCGGGCGCGGCGGACCAGGGCGGTGCGCGACTCGTCGGCCGGAATCTTCTTCGCGGGCACCGCCTTCGCCGGCGTCACCTTCACCGGCTCCTTCTTAGCCGCTGCCGTTTTGGCAGTTTTTATGGTTTTCCTACCGCCACCCGGGCTCTGTTCGCCCACAGCGGAATCGCGACGTACAACCACCCGCCCAGCCCCCTTGGCCTGTGCTCTACCGGCGATTTGGACACCCGGCCAGCCTAAAGCCCGGCACCGACATCCGCCCCGGACCCAGAAGATCAGCGCCCAATTGGACCCCTGCCGCTTACCTCGGGACACCTGTGCGGCATCCTTGTGACAGATCACACTGTTTGGACGGTCCGGCAAAATGGGGAGCACGGTCCCCTGGTACCAAGGGGGAGCAAGATCCCCTGAGCAGGTCGACAAGGAGAGAACTCGTGGACGACGTTCTGCGGCGCAACCCGCTCTTCGCGGCGCTCGATGACGAGCAGTCCGCGGAGCTGCGCGCCTCCATGAGTGAGGTCACCCTCGCACGTGGAGACTCCCTGTTCCACGAGGGCGACCCGGGCGACCGGCTCTACGTCGTCACCGAGGGCAAGGTCAAGCTCCACCGCACCTCGCCCGACGGCCGCGAGAACATGCTCGCCGTCGTCGGCCCCGGCGAGCTGATCGGTGAACTGTCGCTGTTCGACCCCGGCCCGCGCACGGCGACCGCGACCGCCCTCACCGAGGTCAAGCTGCTCGGTCTGGGCCACGGCGATCTGCAGCCCTGGCTGAACGCCCGCCCCGAGGTGGCCACCGCCCTGCTGCGCGCCGTCGCGCGCCGTCTGCGCAAGACCAACGACGCCATGTCCGACCTGGTCTTCTCCGACGTCCCCGGCCGTGTGGCCCGCGCCCTGCTGGACCTCTCGCGCCGCTTCGGCGTGCAGTCCGAGGAGGGCATCCACGTCGTCCACGACCTGACGCAGGAAGAGCTCGCCCAGCTGGTCGGCGCGTCCCGCGAGACCGTGAACAAGGCGCTGGCGGACTTCGCCCAACGCGGGTGGCTCCGCCTGGAGGCGCGGGCCGTGATCCTGCTGGACGTCGAGCGCCTCGCCAAGCGGTCGCGCTGACACCGAATTCCTGCCTTTCCCTGCCTTACGACTACGGGGTGCCGCCTCTTGAGGGGCGGCACCCCGTTTTCGTCGAACGCCGGACCTTAAATGAGCTGCCTCGCCGCTCCCCTGGGGGCACAGTGAGCCCATGGCCAAAACCGCCCCCTCCAAAGGCCTCGACCCCCAGGGCTACCTCGAGCGCGAGGGCTCTCTCGCCCTCGTCCCGCACAACTTCCGCCCCGTCGTCGCCGTCGCCCGGGACCGACTGCTCGAAGTCTTCGGCGCACGGCTGCACAGCGCATACCTCTACGGGTCGATCCCACGCGGCACCGCGCGCGTGGGACGCAGCGATCTCGATCTGCTGGTCGCGCTGCGGGAGGAGCCGACGGAGGCGGACCGCGAGGCCGCCCGTGTGCTCGGCGCCGCGCTTGACAAGGAGTTCCCGCAGATTGACGGGGTGGGGACGCTCCTGTTCGGCCGGGGACGGCTGCTGAGCGAGCCGGAGCGGTACGACCTGGGGTGGTTCGTGGCCTGCCTGTGCACTCCGCTCCTCGGGGAGGATCTCGCCGAGTACCTCCCGCGCTACCGGCCCGACTCACTGCTCGCCCGCGAGACCAATGGGGACCTCGCTCTCCTCCTGCCGCGCTGGCGCGAGCGGATCGCGGGCGCCGACGACTCGGAAGAGGCCCGGCGTCCCCTCGTACGCTTCATGTCCCGGCACCTCGTGCGCACCGGGTTCACCCTCGTCATGCCCCGCTGGAACGGCTGGACCAGCGACCTGATGGAGATGGCCGAAGTCTTCGGCGGGTACTACCCGCAGCGGGCGGCGCAGCTGCGCACAGCGGCCGAGTACGGATACGAGCCGGTCGGCGATCCCGTCCTCCTGCGGTCGTACGTCGACGACGTCGGGTCATGGCTCGCCGAGGAGTACGCGCGCGTGCACGGCGTGAAGGCGCCCAGGCCCGGCTGAGCGGCGGGGGATCGGCTCGTGCCGACCCCGGCCGCTGCCGGACCGGGCCCCCCTCGCCGCTAGGGCCTGTCGTCAAATCCCCGTCGTTCGCCCGGAGGGCGGGCCCGGCGGCGTCATGGGGGTCCCTGCGCGAGCTCCCTAGATCAGCCCGTGCTCCTGGAGGTAGTCCATCTGCGCCCGCACCGACAGCTCCGCCGCCGGCCACAGCGAGCGGTCCACGTCGGCGTAGACGTGGGCCACGACCTCGGAGGCGGTGCGGTAGCCGTCCTCGACGGCCGTCTCCACCTGGGCGAGGCGATGGGCGCGGTGGGCGAGGTAGAACTCGACGGCGCCCTGGGCGTCCTCCAGGACGGGGCCGTGGCCCGGCAGGACCGTATGGACTCCGTCGTCGACCGTGAGCGACCTCAGGCGCCTCAGGGAGTCCAGATAGTCACCCAGCCGGCCGTCGGGGTGCGCCACGACCGTCGTTCCGCGGCCGAGGATCGTGTCACCGGTCAGCACCGCGCGGTCGGCCGGGAGGTGGAAGCACAGGGAGTCCGCGGTGTGGCCGGGGGTCGGTACGACCCGCAGCTCCAGGCCGCCGACCGTGACCACGTCCCCGGCGGCCAGACCCTCGTCGCCCAGCCGCAGCGCCGGGTCCAGCGCACGGACCTTCGTGCGGGTCAGCGCGGCGAAGCGGGCGGCGCCCTCCGCATGGTCGGGATGGCCGTGGGTGAGCAGGGTGAGGGCGATGCGCCTGCCGGCCGTCTCGGCCGTGTCCACGACGGTGCGGAGGTGGTCCTCGTCCAGCGGGCCCGGGTCGATCACGACGGCCACGTCGGAGTCCGGCTCCGCGACGATCCAGGTGTTGGTGCCGTCCAGGGTCATCGCGGAGGCGTTGGGCGCCAGGACGTTGACGGCCCGCTCGGTGGCGGGACCGGAGAGGACACCACCACGGGGCCGGCCGGGGAGGGCTGCGGCGTCCGTCATGCGGAAGCTCCTTCCGGCGCCGTCGTCCGTGTGCCCGGCGCGACGATCAGCGGCCCGCGCAGCGCCGCGAGGGATACGCGGGAAATCAATTCTCCGCCCCCGGACCGGCCGGGCGGAGGCGCGGCGTCCGTCATGCGATGCCTCCTCCGGTCGGAAGGGTCGGGATGTGCTTGGTGAACTCGTCGTGGCCCGGCCAGGACAGGACGATCTCCCCGTCCACCAGGCGGGCGCGGGCCAGGACGGGCGTCAGATCGCGCGCGGGAGCGGCGGCGAGCGTCTCGGCGGCGGTGGCGTGCGGGGCCAGCTGGCGCAGGGTCGCGATGGTGGGCGGCATCATCGTCAGCTCGCCCTTGTCGTAGGAGTCCGACGCCTCCTGAGGGCGGATCCACACCGTGTGGTCGGCCTCCGTTGACGCGTTGCGGGTGCGCTGGCCCTCCGGAAGGACGGCCACGAAGAACCAGGTGTCGTAGCGGCGGGACTCAAACTCGGGGGTGATCCAGCGGGTCCACGCGCCCAGCAGGTCGGAGCGCAGGACCAGTCCCCGGCGGTCCAGGAACTCGGCGAAGGACAGGTCGCGGGCGACCAGGGCGGCGCGGTCCGCCTCCCAGTCCTCACCCGTGGTGTCGCCGACCACCGAGTCGGGGTCGGTTCCGGCGAGCAGGACGCCCGCCTCCTCGTAGGTCTCCCGGACGGCCGCGCAGACGATGGCCTGCGCGCCGCGCTCGTCGACGCCCAGCCTGTTTGCCCACCACGCGCGCGTGGGGCCCGCCCAGCGGATCTGGTGGTCGTCGTCCCGTGGGTCGACGCCACCGCCGGGGTACGCGTACGCGCCTCCGGCGAAGGCCATGGAGGCGCGTCTGCGCAGCATGTGGACGGCCGGACCGGCGGCGGTGTCCTTCAGGAGCATCACCGTGGCCGCGCGCTTCGGGGACACCGGGGTGAGGGTGCCTTCCGTCAGCGCACGGATACGATCCGGCCACTCCGGGGGATACCACTGCCCATTAGCCATGGGCGGAGGCTATCCCGATGTGCGCGAATGTTCGAGAGGGGCCTGTGAGCAGTGCCTTACGGCACCAGCTCGACCTGGATCTCCACCTCCACCGGCGCGTCCAGCGGCAGCACGGCGACGCCGACCGCGCTGCGCGCGTGGACGCCCTTGTCACCGAGGACGGCACCCAGCAGCTCGCTCGCGCCGTTGACGACGCCCGGCTGCCCGGTGAAGTCGGAGGCCGAGGCGACGAAGCCGACGACCTTCACCACGCGCGCGATGCGGTCCAGGTCACCGGCGACGGACTTCACGGCGGCCAGGGCGTTCAGCGCGCAGGTGCGGGCCAGGTCCTTGGCCTCCTCCGCGGTGACCTCGGCACCGACCTTGCCGGTGACCGGAAGCTTGCCGTCGACCATCGGCAGCTGGCCGGAGGTGTAGACGTACACGCCCGACTGCACGGCCGGCTGGTAGGCGGCCAGCGGTGGCACGACCTGAGGCAGGGCGAGGCCCAGTTCGGTCAGCTTGGCCTCGACGGCGCTCACGACTGCTTCTCCCGCTTCAGGTAGGCCACGAGCTGCTCGGGGTTGTTCGGGCCGGGCACGACCTGGACGAGCTCCCAGCCGTCCTCGCCCCAGGTGTCCAGAATCTGCTTCGTGGCATGGACGAGCAGCGGCACGGTTGCGTATTCCCACTTGGTCATGTGGCCGACTGTAGCCCCTGTTATCCACAGCCTCCCGCGTAGCCCGTCCGCGGACTGGTTAGGCTCGAAGACGTGAGCAGGCTCCAGGTCGTCAGCGGCAAGGGCGGGACCGGAAAGACGACGGTCGCCGCGGCCCTCGCGCTGGCCCTCGCGACCGAGGGGAAGCGCGCGCTTCTCGTGGAGGTCGAGGGCCGGCAGGGCATCGCACAGCTCTTCGAAACAGAGGCGTTGCCGTACGAGGAACGGAAAATCGCCGTGGCCCCCGGGGGCGGGGAGGTGTATGCGCTCGCCATCGACCCCGAACTGGCCCTTCTGGACTACCTCCAGATGTTCTACAAGCTGGGCGGGGCGGGCCGGGCCCTGAAGAAGCTCGGCGCCATCGACTTCGCGACCACCGTCGCGCCCGGTCTGAGGGACGTACTCCTGACGGGCAAGGCGTGCGAGGCGGTGCGGCGCAAGGACAAGAGCGGGCGGTTCGTATACGACTACGTCGTCATGGACGCCCCGCCGACCGGGCGTGTCACCCGTTTCCTCAACGTCAACGACGAGGTCGCCGGGCTGGCGAAGATCGGCCCGATACACAATCAGGCGCAGGCCGTGATGCGGGTGCTGAAGTCGCCCGAAACCGCGGTGCACCTGGTCACACTCCTGGAGGAGATGCCGGTCCAGGAGACCGCCGACGGGATCGCGGAACTGCGGGCGGCCCGGCTGCCGGTGGGCCGGGTCATCGTGAACATGGTGCGGCCCGAAATGCTGGACGAGGCCGACCTGGAACTCGTACGGACCGTGCCGCGCACCGCCGTCGCGCAGTCGCTGTCGGCTGCCGGGCTGGGCGGGGCGCGCCGCGGCGGCAAGGCCGAACAGCTGGTGGACCCGCTGCTCGACCAGGCGGCCGAGTACGCCGAGCGGTACGCGCTGGAGCACGAGCAGCGCGCCGTCCTCGGCGAGCTGGACCTGCCGTTGCACGAACTGCCGCTGCTCGCCGAGGGCATGGACCTGGCGGGCCTGTACGAACTCGCCACCGAGCTGCGGAAGCAGGGGATGTCATGAGTCCGGACCCGGCCCAGGCGCAGGACAGCGGCCGCCACCGCCTCTCCCCCGCGCGCGTGCTCGACATCGACCCGCTGCTCGACGACCCGAAGACCCGGATCGTGGTGTGCTGCGGCTCGGGCGGCGTCGGCAAGACGACGACCGCGGCGGCCCTGGGGCTGCGGGCCGCCGAGCGCGGCCGCAAGGTGGTCGTCCTCACCATCGACCCGGCCCGGCGGCTCGCCCAGTCCATGGGCATCGACTCGCTGGACAACGTCCCCCGCCGGGTGAAGGGCACCGACGGCGACGGCGAGCTGCACGCCATGATGCTCGACATGAAGCGCACCTTCGACGAGGTCGTCGAGGCGCACGCGGACCCCGAGCGGGCGGCCGCGATCCTGGCCAACCCCTTCTACCAGTCGCTCTCTGCGGGCTTCGCGGGCACGCAGGAGTACATGGCGATGGAGAAGCTGGGGCAGCTGCGGGCCCGGGACGAGTGGGACCTGATCGTGGTCGACACGCCGCCGTCCCGGTCGGCGCTGGACTTCCTCGACGCGCCCAAGCGGCTCGGGTCCTTCCTGGACGGGCGGCTGATCCGGCTGCTGACGGCCCCGGCGAAGCTGGGCGGACGCGCGGGCATGGCCTTCCTCAACGTCGGCATGTCGATGATGACCGGCACGCTGGGCAAACTGCTGGGCGGTCAGCTGCTGAAGGACGTCCAGACGTTCGTGGCCGCGATGGACACGACCTTCGGCGGGTTCCGCACCCGCGCGGACGCGACGTACAAGCTGCTGCAGGCGCCCGGCACGGCGTTCCTCGTGGTCGCCGCCCCGGAGCGGGATGCGCTGCGCGAGGCCGCGTACTTCGTGGAGCGACTGGCCGCGGAGGACATGCCGCTGGTCGGACTGGTACTCAACCGTGTCCACGGCAGCGGTGCCGACCGCCTGTCGGCCGAACGTGCGCTCGCCGCCGCGGAAAATCTTGAAGAGCCCCGCATTGTGGATCAGGGGGGCGGGAAAGCTGGACTTCGTAACTCTCCCGACACGTACGGCAGTTCAGAATCCCCCGCTGTCGAAGCACCGGCTTCCGCCGAAGGCTCCCCCGCCGCCACGGACCCGGAGCGCACAGTCGACCAGCTCACCGCAGGCCTGCTGAAGCTGCACGCCGAGCGCATGCAGCTGCTCTCCCGCGAGCAGCGCACGCGTGACCGCTTCACCGCGCGCCACCCCGAGGTGGCGGTGGTGGAGGTGGCCGCGCTGCCCGGAGATGTGCATGACCTCACGGGGCTGCGGAACATCGGGGAACGGCTTGCGGCCGGCCGGACGGAGCTGCCCTAGAGGCCCGCCCGAGCCGACCCGGACGAGCGGAACGCGGGCCCTCCCCTGACCCATGCACGATGCCCCTGCCCCGAGCACGCACGCGACGACCCCTGACCTGGGCGCGTGCCCGACCGGAACTTCCCCTGGCTCTGGCGCCCTGACTCCGGCGCCTGCCGCGTGAGGCATGGCACACGAGGCATTGCCACTGCCGTTTCCCATGACGTACGACACACGTCACACGCACCCTGTGACCCGCATGCGACCTGTACCACCGAACCGGACATACCAGACGCGCCGCTTCCCGTGACGCGTGCCCGGCCCGAGTTGCCCTGGGTGTAGACCCGAGGGGAGGGCCCTCAGCTCACCGCTGCGTAGTTCTCGTACACCTCATCGCTGTCGAGAGGCACGATCCCGGCCCCGCGTTCGTATTCCGAGCGCGCGGTCTCCAGGAGCCTGCGCCACGATGTCACGGTGGGCCGCCTGCGCAGCAATGCGCGGCGCTCCCGCTCCGTCATGCCTCCCCACACGCCGAACTCGACGCGGTTGTCCAGCGCATCGGCCAGGCATTCAGTGCGTACCGGGCATCCGGTGCACACCGCCTTGGCCCTGTTCTGCGCTGCTCCCTGAACGAACAGTTCATCCGGATCGGTAGTGCGGCAGGCAGCCTGCGCACTCCAGTCGGTTACCCAGCCCATACCGGCGCCGTCCTCTCCCGAATCGAGGCTCCCCCACGGCGGCAGCGGCATATTCACCGCCGCCAGTTGAGGACGTTACGGAAGGTGGGCACAGCGCAACACCCCCTTCGGGCCCAATCTTGAATGGCCCGAACGGACTATGGGTTAACGGCAGATCACCCGCGGGAGTGAGCTGGCGACATGCGTGATCATCCCGGCAAACCGGGACAGCTGTGGTACGTCACAACGGACGCCGGATGACACACAAGGCGGATTCGGACACGCCGCCCACAAAAAAATTGGGCTACCTCCGGAACGATTCGGGGTCGCCGGACGTATTGATACGTGGCCGCACTGCTGTGACAGTTGAGAGCAGCTTAGGCCAAGGCATATACGCGTGTCCGGCGAATGAGAACGTAGGCGCCGCATGCCGCCCACGGCCCGGCGCGGGCTGTCGGTCCGGGATGTGACGGATGTCGCCCATGTCACGATCCGGCACTCGAACATCCCGAGAAGCACCCGCTCCACCGGATCGCTCATCTCTACGGATTAGGCTGCCCTCATGCCAAAGAAGCGCTCGGGTGGTGGCCTCTCGGCAACGCAGCAGGCCGCCAAGTTCCTCGGTGTCAGTGTCCTCGCGGGAGCCGTGATGGCCGGCATCGCGCTGCCCGCGGCCGGAGCGCTCGGGCTCGCGGCCAAGGGGTCGGTCCAGGGCTTCGACGAGATCCCGGCCAATCTGAAGAGCCCACAGCTCAGCCAGCGGACCACCATCCTGGACGGCGCGGGCCACCAGATCGCGACGGTCTACTCCCGTGACCGCACGGTGGTGGACCTCAAGGACATCTCGCCGTACATGCAGAAGGCGATCGTCGCGATCGAGGACTCCCGCTTCTACCAGCACGGCGCGATCGACCTGAAGGGCGTCCTGCGCGCCCTGAACAAGAACGCGCAGAGCGGCGGGGTCGCCCAGGGCGCCTCCACGCTCACCCAGCAGCTGGTGAAGAACTACTTCATCGAGGAGGCCGGCGACGACCCGACGAAGGTCGCGCAGGCCACCCAGCAGACCCTGGGCCGCAAGATCCGCGAGCTGAAGTACGCGATCCAGATCGAGGAAAAGCTCGGCAAGAAGAAGATCCTCGAGAACTACCTCAACATCACCTTCTTCGGCGAGCAGGCCTACGGCGTCGAGGCGGCCTCCCAGCGTTACTTCTCCAAGCACGCCAAGGACCTCAGCCTGCAGCAGGCCGCGCTCCTGGCCGGCATCGTCCAGTCGCCGAGCCGCTACGACCCGGTGAACGACGAGGCGGAGGCCACCAAGCGCCGCAACACCGTCCTCCAACGCATGGCCGAGGTCGGTGACATCTCCCAGCAGGAGGCCGACGCGGCCAAGGAGAAGCCGCTCGGGCTGCACGTGAGCCAGCCCAAGAACGGCTGCATCACCGCAGGCAAGGGCGCCGGCTTCTTCTGCAAGTACGTGGAGAACGTCTTCCTCAACGACCCGGTCTTCGGCAAGACCAAGGAGGCCCGGGCCAAGATCTGGAACCGCGGCGGTCTGACGATCCGTACGACGCTCGACCCGCAGTCCCAGGCGTCGGTCCAGGCCTCGCTCAAGCAGCACGTCGAGAAGTCGGACAAGGTCGCCGCGGCCGCCACCCTGGTCGAGCCCGGCACCGGCAAGATCCTCGCCATGGGCCAGTCGAAGCCGTACGGCTACGGCAAGAACGAGACCGAGTACAACTACTCGGTCGACCGTGACATGGGCGGCTCCAACTTCGGCTTCCCGACCGGTTCGACCTTCAAGCCCTTCGTGGCCGCGGCCGCCATAGAGGGCGGCAAGCCGGCGACCCAGGAGTACTCGTCGCCGTACAAGATGCCCTATCCGAGCCCGGTGCAGGCGTGCAACGGCAAGCAGTGGGTCAACGACCGCGCCTACACGGTGGAGAACGAGAGCGAGTCGGAGAAGGGCCCGTACGCCATGAAGGAGGCGATGGCGAAGTCGGTCAACACCTACTTCGTGCAGCTCATCTCCGACATCGGTCTGTGCCCGGTGGTGAAGATGACCGACGCGCTGCACGTGGTGCAGGGCGACGGCAAGAAGCTCCCCGAGGCGCCGGCCATCGCGCTCGGTTCCAAGGGCATCTCCCCGCTGACGATGGCCAACGCGTACGCCACCTTCGCCGCCCGCGGCATGTACTGCACGCCGATCGCCATCGAGTCGATCACCCAGAAGGCCGGCAACGAGCAGAAGTCGATCCCGGTGCCGAAGTCGACCTGCTCGCGCGCGATGACCGAGAACACCGCGGACACGGTCAACACGCTGCTGCGCGGCGTGGTCGACTCCGGTACGGGTCAGCAGGCCGGCCTCACCGACCGCGAGAGCGCAGGTAAGACGGGTACGACGGATGAGCGCAAGAACGCCTGGTTCGTCGGCTACACGCCCAACATGGCCGGCGCGGTCTGGGTCGGCAGCGCCCGGCAGAACGTGAAGATGGTCAACATCACCATCGGCGGCGTCTACCACCCCCTCGTCTACGGCGGCCAGGTCCCCGGACCCATCTGGAAGGACGCCATGAGCGGCGCCCTGCTGGGCAAGCCGTCCGAGTCCTTCAACCTCGTCGACATCCCGGACAGCAACGACAACGGCGACGACAACGGTGACGGCCACGGGCACGGCCGCGACCACGGCGGCGACAACGGCGGCTTCATCGGCGGGATCATCGGCGGCCTGACGGACGGCGGTACGACGGCGGGGACGGCCAACGGCGGCGCGAACGGCGGCACGCTCCCGGCGCCCACCATCTCCCTCCCGGGCAACTTCATCCAGGGGCAGAGCAACGGGGGGAACAGGAACGGCGGGACGCACGGCTGAGGCCGCGCCGTCGGATTCGGAAACACAGCGGGACCGCACCGGGACAGAAGCCCACGGTGCGGTCCCGTCGCCGTATCCGGGCCGGTCGGCCAGGCAGCAGCTTGGGCCTTTTCAGCCCTCTGGCAGCTTCAGCCCTGCAGCAGCTTCTTGACCGCGGCGGCGACACGGCCGCCCTCGGCCTGGCCGGCCACCTTCGGGTTCACGATCTTCATGACGGCACCCATGGCCCGCGGCCCCTCGGCACCCGCCGCCTTCGCCTCCCCGACGGCCTGGGCGACGATCTGCTCCAGCTCCTCGTCGGACAGCTGCTTGGGCAGGTACGCGGCGAGGAGCTCGCCCTCCGCCTTCTCCCGCTCGGCCTGCTCGGGACGACCACCCTGGGCGAAGGCGTCGGCCGCCTCCCGGCGCTTCTTGGCCTCCTTGGTGATCACCTTGAGGACCTCGTCGTCGGAGAGCTCGCGCTTCTCCTTGCCGGCGACCTCCTCCTTGGTGATCGCGGCGAGCGTCAGCCGCAGCGTCGAGGAGCGGAGCTCGTCGCGCTCCTTGATCGCGGCGTTGAGGTCGTCGTGCAGCTTCGACTTGAGCGTGGTGGTCATGGCGTCGATTGTCTCAGGTGCGGAAGGCCGGGCGCCTGCCGATTTAGCCGGAGCCCGCTCGGCACGACGAGAAGCGCGCCGGTCGCCGAATCGGACGGGGGCTCGGGCGGCGGGCGGTCCCGGGGCCGCCGTCCGGTCTGACACGATGGTTGTATGCGCGCTCGATACGGAGTACCCCTGGGAATCGCGGCGGCCGGCGCCGCCGGTGTGTTGTATGCGGCGGGGTTCGAGGCCCGCTCCTTCCGGCTCCGACGGGTGACCGTCCCGGTCCTCCCCGCGGGCATGCGCCCGATGCGCATCCTCCAGGTCTCCGACATCCACATGGTGAGCGGTCAGCGCAAGAAGCAGCGCTGGCTGCGCTCGCTGGCGGGCCTGCGCCCGGACTTCGTGATCAACACCGGCGACAACCTCTCGGACCCGGAGGGCATCCCCGAGGTCATGGACGCGCTCGGCCCCCTGATGGAGTTCCCGGGCGCGTACGTGTTCGGCTCGAACGACTACTACGGCCCCAGACTCCGCAACCCGGCCCGCTACTTGCTGGAGAAGGCCAGCGGCCACCACGGCCTGAACGGCAACCCGCCGGTCGTGGGGGCGCTCCACAACCCCTGGGAGGACCTGCGCGACGGCTTCGACGCGGCGGGCTGGCTGAACCTGACCAACACCCGGGGCGTGCTGAAGGTCGAGGGCGTCTCCGTCGAGCTGACGGGCCTGGACGACCCGCACATCAAGCGCGACCGCTATCTGCAGGTGGCCGGCGGCCCCTCGGGGACGGCCGACTTCTCGATGGGCGTGGTGCACGCACCGTACCTGCGGGTGCTGGACTCGTTCGCGGCGGACGACTACCGCCTGATCCTGGCCGGCCACACGCACGGCGGCCAGCTCTGCATCCCCTTCTACGGCGCCCTGGTCACCAACTGCGACCTGGACACGGACCGCGTGAAGGGCCTGTCCACGCACACGGCGGAGGGCCGCACGTCGTACCTGCACGTGTCGGCGGGCTGCGGTACGAACCGCTACACACCGGTACGGTTCGCCTGCCCACCGGAGGCGACGCTGCTGACGCTGGTGGGCCGGGAGTAGTCCGCGGGGACGCCGGGACCGGGCGGGACTCGCGCACGTAACCCACCCGGCCCGCCCACATCGCCCCTTTTATGCGTTTTGCTTAGCGTGAGGGCATGACCGCCCCGATACCCAGGGACATCCCGGACCTCCCCGCGGTCCCGCACAAGCCCAGACTGTTCCCCTCGCACGTACCGGCCACCGCGGTGGTGCCCCCCGTCCCCCGCCCCCTGACCGCGGCCTTCCGCCTCCTTGTGGCCCTGGCGGCGGCCGCCGGCGTAACCCTGGAGCTCCTCCTCGGCAGCCCGGCCCGGGCGATGAGCTATTTCAGTGTCCAAGCCAATGCCCTGCTGGCGCTGGTGTTCCTGATCTCCGCCCACCGGGCCTGGACGGCCCGCCGCCCCGTGTCGTCGGCCGTGACGGGCGCCGCACTGCTCTACGCCGTGATCTCGGCCCTCGTCTACCACCTGCTGCTGGCCCACACGACGCCCCCGTTCTCCATGACGGGCGCGACGACGCCGCCGGCGCCCTGGCACGGCGAGTGGCTCGCCGCCCAGCTCCTCCACAAGGCGGCCCCGGCCGCGGCGGTCCTGGACTGGCTCCTGCTCACGACCCCCGGCCGCCTGCACCTGCGCCAAGCCGCCGCGTGGCTCCTCTACCCCCTGGCCTACCTGGTCTTCTCCCTCGCCCGCGGCGAGCTCCTCCTCCCCGGCACCACCGACCGCTACCTCTACCCCTTCCTCAACGTCGACCAGCACGGCTACCGCGGCGCCCTCGCCAACGCCCTCCTCCTCGGCCTGGCCATCTACGGCCTCGCCGTCCTCCTGATCGCCGTCGACCACGCCCGCCCGAACCCTGTCCGCCGCCGCGCCAAAACCGGATTTCGTCTCCGGCCACCAGTGGGCTAAAGTAAACGTCGTCGCCGCGACAAGCAGCGACATCGGGGTGTAGCGCAGCTTGGCAGCGCGCTTCGTTCGGGACGAAGAGGTCGTGGGTTCAAATCCCGCCACCCCGACAGTTAAGTACCAGGTGAGGCACCTCCCAGATTTGGGAGGTGCCTCACCTGTCTTGTGTGCGTGTCTATCTGCGTGACCATCGATTTCTGAGTGCCTGCGAGCGTCGCGGGTCGGCGCCGAAGATCCCGTCCATGACCACGGCACCGGTCTGGATCACGGGCCGGATCTGCTTGCGGTAGACCTCCTCGGTCACGGCGGTACCGGAGCGCCCGACGAGCCGAGAGATCTGGCCTCTTCGTCCAGGGCCTGTCCGACGGGCCGCGTCACCGACCCCGCACCCGACAGCAATGTCACCCGAATGGCGCAACATGACGTGCCACCCACATGGGTGAAGATCAAGCTGACTAGTGCCCCAACCGAGGCAATCCGTGAAAGGGAAACCAAATGCGCATTCGACGAATCCTCGCCGCCGTCATCGCCACGGCAGCCCTCGCCGGACTCGGCCTCACAGGCGCCGCCACCGCGACCGCCGCCACCGCACAGGGTGCCCCATCCTACGTCACCCCTTCTCAGTGCAGGGAGGGCGGCGGAGTTCCCGCGATCAATGAGCCGGGCAACCTCTGCAAGGGCGGTACGCACGACGGGGAGCCGGTCGACTGAACCCCACAAGGCGCCCCGCAGCCACGCGCCGCGGGGCGCTCCCGCGCGAGCGCAGCCGGGAGAGTCGCAGGGACTGTGCCGACCCGTCGGGCACGCCAGGTCCGAGTCGGCCCGGAAGCACGCGGCGGGCGGGAGTTCCCGAACGCCGTCGCGCGCGAGCGCAGCGAGCTGCCAAGGTTTGCGCGGCCGTAGGCCGCACCTTCTGCGGCGGAGATCGCGGCGCGGCTCGGAATCGCCGAGGACGAGCCGTGTGTCCGGACGACGTACGCCAGCTGTCGACGAGTTGGGAGCCGTACGACCTCACCGCCGGCACTCTCGTCGTCCTCCCTGAGGGAGGGCCCCACGCGGGGGCGGGCGTTGTGAACCGCATGGCCGTAGTCGGGGTCACCGTCAGCCACGCCATGGAGCAGCCGGAGCAAACGTGCCCCTTCCGTGTCCGACAGACCGGGAAACCACGCGGTCCCAGAGCAGCGGGCCCGCCCCGCCGGGCGGGACGCGGCCAAACCTTCCCGCCCAACGTGGTCACGCAGTGGGTCCGAGGCCTGTCTGCAGCCGTCGGCGGTCGGGCCGGCCGACGGCGTCCGCGTCGGTCAGCGGGTGCGGAGACTGCTGGTGTACACGTCCGTACGGTTCTGTGGTGCGCCGGAGTGGGTCTCGGTGAGCACCGCCCGTACTCCCTTGCCGTCCGCCACCAGGCCTTGGTAGTCGCCGAGGAAGTAGCCCCCGGAGAACGGCGCCTGCAGCCAGTCGAAGACCCGCGAGATCCGTCGTTCGGTCCGGAGCTTCGGGTTTCCGTGCTGCAGCGTGGCCAGTTGGTAGGCGGTGGGCAGGGTGGTGGTGTTGCCGGGCTTGAGGAAGCGCAGGTCGTAGTAAGTGAGCGCGACCGTGCCCCGCTCGGCGACCGCGATCGACGGTGAGAAGGCCGGAACGCCCTTGGGGCTGATCAGCTCCGGGGTCCCCCAGGTGCGTCCGCCGTCGATGGACCGCACAAGCTGGACGGAGTCGAACTTTCCACCGGAGAATTCCGAGCCCTCGTAGGCCATGTACAGCGTGCCTGTCTTGGGGTCGACGGCCGGGCTCGGCAAGGTGGTCCCGTCGCGCAGCAGTTTCGTGGGGTCGTTCGGGTCGACCTCCGGTACGGAGGTGTCCCGGGCCACGGTGACCGGGGCGCTCCAGGTCTCTCCGGCGTCGGTCGAGGTGACCACCTCGTAGCGGGCTTCGACGACGGTGCTCAGGTCGTCGGAGTAGGTGATCCGGTCGAAGAAGTCGTACAGCGTGCCAGTGCGCCGGTCGGCGACGATCAGATGGCCGATGGTCTGGGTGTTGGGCACGGTGCTGGTGTCGACGAACGGCCGGGCCTTGCTCCAGGTGCGGCCGCCGTCACGGGTGAGGGAGATGTAGCCGGGACCGTCGAGGGTGCTGGGGCCGGGTGGGTCGTTGTCGAGGCGGTTCCAGACCTGGTAGGCGGTGCCCTTGCGGATCGGGTCGGCGGTGAGTGAGGGCTTGTCGTTGAAGAACGGCTGCTCGTCGACGTGCGTGGTGGTGAGGTTCTGCCAAGTGCGGCCGCCGTCGCGGGACGTGACTGCCAGAAGGGCGCTGCGCGTGCTCTTCGTGAAGTCGACGCCCTCCCCGCCGGCGTAGACCGTGCCGTCGGGTCCGGTGCTCACCCAGGGGTCGGTGGCCCGTTCGTAGTCCGCGCCGCCGGGGGCGCACAGGCTGAACGGCAGCGTGCTGCGGTGGAAGGTGTGGCCGTCCGTGGTCCAGCCGGCCGCCAGGCCACGGGCGCCGCCGTCGTTCCAGCGGTCCTGCTGGAACACGGTGACCACGCGCCTCGGGTCGCGCGGATCGACGGACAGGTACGGCTCGACCTCGGTGGCCGGGTAGACGATGCTGTCGGGAGACCTCGCTCCGATGGTGCACTTCGCGTACGGGTCGCCTTGGGACACCTTGACCAGTGATGTGCCGTCCGGGTTCCGGTCTGCTGCGGCGGGAGACGCGCCGGTGACCGTGACGAGCAGGAGCGCGGCGGTGGTGACGGCGGTCAGGGGCAGGAAGACGCGCAAGGGGGATCTCCTCCGGGCCTGTCGGCCCGGGGTACGGGACCGCAGTCATCGGGGCGGCCTGGGGCGCGGAGGCGTACCGGAACGCGAGGGTGGGGCGACTCCGCTTGATCCTTTTCGGCGTTGCAGCCGGTGCCCTTGATGGGCCGAACGACGGAGTCGTCCCCGGGGTCGTCGAGGGCACGGCGGAGCCGACCGGCGGGTGCACCGTGCCGGTCGGCTCCTTGGTCGTGCTGTTACGGCGGTCGTGCTGTTACGGCGCCGTCTCGTAGGTCCCCGGAGAGGGCCGTGGGCCGCGTGCCGGTCGGCGATGCCGGCGGGGCCGGCCTTGACTCGGACGGGTTGGAGCGGGATGACCTGCTGGACCTCTTCCACGGTGGGGATGAGTCAGGGCATCGGCAAAGAGCCACCTCAATGCGGACAGCGGCGCGATCATCGCCCGCGCCAGAAGGAAGACTCCATCACGTCGGCACATCCAGGCTCGAGGCCGGCGGGACTGCTCGTTCTTCTGCGCCTGTTCAAGACCTGCCGAGTGTCAACAACGCTCGTGATCAATACAGCTGGGAAATCCGAATCAATACAGCTAGGGAATGCGAACGTGTTCAGGACGGCGCGGACCGTCTCGAAGCGGTGACGGCCTCGGCTTCCAGACGGTCGGCGTCCACCATCGCGAGTGCCGCGGTGTCGAGACGGGTGCGGGCGATCCACCCGACGGTGGACTGGGTGCAGTCACTCCATACCCAGCGCGCCGGGCGCACCGGCCGGACTGGTTGCCCAGCCGTGCGCCGACCGGTCAAGTGATCGCCTGCGTCGTCCCGTCAGGCAACGCGCAGGCGTAGCCGGCGTAGGGGCGTGCCACGATCTGTCCGCCGGCGGCCGTGCAGTCGTCTCTGGAGATGTTCGGAGACGAGGCGGCCCCGGCGCTGACAGCGCCGACGGCGCTCACGCCGGCAAGGGTTGCCGCGGCCAGGGCGAGGCCCAGGATTCGTCGCATGCGCATGACTTCCTCCTCCTCTCAGGCGCCTTCGTTCGGCCTTCGGGAAGGACAAGTCTCAAGACGACGGCGCCCTCTTGCTCAGCATGGGCGCTCCGCATGAGGCCCGCGAGGCGAGGCTGGGCGCCGCGCCCGGGCGGTGACTGCCCGGCCCGGAGAGGCATGACGTCACCGACCTCGACCAGCCGCATCGGTATGCCGCGTGCGCGTCGGTAGGAGCGGGGCGACGTCGATGTCCTTGGCGTCGAGACTGCCCACCGGGGCCGCGTTGTGTCCGGGCGGGCCGGGGGTTGAGGAGGAGACGGGCCGTACCTGCCTCCGACCGGTGCCGGCGGGCGGCTGGCGCGTGGTCCTCTAACGTGGTTCGTTGGCCGCCGCCCGGCAGGCACCGGTCGCGGCGCCGCCCGCCACTCCGGCCCCGGTCAGCCCGGTCACACAACCCTGCAGGTCTCCGACCACGCCACGGCTGCAGGCCGCTGTGACGGAGTCGGAAGCGGTGGCACCGGCCAGTTCGGCCATCTTGGTGCAGGCGGGGATGTCCGCCCGGACCGCGGGAGCGGCGAGGACCGCACCACCGAGGGTGAGGGTCAGGCCGGTGAGGACACCGGCGATACGGGTCGACGTGCGCATGGGAAGCACCTGCCTTCCGGGTTGGTCGCGCGGTCCTGGTCCCGGCGGGCCGGATCCACGCGGTAGGGCCGCCTGGCGACGCTCGGTGAGTGGTGCCCCCGGCCGGCGGGCTCACAGACTGACCGCACGATGCTGCGTCGTATCCATTGAGCCGCACCGGGACATGGTCGCCAGGCCGAAGGACGGGGCCCCGGACCGGATGAGACGCACTCGGACCTCCACTCGCGGGCCCCTCACTCCAGCGTCGCATCCTCTCCCCCGCCCCGTCCTGGGCACCCGGGGGGCGGCCGCGCTGAGTGACTGCGATTGTGCGAAGCGCGGTAGCCGGCCCGTCCGGCCGACCAGGTGGATCGGACGGGCCGGCGTCCCGCCCGGCCTGTCCCCTCCCGGCTCGACCCTGACCCGGCAAGCCATGCTCAAGCGGGTCCATCAGCGTGCGACTCCACTGCGTCGGCTCATGCCGCAGTTACTCAGTGCCGAGGGCCAACGGCTCATTGCCCGTTGTCGCCAAAGGTGAGCCGGTATGGGCGCACCTCGAGCTCGTTCACCTGACAGGCCATCTCGTTGGGCATGTTCGCTTACCCATCCTCCAGAGCGCGGAGAGCGGTGAACGAGTCTGCGACAGCCGCTCGCCCCCTGGCTCGCGCCGCCTTGAGTCTCCGTCGCCACAGCAGCTTTGACCGGTGTGGATGCCACAGGGCCTCGTAGACCAAGGCAGTCGCTTCATTGAGCGCTCGGAGGTACTCGACCTTGACTCCTCCACCGTATTCAGGATCGGGATACTGTTCCCAGCTTCGACGACTTTCCCTGTAGATGGCAGCCCTTGTTTTCACGTACCAGCCGGCGACTTCCTGAGGAACGCCAGCAATCAATGCGGCAGCTTCGAAGGCATGCTGAGCAGAGCGGAGCTGCCCCCACTCCTCTTGTCTGCCTTCAGACCACACCGCTTCTTCCAAGGCGCTCATGGCGCCTCGGGCAGCTGCACGAGCTTGGCGACGTTCGGGGCCGGCGCTTACGTACTGCGTGACGAGCCCACCCACGCTGCCGGCACCGAGGATCTGCAGGAGTCCGACAAGGTCAGCCATTCGACGAACGTAACAGTGAGCCCAGGTCGGGGGTGGCCGCTTTCGCAAGCTGGGTCGGTCTTCGGAGCGGGGATGCGACTCAGGCGGTCCGTATCAAAGACGCCCGCCATACTTCGACGCCCAGCCGTGCCGCTACCGGTGCGAATCCTCACGCAAGGGTCCGGCTCGCGCAGCGGTTGTTCGATCAGGCATCGACCATATACCGGCTACCGATATATTCTGCAGCAGTTGAGCTGATCACGTGTCCCGGCTCCGAACGGCGGTCAGGACGAGGCATGGGGTGAAGCATGGAATCGAACAGCACACGTCTCCCGGCGTCTTGGGCCGGCCGGCGGGCGGAAGTTCTGGCTCTCCTGCTGGCCGGCGCGGCCGTCAGTTGGGCCGCGGTCATGCTGAGCGTGCACACCGCCGATCCGGTCCCGCCCGACTCCGGCGTGACCGATGCCGATCTGGCACGGCTGGGTGCTGCCGTGATGGCCGCCGTTGCGGCGGTGTCAGCCGGACTGTGGTGGCGCCACCGGGCGACCGCACATCATCCCGCAGCCGACGGAGGCTGGGCACGAGCCGCGTTCGCCGTGTCTTGTGTCCATGCCATGTTCCTTGTACCGGTGATCACATTCGCCCCATGGGGCTGGCAGGTCCCGTTGATCGCGTTCACGGCAGCGGTGCTCGCCGGCGGCGTGAGGGAGGCCGCCGCTGCGACGGCATCCGCCGAGGGCCACAAGCCCTCGCCCGACCCGAGCTCCGGCTGAAGGCCCGCAGCCGCAGCCGCAACTCAACGTGCGCGGACCCCACCCCCCTCCTACCGTTGAAGGGCAAGTCGCCGACGTGCGGGGGCCCTGGTCGGCTCCGTACGGGATTGGGAAGGTGGTGCGGAGATGGCCACGACGTCGGACACTCCGGTTCTGGACACGATCGCCGCCATGACGGTCGACTCGATCGAGCGTTGCGGGATGGACGAAGGCTCGCTGATCCTCACGCGTATCGCCGCGCTCGTGGCCATGGACGCACCGGCGGTCAGCTTCCTCGCTCACGCGGGCGCCGCGATGGAGGCCAACCTGACGTCCGAGCAGGTGCAGGACGTTCTGGTTGCGATCGCCCCCGTCGTGGGCACGGCGCGGGTCATGTCGGCCGCGGGGCACATCGCCGAGGCGTTCGGGTTCGCCATCGCCATGGCGGAGGCCGAGGCCGAGACGATCGCCCAGGCCGAGGGGCAGAGTCTCAGCTCGTCCTGAGAAGAGCCCGTCGCCACCCAGGCTTCTGGTCTCAGTCCGTGACGAGGTCCTCCGGTGCGGACCGGCCCAGTTCGGCGAGGGTGGCGAGGGCCTGGGAAAGCGCGTCCGGCTGGGGTGTGGCCAGGCCCAGCCGGACGGCGTTCGGCGCGTGGTTGTCGCCGACGGTGAAGGCAGCCGCGGGTACCACCCCGATGCCGTGGCGGGCGGCGGCCGCGACGAAGGCGTCCGCGCGCCAGCGGTGCGGCAGTCGCCACCAACAGTGGTAGGAGCGCGGATCGCTCTGCACCGCGAAACCGTCCAGGTGCCGGGCCGCGATCTGTTGTCGTATCGCCGCCTCCCGCTGCTTGGCCTCGACCAGTTTCTGCACGGCGCCGTCCTGCTGCCAGCGGTGGGCGGCCTCCAGGGCGAATCTCATGGGTGCCGAGCCGGCCGCGCGCAGGGTGGCGGTGATGTCGGTCGCCAGGGTGGGGGGCGCCACCACGAAGCCGAGGGTCAGGCCGGGCGCGATGCGCTTGCTCAGGCTGTCGATCAGGACGGTCTGCTCGGGCGCGTGGGAGGCCAGGGGTGGCCGTTCGTTGTGGAGGAAGGACCAGATGGCGTCCTCCACCGCGGGGATGCCGAGCTTTTGAAGGACCTCGGCCAGGCGCTCGGCGCGGGACGTGGGCATGGTCAGCGAGAGCGGGTTGTGCAGTCTCGGCTGTGCGTAGACGGCGTGCAGGGGGGCGGTGGCGTGGGCCTCCTCGAGCGCCTCCGGGATCAGTCCCGCTCCGTCCATGGGCAGGGGGACGAGCGTGATGCCGAGCCGGGTGGCGATCGCCTTGACGACGGGGTACGTCAGCTCCTCGACTCCTAGTCGCGCGCGCGGCGGCACCAGGGCGGCGATGACGGCCGAGATGGCCTGCCGTCCGTTGCCCGCGAACAGGATCCGCGCCGGGTCGGGGCGCCAGCCGCCGGCGGCGAGGATGTCGGCGGCGGAGTCCTGTACCGCCGGGAGGGCGGCGGCTCCTGCCGGGCGCAGGGCGTGAGCCAGGGCGTCGGGGCGGAGAAGTCCGCCGAGGCCCTCGGCGAGTAGTGCGCTTTGCTCCGGTACGACCGGGTAGTTGAGCTCCAGGTCGATGCGGGTGGTGGCCGGTTCGGTGAGCGCGGGGGCGGTGGCCGGGGAAGCCGCGCGGACGAACGTGCCCCGTCCCACCTCGCCCACCGTCAGTCCCCGCCGGGCCAGCTCCTGATAGACGCGTGTGGCCGTGGAGTTGGCGATGCCGTGCCGCCGTGCGAACTCGCGCTGCGGGGGGAGGCGGTCACCGGGGCGGAGACTGCCCGATCCGATCTCCTCGGCCACCGCGTCGGCGACCCTCTGGTAGTCCCGCACCGTGCTCTCCCCCTCTGCCGACAGCGTCCTTCATCCCACCACAGAATTGCACTGAGAGCAATATTCTCATTGCACTGAGTTATTGCCCTGCAATACGCTCCGAGGCATTCCGGCATTGAATTGATCCGAGGCAGGGGGCGTTTCATGGTTGATCCGGTCGTAGTCGATCCGAGCGGGGTCCTGGGCGTGACGGCGGTGGGGCTCGGCATGGTGCTCACCCCCGGGCCGAACATGATCTATCTCGTCTCCCGCAGCATCACCCAGGGCAGACGCGCCGGGATCATCTCCCTCGGCGGTGTGGTCCTCGGCTTCCTGGTGTATCTGCTCGCCGCGAACCTGGGCCTGGCGGTCGTCTTCGTCGCCGTACCGGAGCTGTATCTCACGGTGAAGCTGGCGGGCGCCGCCTACCTCGGCTTCCTGGCCTGGAGCGCCCTGAAGCCGGGCGGCATCTCCGTGTTCGCACCGCAGGACGTGCCGCACGACCCGCCGCGCCGACTGTTCACGATGGGCCTGATGACGAACCTGCTCAACCCCAAGGTCGCCATCATGTACGTGTCGTTGATCCCCCAGTTCATCGACCTGGACCGGGACCATGTGCTGCTCCAGGGCCTCGTCCTCGGCTCGGCCCAGATCCTGGTCAGCATTGCGGTCAACCTCACGATCGTGCTGGCGGCGGGCACCATCGCGGCCTTCCTCGCCCGCCGCCCCTCCTGGCTCCGGGTGCAGCGCTACCTGATGGGTACGGTGCTCGGCGCCCTCGCCGTGTCGCTGGCCGTCAACTAGCGTCCGCGTCGTCCTAGTTGTTCCAGGTCTCGTCGTACGGGTCGTGCGGCGTCGGCACCGGCCTGGAACCGGTGACCCGCAGGAACGGGATCGGGCCGTCGTTGACCGGGTCCCGGGTCTGCTTCGTGGTGTACGTGCCCGTCACCTCCAGCCAGGCGTCCGGCTGGAGGACCGGAGGGATCTTCCCGGTCAGGCCGATCTTCACCGGCTGGGCATCCGCGGCACAGCAGTTGAGGGCCATGCGGACGAGATACGGCGTACCGGCGCGGTCCACGGCGACGAAGCCGGTGATCCGCACGCTGCGGCCGCCCAGGGAACGTCCGTGGTCGTAGACCGCGCGGCCCGCGTAGTCGACCAGGTTGACCGGCACGGGGTCGCCCGTCGGCAACTTCATGTAGCCGTACGGCTGTTGCAGGGCCGTACCGGCGCGCATCGCGCTGTACGAGCCCAGGGCGGGCGGGGCGACCAGGATGAGGGCGAAGAGCGGGAGGACGAGAAGCCATGAGATACGGGGCTCGCGGTGGACGTGCCCGTGGCCCTCCTCGCCGGCACCGGCACTGGCACCGGTCTGCTTCCTCCGGCGCGCGTTCTTCCACTCGTACCAGGCCGTCGCCAGCGCGGTCACGATCAGTACGACACCGGCCGCCAGCAGCAGCGGGCGCAGGCCCGCCTTGACGTACCGCAGATAGAGGTCGGTGAAGCCCGCGTGCAGCAGGGCCGCGCCGATGAGGAACAGGACCGCCGCCTGTGCCTGCCGGTTCACAGCAGCACCGCCCCGGTCACGACCGCGCCCACGATGGCGAGGACGAAGGTGGTGGGGGCGAAGCGCAGGGCGAAGCCACGGCCGAAGGTGCCCGCCTGCATCGCGAACAGCTTCAGGTCGATC
Organism: Streptomyces herbicida; assembly: GCF_032656585.1. Taxonomy (NCBI): domain Bacteria; kingdom Bacillati; phylum Actinomycetota; class Actinomycetes; order Kitasatosporales; family Streptomycetaceae; genus Streptomyces; species Streptomyces herbicida. The sequence goes on from NZ_JAUYWJ010000024.1 coordinate 29,192, forward strand.
ATCGGGCCGACGACCAGGAACGCCAGCTTGGCCGTCAGCGAGAACTGGGTCAGTGACGCCGCCACGAACGCGTCCGCCTCCGAGCAGATCGACAGCACCACGGCCAGCACGGCCAGGGCGAGGACGGAGAACACCGGGTTGTCGGCGGCCGTGCGCAGCCAGTCCGCCGGGGCCACCGCCTTCAGCGTCGCGGCGGCCATCGCGCCGAGGACCAGGAAGCCGCCGGCGTGCATCATGTCGTGCCGGACGGAACCCCAGAACGCCTCGCCCTTGCTCTGCCCGTCGTGCGAGGCGTGCGCCGGCAGGCGCAGCCAGTCGGTGCGGCCGAGGCGCTGCCACAGCCAGCCCATCACGCACGCGACCAGCAGGCCGGCGGCGAAACGGCCCAGCACCATCTCCGGGTTCCGAGGGAAGGCGACGGCCGTCGCCGTCAGCACGATCGGGTTGATCGCCGGGGCGGAGAGGAGGAACGCGATCGCCGCGGCGGGGGTCACACCCCGGCGGACCAGCGCCCCGGCCACCGGCACCGACGCACACTCGCAACCCGGCAGCACCGCACCCGCCACCCCGGCGACCGGTACGGCCAGGGCGGGCCGGCCGGGCAGGGCGCGGGCGAAGAACGACGGCGGTACGAAGACGGCGATCGCGGCGGACAACAGCACCCCGAGGGCCAGGAACGGCAGGGCCTGGACGACCACCGCGACGAACACCGTCATCCAGCTCTGCATCACCGGCGTGGACAGCGCACCGCGGATCGGCCCCTGCACCACCACCACCAGCAGCATCAGCATGGTCAAGGCGAGCGGGGAGTTGAGGTGCCAGCCCTCCTTGTCGGGCCCCTTGCCGGGCCGCTCGTCGGGCCCCTTGCCGGGCCGATTGTCAGGCCGCTCGTCGGGCACCGGCTCCGGCCGCTGGTCGGACCCGTTGCCGGGCGCCGCGTCGCGAGCGGCGGCCCCGGACGGGGCTTCTTCGGTGATGGCCACGGGTCGGGTACCTCCGGCGTACGGGCGCTGCTTCGCTGTTCTCCCTCCCCTTCGGTACGGCGGTCCGGGCAGGGGCGTTCAGCCCGTTGCTGGAACCATCCGTCCCGTTGGGGCACTCTTTGCCCTTGTGGGGAGCGTTCCGTATCAGGGTGGCCAGGGTGGTGCGCCGGCCCGGATGGTGGTGTGCGGCGACGACGGGCTCGCGCACCGGCTGGCCGCCGAACTGCGCGGAGTGTACGGCGAGCAGGTGACGCTCGTCGTACCGCCGAACGTGCGCACGGCACGCCCGCCGGTCGTCGGGCGGGCCCGGGCGGCCTCGGCGGCGCTGCTGGACCGGGTGGTGAACGCGGCCGTGGGACGGACCGCGACCAACGGCAACGGCGGCGGGGGCGGCGGTGAACCCGCCCGTGGAGAGCGGCTGTTGGAGGCTTCCGAGCCGACCGAGGCGGTGCTCGCCGAGGCGGGCGTGGAGCGGGCCGCCGCGCTGGCGCTCGTGTACGACGACGACGAGACGAACATCCGCGCGGCCCTCACCGCCCGCCGCCTCAACCCACGGCTGCGGCTCGTCCTCAGGCTCTACAACCGGCGGTTGGGCCAGCACATCGAGGAACTCCTCGACCAGGCCGCCTCATTGGCGGCCGGTGACGGCGAGAGCGGGGGCTCCGGGAGCGACGCGTCGACGACCGTGCTGTCCGACGCCGACACCGCGGCGCCCGCACTGGCGGCGACCGCGGTGGCCGGCACCAGCAAGGTCGTCCAGACGGACGGGCTGCTGCTGCGCGCGGTGGAACGTGCGCCCGCCCGCCCCGGGCAGGTCGTCGACCCCGGGCTGTGCACACTGGCGCTGCTGTCGGCGACCAGCAGCGATCCGGCCGGTGCGGACGGCTCCGAGGGCAGCGGGGAGCGGGGACCGCGGCTGCTGCCCGACGAGGCGGAGGTACGGGAGGCCGACGGGCGCGGGACCGTCGTACTGGAGCAGGTGTCGTACGCCGCCGGGCCGCCGTTACCCGCGGGGCGCGCCGGGGTCGTACCGCCGTTCGCCTCGCTGTTCTCCCGGCGGCTGCGGTGGTCGCTGGCCGGACTCGTGGGATGTGTGGTCGCGCTGGCCGTGGCCCTGTGGCTGGTGACGGGAACCCATCCGCTGCGCGCCTTCTATCTGACGCTGCTGGACCTCTTCGCCATCGACGACCCGGCCATCGGGGCGTCCCTCGGGCGGCAGATCCTGCAACTTCTGTCCGGTCTGGTCGGGTTGCTGCTGCTGCCGGTGCTGCTGGCCGCGGTGCTCGAGGCGCTCGGCACCTTCCGGACCGCGTCCGCCCTGCGGAAGCCACCGCGCGGCCTCGGCGGGCATGTGGTGCTCCTCGGGCTGGGCAAGATCGGCACACGGGTGCTGACGCGGCTGCGGGAGCTGCACATCCCGGTGGTGTGCGTCGAGGCCGACCCCGAGGCCCGCGGACTCGCCACGGCGCGGCGGCTGCGGGTGCCGGTGGTGCTCGGGGACGTGACCCAGGAGGGGGTGCTGGAGGCCGCCAAGATCCATCGGGCGCATGCGCTGCTCGCGGTGACCAGCGCGGACACGACGAATCTGGAGGCCGTGCTGTACGCGCGGTCCGTGCGACCTGATCTGCGGGTGGTCCTGCGCCTGTACGACGACGACTTCGCGACCGCCGTGTACCGCACCCTCCGGGCAGCGCATCCGCGTGCGCTGACCCGGAGCCGGAGCGTGACGCATCTGGCCGCGCCCGCCTTCGCCGGGGCGATGCTCGGCCGGCAGATCCTCGGGGCGATCCCCGTCGAGCGCCGGGTGCTGCTCTTCGCGGCCGTGGACGTCGAGGGGCACCCCCAGCTGGAGGGGCGGACGGTGGCCGGAGCGTTCCGGACCGGTGCCTGGCGGGTGCTGGCGCTGGAGGGGCAGCAGTCGCTGTCGGCCGACCATGTGCTGCGTGCCGGGGAGCGGGTCGTACTGGCCGCCACGCGGAGGGGGCTGGCGGAGTTGCTCGGCCGTCCCGGGGCTCCGCCCCAGACCCCGCCGGGGACTCCGCCCCTGGACCCCGCTCTCCCACCCACCCATCCGTCTCGGTAGGCCGAGAGGTGAACCCGCCCCCGGCGCCGCCTACTTGGTCAGGTGCCGCCTCGCGAAGTCGATCTCCAGTCCCACCTGCTTGATCCGCTCCTCCACCACCAGCGAGCCGTGCCCCGCGTCATAGCGGTACACCTCGTGCGTCGCGCCCCGCGCCGCGAGGCGGTCGACATAGTTCTCCACCTGCCGGATGGGACACCGCGGGTCGTTGACGCCGGCCGAGATGTAGACGGGGACCTTGACCTCGTCGACGTAGGTGAGCGGGGAGGACGCCTCGTAGCGCTCCGGGACCTCCTCGGGGGTGCCACCGAGCAGGGTGCGGTCCATCGCCTTCAGGGTCTCCATCTCGTCGTGGTACGCCGTGACGTAGTCCCCGACCGGGACGACCGCGATGCCCAGCGTCCAGGCGTCCGGCTGGGTGCCGAGGCCGAGGAGCGTGAGATAGCCGCCCCAGGAGGCGCCCGTGAGGATCAGCCGGCCGGGGTCGGCCAGGCCCGACGACACCGCCCAGTCGCGGACGGCCGCCACGTCCTCCAGCTCGATCAGGCCGACCCGGTGTCTGAGCGCGTCCGTCCAGGCCCTGCCGTAGCCCGTCGAGCCGCGGTAGTTGATGCGCACCACCGCATAGCCGTGGTCCACCCAGGCGGCCGGGCCCGCGGCGAAGGAGTCGCTGTCGTGCCAGGTCGGTCCGCCGTGCAGGTCGAAGACCGTCGGCAGCGGGCCGGTCGCCCCCGCGGGCTTCTGGATCAGCGCGTGGATACGCCCGCCGGGGCCCTCGACCCACACGTCCTCCACCGGCACCGAGCCGGGGCACTGCATACCGGGCGGGTCCAGGACCACCTTGCCCGTCGTCGAGCGGACCGCCGGCGGCTCTGCGGCCGAGGACCACAGGAACTCCACGCTGCCGTCGGGGCGGGCCGTCGCGCCGGAGACCGAGCCAGGCGGGGTCGGGATGCTCGTCAGCTCGCGCGTGGCCAGGTCGTAGCGGAACAGTTCGCTGCGGGCCTCGAAGCCGTGGGCGATCAGCAGGGCGGAGCCGTCCGGACACCACTCCGCGCTCACATCGCCCGGCAGGTCCAGTGCCAGGTCCGTCTCCCCGCCCGTCGCCACGTCCCACACCAGCGGCTCCCAGTGGCCGCGGCGCTGGTGTCCGATGAGCAGCCGGGTGTCGCCGTCGACCGGCGCGAAGCCCAGCACCTCCAGGCCCAGCTCCTCTGCGCCGCCCTTGGTGTCGTCGAGCTCGGCGACCTGTGTGCCGTCCTGGCGCAGGACGCGCAGCGCGGAGTGCATCGCGTCGCCGTGCTCCGTGTGCTCGATCGCGAGCAGCGTGCCGTCGTGGGAGAGGTCGCCGACGTACGCGGACTCGCGGTGGCGGTAGAGCTCGACGGGTGCCTCGCCGTCCCGTGAGACGTGGATCGTCGTGCCCTCCTCGTCCGTCGAGCGGCCGACGACCGCGGTGCGGCCGTCCCGGGCGAGGGCGAGTCCCGCGGGGTAGGAGGGCTTCAGGCCCGGCGTGGCGAGCTCGTCCTCGCCGCCCGTGAACCGCTGCCGGCGCCACACGCCGAACTCGTCGCCGTCCTTGTCGTCGAACCACCAGATCCACGCGCCGTCCGGGGACAGCAGACCGTCCGTCGTGCCGTTCGGCCGGTCCGTCACCTGCCGCTGCTCCCCTGTCGCACGGTCCCAGGCGTACAGCTCGTACGTCCCTGTCGCGTTGGACACGAACAGGGAGCGGTCGGGGGCGTCGTCCGCCCAGTCGGGCAGGGAGACACGTGGGGCACGGAACCGCTTCTCCCACTCGGGCATGGCTGCTGCTTCGGTCATGCCTCTATGTAACCCGATCAGCACCAAGTCGTACGGGTGAAGTCGGGAGGGTGCGCGGGCGGCGCACCCCCATTCCCCAAACTTGTATGAACAAGTTTGGTCGCGGTTCTTCCGGCCGACAGCGGCCGCCGGTACCCATGTCCCGTTCATGTCATCCCTCAGGCACCCTCATCGACGGGACGAGGTACACGAATGAGACTGCGCTGGAGATCCTTCGGCGGGCTGATCGCCCTCCTCGGTGCACTGATCGTCTCCGCTCCCGCTCCCGCCCAGGCGGCGGGCAACAGCGGCAATCTGATCGTGAACGGCGACGCGGAGACCGGCGGCTACTGCACCAACGACTGGGGCGCGGCCACCACCGCGCCCGGCTGGACCACCGAGGCGGGCGGGCTGGACGTCATGTGCCACACCGCCGGGTCCTTCGGGCTGCCCGGCGACGGCAGGACGCCCGGCAAGGCCTTCTTCGGACCCGGCAACTTCGGCGACGGCGCGATGACGCAGACCGTGGACGTCTCCTCGGCGGCCGGGGCCATCGACGGCGGCGGGGTGAGCTACGACCTCTCGGGCTGGCTCGGCGGCTGGACCGTCCACAGCGGCTACGTCGCGGTCGGCCTGCATTTCCACGACGCGAACGGCCACCCGGTCGGTGCGACCGCCAAGCTGCCGACGGTCTCCGCGAGCGACCGGGGGCTGGCCACCAAGTTCCTCTCCCGCAGCGCCACCGGACCGGTCCCGGCCGGGACCCGCTCCATCCAGGTCGAGGTGCAGTTCCTGTCGACGTCCAACGAGACCGGCTACCTGGACAACCTCTCGCTCACCCTGAACACCCCGGTCACCGCGCCGGCCCCGGTCACCCCGCCGGTGTCGCGCGTACCCGGCTACGACCATGTGTTCATGATCATGATGGAGAACACCGACTACTCCGCGATCATGAACGACCCGGCGGACACGCCCTACATGCACAGCCTGATGAACCAGGGCGCCACGCTGACCGACTTCCACGGCGTCTACCATCCGAGCGACGAGAACTACCTCGCCATCGCCGGCGGCGACACCTACGCCAAGGGCGCCACCTACTGGCCCAACATCAACTCCCCGCAGCGCAACCTGGGCGACACCATCGAGGCGGCCGGCAAGAGCTGGAAGGCCTACGAGCAGGGCATGGGCACCCCCTGCAACACCAGCAACAACGTCGACCGCTACTACGAGCCCGACGACGCGCCGTTCATCAACTACACCGACATCAGCGGCAACGCCTCCCGGTGCGCCGCGCACCTGTTCGACACCTCGCAGCTGACCACCGACCTCCAGTCGGCCGCGACCACCCCGAACTTCTCCTGGATCGCCGCCGACGACTACTACGACGGCGAGGCCTCCGGCAACGGCAGTGCCACCAGCCTGAAGACACAGGACGGCTGGCTGAAGCAGACGGTCGCCCCGGTGCTGGCCTCCCCCGCCTGGACCCAGCAGCGCTCGCTTCTCATCCTGACCTGGGACGAGAGCAACAGCGAGGCCTACAACCACATCGTCACCACGGTCGTCGGATCGCAGGGTACCGTCCCGGCCGGGACGAGCAGCCCGGCCCACTACGACCACTACGGCATCGGCCGCACCATCGAGTCGGCCCTCGGCCTGCCCGCCCTCACCGGCAACGACGCCTACGCGACTCCGCTGAACGCCGCGTTCGCACCGTCCACCGCGACGACCCCGACCCTCACCGGCAACCTGAACGCGGTCACCAACGGCGGAAACGTCACCCTGCGCTACTCGGTGCCGTCCGCGTCCCAGGTGAGTGCGAAGAACTGGGTGGGCATCTACCCGGCGGGCGTCACCCCCGGCCAGCAGTCCTCGCTGACCTGGTCCTACGCCCCCAACGCCGGCGGCGCCCTGACCTTCTCCACCGGCAAGCTCAAGGGCAACGGCACGTGCGACGCGTACTACCTCGCGAACGACGGCTACTCGGTCCTGGCCGGCCCGTTCACCCTGACCGTCGGCTGATCCACCGCCTACGGACCCGGCCCTGCGCGCTCGGCCCCGCCGGCCGAGCGCGCAGGGCACACCGGGCCCCCCGGCCCCGTCTCCGCGCCATCGCCCCGTACCGTTGACGGCGTGTACCGGTTTCTGCTGACACCCCGCTGGTGGGGCATCAACGTCTTCGTGCTGCTCGCCATCCCGTTCTGCATCTTCATGGGGTCATGGCAGCTGGGCCGGTTCGAGGCGCGGGTGCAGGACCACCGGACCGCGACCGAGCAGGCCTCCTCGGACAGATCCGAGGCGGCCCGGCCGCTGGCCGAGCTGCTGCCCGTCGACAAGAGCACGTCGGGCAAGCGGGTCACCGCCACCGGCCGGTACGGCAAGCAGTTCCTCGTGCCCGGCCGGGAACTGGACGGCAGGCGCGGCTTCTATGTGATGACGCTGCTGCGCACCGACTCCGGCAGGGCGCTGCCGGTGGTGCGGGGCTGGCTGCCGGGCAACGCCGACGCGGCGAAGGCGCCCGCCCCGCCCGCGGGCGAGGTCACCGTCACCGGTGCGCTGCAGGCCTCCGAGACGCCTGGGGACAACGGCGTCAGCGCCCAGGGCGGGCTGCCGTCCGGGCAGACGGCGGCGATCAGCTCGGCGTCACTGGTGAACCTGGTGCCGTACCGGGTGTACGACGCGTGGGTCACGCTCGACAAGGGCGACTCCGGGATGACGGCCGTGCCCGCGACCGCCCCGGACAACACCGAGCTGGATCTGAAGGCGTTCCAGAACCTCGGCTACACGGGAGAGTGGTTCGTCTTCGCGGGCTTCGTGGTCTTCATGTGGTTCCGGCTGCTGCGCCGCGAGCTGGAGTTCGCCCGGGACGCGGCGCTGGGCCTGGTGCCGGACGAGGAGGGCGTCTCCGCCCCGTCCGGCGTCTGAGGCGGGCGCACGCCGGGTACGACGACGGCCGGCCGAGACGGACCGGCTACGACGCCGACAGCACCCCGGTCCAGTAGACCGTTCCGGCACACGCGTTGGACACCGTGGCCGAGACCGCGGGCGAGCCCGCCTGCGGGGTGTGGGTCACCACGATGCTGCCGTCGACCGTGCCGTCCTCGGTGAACAGCTGGGTGGTGACGCCCGAGGACGTGGTGCCGCCGCTGTCCGTGCCGCCGCTCGCGCCGGCGTCCTGGCTGGGCGACGGCGAGGGAGAGGGACCGCTGGGGTCCGGGCCGCCGTTGTTGCCGCCGGTGGTGGGGCAGGTCTCCGAGGGCACGAAGGCGAACTTCTCCTCGTAGGCCGCGCCGGGCTGCAGGACCAGGCTGGTGACCTCGAGGGACGGGTCGGGCAGGCCGGCCGCCGCGTCGCCGGACGCGTGCCGTGCCGTACCGATCTTGGTGGCGTCCGCGGCGCCCTGCGCGAGGGTGCTCACACTGCCCGCGCCGCCGACGGTACAGCTGGTGGTGGAGACGTTGGTGACGTGGAAGGTGCCGTAGACGACGCCGACGGAGTCGGGGGCGTTCACGGTCCCCGTGGCCGAGCCCAGCTGGGCCGCCGTGCACACCGGGGCGCTCGTGCCCGTGGAGGCCGAGGGGTCGGTCCCACCGGTCGAGCCGGTGCCGTTGCCGCCGGTCTTGCCCTTGTCGGAGTTCTTCTTGCCGTCCTGGCCCTTGTCCGAGGTCTTGCCGCTGGAGCCGCCCGCGGTGCTGGCGCCTCCGTCCGGGTTCTTGCCCTGGCTCACGCCGCCCTGGGCCTGCGAGGCCTGGCCGGCGTTGGAGGTGTTGGGATCGAAGCCGCCGGAGTTGGAGACATGCACGAGGGCCGGGACGGCGGTGCCGATGAACAGGGCGGCGGCCGCCATGCCGACGACGGCCTGCCGCTTGCGGGCCCGCCGGGCGGGTACCGCGCGCCGCAGGTGGTCCAGCGTGCCGTCGCGCGGCTCGATGTCCTGGACGGCCGAGTGCAGCATCCGGCGCAGTGCCAGCTCGTCCGAGCCGAGCCCCTCGGGGCCCTTGTCGTCGGGGCCGTGGTTCACAGTTCCGTTCCCAGCGTGCGATTGCGTGTGCTCTTGCTCGTGCCGTTCCGTGGGCTCATGCCAGGCGTAGGGCTCGTGGCGTTCATGGGAATCGCCTCCCTCGGGACTCTCGCTCATGCCGGCGCCTCCATGGCCACCCGCAGTGCCGCGATGCCGCGCGAGCCGTACGCCTTCACCGAGCCCAGGGATATCCCGAGCGTCTCGGCGACCTGTGCCTCGGTCATGTCCGCGAAGTAGCGCAGGACCAGGACCTCGCGCTGACGGCGCTGCAGGCCCTTCATCGCCTTGATGAGGGAGTCGCGCTCCAGCTGGTCGTAGGCGCCCTCCTCGGCGCTCGCCATGTCCGGCATCGGCTTGGAGAGGAGCTTCAGGCCGAGGATGCGGCGGCGCAGGGCCGAGCGGGAGAGGTTGACGACCGTCTGGCGCAGATAGGCGAGGGTCTTCTCCGGGTCCCGGACGCGCTTGCGGGCCGAGTGGACGCGGATGAAGGCCTCCTGGACGACGTCCTCGCAGGAGGCGGTGTCGTCGAGGAGGAGCGCGGCGAGTCCGAGCAGCGAGCGGTAGTGCGCCCGGTAGGTCTCGGTGAGGTGGTCGACGGTCGTGCCGGCCACCGCGGACTCGTCGGCGCCGTCACGCTGGTTCGGTATGCGGGCGGGCCGCGCTGCAGGCATGGGCGCAATCACCGGCATGCCGCCGGGCATGCGCCGCAGCACCGCACGGGGCGGCCGAAGGGCCGTACCGCGGGTCGCCGCACTGAATTCGAGTACCTCTGCCACGCCAGTTGGACACGCTTCCCCCCACAGGGGTTGTACGCGCCGAGCATCACTTTTGCGTCAGACGCGCCGGATGGCACGGCCGACGGCGTCTCCGCGGCCGGCAGCACACCCGACGGAACCTCAACTGCCGTCATGCGTCCCGCACTTCCCCTATGTCCCATATGAACGAGCGTCCCCACGCCCAGATCCCGGCGTCCCACGCCTGGATCATCGCGTCCCCACGCCCCGGAAGGGCGTCCGCAAAGACGCTCCCCGCCCTTCGCGCGGTTGCGGGAGAGCGGGGAGAGAAATCTTCGGACGCCGAGGGGGCCCGGATCAAGTGGTCCGGACCATTATCCGGACCACATGTGTCTTACACAGATCCTACAAATGGATCCGCTCCCAGCCACGGGTTTTCCGGTGCGATGTGGGCATCACGACACCCCGTGCGGCGTCACGAGAACTCGGCCGCCACCAGCTCCGCGATCTGCGCGGTGTTCAGCGCGGCACCTTTGCGCAGGTTGTCCCCGCATACGAAGAGTTCGAGGGCGGTGGGGTCGTCGAGCGCCCGCCGCAGCCGTCCGACCCAGGTCGGGTCGGTCCCCACCACATCGGCGGGGGTGGGGAACTCACCGGCGGCCGGATCGTCGAAGAGGACGACACCGGGCGCCGTGGCGAGGATCTCGCGGGCGCCGTCCACGGTGACCTCGCCCTGGAAGCGGGCGTGGACGGTGAGGGAGTGCGTGGTGATCACCGGCACGCGCACACACGTCACGGCCACCGGCAGCTTCGGCAGTCCGAGGATCTTGCGGGACTCGTCCCGCACCTTCATCTCCTCCGACGACCAGCCGTCCTCCCTGAGCGACCCGGCCCACGGTACGACGTTCAGCGCGACCGGCTCCGGGAACGGCCCGGTGTTGTCCCCCACGGCCCGGCGTACGTCACCGGGGCTGGTCCCCAGCTCCGTACCGGCCACCAGGGACAGCTGGGCCCGCAGGGTCTCGACACCGGCACGGCCCGCCCCGCTCACCGCCTGGTACGACGACACCACCAGCTCGCGCAGCCCGAACTCGGCGTGCAGCGCGCCCAGGGCGACGATCATCGACAGGGTCGTGCAGTTGGGGTTGGAGATGATCCCGCGCGGCCGGCGACGGGCGCAGTGCGGATTGACCTCGGGCACCACGAGCGGCACCTCCGGGTCCATCCGGAAGGCGCCGGAGTTGTCGACCACCACCACGCCCTTGGCCGCGGCGATCGGCGCCCACTGCGCGGCGACCTCGTCGGGCACGTCGAACATGGCGACGTCGACCCCGTCGAAGGCCTCCTCCGACAGGGCCACCACCTCGACCTCCTCGCCGCGCACGGCCAGCTTGCGGCCGGCCGAGCGCGGGGAGGCGATCAGGCGGATCTCGCCCCAGACGTCCTTGCGCTGGGACAGGATCTGGAGCATGACCGTACCGACGGCCCCGGTCGCTCCCACGACCGCGAGCGTCGGACGTACGGTCGGTCCGGTCGCGGCCATCAGCGGCCGGTGCCTCCGTAGACGACGGCCTCGTCGGTGTCGGAGTCGAGCCCGAAGGCGGTGTGCACGGCCCGGACGGCCTCCGGCACGTCGTCGGCGCGGGTGACGACCGAGATACGGATCTCCGAGGTGGAGATCAGCTCGATGTTCACGCCCGCGTCGGACAGCGCCTCGAAGAAGGAGGCGGTGACGCCCGGATTGGTCTTCATGCCCGCGCCGACGAGGGAGATCTTGCCGATCTGGTCGTCGTAGCGCAGCGAGTCGAAGCCGATACCGCCCTTGTTCTTCTCCAGGGCGTCGATGGCCTTGCGGCCCTCGGTCTTCGGCAGGGTGAAGGAGATGTCCGTCAGGCCGGTGGAGGCGGCGGACACGTTCTGCACGACCATGTCGATGTTGATCTCGGCATCGGCGATGGCGCGGAAGATCGCGGCGGCCTCGCCCGGCTTGTCCGGCACGCCGACGACCGTGATCTTGGCCTCGGAGGTGTCGTGCGCGACACCGGAGATGATGGCCTGCTCCACCTTCTTGTCCCCTTGCTCGATCGGCTCGCTGCTGACCCACGTACCCTGCAGCCCGCTGAAGGAGGAGCGGACGTGGATCGGGATGTTGTAACGGCGCGCGTACTCCACGCAGCGGTGGAGCAGCACCTTGGAGCCGGAGGACGCGAGCTCCAGCATGTCCTCGAAGGAGATCCAGTCGATCTTCTTCGCCTTCTTCACCACACGCGGGTCGGCGGTGAACACGCCGTCGACGTCGGTGTAGATCTCGCAGACCTCGGCGTCCAGAGCGGCCGCGAGGGCCACCGCCGTGGTGTCGGACCCGCCGCGCCCGAGCGTGGTGATGTCCTTCTTGTCCTGGCTGACGCCCTGGAACCCGGCGACGATCGCGATGTTGCCCTTGTCCAGGGAGTCCCGGATCCGGCCCGGCGTGACGTCGATGATCCGGGCTTTGTTGTGGACCGAGTCGGTGATGACGCCTGCCTGGCTGCCGGTGAAGGACTGGGCCTCGTGGCCCAGGTTTTTGATCGCCATGGCCAGCAGGGCCATGGAGATCCTCTCTCCGGCGGTCAGCAGCATGTCGAACTCACGCCCCGCAGGCATGGGGGATACCTGCTCGGCGAGATCGATCAGCTCGTCCGTCGTGTCGCCCATCGCGGAAACCACGACAACCACCTGGTTGCCGTTCTTCTTCGCTTCCACGATCCGCTTGGCGACGCGCTTGATGCCCTCGGCATCGGCTACGGAGGAGCCTCCGTACTTCTGCACGACAAGGCCCACGTGCGCTCCTCGCTCAGTCCGTCGATTGCCCGCTCAGTCTAACGAGCGTCCGAAATTTACCTCCGGGGAACCGCATCGTGAGATGTCCGGTCACCCGCTCAAGGACTTCCCTGCCCAATGAAACGCAAGTGATGGGTGTGACATGGGCTTCATGCCCCCGGCAGAGCGGGGTGAGGGTGGGGACAGCTGCACCATGACGGACCTCAGTGGGCCGGCCGCATGCCGAGGGGGCCCGCGATTTCCTGCTCCATCACCTTGCCCGCCTCGAACTCCAGGGTGTCGTCGCCCACGCTCTGGTCGGTGTCCAGGCCGTTCAGCTCCTCCAGGGGCTGGTTGAGGCGGACGTGGGCGAGGACGGAGTGCAGGGCGCGGAGCGTGGCCGAGGCCGTCGAGCCCCAGTTGGAGAAGTAGGAGAACTGCCACCACCACAGGGCCTCGGTGGTGCGGCCCGCGCGGTAATGGACCATGCCGTGGCGCAGGTCGGTGATGACGTCCGCGAGGTCGTCGGAGATACGGGCCGGGACCGGGGCCGTGCGGGGCTCGTAGGGGTCGAAGACCTCCGAGTAGACGTCGATCGGCTCCAGCAGGCGGGCCAGGTTCTCGCGGAGTTCGTCGACGTCCGGCTCGAAACCGGGGTCGGGCTCATAGCGCTCGTCGGGGACGATGTCCTCGTGCGCGCCGAGCCGGCCCCCGGCCAGCAGCAGTTGGGAAACCTCCAGGAGGAGGAAGGGAACCGCCGAGTCCGGCTCGTCGCCCTTCGCGACCTCCGTGACGGCCACCAGGAAACTCTCGACCTGATCCGCGATCTGGACCGCGAAGTCGTCCGGGTTCTGCGTCGTGGCGTGCAGCGTGGCGTCAGACATCTAGGAGTCGTCTCCCCTCGAAGGCGCGGCCGAGAGTGACCTCGTCCGCGTATTCCAGGTCGCCACCCACCGGGAGGCCGCTGGCCAGGCGGGTGACCTTGAGGCCCATGGGTTTGATCATGCGGGCGAGGTACGTGGCCGTCGCCTCGCCTTCGAGATTGGGATCCGTGGCCAGGATCAGTTCGGTGACCGTTCCGTCGGCCAGACGGGCCAGGAGTTCCCGTATGCGGAGATCGTCGGGACCCACGCCCTCGATCGGGCTGATCGCGCCGCCGAGGACGTGGTAGCGGCCCCGGAACTCACGGGTGCGCTCGATCGCGACCACGTCCTTGGGCTCCTCGACCACGCAGATGACCGACTGGTCGCGGCGGGGGTCACGGCAGACCGCGCACAGCTCCTCCTGCGCGACGTTGCCGCAGGTCGCGCAGAAGCGGACCTTCGCCTTCACCTCCAGGAGGGCCTGGGCCAGGCGCCGTACGTCCGTCGGCTCGGCCTGCAGGATGTGGAAGGCGATCCGCTGCGCGCTCTTGGGACCGACGCCGGGCAGCCGCCCCAGCTCGTCGATCAGGTCCTGGACCACGCCTTCGTACAACGGACTGCCCTTCCTGGAGTCTTCCAGTACGTACCGTAGTTGGCCGCGGCCTGTCTTAGAAAGGCAGGCCGGGGATGCCGCTTCCGCCGCCCAGACCCTGGGCCAGCGGGCCGAGCTTCTGCTGCTGGAGGGTCTGCGCGTTCTCGTTGGCCGCCTGGACGGCCGCGACGATCAGGTCGGCGAGAGTCTCGGTGTCCGCGGGGTCCACCGCCTTGGGGTCGATCACGAGGCCGCGCAGCTCGCCGGCGCCGGTGACCGTGGCCTTCACGAGGCCGCCGCCCGACTGACCGTCGACCTCCGTGTTCGCCAGTTCCTCCTGGGCCTTCGCCAGGTCCTGCTGCATCTTCTGGGCCTGCTGGAGCAGCTGCTGCATATTGGGCTGGCCACCACCGGGAATCACGATCAGCTCCTGGTTCGGTTCTCGTTGTTCTCCGTTGTGCACGAGCCTACGTGGTCCACGCAGCCATCGCCCCGCCACTCTTTCGAGTGAGATTGCCGTGAGTCCTATACCTGATCAAGACCTCCTTCCGGGCGGAAAAGAGGCGAAAGCTTCGCCTTCGCCACCCATTGGGCGGTAGGACTGGTGCCGCGCGTCAGCATCCAGATGTCACTCAACGTGACCGGTCGCGATCAGTAGGGAGTGCCGGGTGGGTCAGCCGGAAATGCAGCCCGAGGGTCCGCCTCAGGACGAGCGGGGCGAGGGGGCGGCCGGGCTGCGGCCGGGCGACCTGACCGGGCGGATGTTTCCGCTCGGGGACTGGGGGGAGCCGGCCGAGCGGCTGGACGAGCTGTACCGGTGGGTGGAGCGGGGTGCTCTGGAGACGGCGGCCTGGTATCTCGCGGACCGGGTGTGGAAGCGGCGCGGGGCGCGGGCGCTGCGGGCGGGGGCGGCTACGGGGGCCGTGTGCGGGAGCATGCTGCCGCTGCTGGATCTGGCCGGGGTGCTCGGCGGGGGTGCGCCATGGGGGTATCTGGCGCTGACGGTCGCGGTGGCGTGTGTCGGTGTCGACCGGTTCTTCGGGGTCACGTCGGGATGGATAAGGGACGTCGCCACCGCGCAGGCCGTGCAGCGGCGGTTGCAGGTGCTGCAGTTCGACTGGGCGTCGGAGTGCGTGCGGGAGGTTCTGGGGCCGGCCGAGGGGACGGCGAGTGAGGCCACCGAGCGGTGTCTGGCGGTGCTGCGGCGGTTCTCCGAGGACGTGACGGAGCTGGTGCGGGTCGAGACGGCCGACTGGATGGTGGAGTTCCGGACCGGGTCCGCGCCGTTGGGGATCCAGGCGGCTGTGGCGAGTTCCGGGGGGCGGGTGGACTCGGGGGGGTTGCCGGGGCGGTTTCCGCTGCCCCCGGGGGCTGCCGCCCGGCCCAATATGCCTCGGCAGCGGCCGCCGGAGCCGCGGTAGCGGGTGCCGGGGTCTGTTCCACGTCCGGTGCTGACGAGGTGCCCTGTGCTGGGGCTGGGCGGGGGTGGGCGCGCGCCCTGGCGTTTGCGGGGCACGATTGCCCGCAGTTGCGGCGGCGGCTGTGTCAGCCGCAGAGTTTCATGCCCTCCGGGGTCCAGCACGGGATGTGGCCGTGGGTGCGGATCACGTCCTGGCCGTTTCCTCGCGAGAGGTACGTCAGGAAGCTCGAGACCAGGGAGTCCGCCGGGGGCTGGCCGTAGGTGTAGGCGTACTCGATCTCCCGGTAGGGGTACGCGCTCCGGCCGTGTTCGATCGCGTCCACCGAGGGCTCGTTGCCGTCGAGGCGGAGGACGTGGAGGCCCTTGGCCCGGGTGGCCAGGTTCAGTTCGCTGTAGCCGACGGCGCCCGGGAGCTTGGCCACCTCCGTCAGGACCTGGTCGGTGGAGTCCAGCTCGCAGCGGGTCACCGGGGCCGACGCGTCGTCCTTGTGCACGCAGTCGACGGAGGAGTTGGCGATCTCGCCCCGGCCCAGCACCCGCCGCTGGAAGACCTGCCGCGTCCCGGAGTTGGCGTCCCTGCTGACCAGGTGGACCGGCAGGTCCGGGCCGCCGAGCTGCCGCCAGTTGGTGATCTCGCCGCGGTACAGGCGTCGTACGTCCTTCGCCGACAGGTTCTTCAGGATCACGTCGTTGTTCACGACCAGCGCGAAGACCGACACCGCCACCCTGCTCTCGCGCAGCTCCGGCATGTCGCTGGGCTTGGGGCCGTCCGAGAGGGCGACCAGCGGCGGGGAGCCCCTCTTCTTCCACTCGGCGCCGGTGGCCTCCAGCTCCCGGACTCCGGCGGTGGAGCCGTGCGGGTCCACCGTGATCGTCGAACCCTCGCAGTCCGCTTCGTACTTCTGAGCCACCTCCCGCAGCACGGGTGCGAAGGCCGTCGAACCGGTGACCGTCAGCCTGCCCTTCTCGCAGCCGATCGGCGGCGGGGTGTCGTCCCGGGCCACGACGATGGTGGCGAGCGTGACGACACAGACCGTGAGCATGATGGTGATCAGCCGGGAGGCCCGGCTGAACAGGGGCGGCTTGTCGTCGGGTGTGGCGCTGCGGTTGGGGTGGACCTCGCCCTCCCGGATCCCCCCGATGAGCCGGATCTCCCGGCCCACGTCCCCGCCGGACAGCAGGACGAGCAGCTTGAAGTGGTCACCCCTGTTGAGCGGGACCCGCGGGATGCGCAGGGCGTTGCCCTCGTAGCCGAACCCCCGCTCGGGGGTGAAGTGATCCATCAGATGGTCGGTGTCGGTCGGCTGGGTGACCGACACGCCCCGGACGGTGCGGTCGGTGAACACCGCGGTCAGTCCGTGCCGTTCGGGACTGGTGTAGTCGTCGCGGTCGATGCCCTGCGAGCCGTCGTTCTCCACGCGGAGCAGGACGAGCGTGGCGTCCGCCATGACCGGGGCCTCGTCGAAGAGGCCCAGGCGTCGGTTGGCGCGGCCCGAACGGACGTCGTCGCCGATCGGGTTGTCCATCTGCACGCGGTAGCCGATCCGCTTGCGGCGCGGCACCCGGCGCTCGTACCAGACCATGCCGGCGGACGCGGCGATACCGAGCACCGCCGTCCCCACGGCCACCACGTTCTCCGCACTCAGCCACTCCATGTGGGTGCCCCCGCAACTCCCCGGAGTCGAATGGTGGGGTCACAGTACGTGCGCCCGAGGGGACAATCCGGGCTCGTGGGCTGAAGTTCGCCGGGCGTTCAACGACCCCACAGAAAAGGGGAGTTGGCCCTCACCGCTTCACTGCTTCGTGTAGGTCAGGCTCTCCCCGTTGCCCTGCTTCGCCCGCCGCAGCCGTCCGTCCGACAGCAGCGTGACCTCGGTGGCCTCGCCGGGCGAGCAGGACGAGAGCGGCTCGCCGGAGGAGACGGTGGACGGGCCGATCTCCAACGGGCCGTTGCCGCTGGGCTGTTCGGACAGCTTCGCGGTGAAGACACAGTGGTAGCTGCCGCCGCCCACGATGGGCCCGTCGGCGACGAGCGTGAGGACCGTGTCCCCCACGTCACCCTGCTGGATGGTCAGCTCACGGGTGTTGTGCCCGGTGGAGTTGTCGATCGACGTCTCCCAGGTCCCCAGGTACCCGGCCGGGATCGCGCCGTCCGACGGTGCCGAGGAGGTGGGCTGCGAGGTGGTCGGGGCGGGCCCGGAGGTGGTCGGTCCTGTGGTCGTGGGCGCGCCGGTGGTGGGGCCGGGGGAGACGGTGCTCCCGCCCTTGTCGTCGCTGCCGCCGCCCTTCATCAGCG
Organism: Streptomyces herbicida; assembly: GCF_032656585.1. Taxonomy (NCBI): domain Bacteria; kingdom Bacillati; phylum Actinomycetota; class Actinomycetes; order Kitasatosporales; family Streptomycetaceae; genus Streptomyces; species Streptomyces herbicida. The sequence goes on from NZ_JAUYWJ010000024.1 coordinate 46,780, forward strand.
CGTACACCGAGCCGCCCGCGGCGAGCGCGACGACCAGCGCGATCACCACGAGGAGCGCCGTGGACCGGCCGCTCTGGCGCGGCTCCCGCGGCGGAATGCCAGCGGGTCCGTACGGCGGTGTGGAGCCCATCGGCGGCGGGCCGTACGGCGGGGTCGAGCCGATGCCGCCCGCGTACGGGTTGTACGGCTGCCCGGAACCGGGCCAGGCACCGGCGCCGGGCTGCTGCGGATAGCCGTAGGCGGAGGGCTGCGGATGCTGCTGCGGGTGCTGCTGCGGGTAGCCGTACGCCGGGTGGGACGGGGGCGCCCCCGGCGGGGGCGTCTGGCCCGCGACCATCGTGGGCAGGTGGTTCACCCCCGGCCCGCCGGACGGTCGTGGGTCCCCGGGCGGGGGCGGCACGGAGGCGTCGTCGGAGGCGGGGGCGTGCTCGGGGGACGAGCCGGGAGCGGGGGGATGCTCGGGGGGCGAGCCGGGCGCGGGGGTCTGCTGGTGGATCCACGCGGGGGTGGGGTCGGGCATCCGGTCCCCGCCGGGGCCGGGCGCGGGCGCGGGAGAGCCGGGCGCGGGCGCGCCCCCGGGCGCAGGCGCGCCGGGTGCAGGCGCGCCGGGCGCAGGCGCGGCCGGGGCCGGCCGGGAGTCCTCCCCCGCCGGGCCCTCCGCCGCCGCCTCCGGGTCCTCGGCCTCCAGCAGCTGCACCGCGTGCCGCCCCAGCTGGGCCACCAGCGCCCCCGGCAGCCACGGATCCCGCGAGCGCCCTCCGGACACCGTGTCCTCGGCGCCGGTGCGCTCCAGGATCCGGCCCAGCGTCGGCCGGGCGGCCGGGTCCTTCTTCAGACAGTCGCGCACCAGGTCGGCGACGCCCTCGGGCACGCCCTCCAGGTCGGGCTCCTCCTGGGCGATCCGGAACATCAGGGCGTGCACCCCGCTGTTGGCGGCCCCGAAGGGGAGCTTGCCGGTCGCCGCGTAGGCGAGCACGGAGCCGAGGCAGAAGACGTCGCAGGCGGGCGTGATCCGATCGCCGCGCACCTGCTCGGGCGCCATGAAGCCGGGCGAGCCGACCAGGGAGCCGGTGCGGGTGAGCCCGTCCCCGGCCAGGGTCTCCAGCGCCCGCGCGATGCCGAAGTCGATGACGCGCGGCCCGTCGATGGTCACCAGCACATTGGACGGCTTGAGGTCCCGGTGCACGATCCCGGCGGCGTGGATGTCCTTGAGCGCGTGCGCGAGCCCGGCCGCCAGGATCCGTACCGAACGCTCGGGCAGTGCGCCGTGGTCGTGCCCGACGACCTGCTGGAGGCTGGGTCCGGCGACATACCCGGTGGCCACCCACGGCACCGCGGCCTCGGTGTCCGCGTCCAGCACGGGGGCGGTCCAGTGACCGCCGACCCGGCGCGCGGCCTGCACCTCCTGCCGGAACCGCGCCCGGAACTCCTCCTGCTCGGCGAGCTCCTCGCGCACCAGCTTCACGGCGACGGTACGGCCCCGCTCCGACCGGGCCAGATACACATGCCCCATGCCGCCCGCGCCGAGCCGCGCCAGCAGCCGGTACGCCCCGATGCGCTGCGGGTCACCGGGTCCGAGCTTCTCCATGGCTGCGCCGCCTTCCCCCCGTAGGTGTGCAACGGACCGAGAATAGTGCGGTCGTGTGGGAGGTCGCGCGGGGCGGTGTCTACGGTTCCGTAACAGACAATCTGTCGCGGAAACCCCCCGACCAGGGAACAGGACGCCGATATCGCGTTCGCATCGCGGACATTTACGCTCGCCCGCATGACCCCTCAGCCGAACCCCGAAGCCGGCGCCGCCGTGAAGGCCGCGGACCGTGCACACGTCTTCCACTCCTGGTCCGCCCAGGAGCTCATAGACCCGCTCGCCGTCGCCGGCGCCGAGGGGTCGTACTTCTGGGACTACGACGGCAAGCGCTACCTCGACTTCACGAGCGGGCTCGTCTACACCAACATCGGCTACCAGCACCCGAAGATCGTCGCCGCGATCCAGGAGCAGGCCGCACACCTGACCACCTTCGCGCCCGCCTTCGCCGTCGAGGCGCGCTCGGAGGCGGCCCGGCTGATCGCCGAGCGGACGCCGGGCGACCTGGACAAGATCTTCTTCACCAACGGCGGCGCGGACGCCATCGAGCACGCGGTGCGCATGGCCCGGCTGCACACGGGCCGCGCGAAGGTGCTGTCGGCGTACCGCTCGTACCACGGTGGTACGCAGCAGGCGGTGAACATCACCGGCGACCCCCGCCGCTGGGCCTCCGACAACGCCACCGCCGGTGTCGTCCACTTCTGGGCTCCGTTCCTCTACCGCTCCCGCTTCTACGCGGAGACCGAGGAGCAGGAGTGCGCGCGTGCCCTGGAGCACCTGGAGACGACGATCGCCTTCGAGGGGCCGGGCACCATCGCCGCGATCGTCCTGGAGACGATCCCGGGCACCGCGGGGATCATGGTTCCGCCGCCCGGCTACCTCGCAGGCGTGCGGGAGCTGTGCGACAAGTACGGCATCGTGTTCATCCTGGACGAGGTCATGGCCGGGTTCGGACGCACCGGTGAGTGGTTCGCGGCCGATCTGTTCGACGTCGTACCCGACCTGATGACCTTCGCCAAGGGCGTCAACTCCGGTTATGTGCCGCTCGGCGGTGTCGCCATCTCCGGGAAGATCGCGGAGACCTTCGGCAAGCGGGCCTACCCGGGCGGCCTGACGTACTCCGGCCATCCGCTGGCCTGCGCCGCCGCCGTCGCGACCATCAACGTGATGGCGGAGGAGGGCGTCGTCGCGGGCGCGAAGGACCTGGGCGCGAGCGTCGTCGAGCCGGGCCTGCGCGCGCTGGCCGAGCGGCACCCGAGCGTCGGCGAGGTGCGCGGTGTGGGCATGTTCTGGGCCCTCGACCTGGTGAAGAACCGGGAGACCCGGGAGCCGCTGGTGCCGTACAACGCGGCGGGCGAGGCGAACGCGCCGATGGCCGCCTTCGGTGCCGCCGCGAAGAAGCGCGGCCTGTGGCCCTTCATCAACATGAACCGCACCCACGTCGTCCCGCCCTGCAATGTGACCGAGGCCGAGCTGAAGGAGGGCCTTGCGGCGCTGGACGCCGCGCTGAGCGTGGCCGACGAATACACGGTGTGAGTGAGGACCGCAACACCGAAGCTCACCAGGGGGAACTCGAACGCGTAAGGTGACGTGCTCGTAGATATGGACGAGCACGTCACCCATACGCGTGAGGAGAGCCCCCGACCATGCCCGGCAACGGCGCCGTCACCCGCAGTACGCTGCGGCAGCAGATCGCGGACGCCCTCCGTGACGAGGTGCTGGCCGGCCGGCTCCAGCCGGGCCGGGCGTTCACGGTGAAGGAGATCGCCGAGCAGTACGGGGTCTCGGCGACGCCGGTCCGCGAGGCGCTGGTCGACCTGTCCGCGCAGGGCATCCTGGAGGCGGACCAGCACCGCGGCTTCCGCGTCCCGGAGTACTCGCTCGACGACTACCGCGGCATGATCGAGGCGCGCAGCCTGGTCACCGACGGCATGTTCCAGGCCCTCGTCGACGGCCGCAAGCCGTTCGCGAACCCCGAGGAGCCCCGTACGGCGGCAGCCCTCGCCGCGGTCCGCCGACGCGGCGAGGAGGCCCAGCGCGCGTCCGCCGCCGGTGACCTGACCGTGCTGATCGGCTACGACCTGCGCTTCTGGCGCGAGCTCGGCGCCCTGTTCGGCAACCCCTATCTCGCCGACTTCCTGAACCGGCTGCGCGTCCAGTCCTGGGTGTGCGCGGTGCAGCACCTGCGCCGCCTGCCCGACCTGCGCGGCAGCCTGTGGTCCCGGCACACCGAACTGGTGGACGCCCTGACCCGCCGGGACCCCGGGGGCGCCCGCGCGATCGTCGCCGGGTACAACGCGCACGCCCTCGCCCTCATCGAGCGGCTGGCCGCCGGATGAGCGGCCGCCGCCCCGAGGCGGTCGACCTCTCCGTCGTCGTCCCCGCCTACAACGAAGAAGAGCGTCTCGGCCCCACCCTCGAGGCCGTCACGGCCTATCTGAGCGACAACCAAGGCCGCTGGGGCGAGTGGGAGGTGATCGTCGCCGACGACGGGTCGACCGACGGCACCCGCCAGACACCGGCATTAGCGCACCCACGGGTCCGGCTCGTCACCAGTGACCGCAACCGCGGCAAGGGCAGCGCCCTGCGCCTCGGGGTCGCGGCCTCGCGCGGCCACCGGGTGCTGGTCACCGACGCCGACCTGGCGGCGCCCATAGAGGAGCTGGAGCGGCTCGACAAGGCGCTCAGCGAGGGGCACGCGGCGGCGATCGGCTCGCGTTCGGTGCCCGGTGCGGCGATCGACAACCGTCAGCACCGGCTGCGCGAACTGCTCGGCCGTGCCGGGAACTTCCTGATACGCGCGACGGCCGTGCCGGGCATACGGGACACCCAGTGCGGTTTCAAACTCTTCGAGGGCGACCGGGCCCGTGAGGCCTTCGCCGCCTCCCGGCTCGACGGCTGGGGCATAGACGTGGAGGTGCTCCAGCACTTCCACCGCTCCGACTGGCCCGTCACCGAAGTCCCGGTCCGCTGGAGCCACCAGCCCGGCTCGAAGGTCGGCCCCCTCGACTACGCCCGCGTCCTCACCGACCTGGCCCGGCTCAGAGCCCGCGCCGTGCGCCCCGCCGACCTCCTGGTCACCATCCTCTTCCTGCTGCTGGCGGTGGCCCTCTACTCGGGCCGTGTCTTCGACCCGGACCACCGCTACCTCCCCGACTCCCTCCAGGACCAGAACCAGTGGGAGTGGTTCTTCGCGGTGACCGCTGACAACGTGGCCCATCTGCGCAACCCCCTCTTCACCGATCTCCAGGGCTTTCCCGACGGCGTGAACCTGATGGCCAACACGGTCATGCTGGGCCTGTCCGTCCCCTTCGCGCCGCTCACCCTGGCCGCGGGCCCCGCGGTCGCGCTGAGCGTCTGCATGACGCTGGGCCTGGCCGCGACCGCGGCCGCCTGGTACTGGCTGATCGTGAAACGTGTCGTACGGCAGCGGGCGGCCGCCTTCCTGGGCGCCTCGCTGGCCGCCTTCGCGCCCCCGATGGTCAGCCACGCCAACGCGCACCCCAACTTCGTGATCCTGTTCATGATCCCGCTGATCATCGACCGCGCCCTGCGTCTGTGCGCGGGCACGCGGGTGGTGCGGGACGGGATCGTGCTCGGCCTGATGGCCGCCTATCAGGTCTTCCTGGGCGAGGAACCTTTTTTGCTCGCCGCGCTTGGCATGACCCTGTTCGCTGCCGCCTACGCGGTCGTACGGCTGGACGTGGCACGGGAGGCCTGGCGGCCGCTGCTGAAGGGCCTGCTGATCGGCGCGGCGGTCTGTCTCCCCCTCGTCGCCTATCCCCTGTACTGGCAGTTCACCGGCCCGCAGAGCTATCGGAGCGTCCTGCACGGCGACAACGCGGGCAACAGCCCCCTCTCCCTGATCGCCTTCGCCGAGCGCTCACTGTTCGCGGGCGACGCACAGATGGCGAACTCCCTCTCCCTCAACCCCACCGAGCAGAACGCGTTCTACGGCTGGCCACTGGTCGCCCTGGCCTTCGCGATCGTCGTACGGCTGTGGGAGCAGACCCTGGTCAAGGCGCTGGCGTTCACCACGGTGGCCGCCGCGGTGCTCTCCCTCGGCCCGAAGATCCGCATCCCGCTCACCGACACCGTCTACCCCGGCCCCTGGGCCCTGCTGGCGGACAAGCCGCTGTTCGAGTCGGTGATCGAGGGCCGGGTGGCGATGGTCTGCGCCCCGGCGCTGGGCATGCTGCTGGCGATCGCGGTGGAGCGGCTGGTGGCGACCCGTGCCGTGGGCACGATGTACTTCGGCTTCCTCGGGGTCCTGCTCGCCCTGGCCCCGCTCGTCCCGGCGCCGCTGAAGTCCGAGCAGCGTGCCGCGGTGCCGGCGTTCTTCACGGACGGGACCTGGAAGTCGTACGTCCGCAAGGGCGAGTCGCTCGTCCCCGTGCCGCTGCCCGACTCCGGCGCCGCGGAGGCCCTGCACTGGCAGACGGCCGCCCATCTGGGCTTCAGACTCCCGGGCGGCTACTTCAACGGCCCGTACGGGGAGGACCGTATCGGCATCTACGGCGCCTCCCCGCGCTACACCTCCGACATGCTCCGGGACGTGCGCTGGACGGGCGTGGTCCCGGTCATCGGCAAGAACTGGCAGGCGCAGGCCAGGCGGGACTTCGCCTACTGGAAGGCGGGCGTCCTGGTGGTCGCACCCCAGCCAAATGACGACAAGCTGCGCACGGCCCTGCACAAGCTCACCGGCCGTACCGGAAAGTGGACGCACGGTGTGTGGGTATGGGACCTGCACGAGGGGGACTGAGCCTGCGCCGCACCGACTACCCTTCCCTGACCACCCTGCAATGCGTGTACGCGTGCTGATGCGAGGAGCTCTCTTTGGCCTGTGACCTGTGGCTGGTGCCGCTCGTGGACGTCCTGTGCCACACCCCGGACAACCCGTTCGCCGAGGAACTCGCGCAATACAACAAGGTGCTCGCCGAAGCCGGACTCCCGCCGGTGCCGGTGTACCAGTACATGCCGGGCCTGTCCGGCGAGGTCGCCCCGGTGGCCGGCTTCGACTACGACGCGCTGCACTTCCTGCGCCGGGTCTATCTCCTCCAGATGTGCGGGCTGCCGGTGACGCCGGTGGACGAGCTGGGCGGCGACTACGAGCAGCTCCTGGAGATGTTCGAGTCCACCGCCCAGCAGTCGCACCTGGTCTGGCACTACGACCACGCGGGCGCCTATGTCCCGGTCGACTTCCCCAACCCGCTGTCGAACGACGAGCTGCTGGCGAGCGGCGGTCCCCTGGGCTCCTCCCAGACGTTGCTGCGGGAGCTGGAGTTCGTCGCGCCGTCCATCGGCATCGATCCGGCCAACCCGCCGGCCGCACCGGAACCTCCGCGCGCCCCCACGGAGTTGGAGGAGCCGGCCGTCCCGGCGCCGTACGATCCCAGCCCCTTCGCGCGCGAACGGCACGTCTGGCTGGGGCTGCACGCGGCGGCGACCCGGAGCCTGGCACAGGGGTCGATGATCGTCTTCAGCTGACCGCCGCCCGGCACGGGCATCACATCGGATGCGGGCCGGAATGATGGCTTCCGACCTGGTATTTCCGGCATGGACCACAAGCTGGATGCGACCGGTTCAGTGGATCTGCATGGGCCTCTTCCACCTCACCCACGTCGGGTTCCTGCTCTACCTCTCCCTGAGGTGATCCCGGCGGCGCCGTGTGCCGCCGGGACCGCCCGGGATCAGAACACCGGCGTACCCGCCTGCGTCAGCTTCCAGTTGGTGACCGCGAAGCCGGCCGGGTCCAGGGTGCCCTTGGCCACGACGTAGTCGATCATCAGCTGGCGGATCTCGTTGGTGGAGCTGTAGGCGATGCCGGCCGAGGCGATGTGCGGGTATCCCGAACCGCCGTTGGCGCGGTAGTTGTTGACCGCGACGACGAAGACCTGGTCGTCGGCGACCGCGGTGCCGTTGTAGGTGAGGTTCTTGATCCTCGAACCCTCGGCCTGGGCGATGTCGATCTCGTAGGAGACGCCCGCCGCGGTGTCGTACATGTAGTCCCAGAAGTTGTTGGCGTTGGTGAGGGTGGCGGTGTTCACCGCCGTCCCGCTCGGCACCTGGTGGTAGTACTTCGCCGCGTACTCCAGGTAGTCCTTGAGCTGGGCGCCCGTGAGCTTCTTGCCGTAGAGGGTGTTGTCGTAGATGTAGAGGCCCGCGATGTCCTTGATGGTCACATCGCCCTGCGGGATGTCGGCCGTGCGGGAGAACGGCGCGGCGACCGAGATGAGCGGGAGGGCCGCGTCCGACGCCGACAGGCCCGCCTTCACGGTCTGCATCTGGACCTCGTGGATGAAGTCCATGATGGGCACGTCCTTCCAGCAGGACTCCGCCGCCGAGAGGTCCGCGGTGCAGGTGCCGACGGCCGTGTTGACGTACTTCACGACCAGCTCGTGATCGGCCTCCAGGAGCTTGCTGATCTCCGGGTCCTCGGCCACGGTGTTCGGGTTGAGGGTCTGGGCCGTCTTGCCCGTGACCTTCCACCGGCCGTGGTGCAGCTCGACCTCGAAGTCGAAGACGCTGAGCCGGTAGCCCCAGCAGTACGGCTCGGAGAGGAGCACGTCCTCGCCGGTCTCCTCGTTCTTGACGGTGTACGACGGCACCTCGACATGGGTGTGCCCGACGAGGATCGCGTCGATGCCCGGGACCTGCTGGGCGACGAGGTTGGAGGCGTTCTCGACGTACGGCAGCTCGTCGCCGTAGGAGGAGGAGCCGTCGAGGCCGGAGTGGTCGGTGAGGAAGACGACGTCACAGCCGAGGGCACGCAGCCGCGGCACGTACTTCTTCGCCTGCTCCACCAGCCCCGGGAAGACCATCTTCCCGCTGACGTTGTCCTTGTCCCACAGGGCGATGCCCGGGTTGGTGAGCCCGAGGATGCCGACCTTGATGTCGGGCGCGCCGGGGACGCAGATCCGCTTCACGGTGTACGGCGCGAAGGCGGGCCGCAGCGTCTTCGCGTCCAGCGCGTTGGCGCCGAGCAGCGGGAAGTGGCACTGGCTCTCAAACTTGCGCAGCACGTCGATGCCGTAGTTGAACTCGTGGTTGCCGAGGGCGGCGGCGTCGTAGCGCATGTGGTTCATCGCCACGGCCATCGGATGCCTGGGGCCCCGCTTGCCGTCGGTCCCTGTGATCGGGTCGACGCGGGCGAAGTAGTAGGCCAGCGAGGTGCCCTGGATGATGTCGCCGGCGTCGACGAGCAGCACGCGCTCCTCGCCCTTGGCCTCGCGCTGCTGCTTGATGAGGGTGGCGACGCGGGCGACACCGACGGAGTTGCCCTTGCTGTCCGAGTAGGCCGCGTCCTTGTAGTAGTCCCAGTCGAAGACGTGGCTGTGCAGGTCGGTGGTGCCGAGGATGGAGAACGACCAGGTACGCGGCCCCTTTTCGGACTGCTGGTCGGCGGCCCGGGCGGGCGCGGCGGCCAGGCCGACGGTCCCTGCGGCGGCCACGGCGGCACCGGTTGCGGCCGACGTGTGCATGAACTGCCTGCGGTTCATGGGGTGGGCGGGCATTCAAGGCTCCTGGAGGCGTGAGTGGCGCGATCGTGAGCGTGCGGCGTGCGGGGCTACCCGCGTAGATGCTTCTCGCGAGCCCGCGCACCGTGAACCAGGGGCAGGCCATGTCCAGGTCAAGTTCTGGAATGGCTCCCGGCCCGGCGGCGTCCGCCCCATGACGACCCGTCACACCTGGACCAGCGCCGGTTCGCCCGCGAGGTGGCGGCCGCACGCGTCCCGGCCCTCCGGCGGTCCGGTGTCCGGTGTCCGGTGTCCGGTGTCCGGTGTCCGGTGTCCGGTGTCCGGTGTCCGGGGGATCCTGCCGGGGGGCGCGGAGCGGGGGCGCGGTGCGGGGGCGGGGGCGGGTGCGGAGCGGGGGCGGGTGCGGAGCCGGGGCGGGTGCGGAGCCGGGGAGCGGAGCGCGGGAACGGAGCGCGGGAACGGAGCGCGGGCGGGGACCCGGCGCTCGCCGGGCGCCCGGGACCCCCGTCCCCGCCCCCCTTCGCCCCGTCCCGGAAACGACGCACGCCCCCAGTCGGCCGCCGGGGCCGGCTGAGGGCGTCGCCTGTGGGTGGGCTCAGAGGAACGAGTTGATCTCGATCGTCTCGTCGCGGCCCGGGCCCACGCCGATCGCGGAGATCGGGGCGCCGGACATCTCCTCCAGCGCCTTGACGTAGTTCTGGGCGTTCTTCGGGAGGTCGGAGAAGGACTTCGCCTTGGTGATGTCCTCGGACCAGCCCGGGAGGGTCTCGTAGATCGGCTTCGCGTGGTGGAAGTCGCTCTGCGAGTACGGCAGCTCCTCGACGCGCTTGCCGTCGATCTCGTACGCCACGCACACCGGGATCTGCTCCCAGCCGGTCAGGACGTCCAGCTTGGTGAGGAAGAAGTCGGTCAGGCCGTTCACCCGGGTCGCGTAGCGGGCGATCACCGCGTCGAACCAGCCGCAGCGGCGGTCGCGGCCCGTCGTCACACCCCGCTCACCGCCGATGCGGCGCAGCGCGTCGCCGTCCTCGTCGAAGAGCTCGGTCGGGAACGGACCGGCGCCGACGCGGGTGGTGTACGCCTTGAGGATGCCGATGACCCGGCTGATCTTCGTCGGACCGACACCGGCACCGGTGCACGCACCGCCCGCGGTCGGGTTCGAGGAGGTGACGAACGGGTACGTGCCGTGGTCGATGTCCAGCAGCGTGCCCTGGCCGCCCTCGAACAGGACGACCTTGTTCTCCTCCAGGGCCTGGTTGAGGACCAGGACCGTGTCGGCGACGTACGGGGCGAGCTTGTCGGCGTAGCCGAGCAGTTCCTCGACCACCTGGTCGACCGCGATGGCGCGCCGGTTGTACAGCTTGGTGAGGATCTGGTTCTTGACGTCGAGGGCCGCCTCGACCTTCTGCTCCAGGATCGACTCGTCGTACAGGTCCTGGACCCGGATCCCGACGCGGTTGATCTTGTCCGCGTAGGTCGGACCGATACCGCGCCCCGTCGTCCCGATCTTCCGCTTTCCGAGGAAGCGTTCCGTCACCTTGTCGACCGTGACGTTGTACGGGGTGATGATGTGCGCGTTACCGCTGATCATGAGCTTCGACGTGTCGACGCCGCGCTCGTTCAGACCGCTCAGCTCGGAGAGCAGGACCGACGGGTCGACGACGACGCCGTTTCCGATGACCGGCGTACAGCCGGGAGAGAGGATTCCGGAAGGGAGGAGGTGGAGTGCATACTTCTGGTCGCCGACGACCACCGTGTGGCCGGCGTTGTTGCCGCCTTGGTAGCGAACGACATAGTCCACCGAGCCACCGAGCAGATCGGTGGCCTTCCCCTTGCCTTCGTCACCCCACTGAGCACCGAGCAGCACAAGTGCGGGCACGCGCGTACACCCCTTCCGGGCGGGGCATGTCCAAGGTCAGGGGCGTAGGCGTAAGGTTCACCGCCGCGTACCACTGCGACCGCCGTTGGTCGCACAACCGTCGGACCGGATGCCCCGGAATAGACGAAGCCCCTGGCGCAATAGCGCAAGGGGCTCTTGCACAAAGATGCTACCCGAGGAAGCGAGGCAGGACCGAGGTGGCGACCTTCGCGACGTCCGATCAGCTGCTGGTGGTCATCGACCCGGTCGCCCGGCGGACGGACGGCGAGTCGGTACGGATCGCGAAAGACGTGCTCAGCGCAGGTGCGACCACCAAGGTGTGCCTGCCCGAGGGGCCGGAGGAATTCGCTCGCGCGCTGGCGCGGCGCGGCTCCCGCCGCCCCGTGGTGGTCGGCGACGACCGGGCGCTGGTCCGGGCGGTGTCCCTGCTGCACCGGCAGCGGGAGCTGGCCGGATGTGTGCTGTCGGTGGTGCCGGTGGGGGGCGCGCTGGCGCTGGCGGAGACCCTGGGGGTGCCGACGGGGGCGGTGGCCGCGGCGCGGGCCGTACTCGACGGGGTCGAGCGGCGCATGGACCTGCTGGTGGACGACAGCGACGGAGTGGTGCTCGGCGCGCTGCGGATCCCGCCGGTGCAGGTGCGACAGGCCGCGCCGCTGGAGCCGGTCCCCGCGGCTCCCGGCCGCCCGTGGCTGCGCACGACATACCGCTCCCTCGTACGGACGCTGGGCGCCCGCCCCTCCCGGCTCGCCACCTCCGTGCCCGGCCCCGGGCCCGCGCGGCTGCGGGTGGAGGTCGACGGGGTGACGCTCGTCGACCTGGACCAGCCGGTGGAGGGGGTCTCGGTGACGACCGGCTCGGCCGGACTGGCCGGCCTGGCCGAGGTCGAGGTGCGGCCGGCGTCGGTGGGCGCGGAGGCGTCCCCGCTGCGCGCCTCCGGGAGGACCGTGACCGTGGCCGGACCGGACTTCCGGTACCGGGCGGACGCCGAGGTGGCGGGCCCGGTACGCAGGCGGACGTGGCAGGTCGTGGAGGGGGCCTGGGGGCTCACGGTGCCCCAGCGGGCGGGGGCCTGACAGGCCGGTGCGGGCTCAGTCCTGCCCGAAGAGCTGCTCCCGGTGCGCCCGCCAGCGCTCCATCATGGCCGCGATCTCGCCGTCGACGAACTCGAAGAAGGCGAGCGTCTCGGCCATGCGGCGGCCCGCCGGGGTGTCCGCGCCGAGGCTGACGACCCCCTCGCGCAGGGCGCCCTCCCACCGCTTGATGACCGCCTCACGATTGGTCAGGGCCTCGTACCACTGGTTGCTGTGCACCCGGTAGCGCTCGCGCCGCGAACCGGGCTCACGCTCGCGGGACACCATGTGCTGCTGCGCCAGGTAACGCACCGCGCCGGAGACCGCGGCGGGGCTCACCTGGAGCTGTTCCCCCAGTTCGGCGGAGCTCATCGCGCCCGCGTCGGAGGACAGGAGCGCGGCGAAGATCCGGGCCGGCATGCGCTGCATCCCGGCCTCGACGAGCTGTGCCGCGAAGGACTCGACGAACTTCGACACCGCCTCCGGGTCACGCTCCGTACCGGCTGATTCCGTCATGACCGCATCCTATCCGAGCTTCATACACTTCCTTAACTTCACAAATTTCTGAAAGAAGCGTACGTTCTGAGCCATGACGAAGGCAATCACCGTCTCCGGACTGCACAAGTCCTTCGGTCGGACCCACGCCCTGGACGGCCTCGACCTGGACGTCGCGACCGGAGAGGTCCACGGCTTCCTCGGCCCCAACGGCGCCGGGAAGTCCACCACCATCCGGGTTCTGCTCGGCCTGCTGCGCGCCGACTCGGGCGCCGCGCAGGTACTGGGCCGCGACCCCTGGGCGGACGCCGTGGAGGTGCACCGCCGGATCGCCTATGTCCCCGGCGACGTCACGCTGTGGCGCAACCTCTCCGGTGGCGAGGTCATCGACCTGTACGGCCGGCTGCGCGGCCGCCTCGACAAGGCGCGCCGGGCAGAGCTGACCGAGCGGTTCGAGCTGGACCCCACCAAGAAGGGCCGCACGTACTCCAAGGGCAACCGGCAGAAGGTCGCCCTGGTCGCCGCCTTCGCCTCGGACGTCGACCTGCTGATCCTGGACGAGCCGACCTCGGGTCTGGACCCCCTGATGGAGGAGGTCTTCCAGCGCTGTGTGGAGGAGGAGCGCGACCGCGGCCGCACGATCCTGCTGTCCTCGCACATCCTGAGCGAGGTCGAGGAGCTCTGCGACCGGGTGAGCATCATCCGCAACGGCCGGACGGTCGAGAGCGGCTCACTGGCCGACCTGCGCCACCTCACCCGCACGAGCGTCAGCGCCGAACTCACCGGGCCGCCCAACGGGTTGTCCCACCTCCCCGGCGTGCACGACCTCGATGTGCAGGGCCGCCGCGTCCGCCTCCAGGTGGACACCGACAAGCTGGACGCCGTGCTGCGGCAGCTGAGCGAGTCGGGCGTTCGGTCCCTCACCTCGATCCCGCCCACGCTCGAGGAACTGTTCCTGCGCCACTACCAGGACGAGGTGTCGCAATGACCACGCTCGCGGTACGAACGCGTGGCGGAACCCGCCAACTGGCGGGCACCGGAACCCTGTTGCGCTTCGCCCTGCGCCGCGACCGGGTGATGATCCCGGTCTTCGTCACGGTGAACGCGCTCATGGTCCTCTCCATGCCGGGCACCCTGAAGAACCTGTACGGCACCACGGCCGAACGCGCCGATCTGGTACGGCAGATGGAGGCCAACGCCTCGTTCCGCGCCCTGATCGGCCCGGTCTTCGACACCTCGATCGGCGCGCTGACGGCCTGGCGCGTGGGCGTGTACGCCGCCGCGCTCGCGGCCGTGATGAGCCTGCTGGTCGTCATTCGGCACACCCGGGACGAGGAGGAGAGCGGCCGGCAGGAACTGGTGGCGTCGGGGATGGTGGGCCGCCGGGCCTCCCTCACGGCGGCGCTGCTGGCGGCGGCCGTCGCGAATGCCGTACTGGCGCTGCTGGTCATGGCCGGGCTGGCCGGGCAGGGAGCTTCGGGCGCCGTGTCCTTCGGCCTCGGCCTCGCCGGGGCCGGCATGGTCTTCGCCACGATGGCGGCGATCGTCGCCCAGCTGACGGAGAGCGCCCGCCTCGCCCGGGGGCTGACCGCGGCGGTCCTCGGGGCGGCCTTCGTCCTGCGCGCGGCGGGCGACTCGGCGACGGACGACGGATCCTCGGTGCTGACATGGCTGTCGCCGCTCGGCTGGCTGGAGAACCAGCGGTCCTTCGCGGACGAACGGTGGTGGGTGCTGCTGCTGTTCGCGGCCGCGGTAGCCGCGCAGGGCGCGCTCGCCTACGGCCTCGCCGGGCGCAGGGACGTCGGCATGAGCTTCCTGCCCACACGGCCCGGTCCGGCGGGCGGCCGCCTCGGCACGGCGGGCGCGCTGGCCTGGCGGCTGCAGCGTGGCAGCGTGTTCGGCTGGTCGATCGGCTTCTTCCTGGCCGGGGTCGTCTACGGCGGGCTGACCGACGGCGCGGCCGAGCTGGTCCGCGGCAACGACCAGGCACGGCAGATCTTCGAGCGGATGGGCGGCCAGAGCGCTCTCACGGACGCGTTCCTCGCGGCGATGGTCGGCATGCTCGGGCTGATCGCGTCCCTGTATGTCGTCGCCTCGGTACTGCGCCTGCACGGCGAGGAGACCTCGGGCCGCGCGGAACCGGTGCTGGCCTGCGCGCTGGGACGACTGCGCTGGGCCGCGAGCCATCTGACGATCGCCTTCGGCGGCTCGGCCCTGATCATGCTCCTGGCGGGCCTGGGCTTCGCCGTCGGCCACGGCAAGGAGACCGCCCCGATCCTGGGCGCCTGCCTGGTCCAGCTCCCGGCGGTGTGGGTGATCGGCGGGGTGGCGGTCCTGCTGTACGGGGTCGCGCCCCGGGCGGCGACGGCGGCCTGGGGAGTGGCGGTCGCCGTCCTCCTGATCGGCTGGGTCGGCCCGGCCCTGAACGCACCGCAGATCGTGCTGGGCCTGTCCCCCTTCGGCCATCTTCCGAAGCTGCCGGGCGCGCAGATGCAGTGGGGCCCGGTACTGACCCTTGCGGGGGTGGCGGTGGTCCTGGTGGGCGGGGGGCTGGCGGCGTTGCGGAGACGGGACATGACGACGTGAGAGTGGCCCTCAGTCGAGGTACCGCTTGAGCTCCTCGGTGTCGAGCTCGATGCCCACGGGATTGGGGAGGGTGACCTTGTCACCGAGCATGGCCACGTGGATGTCTCGGTACCCGACCTCCAGGTCCGGGTTGCTGTGGACCAGGATCGAGAGATTCTCACGGTCGATCAGCAAGTAGACGGGGATACCCGCCTCGGCGTATGCCCGGGGCTTCTCCACGCGATCGCGGTTGTGGGTGTCCGAGTCGTAGGACGTGATCTCGACCGCCATGACCGCTCCGTCAGGGTCCGCCCAGCTGCCCTTTCCCGTGTAGTGACCCGCTGGCGCGAGCACGCCGTCAGGCTCGGCCCGACCGTTGCGATACGCCCCCACCTTCAGCCCGCGGTTCGGGTAGAGGGTGAGTTCGGGCCGCGCATGCTTGCACTGGAAGACCAACCACATCGTGATCTCATCGTGGTTGCCGTTCGTCACCTTCTTGACCCCGATCCGTCCGTCGATGAACTCGAAACTGACGGTCTCGTCCTCACGAGCGGCGAATTCGGCGATCCGCTCGAACATGTCCACCGACAACCTGGATGACGCGCGCTCTGCCATAACCGTCATGGTGCCTCCCTTCGCAGGCAGGCACCAGCTTGTCGAGCCGCCGGTGACGATCGCTCGGAATCGTCCGGTGATCATCCGAACGGGTGATCACCCCACCTCGACGCTCAGGCCTTCCAACCCCCGGATCACGAAGTTCGGCTTCCGCTGCGGCTCCGCCGCCAAGCTCAGGCGGGGGGCCTTCTCCAGCAACGCCGTCATCGATGCCGCCAGTTCGATGCGGGCCAGCGGGGCGCCGATGCAGTAGTGGATGCCCGCGCTGAAGGAGATGTGGGGGTTGTCCCCGCGGGTGAGGTCGAGGCTCTCGGGGGCGGTGAACACCGCCGGGTCGTGGTTGGCGGAGCCGAAGAGCATGGCGATCTCCGCGCCCCTCGGGATCGTCGTGCCGTCGATCTCGATCTCGTCCAGCACCCAGCGCTCGAAGAGCTGGAGCGGGGTGTCGTAGCGCATCAGCTCCTCGATGGCCGAGGGGATCAGTGACTGGTCCGCGCGCAGGGCGGCCAGCTGGGCCGGGTTGCGGAACAGGGCCCACCAGCCGTTCACCGTCGCATTCACCGTGGCCTCGTGGCCGGCGTTGAGGAGCAGGACCGCCGTGGAGATCATCTCCTGCTCGGTCAGCCGGTCGCCCTCGTCGTGCGCCGCGATCAGGCCGGAGATGAGGTCCTCGCCGGGCTCCTTGCGGCGGGCCCCGATCAGCTCCCGGAGGTAGTCGGAGAATTCCACCGAGGCCCGGACCGCCTTGGCCGCCGTGTCCTGCGACGGGTTCAGCTCGTACATCCCGCAGATGTCCGCCGACCAGGGGCGCAGCTGGGCGCGGTCCGACTCGGGGATGCCCAGCATCTCCGCGATCACCGCGACCGGCAGCGGCTCCGCGACGTCCTTCAGCAGGTCACCGCCGCCGGCCGCCACGAGGGCCGACACCAGTTCCCCGGCCAGCTCGCCGACGTACGGCCCCAGCCGCTCCACCGTGCGCGGGGTGAACGCCTTCGACACCAGACGTCGGATACGGGTGTGGTCCGGCGGTTCGAGGTCGAGCATCCCGTGGTCGTTCAGGACGTGGAACGGCTCGTGCTCCGGCGGGGGTGCCGTGCGGCCGAAGTCCTCGTGCGAGAAGCGGTGCTGATACGTGCGGCCGAGGCGGCGGTCCCGCAACAGCGCCGAGACGTCCGCGTGGTGCGGGATCAGCCACTGGTCGGTCGGTTCGTAGTGGATCACGCGGCCCCTCGCCCGCAGCTCGGCATAGGCCGGGTACGGATCGGCGAGGAACGCCGGGTCCCAGGGGTCGAAGGCGAGATCGGAAACAGCTGCCATGGACGGACGCTAGCCTGGTTCCTCCCTCCGTGACCAGGGGAGTCTCACCCCGGCGTGACCAGTCTCGCCTCATAGGCGAACACCGCCGCCTGGGTGCGGTCGCGCAGGCCCAGCTTCACCAGGATGCGGCTGACATGGGTCTTGATCGTGGACTCGGCGACCACCAGCCGCTCGGCTATCTCCGCGTTGGACAGGCCCTGGGCTATCAGGACCAGCACCTCGGTTTCCCGCTCGGTCAGGTCGCCGTAAGCCGACTGTCCGGTGGGGGCCGACCGCGGTGCCTCGGACAGCCGGGAGAACTCCGTGATCAGCCGTTTGGTGACCGAGGGGGCGAGCAGCGCCTCACCGGAAGCCACCACACGCACCCCGTCGGCGAGCTGGCGGGCCGAGGCGTCCTTCAGCAGGAAGCCGGAGGCTCCCGCCCGCAGCGCCTGGTACACATACTCGTCGAGGTCGAACGTGGTCAGCACCAGCACCTTCGCCGTGCCGTCCGCGGCGACGATCTCCCTCGTCGCCTCGATGCCGTTCAGCTCGGGCATCCGGATGTCCATCAGCACGACGTCCGGGGCGAGTTCCCGCACCCGCTCGACGGCCTCACGGCCGTTGACGGCCTCGCCGACGACCTCGATGTCCGGCATCGCGTTCAGCAGGACCGAAAAGCCCTCGCGCACCATCATCTGGTCGTCCGCGATCAGTACGCGGATCGTGCGGGTCGTCATGCACCGTTCCTGGGGTCGTGCCCGTCGCGCCGGTCGTTTCCACGGTCGTCCCGGTCGGGCTCCAGGGCGACCGGCAGGAACACCGTCACCTCATAGCCCCCGTCCTGCGCCGGGCCGGCCGTCATCTCGCCGTTCAGCATGGAGACACGCTCCCGCATCCCGGTGATCCCGTGTCCGGCGCCAGGTGACGGCTTCACCAGGTCCGGCGCGGGCGGCGGGCCGTTGACTATACGCAGCCCGAGCCCGCCGAGGACATACCCGATCTCGACGCGCGCGCCCGCCCCCGGCGCGTGCCGCAGCGAGTTGCTCAGTGCCTCCTGCACGATCCGGTACGCCGACAGCTCGACACCCTGCGGGAGTTCGCGCACCGCACCGGTCACCGTCTTCTCCACCCCGAGCCCGGCCTCCCGCACATTGTCGAGCAGGGAGTCCAGGTCGGCGAGGGTGGGCTGGGGGGCGTCCGGGGCCTCGTAGTCCTCGGCACGGACCACGCCGAGGACACGGCGGAGCTCGGTCAGCGCCGCGACCGCGTTCTCCCGGATCGTGGCGAAGGCCTTCTCCAGCTCCGGCGGCGGGTTCTCCACCCGGTACGGCGCCGCCTCCGCCTGGATGGCGACCACCGACATGTGGTGGGCGACCACGTCGTGCAGTTCGCGGGCGATGGTGGTGCGCTCCTCCAGCAGCGTGCGGCGGGAGCGCTCGTGCGCGGTCACCGTCTGCTGGGCGGTCACCTCCTGCGCGGCGTCCCGGCGTATGTGCCAGACCGTGATGGCCAGCAGGATCATCGCCGAGAGCACGAGCATCGGGCCGACGTTGGTGTTGTAGTGGCCCCCGCCCAGGATGCTCTCGACCGTGAAGCCGTAGCCCGCGGTCAGCACCCACATCCAGGCCGCCGTGCGCGGGCGGGTCCGTATCGCCACCACCGTGAGCACCACGAGATGGGCGAAGAAACTGCCCGGAAGCCACGGCCAGTCGACCCCGGACGAGCCCACGATCGAGGCGACCGCCGCCGACGCGAGGGACAGCCAGAAGGCTCCCACCGGACGGGCCAGGGTCAGCAGCACCGGAAGCAGTGCGAGGAGACCGCACAGCAGGGCCGGCCCACCGCTGGTACCACTGCCCCAGAACCCGTTGAGCATCGCCACCGCGCCCGCGGCGGCCACCAGCATGTGTGGTCTCCAGGCCGCGTACTCCCGGGAACGACCGGTGAGACGGCGGGTCAGCCGGCCGTCGACACGCATACGGGGCAGCGGGACATATGCGAATGCGTCGTGGAACAGGTCCTGCCGCAGCCCCCGCAGGGCGTCCGCCAGGAGCCGGAACTCCGGGCTGCGCGGCCTGGCGGCCGCGCCCGGCGGTGTCGTCTGCATGTGCGTCGTCTCGGTCACGATGAAAAAGGTATGCGGCGGCCGGGGTCGCGGTCGTCACCTCTGAGAGGGTCCTTGGGAATCCGCCTCAGGTACTACGCGGGGCAGGCCAGGGGTGGTTTTCAGCGGGTTCCGGGGCGGACCAGGCCCGACTCGTAGGCGAACACCGCCGCCTGAGTGCGGTCGCGCAGGCCCAGTTTCACCAGGATGCGGCCGACGTGGGTCTTCACGGTCTGCTCGGCCACCACCAGCCGTTCGGCGATCTCCGCGTTCGACAGTCCCTGGGCGATCAGGGCCAGCACTTCCGTCTCGCGTTCCGTCAGGTCGCCGACGCGTTGTTTCAGCGGGGCGCGCCGGGAGCCGTCCAGACGGGAGAACTCCGCGATCAGTCGGCGGGTGATGCCGGGTGCGAGCAGGGCGTCTCCGGCGGCGACCACTCTGACCGCCTCGGCGAGTTTGTCCGCGGAGGCGTCCTTGAGGAGGAAGCCGGAGGCGCCGGCGCGCAGCGCCTCGTAGACGTACTCGTCCAGGTCGAAGGTGGTGAGGACCAGGACCTTGACGGCGGGGTCGTCCATGGTGATGCGGCGGGTGGCCTCGATGCCGCCCAGTTCGGGCATGCGGATGTCCATCAGGACCACGTCCGGGTTCAGTTCGGCGACCTTGCTGATGGCGTCCCTGCCGTCCACCGCCTGGCCGATCACCTCGATGTCGGGCTGGGTGTTGAGCAGGACGGTGAAGCCCTGGCGGACCATTTGCTGGTCGTCGGCGATCAGTACGCGGATGGGGTCTCCGCCGACGGGTGTCATGAGGTCTGGGCTCCTTTGTCGGGGGCGGGGGCATGGCTTTCGAGTGCGGGAGCGGATGGCCCCTGCGCCGGGATCTCGCCTTCGGCGGCCGACGGGTCCGTGGGGGGCCGGTCCACGACGCGCGAGTCCTTGGGGAGGAAAGCCGTCACCATGAATCCGCCGTGCAGGGTGGGGGTCGCCGTGACATGGCCGCCCAGCATGGTCGCACGTTCTCTCATGCCCAGCAGGCCGTGGCCGGTGCCCGGGGAAGAGGGAACCGGTTGGCTGGGGCGGGAGTTGATGACTCCCAGGTGGACGCCCTCGGAGAAGTGGCTGACCTCCACCCGGACCGTGGAACCCGGTGCGTGGCGCAGGGCGTTGCTGAGGGCCTCCTGGACGATCCGGTACGCGGACAGTTCCACACCGGGTGGATAGGGGCGGGGTTCGCCGCGGATGTCGGTGACCACGTCCAGGCCGGCGGCCCGGGTGTTCTCGATGAGCGCGTCGATCCGGTCGAGGGTGGGCTGCGGGGCGTCCGGAGCCGGGTCGTCCGGGTTCTCCGAGCGCAGGACGCCCAGCACCCGGCGCAGTTCGGTGAGTGCCTCCAGGGCGTTCTGGCGGATGCCGGCCAGGTTCTCCTTCAGCTCCTCGGAGGGGTTCTCCACCAGGTGCGGGGCCACCTGGGCCTGGATGGAGATCACCGACATGTGGTGCGCGACCACGTCGTGCAGTTCGCGCGCGATACGGCTGCGCTCCTCCAGCAGAGTGCGGCGGGCCCGTTCCTCCGCGGTGATCGTCTCCTGTTCGACCAGCTGCGTGCGGGCCTCGCTGCGGGCGCGCAGGGCGGTGCCCACCAGGACGGCCACGGAGAAGACGGCGACCGCGACCAAGCCGGTCGCGGTGTATCCCGCCCCGCCGATGATGCCTTCGATGAAGAAGGTCGCCAGACCGGACACCGCCAGTGAGGCGATCGCCCTGCGGATCGGGAGCCGTAGGGCGAGAAGGAAGAACACGAAGGCGTGGGCCACGACTTGGGGGGTCGTCCAGGGCCAGTCGGGGCCGGGATGCGGAGCGTCGGCGAGGGCGGGGCGGGCCGCCGTGGCCGTGGCGACCATCGCGGCCAGGGAGATGCCCCAGGCGGGTGCCGGGCGCGACAGGGACAGCACGACGGCCAGGCCCTGGGCGAAGCCGGCCAGGAGGCCGTCTGCCGTGTCGAGCCCGTAGGACGTGGAGAGTTCGTCTCCGCCGGCCAGGGTGATACCCAGGGCGATCCACGTGGCGATCAGGTACTTCAGGATGCGGAGCCAACTGCGCATTCGGGTGCGCAGGCGGTCGAGGAGCGTTTCGCGCGCGGGTTCGGGGGTGGGCACCGGGGCTTGGGCCGGGTGGGGTGGCTGCTCGCCGTCTGCGGCCGCCGGGTCCGTGGGGGTCATCTCGGCAACCCTAGGCACGGCGGGACTTCTTCGGTTCCGTTCGCTGCCCGTGGGAGTGGCGGCGGATCACCCGGGAAGGACGGTTCCTGGGGCGGCGCGGGCCCTGTTCGTAGGTGCGGAAGGCCGTCCAGCACAGGGCCAGGGTCAGGGCGAACAGGGGGAGGCAGGCCAGTCGGGCAGCCACCCAGGTCAGCTGGTCCGGCACGGTGTGCAGGCCGGGCAGGGGGCCGGCCGGGAGGGTCGCGGCCGTTGTGGCCATGAGCGCCGTCTGGTGCCAGAGGAAGATCGTCATCGCGGAGAGGTTGACCAGTGCCACCGCGGCCCAGGCCACCGGGCGGGCCATCGCCCGGCGCAGCCGGTCGCGCAGCAGCAGGGCCAGCCCGCACTGGGCCAGTCCGAAGGTGACGGCCGCCAGGGTAGGGGGGTCGAGATTCGAGATCGAGCTACCGGGGACGCCGACCATCGACGCCGGATATCCCGCCCACACGATCAGCAGCGCGGTGGCCGCCGTACCGCCCGCCAACAGGACCCAGCCCGCCCTGCGGCCCTCGAGCTCGCCGCGGGTCCAGGCCGCGCCCAGGGTGTAGGGCACCAGCCAGCCCGCCGCCACGTTCACCCACCCGAGCCAGGGCGGGACGCCGCCCAGCCCGAATCGGAGGAGGTCCACATGGACGACGACGGCCAGCGGCCACAGCGGGTTGAGCCGGGTCACCAGCGGGGTCGCCGCCGTCAGGGCCGCGAAGACCAGCAGGAACCACAGCGGGGACAGGGCCAGTTTGACGAGCGTGTGGATCGTTTCGAACCGGGCGCCCGAGACGAGCAGGCCGGCCGCCGCCACCGTCCACAGGGCCAGCAACGCGGCCACCGGACCGAACAGCCGGGACAGACGGCCGCGCAGCCACTCACCGTAGGTCGTTCCGCGCGCCCGGGCGGAGGCATGGCCACGGGTCGCCACATGGCCGCCCACCAGGAAGAAGACGGCGAGGGTCTGGAAGGCCCAGGAGACGGGCGCCAGCCAGGGCATGTGCTGCAACGGACTCGCCGCGTGCAGCGAGCCGTCGTCCGCGACCAGGCCCGTGACCAGCCAGTGGCCGAGGACCACACCGAGGATCGCGAAGGCGCGCAGGGCGTCGACGGCACGGTCCCGGGAGGCGGGCGTGGCGGTGTCCACACGGCGGGCGCCCTGCCGTATGCCGTTCAGCGCGCGGCGCAGGGTCGGCTCACGCACGGGTCACCTCCGAGGTCTCGCCGAGGGAGATCCGGGCCAGGTTGGCGAGGACGGTCGAGCCCGG
The DNA here is from genome assembly GCF_032656585.1 of Streptomyces herbicida. Classification (NCBI taxonomy): domain Bacteria; kingdom Bacillati; phylum Actinomycetota; class Actinomycetes; order Kitasatosporales; family Streptomycetaceae; genus Streptomyces; species Streptomyces herbicida. The sequence goes on from NZ_JAUYWJ010000024.1 coordinate 69,380, forward strand.
AGTGAAGTAGCCGCTGTGGTCGGCGTCGGCCGCGTCGAAGACGCGGGCACCGAAGGCCGGGGATACCGGGTCGGTGCCGAAGCCGATGGTGGTGTCGAACAGTTCGGCGCTGACGTGCGGCACGTCCGCCACCCAGTCGTCGGAACCGCGTGCCGCCCAGACACGGGCCGGGGTGTGCAGCGCGGCCGCGGAGTCGGCGCCGGTGCCGGGGCTGCCGACGAGGACGAGGTCGTCGACGTCCAGGCCGGCGGCGGCGCGGCCGCACACGACCGAGCCGTAGGAGTGGCACACGGCGGAGACGCGCGGCTCCTCGCCCACGACTGCACGCAACTCCCGTATGAACACGCGCAGATGGGGCGCTGCCTGTTCGGCGCGGCTCGTGGTGGTGACCGTGGTGCTGATCGTGCCCGGGGTTTCGTAGCCGAGCCAGGCGACGACCGCCACCCGGCTGCCGGCGGGCGCGCGGCGGGTGAGCTCGGCGTACAGGGCGGCCGCGGCCCTGTGGAAGCGGTCGTAGGTGTCTATGGAGGTGTCGGAGCCTGGGACCAGGATCGCGATGCGGTCGGCCCGGACCAGGTCCCCGAGCACCTCCGTGGCCCGGCCGGTGCCTCGGCCGTCGAAGACGAGCAGCTGACGGGAGGGTGCGGCCAGCGTGCGGTCCGCGGCGGCACGGTGACGGTCGCCGTGCGCGGCCGCCATACCGGCAGCCTCCACCGCATTGGCACGGTTGGCGGCGTACGCCTCCCCCAGCGTGGCCGCCGTCGGCGGGGCAAGGACGGCCGGGTCCGGCGCGGGGACCTCCGGCCGGGCGGCGGCGGAGAGGGGGACCACGACGGCGGCGGTGATGAACACGGCGAGGACGGCACGGCGCCATCGGTGGGCAGCGGAACGCCGCGCTCCGGAACCTCGGCGCCACTTGCCGGTTCGTCCGCGCGCGGCTCGTTCCCCTGCGGCCAGTCCGCCCTCGGTCGGTCCGCCCGCGACCCGTCCGCCCGCGACCCGTTCACCCGCGACCCGTTCACCCGCGGTTCGTCCGCCCGCGGTTCGCTCCTCCGCAACCCCCGTCACACGCCCCATGGCGCCGTCCCTCCAGTCCCCCGCCCGGTCGTCGGGCTCGTCTGGATGGGAAATTACGGATCGCGACTCGTCGTTCGCGTCCCGCCAGGGAACTCTTCTCCTGCGTAGCTCTCAGGTACTACGGGTATGACCGGGCCGCCCCCCGAAGGAACCTGGCATCCCCGTCACCAGGCCAGTTGCGCGATCTCCTCCGCCACCACCGCACACGCATCCGCCGCGGGATCGATCAGCGGGAAATGACCGACGTCCTCCAGCAGCGTCAGACCCACGACCTCCCCGGCCTTGGCCGCCGCCTCCGCGTACGACTCGGCCACCGTCTGCGGCACGACCACATCCGTGCGGCCCTGCACGAGCGTGGTCGCGATCCCGGTGGGCAGCAGGAGGGCCGGGTCCGCGTACGGCTGGCGTTCCGCGAACTTCTCGTCCCCGCCCAGGAGTTGCAGGGCCGCGTTACCGCAGACGTCGAGCTTCTCCGCGACCGTGAAGTCCGCGATGGGGGCGAGGGCCACCACACCGCGCAGGGGGGTGGGCCGGTCCGTGCGCCAGGGGGCGTCGGCGGGCAGGACGTGCCGGGCCGCCGCCCACAGGGCCAGATGACCGCCCGCCGAATGGCCGGTGAGCACCATCCGGCGCGGGTCCGCCTGCGGGAGCACCTCGCGGACGAGCGCGGGCAGGACGTCCAGCGCGGCGGCGACGTCGTCGAAGGTGTCCGGCCAGCGGCCGGCGACCGGGCTGCCGCCGCCCTGGGCGGGAATCGTGCTGCCGCGGCGGTACTCGACGTTGGCCACGGCGAAACCGCGGCGGGCCAGATAGTCGGCGAAGGGGGTGATGTGGCGGCGGTCGTACGGTGCGCGCCAGGCGCCGCCGTGCAGAACCACGACCAGAGGGGCGAGGGAGGCCGGTGCCGCTGACTCGGTGCCGCGCGGGACATAGAAGTCGATCACCTGGTCGGGATGGTCGCCGTACGTCGCTGTGACATCGGGGTCGACCGGCGGGTGCGAGAAGGCCGACTCCTCTTCGGCGGCGGCGCGGGCTGCGGCGGCGTCGTCCGGCATGCTCCAACCTCTCAGCGGTGTAACGGGTTTGGCGGACCAGGTGGGAAATCGGCCGTTGGCGGGGACGGTATCAGGCCGATGACGTGCGGGGACACGGGGATGTCACGCTGGGTGAGGTTAAACGGTTCTCCTCCCCGTGTGCGCCACTGCCCGGCCCGTGTGCGCACGGGCCGGGCAGTGGATTCCGGCAGCTACCGGGGCAGTTGCCCGAGCACCTCCGCCAGCACCCGGGCCGCCCGCTCGACGTCCCCGAACCCGACGTACAGCGGCGTGAAGCCGAAGCGGAGGACGTCGGGATGCCGGAAGTCCCCGACCACGCCCCGTTCGATCAGCCGCTTCATCACGTCCCCGGCGACGGGGGCACCTCCCGGCTCGAACGAAGTCGAGAGCTTGGGGGAGCAGCGCAGCGCGACCTGGCTGCCGCGCTCCTCGTGGGCCGACGGAGTCAGAGCCTCGACGACGCCCTGCGGGACGTACGCCGCCACGCACTCCAGGAAGAAGTCCGTCAGGGCCAGGGACTTGGCGCGCACCGCCTGCACGGAGACCCCGTCCCAGACCTCCAGCGCGGCCTCCAGGGCGAGCATGGAGAGGATGTCCGGCGTGCCGACGCGGCCGCGCAGGGCACCCGGCGCGGGCGTGAAGTCCGCGCGCATGCCGAAGGGGTCGGCGTGGGAGTTCCAGCCGGGCAGGGGCGAGTCGAAGCGGTCCTGCAGTTCGCTGCGCACATAGAGGTACGCCGGTGAACCCGGGCCGCCGTTCAGGTACTTGTAGGTGCAGCCGACCGCCAGGTCCACGCCGTGCTCGTCCAGGCCCACCGGCAGCGCACCCGCGCTGTGGCACAGGTCCCAGACCGCGATCGCGCCCGCCGCATGGATCGCCGACGTGAGCGAGGGCAGATCGTGCAGCCGGCCGGTGCGGTAGTCGACGTGGTTGAGCAGCACCGCGGCCGTACTCCCGGACAGCACGTCCGGCACCTCCGCCGGGGTCACCGGCCGCAGCGTACGGCCGGTCAGCCGGGCGGCCGACTCGGCGATGTACCCGTCCGTCGGGAAGGTCGTGGCGTCGACCAGGATCTCGTCCCGGTCCTCCCCCGCCATCCGTACGGCGGCCACAAGTGCCTTGAAAACGTTGATGCTTGTGGAATCGCCGACGACGATCTGCCCCGGTGCCGCCCCGACCAGCGGGGCGATCCGGTCGCCGATCCGCTCGGGCGCGGTCCACCAGCCGCTCTCGTCCCAGGAGCGGATGCGGAGTTCGCCCCACTGGCGGCGGACGACGTCCTCGACCCGCCCGGGGACGTTCGCGGGCAGCGCGCCCAGCGAGTTGCCGTCCAGGTAGACGACATCATCCAGGATGAACCGCTCCCGCAGGTGCGCGAGTTCGTCCGCGGCGTCCAGCTTCTCCGCGCGTGCGCTCTTCTCCGCGCGTGCGACGAGGTCAGACATGGGACCTCGCCGTCCACAGCTCCGGGAACACGTTCTTCTGCGCGCGCTTCTCCAGCCAGGCCACGCCGGCCGAGCCGCCGGTGCCGGGCTTCGCGCCCATCGCGCGGCGGGTGGCGACCAGGTGGTCGTTGCGCCAGCGCCAGACGAGCTCACCGACGTCGGTCAACGCCTCGCCCAGGCGGGCGAGTTCGTCGTCCTGGTCGCCGGAGTAGACGGCGGTCCAGGCGGCCTCGACGGCCTCCGAGGGCTCGTGACGCAGCGACGCGTCACGGCGCAGGACGGACGCGGGGATCGCGTGGCCGCGGCGCGCGAGGAGCCGTACCACCTCGTCGTACAGGCTCGGCTCGTGCAGCGCCTTCTCCAGCTCGGCGTGGACGCGTGGCGCGCCCCGGTGCGGGACGAGCATCGACGCGGACTTCTCGCCGAGCAGGAACTCCATACGGCGGTACATCGCCGACTGGAAGCCGGAGCCCTCGCCGAGGGCGGACCGGTACGAGTTGAACTGGGCCGGGGTGAGCTGGCCGAGCGGCTTCCAGGAGGCGTTCAGCGCCTCCAGCTCCCGTACGGAACGCTTCAGAGCGTCGATCGCGACGTGGACCCGGTCCTTGCGCAGTGCCTCGGCCGCGGTCTCCCACTCGTGCACGATGACCGTGAACCACAGCTCCATCACCTGGGTCGTGACCAGGAAGACCATCTCTCCGGGATCGTCGGAGAGGGTGTGCTGGAGGTGGGTGAGCACGTCCGCCTTGACGTAGTCCTCGTACGGCGTCGTGCCTGCGAAGTCGAGATGCGGGGTCTCGGGCTCCTGAGTCTCGAGGGACTGGTGAGCCTGTTGGGACATCGCTGTCTCCTGATTGTTGCTCCGGGTAGCGGTCCGCCCCTGCCGATTCCGGCACGGGGGCTCCGGTCCCCACCGGCATCCTCCGTAATACCCCCGGTTACGGCAAGGCCCGTCCAGTGCCAGACGGGCCACACCGTGTGCGCCGATCAGCCCAGGGTCTGGGCCGCCGTCGGCGAGGAGTCCTTCAGGAACTGCGTGCAGCGCTCGTACTCCTCCTGCTCCCCGATCGTCTGCGCGGCGCGGGCGAGGGCGTGCAGGGCGCGCAGGAAGCCGCGGTTCGGCTCGTGCTCCCAGGGGACGGGGCCGTGGCCCTTCCAGCCGTTGCGGCGCAGCGCGTCCAGGCCGCGGTGGTAGCCCGTACGGGCGTAGGCGTACGACTCGACGACCGAGCCCCGCTCGAACGCGTCGTCGGCCAGCTGGGCCCAGGCGAGCGAGGAGGTCGGGTACTTCGCGGCGACGTCCGCCGGCGCGGTGCCCTGGGCGAGCAGCTCGCGGGGCTCCGGGTCGTCGGGGAGGTGGGTGGGGGGCGGGCCGCCGAGGAGGTTCTCGTGAATGCTCATGCCTCCAAGTCTGCGGGATCCCTCCGGGGGTCGGCAGGTCAGGTGGGGAGCAGAGGGTGCTGGAGCAGCCCGCCTCCCGGGGGCTGCGCCCCCAGACCCCCGCTGTCGGCCTGAACGGCCTCGTCCTCAATCGCCGGGCGGGCTGGATTCGGCTGGGCTGCGCCGTCCCTGGGGGGCGGGTGGGGGTCGGGACGGGCACTCCTCGTCCTCACACGCCGGGCGGGCTGGTTCCGGCCGAGCTACGCCGTGCCCTGCCGGTGCCTCGGAGCGGAATGACACTCCTCGCCCTCAAATTCCGCACGGGCTGAGTGTGGCCAAGCTGCACCGCCCCCAGCGGGTGGGGGTTGGGACAGCACTCTTTGTCCTCGGACACCGGACGCGCCGAGTGCGGCCGAGCCATCCGCTCCCAGCAGGTCGGTGCGGGATCGGGACGGCACCCCTCGCCCTCCGGACACCGGATCCGCTGCGTGCGGCCGAGCCACGCCGCCCCCACGGACTCGGGACGGCAGTCCCGTCCTCAGGCGCTGAGTCGGCCGGATGAAGCCGGACCCCGTTCCAGGGGAGGTGCTGTCACGCAGCCGTGTGTGCGGCATTCGGGGTGGCGGCAGTCGGGGGGCGGGCGGCGTACCAGGGTGAAGGCCAGGGTCGCCCCGGCGACCAGCACCGCCGCGCAGATCGGCATCGCCCTGCGGAACGACGTCTCGAAGGCGTCCGCCGAGCGGTACGCCTCCGGGCCCATCCCGGTCAGCAGCGGCAGCGCGGCCACCGCGATGAGGCCGGCCGCGCGGGCCGCCGCGTTGTTGATGCCGCTGGCCAGGCCCGCCCGCGAGGTGTCCACGGAGGCGAGGACGGTGGCGGTCAGCGGGGCGACCAGGGTGACCATGCCGGTGCCCATGACCAGCAGGGCGGGGAGCACGTCGGTCAGATAGTTCGCGTCCTTGCCCACCCGCAGCATCAGCAGCATCGCGACGGCGCACAGGAGCGGGCCGACGGTGAGCGGGATGCGGGGGCCGATGCGGTCCGCCAGGGCGCCGGAGCGGGCCGAGAACAGCAGCATCAGGACTGTGGTCGGCAGCAGTGCCGTACCGGCCTGCAGGGCCGAGTAGCCGGCCACGACCTGGAGCTGGAGCGCGGTGAGGAAGAAGAAGCCGCTGAAGGCCGCGTACACGCACAGGGTGACCAGGTTGACGGCCGTGAACTGGCGCGACGAGAAGATGTCGAGCGGCATCATCGGATCGGGCCTGTGCTTCTCGACGTACACGAAGGCCACGGCGGCCGCCAGCCCCGCCACGGCGGTGACGGCGACGGCGATCGACCCGCCCGGGGCCTCGATCAGCGCGTAGGTCACCAGGGCCAGCGCCAGGGCGCCCAGGGCCGCACCGAGGACGTCGAAGCGGCCGTGGCTGCCGCCGTCGGCGGACTCGGGCACGTGCCGTACGGCGATGGGGGCGCACACGAGGGCCAGCGGGACGTTCAGCAGGAACACCCAGCGCCAGCCGGGACCGTCCACCAGCCAGCCGCCCAGGAACGGGCCCACGGCCGCCCCGACGCCCCCGAAGCCCGACCACAGGCCGACGGCCTTGGCCCGGTCGTCCGGGTGGAATGAGGCCTGGATCAGGGCGAGGGAGCCCGGTGTGAGCAGGGCGCCGCCGATGCCCTGCAGGGCGCGGGCCGCGACGAGGACGGTGGCGTTCGGGGCGAGCCCGCACAGCAGGGACGCGGTGGCGAACCAGACCACGCCCAGCACGAAGATCTTCCGGCGGCCGTAGCGGTCGCCGAGCGACCCGCCCAGCAGGATCAGACCCGCCAGGGTCACCATGTACGCGTTGACCGTCCACTGGAGCGCGGCCAGGCTCGCGTCCAGATCCTCACCGATACGCGGCAGGGCGACGTTGACGACGGTCGAGTCCAGCATGGCCATGCTGGAGCCGAGCACCGTGGTGAGCAGGATCCATCTGCCCTGGGACGAGGCCAGCCGGACACCGGGCATGTCCCAGGTATACAGCGAGCCCGGCGCCGTAGACAGACGCCGGGCTCACCTGGAAGTACCGCGCGCGATTACTTGATCTTCATACCGGCCGAGCGCAGGTCCTGCGTGGCCTGGACGACACGCTGGGCCATCGAGCCCTCGGCGGCCTTGCCCCAGGTGCGCGGGTCGTAGGCCTTCTTGTTGCCGACCTCGCCGTCGACCTTCAGGACGCCGTCGTAGTTCTGGAACATGTGGGCGGCCACGGGGCGCGTGAACGCGTACTGCGTGTCCGTGTCGATGTTCATCTTCACGACGCCGTTCTCCAGCGCGGTCGCGATCTCCTCCGGCGTGGAGCCGGAGCCGCCGTGGAAGACGAAGTCGAACGGCTGCGAGCCGGCCGGCTTGCCGAACTTGGCGGCGACGCCCTCGCTCAGCTGCTGCAGCAGGTCGGGGCGGAGCACGACGTTGCCCGGCTTGTACACACCGTGCACGTTGCCGAAGGACGCGGCCAGCAGGTAACGGCCCTTGTCGCCCAGGCCGAGCGCCTCGGCGGTGCGGATGGCGTCCTCGACCGTGGTGTAGAGGGAGTCGTTGATCTCGTGCGAGACGCCGTCCTCCTCGCCACCGGTCGGGGTGATCTCCACCTCGAGGATGATCCGGGCGGCGCGGGCGCGCTCGAGCAGCTCCTGGGCGATGGCGAGGTTGTCGGCGAGGGTCTCGGCCGAGCCGTCCCACATGTGCGACTGGAACAGCGGGTTCCGGCCGTTCTTGACCCGCTCCTCGGAGATCGCGAGCAGCGGACGCACGTACCCGTCGAGCTTGTCCTTCGGGCAGTGGTCCGTGTGCAGGGCCACGTTGACCGGGTACTTCTCCGCGACGATGTGCGCGAACTCGGCCAGGGCGACCGCACCGGTCACCATGTCCTTGCTGTACTGGCCGCCCAGGAATTCGGCGCCACCCGTGGAGATCTGGACGATGCCGTCGCTCTCCGCCTCCGCGAAGCCGCGCAGCGCCGCGTGCAGAGTCTGGGTCGAGGTGACGTTGATGGCCGGGTAGGCGAACTTGCCTGCCTTCGCCCGGTCGAGCATCTCGTTGTAGACCTCGGGGGTTGCGATGGGCATCTGTCCGCTCCTTGAGTGTGCGGGTCGGCGTTCTGCGTGCTTACGGCCCTGACCTAGACCTTGGGGGTGACGTCATCGTCGTCCCCATCTTTCCAGACCTGAGCCGATGCTCAATGCCCCTGGTCAAGGAGTGGTCACCCCCGGGTCAAGCCGGTGCGTCAACCTCGCGCGTCAGTCGAGGCCCAGGTCGTCCTTCGAGTAGGCGAACACGTAGGGCACCCCGGCCTGTTCGGCGATCGCCTCGGCGGCGCCGGTCGCCCGGTCCACGATCGTGGCGACGGCGACGACCTCCGCGCCGGCCTCGCGCAGCGCCTCGACGGCGGTCAGCACGGAGCCGCCGGTGGTGGAGGTGTCCTCGACGGCGAGGACGCGGCGGCCCTTGACCTCCGCCCCCTCGATCCGGCGCTGCAGACCGTGCGCCTTGCCCACCTTGCGCACGACGAAGGCGTCGAGCACCTTCCCGCGCGCGGCGGACGCGTGCAGCATCGCGGTGGCGACGGGGTCGGCACCCAGCGTCAGCCCGCCGACCGCCTCGAAGTCCAGGTCGGCGGTCAGGTCGAGCATGACCTGACCGACCAGCGGAGCGGCCTCGCCGTCCAGCGTGATCCGGCGAAGGTCGATGTAGTAGTCGGCTTCCTTGCCCGACGACAGGGTCACCTTGCCGTGCACCACGGCCTTGTCCTTGATCTGCTGCAGCAGCGCGCCACGTACGTCCGTCATGCCGACCAGCTTAGATGCGACGCCACGTCCAGGTGGTCGTGGCCTCCAGCGGCTCCAGCGGTGTGACCAGGCGCGGCAGGGTGTTCAGCCCGTTCGGCGGTCCCGTCTGGGGCTCCACGCACACGGCCTCCTCCTGCTCGTCGTAGACGACGACCCACTGCTCGCGGCTGGTGACCTTCAGCTCCAGCTGCCCCGGCCAGGTGAGCGTGACGTCGACGCCGCCGGGCATGCCGAAGCAGTCGTCCCAGGGGCCGGGCTTCGGGTCGATGCGGTTGCCGGTGGGCAGGTGGTCGTCGCCGCGCTCCTCCTGCCAGCCGGGGCTGAAGTCGAGCCGCGCGTCCTCGCCTCCCAGGTTCCGGTTGAACCACGGGTGCCAGCCGATCTGCGCCGGGAAGGAGGAGTCGTACGTCTCCACGGACATGGTCAGCGTCAGGCTGTCCTCGGTGAGGGCGACCACCTGGGTGACGCGGCCGGGGTAGGGCCAGGGGTCGACCAGGTCGTACGTGATGACCGCCTCGTCGGCGGAGACGCGGGCGGTGCGCCAGGCGCCGTCGCGGACGGTGCCGTGGATGGCGTGCGGCGGGGAGTTGAGCGGCATCCGGTGGACGGTGGCACCGTTCAGGAAGCGGCCGTCCCTGATCCGGCCGCACCAGGGGACCATCGGGAAGCAGCCGAAGCGCTCGCCCTGCCGGAGCAGTTCGACGCCGCCGACCCGGAGCCCTCCGATACGGCCGCCGTTGCCGGGCTGCACGGTCACGTCCGCGTCGCCCGCGGTCAGCGTGATGTCTTTGTTACTCACGGGACGACCCTACTGGGGTGATCAAGGGTCAGCGGCGTCTGCGCAGAACCCGGCCCACAACGATCGCGGACGCCACGACCAGTGCCGCGGCGGGGGCCGCCCAGCGGAGCGTGCTGCTCGCGGTGACGGTCTGCGGGGCCGGTACGGGGGCGTAACGACCGCGCGGCGGGGCGTGGTCGACCTCTTCGGCGCTGCGGCCGATCATCGTGCGCCGTGCGTGGGCCGCCTCGGCGGGTGGTTCGGACGACTCCGCGAAGTCGTCGGAGGGGCCGTCGTGGAGGTCCTCGTCGCCTCCCGCGTCGAGGGAGGGCGGGGGGACCTCGGTGTCGAAGAGTGAGGCGTGGGCGTCGAGTTCGGGGCCGGGCTCCGCTTCGGGTTCGGGCTCGGGTTCGGGTGCGAGTTCGGGGCCAGGGCGGGGGCCGGCCTCTGGTTCAGGCCGGGACTCGGGCTCCGGCTCGGGCTCCTCCGCTGCCGCCGCCAGCCCCTCCATGAAGCGGTTCAGCAGACGGGTCGCCGCCGAAGTCACCGGCTCCGTCGGCAGTTCCGCCAGGCGGCCGTCCGCGGAGGCCGTGCCGTCGACGGTGACGGTGGTGCCGCCGTCCGTGTCCCGGAGGCGGAGGGTGAGGGCGAGTTTGACGGAGCCGGTACCGCGGGCTTCGGTGGCTTCGCCCTCGACGGCGTACGAGCCGTCGTCCCTGGCGGTGACCCGGGCCGATCCTCGGTAGGTGACGGAGTGGCTGCCGACGCGTACCTTCAGCCGGCCCGCGACCGGCTCGGCGCCGGCGTCCTGCTGGAGCCCGGGAACCGCCCGGGCGACCCGCACGGGGTCGGCGAGCGCCTCTCGCAGCCGCTCGACCGGGACCGGAACGAAGACCTCGTGCTCCATGTCGGCGAAGCCTACCCAGGAGGGGGCGGTACGTACCCTCCCCTGCACTGGTGAGTCACCCGGCGTTGGGGCCGCCGTCACCGGGGGTTGCCGCCCCCGCTCAATAGCGCGGGTGCACCAGGGTCGATGCGGGCAGCCCCCCGAGCCGCATACGCGCCGCCTCCTCGGCATCCGTCGCGAGGGTCCTCGCGGTGAGCGTGCGGAGACGGGGGCCGTGCGGGTCCAGGCGCAGGGGAGGGGCCGAGGGGCCGGTGGCGGCCAGGACGAAGCCCCAGTCGTGGGGGGACCGGGACGCGCCGGCCGAGCGGTCGGGGCCCGCGGCGAAGCCGGAGTCGTGGCCGGGGACCCGGTAGGGGGCCGTGGCGAAGCCGGCCGCTCGCAGCGTGGCGTTCACCGTCCAGAAGACCTGGCGGCGGGCGGAGACGGGGCCCGCGTGCACGACAAGGCGGCCGCCGGGTGCCAGGGCTCGCCGGGCCAGGCCGTAGAACTCCTGCGAGTACAGCTTCGTGCTGGCGGTGATGCCGGGGTCGGGCAGATCGGCGATCACGACGTCGTACGCCGCCCGGGGCGCCCCGCGCAGCCAGCAGAACGCGTCCGCGGTGGTGACGTGGACGCGTCCGTCGTCGTACGCGTGCCCGTTGAGGCGCGACAGCCCCGGGTCGTGGCGGGCCAGCCGGACGAGGCCCGCGTCGAGCTCGACGACGTCGACCCGCCGCACGTCCCGGTGGCGCAGCACCTCCCGCACGGCCAGCCCGTCCCCGCCGCCGAGGATCAGCACGCGCGCGTGGGCGCCGTACATCGCGGGATGGACCAGCGCCTCGTGGTAGCGGCGCTCGTCGCGGCCGCCGACCCGCAGCCGGCCGTCCAGGAAGAGGTCGAGCGGGCGGCCGTGCGTGCCGCCGGTGAGGACCACTTCCTGGACGTCGGTCTGCAGGGCGACGCGTACGTCCTTGCCGTACACCGCGTGCCGGGCCGCCCGTTCGAAGTCGTCGACGAGTACGGCGGCCGAGGCGAGGACACCGAGCACGGTGACGTTGGCGATCAGGAGCAGCCAGCGGGCGCGCCGGGTGAGATCGCGGCGGAACAGCCCGAGCACCAGGGCACCGCCCGCGACGACGTTGACCGCGCCGGTGAGCAGGGTGCCGGTCAACTGCCCCAGGAACGGCAGGAGCAGGAAGGGAAAGGCCAGTCCTCCGACGAGCGCTCCGACATAGTCCGCGGCGAACAGGTCGGCCACCGCGCCGCCCGCGTCCTGGCGCCGGATGCGCTGGATCAGCTCCATCAGCAGCGGGACTTCGGCGCCGATGAGCAGGCCGATGGCGAGGGAGAAGGCGACCAGGAGACAGCGGGGGCCGTTGGCCCACATGCCGCCCCAGCCGCCGGTCCAGGCGAAGACCGCGTACAGCGCCATCGCACTGCACCCGCCGATCAGCGCGAGCGCCGCCTCCACGGCGCCGAATCCGGCGGCAGCGTGCCAGCGCAGCCGTTTCGCGGCGAGGGAGCCGATGCCCATCGCGAAGACCATGACGGACAGGACGACGGATGCCTGGGTGACCGAGTCGCCGATCAAGTACGAGGCGAGGGCGACGAGTTCGAGTTCGTAGACGAGTCCGCAGGCCGCGCAGACGAAGACGCACGCGAGGACGAGGAACCGACCGGTCCCGGGCCGCACGGGCAGCCGCACGGGAGGGCCCCAGGGCGGCGGTGTGCCGGGTGGGGCGGGCGCCTGCGGTTCGATCACTCTGCGACGTTACGTCACACGCTCGGTACGCTTCGTCACCCACACGTGTGGAAGTGAAGCACGTTGACACGCAAGGTGTTTGTGTCTGCGCGCTGTTCGCCCCGGTGGCCTTCCCGCTAGCTGAGTTGAGCCGCCGGCACCCTTACGCCCACCCGCGTCCGGGTCGCGACCAGCTGGCCGTCCTGCGGATACGCATGCCAAGTACGCCAGTGCACTTGACCCTCGTGCCGCTGGGCGAGCAGCGCCGTGAAGGCGTGCGGGCTGCCGGGGAAGACGCCGGCCAGACCGTGCGGGTGGTCGGAGACGAGGGCCAGCAACTCCTGGGCGCGGCCCGCGAATGAGCCCGGCGAGAGCACCTCCACCCGGGCCGCGAACTCGTACTCCCAGTCGCCGACCCGCTTGGCGACGCCCAGCGGCAGGGGCGTGCTGGACCCCGGAATGCACGCCACCGTCTCCGAACAGCCCCCCTGCTTCTCCTCGAGAAGTACCTGGTGGGACGCTCCGAGGAGTCTCAACTGGAGCTGCGCGCCGCTCAGTTCGAGGTCGAGTGTGGCCAGGGCGGGGAGCGGCTCGCGCCCCAGGGCCCAGGCTAGGTCGGCCGCGCGCGTATCGGTGTAGGAGGTGTTCAGGGTCGTGAGCATGGATCGGCTCCGCTGGCACGCAAAGAGAAAGGGGAGTGTGGTCCGGCGCACCTCGGTCGGTACCGGGAGATCGGCCGCGTCTGCCCGGTGGGTCCCGCCTGCCCAGCCGGGGAGAAGGCGTCTGCAGGGCGTCCGAGGGGCTGCGTTGGTGATTTAGAGGGAATCATGAACTGTGGCGCTGCCACAGCGTTTTTACCCAACTTCGTGGGGTTTCCATCCCTCAGGGGGCTCCACAGCTCAACTGTTCAACAACAGAGTGCGCCTGGCGCCCCGCGCATACGCCGGAGCGCCCGCCGGATGCCTTCTCCCGGCGGGCGCTCGGTGTGCGGCCCGGATACGGTTCCCCCTGTTCTCCGGAGCTCAGCTGCCCCGTGTCAGCTGCCTCCCCCGCATCCGCCCCCGCCGCCACATCCGCCGCCCCCGCCACAGGACGAGCCGCCCCCGCACGAGGAGTGACCGCCGCCGCACGAGTGGTGGCCCCCGTGGCCGCCGTGGCCGCCGTGGTGCCCCCCGGACGAGCCGCCGTCCGCGCTCCCGGCAGCCCACCAGCTGCCGCTGTCGTTCGACGACGAGGACGACGAGCGGGAGCCGCTCCGGTACCTCTTGCCGTACCGGTCCGTGCGCGATCCCTTCACCATGGCCCCGACGAACAGGACCAGGACCACCGCCAGGATGATGCCGAGGACCATGGCGTCACCCTCCTTCCGTTCCCCCGAAGCGGCCCCCCGTGGGCGCCTCGCTCTCGCGCGGCCGCCGTGTGACCGCCGCGTGACACGGGGATGCCCGGCCGCCTTGTCCGCCAAAGCAGAGTTGAGGAACTTCAGAGGGTTCTACCGAGGCAAAGGCCCCTGACCTGCACAGATCAGCCGTCGCGTGTGCGCGGGCAGGGGCAGCCCGTCGAGTTCCGAGAGCTCCCCGATCCGGCGGTCTACTGTCTCCGTGGTCTCCGCTGCCTTCGTGGCGTACTTGGCCACGTACGAGGCGACCGCCCCGTCGGTCAGTTCCACGCCTTCCAGGCCGCCGATGGCCTGCACGTCGACCTGGGATCCCCACCGCAGCGTGCGGGCCGGGAAGTCCCCGGCCGCGGGGAGCGGAACGGAGGCCCGGGCAGCAGCCGCCTTGATGGCATCGTCCAGGAGCGCGACCGTGGCCCAGGCCGGCGGAGGGAGGTCAGGCCCGTCCGGACCGTCCAGGCGGATGACCGCGTGGAAGTGCACGGCGCCCCGCTTCTGGAACTCGGCGACCTTGCCGAAGGAGACCCGACACACCTCCCGTATGGCCGACTGGGTCAGGCCCGCACGGGCGGCGACCTCACGACGCAGGTAGATCGTGAACCGGCGCCACAGGTCTCCGGCGTGGTTGTTCCACAGCACCGCCCGGCGTAGTCGTACCGTGCCGGATCGAGCGCCGTGCCCAGGGCCGGGTCGTCTTCGGCGTGCCTGGCGCCGCAGCGGCAACGGCCGGAGGCCGGGCGGTTGTGGACCGGGCCGAACGAGGGCGCCGTCAGAGTGGCGAAGACGCCGGGATGCTGGCCAATCTCCCTGGATATGCCCATCCGGGGGTCACCGGTGATCCCGGCGCGCATCAGGTGGTAGACGTCCCCGGCGTAGGTCCAGGCGCAGGAGGGGCAGCGCGAGGCACGGCGGTTGCCGCAGGCCACGCGGAGGCATCCGCCCGGCTCGTCCGCCGTCGAGTACGAGTACAGAACGTCGCCGGTCTTGGCGTCGCGGGTGACGGTCTGGCCCGTCAGGCGGATGGGGTTGGAGCAGCCGCCCGTGCGCTTGATCTGTTCTTGCCAGCGATCGAAGCCGGGCGCGTTGGCGACCCGCAGCAGGTCGGCCAGGGTCAGAGGGTCGGTGCCCAGGGAGGCCGCAGCACCGGCCACGGCCTCCGGGGGGACGGGGAAGGTCACGGTCACCCGGCGGCCCCGGTCTTCCACCGGAAGAGTCCTTCCGGGCACGGAGTGCGGCCGTCATGGGTGAGTTCGTCACCGTCCCGGCGTTCCACCCACGTCCACAGCGGGAGGCGGCAGCCGCAGCCGGGGCACGCCGGACGGGACGGCACAGCGTCCAGCAGATCCCACACCGAAGCTATGGCGCTCATGCGGACACCCCCGGACGCGGGAAGCTGCGGGCCTCCGGTTCTGAGGAGGGACTTCGCCCCCGTCGAGGTGCCCACGAACCGGGCCGCTGACCTGGCTCTGCTCACGACCCACCGCTCCGACTTGATCGCCGACCGGGTCCGTCTGCTCAACCGCCTCCACGACGTGCTCACCGGCATCAGTCCTGCCCTGGAAGCGGCCTTCGACTACGCCGACCACAAGGGCGCCCTGGTCCTGCTCACCGGCTACCAGACCCCCGCCGCCCTACGCCGCTGCGGCCAGGCCCGCCTGACCCGCTGGCTCGCCGCACGAGGCGTGCGCCACGCCGAAACGGTCGCCGCCACCGCACTCACCGCCGCGCATGCCCAGCACATCCAACTGCCCGGCCAGGACACGGCCGCGGGCATCACCGCAGACCTCGCCGCGCAAGTGCTGGTCCTGGACGAACGGCTCAAGCAGCTCGACCGGCAGATAAGCGACGCCTTCCACACCCATCCGCAGGCCGCCGTCATCGAGTCGATGCCGGGGATCGGTCCCATCCTCGGCGCAGAGTTCCTTGTCGCCGCGGGTGACCTGGCTTCCTACCCCGACGCCGGTCACCTCGCCTCCGCCGCCGGCCTGGTCCCCGTCGCCAAAGACTCCGGACGCCGCACCGGCAACCTCCGCCGACCCCAGCGCTACAGCCGCCGCCTGCGCAGAGTGTTCTACCTCTCCGCGCAGACCAGCATCATCCGCGACGGCCCCAACCGGACCTACTACCTCAAGAAACGAGCCCAGGGCCACAAGCACATCCCCGCCGTCATCGCTCTCGCCCGCCGCCGCGTCAACGTCCTCTGGGCCCTGCTGCGCGACAACCGCCCCTTCACCGCCACCCCACCGGCGAGGACACCAGCCGTCTCAGCAGCTTGACCGAGTCATCAAGGGTCCACCGGCCTCGGTTACTGTCGTGGGCCCGAGAGCCGGGCGCAGTGAAGGAGAAGAGTCGCCGCAGTGTCGATACGCGAGAACTTTGCCAAGCTCTTCAAGCGCACCGCCGAGACTCCCGACGGCGACTCGTTTGCACTAGAGCACCCGTGCCAATGCTCGCCGGAGTGGCCCGGCTTGGAGACGACAGCGAACGGGCACATGCTCCCGGCTCAGCCCTCCAGCCACTACAGCGTTCTCACGAACCCCGAGGTCGGTCCGTTCGTCGCGCGCTGCATTGGCTGTCAGGCTTGCTATCCCCATCCCTGGGTGATCCCCCAGGGCGCACCGATGCCTTTCGACTGGGCTCGTTAGAGCTCATCCCGCAGCCAGCCCGCTTGACTCGGTCATTAAGACTCCGTCGACCGCGTGGCCGAGTGCCCGCCTCAGAGCTTGCAGAACGAGCCCAATACCAGCAGGCCAACGACACCCGACCACCCACCAGCCATCCCGGTGACCTCGCTACACGTTCCGTCGAGCCTGCCCGACTGGGCGCCGAACTGACTTGAGGATGCGACCAGTGGCCACTGAAACAGAGGTGGCAGCCCAGTCAGGAGTTATGCATGCAGAGCACCTGGGACGAGTGCACCCACGTTCCCGAACGACGCCCCAACAAGCGATCGAGGCCAGCACGACTTGCGCGGCGAGTATGGGTCGCTGGGGCCCTGGCGGCACTGTGCACCGCCCTGCTGCCCGGTCTCGCCCCGCAGGCCTCGGCAGACCAGGACTCACACGGGCATGGCGACCCCGCCTACGTGGTCAACCGCCTCGATGACAGCGTGTCGGTGATCAACACCCAGAATAACCGGGTGGTCGGGACCATCGGCGTCGGCGACAACCCGTACGAGGTGGCGGTGGACGTGCCTCGTGCCCGCGCATACGTGACCAACGCCAACTCCGACAACGTGTCGGTGATCGACACCACCACGAACACGGTGGTCGGGTCACCCATCCCCGTCGGCAACGGCCCGTTCGGGATTGCGGTGGACCGGACCCGCGCCCGCGCCTACGTGGCCAACGACTTCGACAACACCGTGTCGGTGATCAACACCAACACGAACACGGTGGTCACATCCATTCCCGGTTTCAACGTCCCGCTCGAAGTGGCGGTGGACCCGGCCCGCGCCCGCGCCTACGTGACCAACGAAGGGAACAACACGGTGTCGGCGATCGACACCAACACGAACACGGTGGTCGCGACCATCCCCGTCGGCGGAGACCCTGAAGGGATCGCGGTGGACACCACCCGCGCCCGCGCCTACGTGGCCAACACCGACGACGACAACGTGTCGGTGATCGACACCACCAGCGACCAGACGATCGGATCCCCCATCCCTGTCGGCGACGGTCCGTTCGGCGTGGGGGTGGACCCGCGCAACCCCCGCGCCTACGTGACCAACTTCGCTGGCGACTCCGTGTCGGTGATCAACACCATCACGAACACGGTGGTCGCGACCATCCCCGTCAGCAACCCGAGTGAGGTGGCGGTGGACCCGGCCCGCGACCGCGCCTACGTGACCCGTTTCCCCGACGACGCAGTGTCGGTGATCAACACCGGAAATAACCGGGTGGTCAGGACCATCGGCGTCGGCAACGGCCCGGTCGGAATCGCCGTGTTCTAGCTACTGACCGAACTTGGGCCCGAGGTCCGCCCGTGGACTGCTCGGCCGGTGCCCCTGGACCGTCGCAGTACATCAGCGGAATACAGCAACCCCACCGACCAGCGCCAACCGTCTTCGCCTCTAGCCAGGTGCCCCGCCAGCCCAGGAGACCTCAGCGACCACCACGCCCATAGTTCGCATCGAGGGGCCACGCTGGCGGCCCCGGGGTTATCCCTGGGGCCGTCTGTGGGCCGTCTGTGGGCCGTCCGAGCGTGGCCGACGTCGACAGATGACGACAGTCGACAACAGCGCCGCCCCTGCTCAGAGGCGGCGCAGCGGACACTTGCGCAGGTGCCCGTCGGCGTAGGTGAGTTGAGGAACTCCAGAGCTTCGGCGCAGGATGACCGGCATGACCTCCAGCGCACGCCCGCTGCTCAACCGTCGGCTCGCCGAGTTCGGGACGACGATCTTCGCCGAGATGTCCGCCCTGGCGGTGAAGACCGGGGCGATCAACCTGGGCCAGGGCTTTCCCGACACGGACGGACCCGAGGAGATCCGGGAGGCGGCCGTACGCGCCCTGCGCGAGGGCCACGGCAACCAGTACCCGCCCGGTCCCGGCATCCCCGAACTGCGCACCGCGATCGCCGCGCACCAGCGGCGCCGCTACGGCCTGTCCTACGACCCCGACACCGAGGTCCTGGTGACGGCAGGTGCCACCGAGGCCATCGCCGCCGCCCTCCTCGCGCTGCTCGAACCGGGTGACGAGGTCATCGCGTTCGAGCCGTACTACGACTCCTACGCCGCCAGCATCGCCATGGCGGGCGGCACCCGTGTCCCGGTCACCCTGCGCCCGCATCTCGAGCAGGGGGGAAGCTTCCGCCTCGACCTCGACGAGCTGCGCGCGGCCGTGACCGACCGCACCCGGCTACTGCTGATCAACACCCCGCACAACCCCACCGGCACGGTCCTCACCCGCCAGGAGCTGGCCGCGATCGCGGAGCTGGCGGTGGAGCGGAACCTGCTGGTGGTGACGGACGAGGTCTACGAGCACCTGGTCTTCGACGACGCCGAGCACCTGCCCCTCGCGTCGTTTCCCGGGATGCGCGAGCGGACGGTGACGATCGGCTCGGCGGGGAAGACGTTCTCCTTCACCGGCTGGAAGGTCGGCTGGGTGACCGCCACGCCGGCGCTGGTGACGGCCGTGCGCTCGGTGAAGCAGTTCCTGACGTATGTGGCCTCGGGCCCGTTCCAGTACGCGGTGGCCGAGGCCCTCGCGCTCCCCGACGCGTACTTCACCGGTTTCCGCGCGGACATGCTGGCCAGGCGTGACGTGCTGGCGGCAGGTCTGGCTCAGGCGGGCTTCGAGGTCTTCAAGCCCGCCGGCACCTACTTCGTCACCACCGACATCCGCCCGCTCGGCGAGAAGGACGGCTTCGCCTTCTGCCGTGCCCTGCCCGAACGCGCGGGTGTGGTGGCCATCCCGAACGCCGTCTTCTACGACGACCGGGAGGCGGGCGCCCCCTTCGTCCGCTTCGCCTTCTGCAAGCGGGAAGAGGTCCTGCGGGAGGCGGTGGAGCGCCTGCGCCGCCTGTGACTCAGGCCGCGGCCTGGGTCTGCTTGAGCAGGTCCACGGCCGCGATGAGGCTCAGTCCCGGCAGGGCCTCGCGCAGTGCCTTGACGGCCTTGACCTCCTGTTCCCGGGGGTCCAGTTCGGCCTCGGCGAGCACCTGGGCGGCCCAGCGCACGCGCGGGTCCCTGCCGTCGCCGATCCCGTCGACTATCTCCAGGGCCCGCCGGAGCCCGGCTGCCGTGTCGCTCCCGGTGGCGTCGTTCAGTGCCCGCTGGATCGCGGCGCGCGCCTCGTCCAGATCGTTCAGTACGACCATGTGCGTTTCCTTCTTGCTGAACACTCTTCCCCCTCGCTCCGGTCGGTGTGTCGGTCACCGTCGATCCTCGCCGACCCGCGGCCGTGCGGGCGCGACGGACACGCCGCCCCGTGTCACGCAGCCACGCCGGGCGTCGTGAAATCGCACCCGCACGGCCGCCCATCGGTCGCGACGGCCCGTTTCCTCCTGCAATGTGCGGGTGTGACCCACGCCACCACCGTCGCAACGCCCACCGTCACCGAGCCCGAGACGCTGCATCGTGCGCGCCCCGGGCTGTCCACGGGCTCCGCGCTGTCGCTCGGCGCGGCGAGCGCGGTGGCCGTCGGGCTGTTCCTCGCCGCCCGGCTCGCCGGAACGGCCGTGCTCGCCGTGGCCGCGTGGGCCACCGGCAGGCAGCCGCTCGCCCTGCTCGGCCGGTCCTGGGACTCGCTCTGGTACCTGGGCATCGCCGCGCACGGCTACGGCCGCACCCTGTACTTCCACCCCACCGTCATCCACAGCGACCTGGCGTTCTTCCCGCTGTACCCGGCGCTGGTGCGGGTCATGACGGCCCTGACGCCGCTGAGCGGGGGCGCTGCCGGGCTGATCGTGTCGTGGGCCGCGGCCGGGATCGCCGCCTGCGGGATCCACGCGATCGGGGCGCGGCTGTACGGGCGGGCCGTGGGCACGGCACTGGTGCTGCTGTGGGCGCTGCTCCCGCACTCGGTCGTGCTGTCGATGGCGTACACCGAGCCGGTGCTCACCGCCTTCGCCGCCTGGTCGCTGTACGCGGTCCTGAGCGGGAGCTGGCTGTGGGCGGGGAGCCTTGCGGCGCTGGCCGGGCTGTCCCGGCCCAACGGTTTCGCGGTCGCCGCCGCCGTCCTGGCCGCGGCGGTCTGCGAGGCCTACCGGACCTTCCGGCGCCGCGGCCGGGTTTCCCACAGGCTGTGGACGGGCGCCGCGCTGGCCCCGCTGGGGTGGACGGCGTATGTGCTCTGGGTCGGCCGGCGCAGGGGGAATCTGCTCGGCGGCTATTTCGAGGTGCAGCGGCTGTGGGGGTCCCGGTTCGACTTCGGGCACGGGTCGCTGCACTTCGTGCGCCAGCTGCTGCTGCACGGCAACCGCTTTGTCTTCCCCATGACCATGGTGATCGTGGCGGCGGCCGTGCTGATGTACGCGCTGCTGATCGCCGACCGCGCGCCGCTCCCGCTGCTCGTCCACAGCGGAGTGCTGCTGCTCATCGCGCTCGGCGGCTCCGGCTTCTTCGAGTCCAAGCCGCGCTTCCTGCTGCCCGCCTTCCCGCTGCTGCTGCCGCTGGCCCGGGCGCTGGTACGGACGGCGAGAGCCCGGCCCTGGCACGCGACCGTGGTGGTCTGCGCCCTGGCCGGGCTCTCCTTCGTGTACGGGGCGTATCTGGTCGTGATCGCCCACACCCCGCTGTAGCTCCGCGGCTGCCGAGGGTTCTACTCCTCGTCGTCCCCGGGCTCCTCGGCCTCGTTGACCTCCTCCTCGAGGCCGAGCTGCTCGACCAGCCACTTGTCGAACTCGATCGCGGCCCGCACCCAGCTGACCGTGGACGAGACGAAGTGGTTGAGGTCGACGCCGGTGCCGATCAGCATCTGCGCCTCACCGATGAGGCGGACCGTGCCGTCGTCGTGGGTGTGGCTGTACACCTTGGGCCACAGCGTCCGCCGGTTCCAGTCGTCGATGGACTCCAGCAGCTGGGGCTTCTCGTCGATCTTGTGGGGGCGGTCGTAGAACGTGCGCACCGAGAAGACCGCCTGTTCGGCCTCCCCACGGAACATGAAGTACGTACGGAACTGCTCCCACGGCGCCGCGAGGTCACCCTCGTCGTCGACGACGTACTTGAGCTCCATCTGGTCGAGGAGCTGCTTCACGAGGTCCTGATCCGGGACGACGGGGCCCGCCGGTCCTTGGGGCTGCGGCTCGGGCTGGCCCCCGAAGTTCGGAATCGAGGACGGGTCGATGGTCACCGTGATTTTCCCTTCATGCGGATTCCGCCATCCTCCCTCATCCGGGGCGGGGGGTGGCAAGCCCCGGCGTGGCCTGTCAGCCCACGGCTGACATGATCCACCGGACCGCGCGGGCGCACTTCACCGCGTTCACCGTGTGACACGGGGGCACGGGGCCGCACCGCCCGTGTCACACGGCCGCAGGCGTCAGAGCGTCTTGCCGGTGGCCGGGCCGACGATCAGCCCGTCGCCGAAGGCGTCCACGCGGACCGTGTCGCCGTCCTTGACCTCGCCGGAGAGGATCTCCTTGGCGAGGCGGTCACCGATGGCGCTCTGGACGAGGCGGCGCAGCGGACGGGCGCCGTACGCCGGGTCGTTGCCCTCGTCGGCGAGCCAGGCCAGCGCCTCGGGCGTGACCTCCAGGCTGAGCCGCCGCTCGGCCAGCCGCTTGGCCAGCCGGTCGATCTGCAGCCGGGCGATCCGGGCCAGCTCCTCCTTGTCCAGCGCGGAGAAGACCACCAGGTCGTCGAGCCGGTTGAGGAACTCCGGCTTGAAGGCTGTCCGGACCGTCTCCAGCACCTGTTCCTTCTTCTCCTCCTCCCCGAGGACCGGGTCGACCAGGTACTGGCTGCCCAGGTTGGAGGTGAGGACGAGGATGGTGTTGCGGAAGTCGACCGTACGCCCCTGACCGTCCGTCAGACGGCCGTCGTCCAGCACCTGGAGCAGGATGTCGAAGACCTCGGGATGCGCCTTCTCCACCTCGTCGAGGAGCACGACGCTGTACGGGCGCCGGCGCACGGCCTCGGTGAGCTGGCCGCCCTCCTCGTAGCCGACATAGCCGGGGGGCGCGCCGACCAGCCGGGCCACGCTGTGCTTCTCGCTGTACTCCGACATGTCGATGCGGACCATCGCCCGCTCGTCGTCGAAGAGGAAGTCCGCGAGCGCCTTGGCGAGTTCGGTCTTGCCGACGCCGGTCGGGCCGAGGAAGAGGAAGGAGCCGGTGGGGCGGTCCGGGTCGGCGATACCGGCACGGCTGCGCCGCACCGCGTCCGACACGGCCCGTACGGCCTCGCTCTGGCCGATGAGCCGGCGGCCGATCTCCTCCTCCATGCGCAGCAGTTTCTGCGTCTCGCCCTCCAGGAGGCGGCCGGCCGGGATGCCGGTCCAGGACGCGACGACGTCGGCGATGTCGTCGGAGCCGACCTCGTCCTTGACCATCGTGTCCCTGGCGGCCTCCTCCTCGGCCTCCGAGGCGGCCTCCAGTTCCTTCTCCAGGGCGGGGATCTCGCCGTACAGCAGCTTGGAGGCGGTGTCGAAGTCGCCGTCGCGCTGGGCCCGTTCGGCCTGGCCGCGCAGATCGTCGAGCTTCTCCTTCAGCTCGCCGACCCGGTTGAGGGACTGCTTCTCCTTCTCCCAGCGGGCGGTCAGGCCCCGCAACTCCTCCTCCTTGTCGGCGAGGTCGCGGCGCAGCTTCTCCAGGCGTTCGCGGGAGGCCGGGTCGGTCTCCTTGTCGAGGGCCAGTTCCTCCATCTTCAACCGGTCCACGGCGCGCTGGAGTTCGTCGATCTCGACCGGGGACGAGTCGATCTCCATGCGCAGCCGGGAGGCGGACTCGTCGACCAGGTCGATGGCCTTGTCGGGCAGGAAGCGGGAGGTGATGTACCGGTCGGACAGGGTGGCCGCGGCCACCAGCGCGCTGTCCGCGATCTGCACCTTGTGGTGCGCCTCGTACCGGCCCTTGAGCCCGCGCAGGATGGCGATGGTGTCCTCGACGGTCGGCTCGGCGACCAGCACCTGCTGGAAGCGCCGCTCCAGCGCCGGGTCCTTCTCGATCCGCTCGCGGTACTCGTCGAGGGTCGTGGCGCCGACCATGCGCAGCTCACCGCGGGCGAGCATGGGCTTGAGCATGTTGCCCGCGTCCATGGCGGAGTCGCCGCCGGCGCCCGCGCCCACCACCGTGTGCAGCTCGTCGATGAAGGTGATGATCTGCCCGTCGGAGTCCTTGATCTCCGCGAGGACGGTCTTCAGGCGCTCCTCGAACTCACCGCGGTACTTGGCCCCGGCGACCATGGCGCCGAGGTCCAGCGCGACGAGCCGCTTGTCCTTGAGGGACTCGGGGACGTCACCCTTCACGATCCGCTGGGCGAGCCCCTCCACGACGGCGGTCTTGCCGACGCCGGGCTCTCCGATCAGCACCGGGTTGTTCTTGGTCCGCCGGGACAGCACCTGCACGACCCGCCGGATCTCCTGGTCCCGCCCGATGACGGGGTCGAGCTTGCCGTCGCGCGCGGCGGCGGTGAAGTCGGTGCCGAACTTCTCCAGGGCCTTGTACTGCCCCTCCGGGTCGGCGGTGGTCACGCGGCGTCCTCCCCTTGCCTTCTGGAAGGCGTCCAGCAGCTTCTTCGGTGTGGCCCCCTGCCGGGAGAGCACCTCGCCGGCCGCGCCACCCTTCGCGGCGATGCCGATGAGCAGGTGCTCGGTGGACAGGTACTCGTCGCCGAGGTCCTTCGCGGTGTCGGCCGCGTTCGCGATGACGGCGAGCAGCTCGCGGTTGGGCTGCGGCGGCGCAACGGTGGATCCGGCCACGCTGGGCAGCGCGGCGAGGGCCTTCTCCGCCCCGGACCGTACGGCGGCCTGGTCGGCGTCGACCGCGGCCAGCAGGTCGGTGATGTTCTCGTTCTCCTGACCCTGCAGCAGCGCCAGCAGCAGGTGGGCAGGCGTCAGGTCCGCATGCCCCTCGGTCACGGCCCTGTTGGTGGCCGTGTTGATCGCGTCCCGGCTCCTGTTGGTCAGCTCGGCGTCCACGTTCGCGTTCTCCTCCTCGGCGTCGGCTCGTCGGCCTCTCCCAGTGCTGACTTAACCAGCGTACACAAAGTTGAGTCTATTCCACTCAAGGTGGGGGCGGGGGGTCTTCAGGGGCTAGCTTCCGGGCCCATGAGTACATACTCCGTGGACCCGGTAGCCCCGAACGCGTCGTACCTCGCCTTCTGGCGTGAGCGCCACCTGTGCACGCTGACGACGCTCCGCCCGGACGGCAGCCCGCACGTCGTCCCCGTCGGAGTGACATACGACCCCGGGGCGCGGCTGGCTCGGGTACTGACGAACCGGACGAGCACCAAGGTGACCCATGTCCTCGCCGCAGATCCCCTCGGTGCGCGGGTCGCCGTCTGCCAGGTCGACGGACGCCGCTGGGCGACGCTGGAGGGGCGGGCCTTCGTGCGCACCGACCCGGACCGGATCGCGGAGGCGGAGCGCCGCTATGCCGAGCGCTACGAGAGAACGCCGTCGCCGAACCCGAACCGGGTGCTCATCGAGATCGAGGTGGAGCGGGCGCTGGGGCGGGGGTGACACACGGCGGGTTTCGGTCACCGTGGAAGCGCGCCCATACCCTGAAATGTCGCCGGAAACTGCAGCGGCGTCACCGTGTTCAGGTCACGGTGACGCCGCTGCGGGGGGAAGTACCTGAGCGATCTTTTACGACGGGGGAATCGCGTCAGGCACTGCGGGGGGTGGCCGAGATGGTCCTTACGTCCGAGACCTCCGGCTCGGTCAGCCGGTGATCCCGCTGGTCCAGGTTCACAAAGATCATTCCGTACCGGATGGCGCATCGCACCGGCTGCGGCGCACCTCGGGGCTTGCGCAGGCATCGGTAGGCCCGTACGTCCTCGTCCTCGTCCCGCGTGACGACGACCGGCTCTCCGAAGACGGTCACCATCAACGAGTCGCCGCTGTGGGGGATGGCGGTGACCAGGTCGATGAAGTGCCAGCCGGAGCGGTAGGCGGTGGCCATTTCGCGGCGGAAGGATCGGTCGTCGGGTGGAGTGGTCACTTCAGCTCCCGGCTCCATCGGTCATCGAGATCTGCCCATTGGTTTCGCCCGTGGTCACGGCATCCGCCACGACACTCGGCCACGTGGTGTTAGCACGGACGTCACCCTTCGCCTCGGAGTAGCCACTCCACACTCCGGCAGTCGCTATGACGGAGAGAGCGGCGACAAGTACCGAGCGAAGCACTTTGTTCCCCATGTTCGGCTTCGTCCTCACTTGAAGGTCCCCTTTTCCCCCGTCAGGTACGACGATGGCTCATTCGGGCACGTGGTGGCCACACAATCGGTGCATCATGTTCCTGCATGTTCAGGACCCTGGGGGGTGGAGATTTGGCAACGAATCGGGCGAAAGCGATACATCCCCACTCGGTGACCGATCTGTGCGAGGAGGGACGCCGACTTTACGCCGTCGCCCTGCGCACGGGACGCGTCGCTCGGTCCGATGTCGTGGACGCCCCCTGCCTGATGGAGTTCGCCCTGCTCCATCCGGATCCGGACGACGCCGACTGGCTTCGCCCGGTACCCCCGGCGATCGCCCTGGCACACCGGCTCAACCCGATCGAACGCGAGATAACAGAACGCCGGCGTCTGTCGATCGAACTCGCCGACGTGTTCGAGCCTTTCATGTCACTGAGCACACAGGTGATGGCGACCAGCGACTCGCTCACCATCCTCGAGGGCGGTGACCGTATCAACGCGGCCCTCAATCTCGCCACCGAGCAGTGCCAGAGCGAAGTGCTCACGATCCAGCCGAGCGACCGGGTCTCCGAGGCCAGCGTGCTGCGGGGGCTGGAGCGCGACAGACCGCTCATCGAACGGGGCGTCCGAATCCGCACGCTGTACCAGCACACCGCCCGCTACAGCCCGGAGAAGCTGGCCTACGCGTCCCATCTCGCCGACGGCAAGGCGGAGTACCGCACCATCGACGAACTCGTGGAGCGGCTCATCATCTGCGACGAGAGCGTCGCCTTCATCCCCATACGCGAGGACCAGCAGGTCGCGCTGGAACTCCGGCAGCCGGGCCTGGTCCGTTATCTGATCAAGGTCTTCGAGTTCATGTGGAGCCGCGCGGTCCCGCTGAGCATGGGCGGGCCCTACGAGGTCGCCTCCCACGGCATCACCGAGATCCAGCACTCCATCGCGAAACTGCTGGTGGAGGGCCATGTCGACGAGGCCATCGCCCGCCGGCTGGGCATGAACGTACGCACCTGCCGCGCACACATCGCCAAGCTGGCCCAGGCCCTGGGCAGCGGCAGCCGCGCCCAACTCGGCTACCTCATAGCCCAGTCGGGCATCCTCAAGCAGGACACCTCGATCCCGGGCGAGGGCGGCCACCGGTGAGCGCGGATCATCGACCGCACGATGGCGATCCTGCCCGCCGACGACGGGCGGCTCGCCCCGAAAGTGCGCCACCCGGCGCTGCTCAGGTTCTTCACGACGGCCTTCGACCGGCTGTGGCCGTGGGCATGAACGTGCGTACCGCCCGCGTCCACATCGCCGGACTCGCCGCGCCGCTCGGCAGCGAGAGCCGGGCCCGGCTCGGCCGTCTCATCGCACGCTCGGGGATTCCTGATCGGGAATGCCGACCGCGGCCACATCGGCGGTGCGCGGCGGGCCGTCCAGCCCCACCTGCGCTATCCGCACGCCCAGCTGGGTACGGCTCGCCGCCCCCAGCGTCTCCGACAGCCGGGCGATATGGGCCCGGCACGTCCGGACACTGATGCCCAGGCGCTCGGCGATCACCGCGTCCTGGTGGCCCTCCGCCAGCAGCGCGGCGATGGACTGCTCGCGGTGCGAGATGCCCTCGATACCGGTGTCCGGCAGCGCGGCCGTCAGCGGGACCGCGAGGCGCCACAGCCGCTCGAAGACCGTCACCAGGTACTCGACCACCGCCGGGTGGCGCAGCTCCAGGGCCATCGTGCGGTCGGCGTTCGCGGGGATGAAGGCGACCGTGCGGTCGAAGAGGATCAGCCGGTCGATGACCTCGTCCAGGGTACGGGCCTCGACCGCGTCGCCCATCAGCTCCAGGTAGTTGAGCAGGCCCTGGCCGTGCCGGGCCACATGTGTGTACAGGTCGCGCATGCGCACGCCCCGGCCGCGCAGCGCGAGCGCGCGGTGCAGGCCCTCGGTGAGCTCGGCCTCCCGCCGGATGCCGCCGGGCTGCACCGTCAGCACCTCGGTCGTACAGGCCTCGGTCGCCTCGTCCATCGCGGCCTGGATACGGGACAGCCCGTCCAGCACGCGGATCGCCGTGCCCTCCGTCGAGGGCGACGCCGATGCCTGGAGCTGACGCCCGAGACCGGCGTACCACTCGACGGCCGCCACCGCCGAACCCACCCGCCGCTGGCTGTCCCTGACCTCGTCGTAGACCCCGCGCAGCAGCCGGGTCATGACCTCCTGCGGGGAGGTCGGCACCAGCCAGTCCATGTCGTCGGGGTCGGGGTGCAGCAGGGCCAGCTCAAGGAGGCAGGGCACCGGCTCGGCGTCGGTGCGCGACACGCGGCCCCGCCGTACGGCCCGGGAATACACGCGATCCCCGGCCTCGCACAGTCGGTCGGCACCGTGTGGATGCTCCTCCGTTCCGTGCCCGGCCATCGCCCATTCCACCCCCGGTTTGCTGCCACTTCCGTGGCGCAACTATGCGCGGACGGATGCGGCTCCGCAACACGGCTCTCCACGCCACGGCTGCCGTAAACCCCCGCTATCACCCCTTTCCTCCTGGCCTCCTCCCCTCCCGTTGCAACAAGCTGACGGTGGTGAACCCATGGCCACAGGCGCATCGGAGTACCCGCTTTCCACCGGGCGCCCGAACACCTGACACAGCCTCGGCCCGGACACCCCGTCCGGCCGGGGCCGCCGCGCCGGCCGTACGGCGCGTGAGGCGGCTGAAATGGCGGGGTACGCATGCACGTGGCCGAAATCGATCCGCCCCGGACCGATGACGACGCCTGCCGGGCCCCGGCGGACAACGCACGGCCGCCCAACGGGGCCTCGCGCCGCCGCCCGGCACACATCCGACTTCGACACGCCCGGCGCGCCCGGCCGATGGGCGCGCAACCGGCGAAGGGCACGCCCTGGTGGACGCCCCACCCTCGCGGGTGAACACCTGGCTTTCGGCCGCATTGACCTGTGCCCCGGTCGCTACCCGGGCTTCCGGAGCGTCCAGGTCACCGGCGTGAACACCCCGTCGGCTACTTCAGGCCGATCGTCGCGCACGACGCCTTGTACTTGGCGGTGCAGATGTCGGAGATCTTGTAGATGCCGTCCGCGATGACCGTGTCCTTGATGTTCTCCTTCGTCAGGGCGGTCACGGTGACGAGCTGGGCGGGGATGTCCTTGTTGGTCGGGCTGTCGACGCGGTCCTGGGTGAGGGCGTCGAACTGGATGTCCCTGCCCTGGACCTTGGCGACGGCCATCTCGGCGGCGCTCTCGGCCTCGGCCGGGTAGGACTTGTAGACGGTCATGTACTGCTCGCCGGCGACGATCCGCTGCACGCCGTCCAGCTCGGCGTCCTGGCCGGTGATCGGCGGCATGTCGGTGACGCCCGCGGCCTTGAGGGCCTTGATGACACCCGCCGCCATGCCGTCGTTGGCGGAGTAGACGGCGGCGATGTTGCCCTTGCCGATCTTGTTGATCGCCTCGGTCATTTCGGCCGTGGCGTTCTCCGGCTTCCAGTCCTTGGTGTCGTACGTCTCCGCGATCGTCACCTTGCCGGTCAGCTCGGAGAGCGCGCCCTGCTTGAACTGCTTTGCGTTCGGGTCGGTCAGCGAGCCGTTCACCATGACGACCTTGTCCGAGGTGTCGACGTTCGACCCCAGGGCGTCCAGCAGGGTACGGGCCTGCACCTCACCGACGAGCTCGTTGTCGAAGGAGATGTACGCGTCGATCGGACCCTCGGCGAGACGGTCGTACGCGATGACCGGAATGCCCGCGTCCTTCGCCTTCTTCACATCGCCCGCGATGGCGTGCGAGTCGACCGCGTCGAGCAGGATGACGTCGACCTTGTCGGCGATCATCTGCTGCATCTGCTGAGACTGCTTGCCGGCGCTCGCCCCCGCGTTGGCGTACTCGACCTTGCCCTGCTTCCTGGTGAGCTCGGCGACCTTGTTCTTGATGATGGGGTAGTCGAACTTCCCGTACCGCGTGTTCGCCGTCTCCGGCAGCAGGAGCCCCACCGTGAGGTCGTTGCCCTTGGTCGGGCTTGCGTCGGTCGAACTCCCCGAAGCGTTCAGCACGCCGCAGCCGGCGAGCGAGAGGGTCATCGTGGAGGCTGCCACAGATATGGCGATACGACGCATTCGGGGGCTCACTTCAGGTGCGTTCCGGATGTGGGGCTGCTTTGCGACCCAGATGTCTGAAAAGACAACGCGGCCGCAACACCCGTCGTCAAGGCGAACTACTTAACGAGTGCGCAACACCACGCTCCGCTTCACCTGTGAAGGTGCAGCGGAATCACCTCCAAACACCCTTTACGGACCCTCCACTCAACGGAAGTTCACGGGAGGGTAAAGATCAGTACAACCAACTCCAATCCTCGCGAGTCGTGATCACCGGCGGCCGTGCGCCGCCCTCCGATTCGACCAGAGGACCGAATGAACCCAGCCAGACGCTCGACTGCCACGGCTGTCGTGCTCTCCGCCGTCGGCACCCTGCTGAGCGCGGTCTCCGTCACCCCCGCGTCCGCCGCTACGACGTGCGCCTCACCGGTGTACACCCGGACGTTCTACGCGAACACCGCCTTCTCCGGCACGCCGAAGAAGACCGACTGCGACTCCGCGATCAACCAGAACTGGGGCTCCGGCGCCCCCGCCTCCGGCCTGCCCAAGGACCACTTCGGCGTCCGCTGGACCGTGACACGCGACTTCGGCTCCGGGGGCCCCTTCACACTCACCGCGGCCACCCAGGACGGCATCCGCGTCTTCGTCGACGGCGAACGCGAGATCAACCTCTGGAAGAACGTCTCGACGACGCAGAAGAAGTCGCTGAAGCTCACCCTGTCCAAGGGCCCGCACACCCTCCGCGTCGACTACATCAACGTGACCGGCGCCGCCGATGTGAGCTTCGCCTACACCCCGCGCACCTCCGCCACCGTCGACAAGGTCAAGCCCCTCACCCCGACGGGCATGTCGGTCACTTACGACAGAGCCACCGGCAAGGCGAAAATCGGCTGGGCGAAGAACAAGGAGCTGGACCTCGCCGGCTACCGCGTCCACCGGCGGCTCAAGGGCGGCTCCTTCGGCAGCAGGCCGCTCGCGACGACCGCCTCCACCTCGTACACCGACGCGACCGTGCCGAAGACGGGCGCGACGTACTACTACGAGGTCCGTGCCTACGACAAGGCCGGGAACGAGTCAGCGGGTACGGCCGACCAGCCCGTCACCACGGTCGACAGGACCCCGCCGGCCGCGCCGTTCGTCGAGATGGACATCTGCCCGGACAACCAGCCCTACTCGGCCCCCGAGCTCGTCACCACGGCCGAGAACGCGGCCGACATCGCCCGGTACGAGATGCAGCGGCTCGACCCCGTGACCAAGTCCTGGACCACCGTGTACTCCGGCGCCAAGGGCGCGATCTGCGACACCGGGTACCGCGCGGACGGCAGCAAGGTCACCTACCGGGGCCGGGCCCGCGACGCCGCCGGGAACTGGTCCGTGTACTCGGCCGCCACCACGTTCACCACCTCGGACATGACCCCGCCGGCGACCGCCGCCGACGCCCGTGTCGAGTACCGCTCGGGCGTGCCCCACCTGGTGTGGTCCCCGGTCGACGGCGCCGCCTCGTACCAGGTCCTCCAGTACGACCCGGCGACCGGCGGCTACCTCGACGCCCTGCCCGGCACGGACACGGGGACCGGCACCGCCGTCCGCACCACCATGGACACCGACGTCGTCCCGCGCCGGCAGCTCGCGGTCGCCGACACCTACCGGTACGCGGTGCGCTCGGTGGACCGGGCGGGCAACGCGGCCGCCCCGGTGGAGGTCACGCTGACGATGGCCGACCGTCCGGAGGCCGTCCCCGCGTTCCGGACCACCGCGAACCGGTACGGCGCGGGCGTGATGGTCGAGTGGAGCAGCGCCGACCCGTGGACCTTCGGCGAGGACCGGCCGCTGCTCACCTACCGGATCGTCCGCACCGACAAGGCGACCGGCGCGAGCGGCGTCGTGACCGGGTGCAAGCCGAACAGCTCGCAGGACCTGCCGCCGACGGACCCCGAGACGTACTGGACCTGGACCGGCGACGACGCCCCCGCGTACGCCGGGAGCAGGCAGATCAACGGCGTCTGCTGGGACGTCTCCGGCGCGTCGGAGACGACGTACGACTACACGGTCGTGACGATCGACCCGTACGGCCATGAGTCGCGGCCCGGTCCGGCCGCCACCGCGACCACACCGGACACCCAGCGCCCGGCCCCGGTCGGGAACCTGACGGCCGAACAGATCCCGCTCGGTGTCCGTCTGACCTGGACGCCGCCCGCCGACGACGACGTGACCGGCTATCACGTGTGGCAGAGCGCCGTCGACCCGGACACCGGCGCGACGGTGTGGGAGGCCAACTGCTGGACCGGTACATCGCTGGCGAAGACCGAGATC
Organism: Streptomyces herbicida; assembly: GCF_032656585.1. Taxonomy (NCBI): domain Bacteria; kingdom Bacillati; phylum Actinomycetota; class Actinomycetes; order Kitasatosporales; family Streptomycetaceae; genus Streptomyces; species Streptomyces herbicida. The sequence goes on from NZ_JAUYWJ010000024.1 coordinate 101,154, forward strand.
CTCTGCCCGACCGTCCCCGACGGCGCCACCCATGTCTACCGGGTGGCCGCCACGGACGGCACCGGTCTCGTCCACGAGACCGACGTCGACGCCTTCCACACCGCCGACGTCTCGGTGACCCTGCCCGACACCCGGCCGCCGGACTGGACGGGCACCGAGGTCCGCGAGAGCCAGTACCCGGAGCTGTACGTCCGCTGCGGGGTCACCGTCTACGACAAGCCGTGCGGTGACTTCACGGACTACCGCTGGGAGCGCTGGGACCCGGCCACGAACTCCTGGACCCTGTTCGCCACCGGCAAGGTCGACGACCCGAAGTTCCACATGGACCACTCGGTGCACGAGGACCGGCTCGGGCTGTACTACTACCGGGCGATCTACACCGACCCGGCCGGCCACGAGGAGATCCGGGACCAGAGGGCCTACGGCATCTGGGACTCCTGGCTCTGAGCGCACGGGAAATGCGCATGCGAAAGGGGCCCGGAGGAGATCCTCCGGGCCCCTTTCGCATGCGTCGGTGTCAGTCCTGCTGCTGCCGCTTCGGCCGCCACACCACCAGCGCGCTGGTCTGCTGGACCTCCTGGTACGGGACCAGGTCCCGGCGGTAGGAGGCGTGGACGGCGGCCTCGCGCTGCTGCATCGCGGCAGCCGCGCCGTCCAGGGCCGACTGCAGCTCCGCGACGTGGGACTGGAGCGCGGCGACCTGGTTCTCCAGTTCGATGATGCGCTTGATGCCGGCCAGGTTGATGCCCTCGTCCTGCGACAGCGCCTGCACCTGGCGGAGCAGTTCGATGTCACGGGCCGAGTAGCGGCGGCCCCGGCCGGCGGTCCGGTCCGGGGAGACCAGACCCAGGCGGTCGTACTGGCGCAGCGTCTGCGGGTGGAGTCCGGAGAGCTGGGCCGCCACCGAGATGACGTAGACCGGGGTCTCCTCGGTCAGTTCATACGGATTACGTCGACGGCCGTCCATCACCCTCAAGCTCCCTTCGCGGCCTCGAACAGCTCCGCCCGCGGGTCCTCACCCGCGGTCGCCTCGCGATACGCCTCGAGCGCGTCACGAGCCTTCCCCGACAGGTCCTGGGGAACACGCACCTCGACGGTGACCAGCAGGTCCCCGCGGGTGCCGTCCTTGCGGACCGCGCCCTTGCCCCGCGCCCGCATGGTGCGGCCGTTGGGCGTGCCCGGAGGCAGCTTGAGGGTGACGGCGGGGCCGCCGAGGGTCGGGACCCGGACCTCGCCGCCGAGCGCCGCCTCGGTGAACGTCACCGGGACGGTCACCGTGAGGTTGTCGCCCTTGCGGCCGAAGACCGGGTGCTCACCCACGTGCACGACGACATACAGATCGCCCGCCGGGCCGCCCCGCTCGCCGGGAGCTCCCTTGCCGCGCAGCCGGATGCGCTGACCGTCGGTCACCCCCGCGGGGATGCGGACCTGCATGGTCCGGGACGACTTGGCGCGGCCACTGCCCTTGCACTCCATGCAGGGGTGCTCGGCGATCAGACCGCGGCCCTTGCAGTCGGGGCAGGGGTCGGTGAGCGAGAAGCCGCCGCCCGAACCCCGCGCGACCTGGCCCGTGCCGACGCAGGTCGGGCACACGCGCGGTGTGCCGTTCTTGTCGCCGGTGCCGGAGCAGGCCTTGCACGGGGCCTGCGAGGACATCCGCAGCGGGACCGTGGCGCCCTCGATGGCCTCGGTGAAGCTCAGCGTGACCTCGGACTCGATGTCCTGGCCGCGCCTGGGCTGGGTGCGCGTGCCCGCGCCGCCGCCCCGGTTGAACAGGCCCCCCAGGACGTCTCCGAAGCCTCCGCCGAAGCCCCCTTGGCTCTGGGCGCCGCCGCCTCCGCCTCCGAAGAGGTCGCCCAGGTCGAAGTTGAAGGAGCCGCCGCCCGCGCCCGGCCCCGGGCGGAAGCCGCCGTTGCCGAAGAGGGCGCGTGCCTCGTCGTACTCCTTGCGCTTCTTGGGGTCACCGAGGACGTCGTTCGCCTCGGAGATCTCCTTGAAACGCTCTTCCGCCCTGGCGTTGCCCTTGTTGGCGTCCGGGTGGAACTCGCGGGCGAGCTTCCGGTACGCCTTCTTGATCTCGGCCTCGGTGGCGTCCTTGGGGACGCCGAGGACCTTGTAGTAGTCCTTCTCGATGAAGTCCTTGGTGCTCATCCCCGACGTCCCTCCTTCCGTTCAGTGTTTACGTCAGCCCTCCTCCGGGCCACCGTTCTCCTTGTCGTCGGCCGCCGTGCCCTCGTCGGCACCTTCGGCCTTGACCGTCTGCGCGCCGGGCTGCGGCTCGGCGACGGCCACCCGCGCGGGGCGGATGGTGCGCTCGCCGATGCGATACCCGGGCTGCAGAATCGCCACGCACGTCGTCTCGGTGACGTCCGGCGCGTACGAGTGCATCAGGGCCTCGTGGATCGTCGGGTCGAAGGGCTCGCCCTCCTTGCCGAACTGCTGCAGTCCCATCTTCGCCGCGACGGTCTCCAGCGACTCGGCGACGGACTTGAATCCGCCGACGAGCTCGCCGTGTTCCCGCGCGCGGCCGATGTCGTCGAGCACGGGCAGCAGTTCGGTCAGGAGGTTCGCGATGGCGATCTCCCGGACCGCTACCCGGTCGCGATCGACGCGGCGGCGGTAGTTCTGGTACTCGGCCTGAAGGCGCTGGAGGTCCAGCGTGCGCTCGTTGAGTGCCGTGCGCACCTGGTCCAGCTGGGCCACCAGGCCGGCTGTCTGATTCGCGTCCCCGGCCGGGGACGCCCCCTCTTCGGAGGCGGCCTTCGGCTCGGCGTCGTCAGGGGTGGCGCCGGAGGGGACGTCGGGCTTCTCCTCGAAGCCCGGGGTCTCCTCCGTCACGCGGCACCGTCCTTGCGCTCGTCGTCGACGATCTCGGCGTCCACGACGTCGTCGTCGGCGCGGGCCTCACCGGCGCCGGCGGACGCGCCGCCCGCGGCCTGCGCGGCCTGGGCGTCGGCGTACATGGCCTGGCCCAGCTTCTGCGAGACGGCCGCGACCTTCTCCGTGGCGGTACGGATCTCGGCGGTGTCCTCGCCCTTGAGCGCGGTCTTCAGCTCCTCGACGGACGCCTCGACCTCGGTCTTGATCTCGCCCGGGACCTTGTCCTCGTTGTCCTTGAGGAACTTCTCGGTCTGGTAGACGAGCTGCTCGCCCTGGTTGCGGGTCTCGGCGGCCTCGCGGCGCTTGTGGTCCTCCTCCGCGTAGCGCTCGGCCTCCTCACGCATGCGGTCGACCTCGTCCTTCGGGAGCGAGGAGCCGCCGGTGACGGTCATCTTCTGCTCCTTGCCGGTGCCGAGGTCCTTCGCCGTGACGTGCATGATGCCGTTGGCGTCGATGTCGAAGGAGACCTCGATCTGCGGGACGCCACGCGGCGCCGGCGGCAGACCGGTCAGCTCGAACATGCCGAGCTTCTTGTTGTAGGCCGCGATCTCGCGCTCGCCCTGGTAGACCTGGATCTGCACGGACGGCTGGTTGTCCTCGGCCGTCGTGAAGATCTCGGACCGCTTGGTCGGGATCGTGGTGTTGCGCTCGATGAGCTTGGTCATGATGCCGCCCTTGGTCTCGATACCGAGGGACAGCGGGGTCACGTCGAGGAGCAGGACGTCCTTGACCTCACCCTTGAGGACACCGGCCTGGAGCGAGGCGCCGATGGCGACGACCTCGTCCGGGTTCACGCCCTTGTTGGCCTCCTTGCCGCCGGTCAGCTCCTTGACGAGCTCGGCGACGGCGGGCATACGGGTGGAGCCACCGACGAGGACGACGTGGTCGATCTCGCCGAGGGAGATGCCGGCGTCCTTGATGACGTTGTGGAACGGCGTCTTGCAGCGCTCCAGCAGGTCCGCGGTCAGCTGCTGGAACTGAGCGCGCGTCAGCTTCTCGTCCAGGTGCAGCGGGCCCTCGGCGGACGCGGTGATGTAGGGCAGGTTGATCGAGGTCTCGGTGGACGAGGACAGCTCGATCTTCGCCTTCTCGGCAGCCTCGCGCAGACGCTGCAGAGCCATCTTGTCCTTGCCGAGGTCCACGCCGTGGCCGGACGCGAACTGCTTGACCAGGTAGTCGACGATGCGCTGGTCCCAGTCGTCACCACCGAGGTGGTTGTCGCCGTTGGTGGCCTTGACCTCGACGACACCGTCGCCGATCTCCAGCAGCGAGACGTCGAACGTGCCGCCACCGAGGTCGAAGACCAGGATGATCTGCTCGTCCTTGTCGAGGCCGTACGCGAGCGCGGCCGCGGTGGGCTCGTTGACGATGCGCAGGACGTTCAGACCGGCGATCTCGCCGGCCTCCTTCGTCGCCTGGCGCTCGGAGTCGTTGAAGTAGGCCGGGACGGTGATGACCGCGTCGGTCACCTTCTCACCCAGGTAGGCCTCGGCGTCGCGCTTCAGCTTCTGCAGGATGAAGGCGGAGATCTGCTGCGGGTTGAAGTCCTTCCCGTCCAGCTGGATCTTCCAGTCGGTGCCCATGTGGCGCTTGACGGAACGGATGGTCCGGTCCACGTTGGTGACCGCCTGGCGCTTGGCGACCTCGCCGACCAGCACCTCGCCGTTCTTGGCGAAGGCGACGACGGACGGCGTGGTCCTGGCACCCTCGGCGTTGGTGATGACGGTGGGCTCGCCGCCCTCCAGAACGCTGACGACGGAGTTAGTCGTGCCCAGGTCGATGCCGACCGCACGTGCCATGGTGATTTCCTCCAGCTGACTTGAGTGGAACGGACTCAAGTGTGCACGAGGGTCGCCACTGGGTCAACAGACCTGAGCCATGGGGGCTCAACTCTTATCCGTTCCTTACACGCAACTGCCGTGTGACCTGCGAAGATGCCATACGACGGACCCCATAGACAGGGATTCGAAGGAGTAGAAGTACGACCACGAGCGCCCCGCCGGCCACCCAGAGGACGGCACCGTCCCCGGCCCAGCCGGTGTGGGCGAGCACCCCGACCAGCACCCCGGAGAAGGCGACGATGCCGAGGAGGACGACGGTTCCCGGCGGGGTGAGCCCGAGGCGCCGCAAGCGGTGGCCGAGATGGTCGGGCCCGCTCCTGAGGAGCGAGCGCCGGGCCATGCGCCTCGACACGGCCACCAGGGCGAGGTCGGCCGTACCGAGGGCGGTGAGGCAGAACAGCACACCCGCGCTGTCCCCGAGTCCGTGCCCGGCCCGGGTGAACACGGCGGCGGAGGCGAGCACGAACCCCGTGAACAGCGATCCGCACGCGCCCAGCCCGATCCGCGCGGGATGCCAGTTGTGCATGAGGAACCCGGTGAGGGCGGCGGCGAGCACGCTGAGCAGCACGGCCAGCCCGTCCATCACCTCGGCCGCGGCGCAGGCCCCGACCCCGAAGGCGGTGATCACCCCGACCGTGCCGGCCAGCCCGTCGGCGTGGTCCAGCGCCCGGAAGGCGAAGGCGACGAGGACGATCCAGCCCACGGCCAGGAGGCCCGCGGGCACACCGGTCTCGTCGTACGGCACGACGCAGGCGGCGGCGACCGCCGTACCCGCGGCGAGCACCCGCGGCCGCAGCCGCCACACGTCGGCGACCAGCCCGAGCAGGGCGACCCCCGCGCCCGCGAGCAGCAGCCTCCCGACCCCGCCCCCCAGCGGCGCGACCCGCGTCCACTGCCCCGCCCCGGCGACGAGACAGGTGGCGGACAGCACGGCCACACCCCCGAGCAGGGGCACGGGCCGCCGGCGTCGCGCCGGATCCGGCTGCCTCCGCTCGACGATCCCGGCCCGCAGGCCGGGCGCGCGGAGCAGCGCCGCGAGCACGGCGGTGAGCAGGAGGGCGGAGGTGGCGGCGAGGATCCCGTAGAGCACGGCTCTAAATTAGGCGTGAATGGTGCAATTCGGTATGAATAACACGATCGGATTGCCTGTCCGGCTCAGGCTCCCCTCAGCGACCCAGATCACCTCGCTCCTGGCTACAGTGCGAGGAAGGATGCGGGTAGTCTCGAACGGACTGCATAAGTTACCGCTTAGTAATGTCCCTCGCAGGCCCGAGGAGCCCCGAAATGCAACTCGCCGCGATCATCGTGTCGCTGGTTCTGATCGTGGTCGGCGTAGCCCTGTTCGCCCGCGCCGTCCTGCAGATCTACAACTTCATGCGGCTCGGCCAGAGCGTGCCCGCGGGCACGCGCACCGACGAGCCCGTCCAGCGCACCCTCACCGTGGTCAAGGAGTTCCTCGGCCATACCAGGATGAACCGCTGGGGCATCGTCGGTATTGCGCACTGGTTCGTGGCGGTGGGCTTCTTCTCCCTGCTGCTGACGATCGTCAACGCCATCGGCCAGCTGTTCCAGGCCGACTGGATCCTGCCGGTCATCGGCGAGTGGGCGCCGTACAACGTCTATGTCGAGTTCATCGGCACCATGACGGTGGTCGGCATCGCGGTCCTGATCGCGATCCGTCAGCTGAGCAAGCCGAACAGGCCGGGCCGCAAGTCCCGCTTCGCCGGCTCCAACTTCGGCCAGGCGTACTTCGTCGAGGCCGTCATCCTCATCGTCGGCATCTGCATCTTCATGCTGCACGCGCTGGAAGGCGCCCAGCACCACGTCGACGGCTACGAGGCCTCGTTCTTCATCTCGTACCCGGTGGTGTCGTGGCTGGAGGGCATGGACGTCTCCACGCTCCAGAACCTCACCTACTTCTTCGCGGGCCTGAAGATCGCGACCTCCTTCATCTGGATGATCACGGTCGCCCTGAAGACCGACATGGGTGTCGCCTGGCACCGCTTCCTCGCCTTCCCGAACATCTGGTTCAAGCGGAACGCGGACGGCGGTACCTCGCTCGGCGCACTGCTGCCGATGACCTCCGGCGGCAAGCCGATCGACTTCACCGACCCCGGTGACGACGACGTCTTCGGCGTCTCCCAGGTCGAGCAGTTCTCCTGGAAGGGCCTGCTGGACTTCTCCACCTGCACCGAGTGCGGCCGCTGCCAGTCGCAGTGCCCCGCCTGGAACACCGGCAAGCCGCTCTCCCCCAAGCTCCTGATCATGTCCCTGCGCGACAACGCGCACGCCAAGGCGCCGTACCTGCTGGCCGGCGGCGGCAAGACGATGGAGGGCGAGGAGAAGGCTTCGGCCGAAGCCCTGAAGGACGTCCCGGCGTCCGCGCTGGCCGAGGCCGAGCGCCCGCTGATCGGCACCGCCGAGGAGAACGGCGTCATCGACCCGGACGTCCTGTGGTCCTGCACCACCTGCGGCGCCTGCGTCGAGCAGTGCCCCGTGGACATCGAGCACATCGACCACATCGTCGACATGCGCCGCTACCAGGTCATGATCGAGAGCGCCTTCCCCTCCGAGGCGGGCACGATGCTCAAGAACCTGGAGAAGAAGGGCAACCCCTGGGGCCTGGCCAAGAAGCAGCGCCTCGAGTGGACCAAGGAGGTCGACTTCGAGGTCCCGGTCGTAGGCAAGGACATCGAGGACCTCTCCGAGGTCGAGTACCTGTACTGGGTCGGCTGCGCCGGCGCCCTCGAGGACCGCGCCAAGAAGACCACGAAGGCCTTCGCCGAGCTGCTCCACATCGCGGGCGTGAAGTTCGCGATCATGGGCGGCGACGAGAAGTGCACCGGTGACTCCGCCCGCCGCCTCGGCAACGAGCCCCTGTTCCAGGAGCTCGGCATGGAGAACGTCATGGCCCTGAACACGGCGTTCGGCGAGGAGCTGGACGACGAGGGCAAGGTCACCGCGGAGTCGAAGAAGCCGAAGTCGGCGAAGAAGATCGTCGCCACGTGCCCGCACTGCCTGAACACCCTGGGCAACGAGTACCCGCAGCTCGGCGGCGACTACGAGGTCATCCACCACACCCAGCTGCTCCAGCACCTGGTGGACGAGGGCAAGCTGATCCCGGTCACCCCGGTCGAGGGCATCATCACCTACCACGACCCGTGCTACCTGGGCCGCCACAACAAGATCTACACGCCCCCGCGCGAGATCATCGGCAAGGTCCCGGGCCTGCGCAACGAGGAGATGCACCGGCACAAGGAGCGCGGCTTCTGCTGCGGCGCCGGTGGTGCCCGGATGTGGATGGAGGAGCGGATCGGCAAGCGCATCAACAACGAGCGCGTCGACGAGGCCCTCTCCCTCAACCCGGACATCGTCTCGACGGCCTGCCCCTTCTGCCTCGTGATGCTCACCGACTCGGTCAACGGCAAGAAGAACGACGGCAAGGCCAAGGAGTCCATCCAGGTCGTGGACGTCGCCCAGCTCCTCCTCGACTCCGTCAGGACACCGGTGGACCCGGCGGGCGAGCCGGAGACCGAGAACGAGCCGGAGCCGGAGCCGGTGAAGTAACGGCCCCGGAAGGCGGACGGCGCCCCCTGACCCACACGGACAGGGGGCGCCGTCGTGTACGTGGGCCGAGGGCACGTGGGCAGAAGAGGCGCGTCGGCATCTCGCACGCCTCACCGCCCCCACCCCGGCGATGAATGGCGGATCTGCGCCACGAACTGCTCTGCAAAGTACGCGGTCAAGCAGGCGGCTGCCGCCAAAGCGTGGCACAGAACTGCCAATCCCCCCCGCAAGGCACAGGGGTTCATCCGCGCGCAGCCCGGCCTCGGCTCTACGGCTAGGCCCCCTTGGGCCCCGCCTGCTGCACCACCTCGAAGGACCACAGGGTCGACCCGGAGGCGGCGGGCCTCGGCCGCTCACCGCCCTCGCCGCCGCCCTGGTGCGCGGACTTCATCGGCCCCTTCATCCAGGCCTGGAACGACTCCTCGTCACGCCAACGGGTGTAGACGAGGTAGGTGTCGGTGCCCTCGACGGGGCGGAGAAGTTCGAACCACTCGAACCCGTCGGAGTTCTCCACGGCGTGGGCCCGCGAGGCGAACCGCTTCTCCAGGGTCTCCCGCTGCTCGGCGGGAACGGTGAGGACGTTGATTTTTACCACACTGGGCACAGGGCACCTCTGAACACCGGGGTCCGCAGTCCGGACCAAGTGCGAGCAGTCTCCTACATCCGGCAATCCAGGGAGCGTGAGGACGACGGCTCGCGTCGCTGAGCGCCTGGCAGAGCCGGCCCAGCAAGCAGCCACCGGAACTGCCATCCCGTGGGAGTGGACTCGGCGTTGAACAGGTGAGCCGATCCGGGCACTCCCGTCTCCCGCGCGGGCGCCGGGGTGTCGCCCGGTCTCGAACGCGTGCATCATTGCCCAGGCGTTGCGAGGGTGCTGACGGGATGGACGGTGCGTGTGCGCAGGGGTGGAAGAGCCGGGGCGGTGACCGCGGTGATCGGCGGGCTGGGGCTGCTGCTGGCCGCCTGTGGGCCCACGGCGGACACGGGGACCGCCGAGCACACCCCGGTGACCGTCGCGGACGCCCCGGCGAAGATCCCCGTACCGCACGGCAAGGGCAGCAAGGTCTCCGCCGACTTCAACGGCGACGGCCACCCCGACCTGGTCCTCGACGACCTGGTCAAGGAGCAGAGCCACGCCGACGACGCGGGCATCGGGATCGTGTACGGCAGCGCGCACGGACTCACGCCCGGCGCGCGGCAGTTGCTCAGCCCGAAGACGCAGGCCGCACCGACCAGGGGCCGACTCCCCGCCGTCTTCGACGCGGAGGCGAGCTGCGACCTGGACGGCGACGGGTTCACCGATCTGGTCGTGTCCACCGATCCGCCGTACGACGGCCAGGGACAGCCCCCGGTGCCGCTGCAGATCCTCTTCGGGTCTTCGAACGGCCTGACCGGCAGGGCCGTGAAGCTCACCGTCCCCGCCCGCGCCCGCTTCGGCAACGACTGGCCCGACCAGCCGGTGTGCGGCGACTTCGACGGGGACCGCAAGTCCGACCTGGTGCTGCACGCGTCGGGCGGCCGGCTGTCGTATCTGCGCGGCCCGTTCAGCCGCAAGGGCACCCCGCACGCGGCAGCCGCGCCGCTTCCGTCACCGGGCGAGGTCCCGGTCGGCCCCTCCGCCGACGTCAACCGGGACGGCTACGACGACCTGGTCGTCCGTACGGCGGAGGGCACCGCCAAATCGGCCCTGCTCCTGGGCGGCCCGAACGGACCGACCCGCACCGGTGCCGTCCTCCCCAATGGCGTCGATGTCGTCCTCGGCCGCTTCGGCCAGGGCAGGGCACTGGACGCGGCGGTGGGCGGCATGGCGGAAACGTCCCTGCGCTACGACCTTCCGGCGGCCACCCGCGCCACCCTCGCCACGCCCGGCTCGATGCTGGACGCGGCCGACTTCGACGGCGACGGCCGGGACGAACTGGTCTCCAGCGGCTCGCGGTTGCGCATTCTCCGGGGCCGTACGAAGGGGCTGTCAGCGTCGGGCACGGTCACCATCGCCCCGCCCGCCGACGGGACCACCCGCGTCCTGACGACCGGTGACTTCGACGGGGACGGACGGGCGGACCTGGTGGTGCGGACGTACCGGGGGGAGACCGAGGACACGGTGGCCGTCTACCGCGGGGTGGAGAAGGGACTCGTGGCGGCGAAGCCCGCGGTGACCTTCTCGACTTCGGAGTTCCTGGTGCCGTAGCGCGCCCGAGCCGCCGCCCCACCCGGCACGACCCGTCGCAGAGATTTACCGAACTCCCGTACAACCCTTGCCAGTCGGCGCGGGTCTCATGATCGGCGACCGCCCCATGAAACCCGGGACCACCCGAGGCGAACGCGGACGGTCCGCACACCATCGACTGCGGATGCCCCGCCAGGCATCCCCCGCATGCCGCAGGAGACCCCGCATGCACACGCACCTGCGACTCGCCCTCGCGACGGCCACCGCGGCCGCGCTGACGGGCGGTCTGCTCTCGATCTCGGCCGCCACCGCGACGGCCGCGGACTCCGTCAAGGTCGCGCAGGCCGACTTCAACGGCGACGGCATCGGCGACGTGGTCACCTCGGCGGCCACCGCCTACGTCGGCGGCCACAAGAACGCCGGCCAGGTCGTCGCGCTCTACGGCACCACCTCCGGCGTGACCTACGCCAAGCACACCACCATCAGCCAGAACACCGCAGGCGTCCCGGGCACCGCGGAGGCCGGCGACATGTTCGGCGGGGAGCTGGCTTACGCCGACTTCAACGGCGACGGCTACGACGACCTCGCCGTGAGCTCCCCCAGCGAGAAGGTCGGCACCGACACCAACGGCGGCGCCCTCGCCATCCTCTGGGGCTCCGCGAACGGCCTCACCGGCAAGGGGATCGACGTCCCCGACCCGGCCACCGGCTCCCACGACTACTGGGGCAAGGACCTGGCCGCCGGCGACTTCGACGGCGACGGCAAGGCCGACCTGGCCGTCGGCAGCTCCGCCGCGACCATCTACGTCTACAAGGGCGGCTTCAGCACCGGCGGTACGCCCGGCGGGCGGACCACCGTCAAGCCGCCGATCCATTCGGGCACCAACGACTTCCCGTACGGCCCGATGAGCCTGACCGCCGGTGACGTCAACGGCGACGGCCGCACCGACCTGATCGTCGACGGCTACGAGACGGCCACCTCGCACGGCTGGAACACCAACTACTGGCTGCCCGGCACCGCGAACGGCCTGAGCGTCGCCTCCGCCAAGAAGCTCAAGACCGGCATGGTCACCGGCATCGGCGACATCAACGGCGACGGCTTCGGGGACATCGTCAGCGGTGCCTCCTGGGACGCCACCACCGACAACGGCACCACCATCCCGGACTCCGCCAAGGGCGGAAAGGTGAACATCACCTACGGCTCCGCCTCCGGCCCGGCGACCACCACCGGCATCACCCAGGACACCGGCAGCGTCCCCGGCACCTCGGAGAAGGACGACGGCTTCGGCTGGGACCTCGACCTGGGCGACGTCAACGGCGACGGCTACCAGGACCTGGTCGTCTCCACCCCGAACGAGGACATCGGCGGCGTCTCCAACACCGGCCAGGTCACCGTCCTGTACGGCTCGGCGTCCGGAGTGAACACCGCCTCCGGCGCTCAGGCCTTCGCCCAGAGCACGGCGGGCGTCCCGGGCAGCGACGAGAAGGCCGACCTGTTCGGCGCGGACGTCAAGCTCGACGACGTCAACGGCGACGGCAAGGCCGACCTGCTGGTGGGCTCGTACGAGAACAGCGGCGACGGCCAGGTGATGTACCTGCCGTCCAACGGCACGAAGATCGTCACGACCGGCGTCCACACCGTCGCCCCGGGCTCGGTCGGCGTGTCCACGACGGGCGCCCCCCAGTTCGGCGCCCTGTTCGCCGACTGACCGGCCGTACGCCCTCCGCCGGCCGGGCCCCGCACCACCGGGGCCCGGCCCGGTGACATCCGGAGCGCCCCGACGCACACCGCCACCCGAGCGGCCTCGCGACCGCCCTCCACGGCCGCTACGGCATGTCCCTGCCGATCGGCGACTTCACCGGCCACCACCGGGCCGACCCGGCCTTCGGCAGCGTCGCCAAGGACGTCCAGATCTTCCGTGGCGGCGTCACGAAGGCCGACAACTGGGCTTCTCCATGGGCCAGTAGCCCTCCTACGGGATGCCCTCGACACCCCCTAGGGGATGTCACAGCTCGGCAGCAAAGCCGGACCCGGAGGGGCGGGCCCGGCACGTCACTCTTCAGGAACAGGTACGTTCGAAGACGTGGCTGGATTCAGGATCGGACGCGGCGGCCGGGACAACCGCACCCCGCAAGGACAACAGGGACCGCAGGGACCGCACGGCGGACGGGCGCCGCAGGGACCGTCGCACGGCTACCCGTCGGCACCGCAGCCCCAACCGCGGCAGCGGCCGCAGTACGGCGGCGGTGCCCAGTGGCCGCAGGCGAACGGCGGCTACCCGGGCGGGCGGCCCGGCGACGGGCCCGAGTACTTCGGCGACGACTACGGCGGCTACCCGGCCCAGGGCGGCGCCCCTGACCCCTACGCGGCCAACAACCCGGGCCACACCCAGGCGTTCTCGGTCGACGACCCGTACAACCAGGGCGGGACCTACCGGGCGGGCTCGGCCGCCGCGGCCGGCCCGATCGGGCCGCGCCTGCACTGGAAGGAGCTGCTGCGGGGGATCGTGTTCGCCCCCAACCAGACCTTCCTCCAGATGCGGGACTACACGATGTGGGGCCCCGCCCTCGTCGTGACGTTCCTCTACGGCCTCCTCGCCGTGTTCGGCTTCGACGGCGCCCGCAAGGACGCGATCAGCGCCACGCTCTCCAACGCGGTGCCCATCGTCCTGACGACGGCGGTCGCGATGGTGCTGAGCGCGTTCATCCTGGGCGTGGTCACCCACACCCTGGCCCGCCAGCTCGGCGGCGACGGGGCGTGGCAGCCCACGGTGGGCCTGTCCATGCTGATCACCTCCATCACGGACGCCCCCCGCCTGGTCGTCGCGATGTTCTTCGGCGGCGACGCGGGCTTCGTACAGCTGCTGGGCTGGGCGACCTGGGTCGCGGCCGCCGCGCTCCTGACCCTCATGGTCAGCCGCTCCCACGACCTGCCGTGGCCGAAGGCGCTGGGCGCATCGGCGATCCAGCTGATCGCACTGCTGTCGATCGTGAAGCTCGGCACGTTCTAGCAGGCCACAGACACCCGAAGGGCTCCCGGCGTTGCTTCCGCCGGGGGCCCTTTGTCGATGCAGATCCGGCGCGCCCCGGAGGCCGGGACCGACTCAGCGGGCGGCCGGCTCCGGGGCCGGGACCGCGGGGCTGCGGGAATCGGCGAGACGGGTCTTCAGAGTCTGGGCGCCGAGGACGAGGCAGACCCCGAGGAGCAGGACGTAGAACACGCCGATCTTGCGCAGGTCGTCGAGGAAGTACCACACCGACGTCAGCCCCGTGAACCAGAACGCCATCAGTGCGAACCCGCCCGTGCGCTCGTCCCGGTAGCCGGCGGTCAGGCAGAACCCGGCGACGAGCCCCAGCAGCAGGGCGATGACGACGTACCGCGTCTCCCAGCCCATATTGGCGCGGGAGAACTCCGACCACACCGCCACGGCCTCCGCCACCGGAGCCCAGGCCACGGCACACGCCAGGCGGGCCGACCACAGCAGCAGTACACACCCCGCGAGGCCGCTGAGCAGCGCGACCAGCGGGAAGTGCTCAGTGGCGATCATCTCGGACCGCGACACCACCACCGCGAGGGTGCTTCCGAGGAGTGCGACCATCCCCTCCGGCGTGGGCTGGAACACCACCCGCCCCAGGGACCTGATCCCGTCCGACCGCGTCGCGGACCGGGCGGGTCGCGGAGCCTCTGCCGGCTCGGGCTGGTCCGCCTGAGCACGGGGATCCATGGCGGTCGGGGCCGGCATCGTGGGCGCCGTGGGTGTCCGCGCGGCCCGATCCAGCTCCGCCTTCATCTCCGCCGCGTCGGCGAACCGGTCCTCCCGGCGCTTGCGCAGCGCCCGCAGTACGACCGCGTCCACTCCTGGCGGCAGTCCCGGGCGCAGCCGCGACGGCGGAACGGGTTCCTGCACCAGGTGCTGGTGCATCACCGAGAACGGCGACTGCCCGGTGTACGGAGGGCGGCCGGTCAGCAACTCGTACAGCAGGCAGCCCACCGCGTACAGGTCCGTGCGGTGGTCCGTGTCGCGGCCTTCGATCTGCTCCGGCGCCAGATAGGCGGGCGTACCGACCGCCACGCCCGTCCCGGTCAGTCGGGTCGCCATCTCGCTGAGCGCCTTCGCGATTCCGAAGTCGAGGACTTTGGCCGTCCCGGCCCGGGTGAGCATGACGTTCGCCGGCTTGATGTCCCGGTGCACTATGCCGTGGCCGTGGCTGTGCCGCAGGGCCTCGAGCACCTGCCCGGCCGCGTCCACCGCCTGCTCGGCCGGCAGCGGTCCGTCCGCCAGTGCCTGGGCGAGGGTCCGGCCCTCCACGTACTCCATGACCAGGTACGGCACGGTGAAGCCGTCCACCGCGTCCTCGCCCACGTCGTACACGGTCGCCACGCCGGGGTGGTTGAGCGTGGCGGCCGCGTGAGCCTCGCGCTGGAACCGGGCGAGGAACTGCGGCTGCAGCACCAGCTCGGCGGAGAGCGTCTTGACCGCGACGGTACGACGCAGGCGGTGGTCGACGGCCCGGTACACCGTGCCCATCCCACCGTGGCCAAGCTGCTCCACCAGCTCGTACCGCTGCCCCAGCGTCCTGTGCTCCACCGCGTTCCCCCAACGGCCGTCCAGGTCCTCACACGTGTCGACGCCGGCACTCCGCGATTCACGGATCGCGTGCGACACACGGAAGGAGACGCCGGACGCCGGGTCCCGTTCCCATCCGATGACGTGATCAGAGCCTCATACGCGGGCGAGCACGAGGCACAGGCCTTTTTCAGCGCGTTACAGCGCGTCTTTCGACGGTGTGATCGGCGTGCCGGACTTACGGCACGGAGGCAACACGGACCACGGGAAGTTGATCCACTTGTCGGTCCGCTTCCACACGTACTCGCACTTCACGAGGGAGTGGGACTTCTCGTAGATCACGGCGGACCGCACCTCGGCGACGGTGTCGAGGCAGAAGTCGCGCACCAGCTTCAGCGTCTTGCCGGTGTCGGCGACGTCGTCGGTGATCAGGACCTTCTTGTCGGAGAAGTCGATGGCGTTGGGGACGGGCGCGAGCATGACGGGCATCTCGAGCGTGGTCCCCACACCGGTGTAGAACTCGACGTTCACCAGGTGCAGGTTCTTGCAGTCCAGGGCGTAGGCGAGACCGCCGGCGACGAAGACCCCTCCGCGTGCGATGGAGAGCACTATGTCGGGCTCGTACCCGTCGTCTGCGATGGTCTGGGCGAGCTCGCGGACGGCCACACCGAACCGCTCGTAGGTCAGGTTCTCGCGCGCGTCGCTCATCGCGCTCACACCTGCGTCCGGTGGAAGTTGAGGAAGGACCGCGAGGCGGTGGGCCCGCGCTGCCCCTGGTAGCGGGAGCCGTACCGCTCGCTGCCGTAGGGGTGCTCGGCCGGGGAGGTCAGCCGGAACATGCACAGCTGCCCGATCTTCATTCCGGGCCACAGCTTGATCGGCAGGGTGGCGAGATTGGACAGCTCGAGGGTGACGTGCCCGGAGAACCCGGGGTCGATGAACCCGGCGGTCGAGTGGGTGACGAGCCCGAGGCGCCCGAGGGAGGACTTGCCCTCCAGCCGCGAGGCGAGATCGTCGGGAAGCGTGACGACCTCGTACGTCGAGGCCAACACGAACTCCCCGGGGTGCAGGATGAACGGCTCGTCGCCCTCCGGCTCCACGAGCCGCGTGAGGTCGGCCTGCTCGACCGAGGGGTCGATGTGCGGGTACCGGTGGTTCTCGAACACCCGGAAGTAACGGTCCAGCCGCACGTCGATGCTCGACGGCTGCACCATGGATTCGTCGTAGGGATCGATCCGTACCCGCCCGGCGTCGATCTCGGCCCGGATGTCCTTGTCTGAGAGAAGCACGTCCAGAGGATACGCAAGGCGCGCGGAGCCGTGACAATCGTGACGACCCCGCGCGCCGATGACTACGCGCTGCGACTGACTGCGGCGTCCCCCCCTGCAGCTACTACCGCTTCTCGAGAGCGACAGGCACGACGCTGCGCAGCCGGGCACACCGTGGACACCGGAGGAGCCGGCCGGGGCCGAGCCGCTCGGCCTGCTGCATCGGGAACGAAGCGGTGCTGAACACGTGCCCATCGGCACAGCGGACGACGGTGCGTTCCATCAAGTCCTAGAGTCCCTTCCCCAAGAGCCGCGTCTGGCTTACTGCCGTGACGACAAAAGCCACATTACGGGATCAAAGAGACGACTCTCCAGGCGGCACTCCGGCCTCGCCGAGACCCCCTCCCACGCCCCCACGGTACGCCCCAACTCCGGTGCCCCGCAGCCGGATCCACCCCTCGAAACACGCTCGGACCCCACGGCATGAGCACCGGGGGTCCGCGATGAGGTACAGTGAGCGAGCGTTCGGATCCCGACTTCGTCGGCGTCTTACGCGGGTGTAGTTTAATGGTAGAACATCAGCTTCCCAAGCTGAGAGCGCGAGTTCGATTCTCGTCACCCGCTCCATGGAGAAGGCCCAGGTCAGAGACCCGGGCCTTTTTGCTGTCCATCGTGATCAGTCGTCGCGTGCCGGATTCGTGCCAGAACGCTGCGCAGGGCCCTTCTGCGCGGCAGCCGCCCGCGCCTTCCGGACGGTGGCGTCGAGGCCGACGGCGACCTTTTCCTGTCGCTCGTCGTCGGAGTGCTGATAGATCAACGCGGCCTACTCGGAGGACCGCCCGGCGCGGACCGTCGTGTCCTTCAAGGTGGCCCCGGACCGGGTGGACAGGGTGTGCCCGGTGTGGCGGAGGTCGTAGAACCGGAAGCCCTCGGGCATGCCGACGACCTCACGCGCCCTGGGCCACCTCCGGCGGAAAGTACTGCGGCGGAAGGGAGCCCCCTTCTCCCCTACGAACAGCAGCCCGTCGGGTCCCGGCTCGGCGTACGACTCCAGGTGCCAGCGGAGCTCCCGGTGGAGGAAGGCGGGAAGAATCACAGTCCGGGTTCCGGCCTCGCTCTTGGTGTCGCCTTGGACGCGCCGCTGTTCATGCGCTCCGGCTCGGCGAGGCGAACACGGATCCGCAGGGTGTCGAGGTCGACGTCCCGTCGACGGAGGCCGGCCAGCTCTTCCGGCCGCAGCGGGCCGTAGGCACCGAGGTAGACCATGAGCCGCCACCCATCCCCACTGCTGCGGCGAGCGCGTCGACCTGGGCAACGGTGGCGATTCGACGCTCGGCTGCCTTCTCCTTACCTGCGCCCTTGATCCGGCACGGGTTGCGCTGGATCAACTCGTCGTCCACAGCCGTCTCCATGATGGCCTTGAGGAGGCGGTACGCCTTGGCAGTGACCGTCTTGGCGCCGGTCTCCCGCAGCCGCTCGGCCCGCCATTCGCGCACTCGCGGTGCCGTGATCTCATCCAAGTCCAGGTCGGCAAACGCAGTCAGGTGCTTGTCGAGGAGATGGCGGTAGAGGTCGTCCGAGAGCGGCGCCAGTTCGCGCTCCTCCACCCACTTGCCGGCGTAGGCACGGAAGCTCACGGCACCGGCCTCCGGGTCCCGCCAGTCTCCCCGACGGATCTCGGTTTGCTTCTCGGCAAGCCAGTCGTCGGCATCAGCGATCGTCTCGAAGGTCTCCGGCGCCGACCGCATCACGCCGTGAGGCCCCGGGTAGCGCGCCTGATAGCGGCCGGAAGGAAGTCGTCTGATCGCGCCGAAGCGGCGGCGCCTGCCCTTGCTGTCGGCCATCAGGCAGCCCTCCCAATGCGGGAGCGGGGACGCCTGAGCGGCTCCACCGTCCTTGTGGACGAAGGCCGGAAGGACGACAACGCGAACACCCGCATCGGACTTGGTCTCGCCAGGAGCACGCTAACCGTTGGTCCGCTCCGGCTCGGCAACACGGACGCGGATCATGAGGCCGTCGGAGTCGACGTCCCGGCGGTGCAGGCTGGCCAGTTCCTCGGGACGCATCGGACCGTACGCGCCGGGGCAGACCATGAGACGCCAGCAGATGCCGATCGCGTCGGCCAGGCCGTCGACTTGGGCCACGGTGGCGATGCGTCGCTCAGCGGCGGACTCCTTGCCTGCCCCTTGACCCGGCACGGGTTGCGGCTGATCAGTTCGTCGTCGACGGCCGTCACTGACGCAGACCAATGCCCGAGGCCTTGTGGTCCCGGGCATTGAGTAGTGCGTTCAGTGGCTCTCTAGCTCACCGGAGGGCGATCCAGACCGTCACTGCAGAGGCAGCAACGGCACTGATCGTGCGAATGGCAGCGATCGGAACGCGTTGAATGGTGAGCCGCAGGCCACCAATCCGGATGTCCAAAACAGGCGACCCTAGACGTTCGTTTGCCATGGATGAGTGACCTTTCGCGGGCAGCAGGCTGTGAGCCAAGTCCCCGACATGGAACGTGAGCTCTCCACAAAACGACTTACAGAGTCGCGGGCAGACCCATGACAGTAACCGCCTGACGAGAGCGCTGCCGATGTCTCTGGCTGTGAGGATGCGGCACACAGAACCGACATCAGAGACACCTCCCCTGAGTGTTCGTTGTGAGTACAGGGTGCCCACTACTGGGTGACGCAACGTCATGCCGACGATGGAGCCGCGGGGGTTAGCCCCATGTTCCCAGGGAGGACCCGTAGGGGCAGGACTCCTGCTCCGGTATGAGAACGCGCGTAGAGTCGACAGCTATGGCCAAGACCAGTCAATGGTCTGTCACATGCACTGAGTTCTACGACGCGTGGGCAGAGGAGGCGGACGCCGCGCGGTTCCCGTTGTGCAAAACGACTGGCGGGACACCAACAAGCAGAGCGCATCACAGAGCCCCAGCACACTGCCCCAGCACACATTGAGTGACAACTCTCTCTACGGGTTCAAGGCGGCCAGCCAGGCCCGGAAGCAACCCAGAACTAGTCACGAATGCTCCGTTCGACCACCTGCCGGCGTACGACCCCAGCGACGACACGGGATGGCTGAACCTTCGTCTTGCCTACACCCCGCTCGGGGACGGTGCGAGCGCAACGGAAGACCGTCCCGCGTTGGGGTGGTTCGACCCGCCCACGCTCACCTTCGACGGCGCCTCGGACATGACTGCCCACAGCATCGGCGGTCAGGACTGGTACACAGCCACGGTCCGGTGGTTCGCCTCCAGCTTGATGACGCTGACCGGGCATGGGCTCACTCCAGCGGCGAACGTTCTGGAGACCCGTGTACTCGTGACCCAGGACGAGAACGGCCCACGCATGTCGATCCTGCACAGCCAGCCTCCCCGGACTCTCACTGCCGAGGAAGTCAGTCGGGTTCCCAACACGTGGACCAACTGGAAGCAAGAGCTGGCGACGCGATTCCCACCCAACCTGTTTCCGAGGCCGGTCTTTGCTCAGCCAGGCTCGCCACAAGACTTCACCAAGACGGCGGTTCTTGCTCAGCTCGGCTCGCCAGCCGAGGCATTGCCATCCTGATCACGCTGGCTGCCGTTGGCTGGGCGAATCGAACTCAGTCGAAATAGGCGGCATCCTGGCCATCCCTCGACGGCCGCAGGATGGCCGGATCGTCAGGAAGGGCCAGGGTGGCAGGCGACAACGCGGCCGTGGAGTCCTTCTTCAGCCTGCTGCAGAAGGACGTCCTCGACCACCGGACGTGAGCCACCCGTCAGGAACTGCGGATCGCGATCGTGACCTGGGCCGAACGCACCTACCACCGACGCCGCCGACAAGCCTCGCTCGGCCGACTGACCCCGCTCGAATACGAGACCGTCATGACCACACCGGCCCTCTAGGCCGCGTGACCGAACCTGTCACCCAAACCTGCAGCAGACCCATCAGTTCCGGACTATTTCAAATGTGAGGTTAAAACATTGGTCGTGATGATCGGCTACCTAGCCGTGGACATGCGTCTGGAATCCATGATCTAAAGTTCACGCGGCTGTGTTGGGTAGCCTTCTCTGCGGGCTGAAGAAACGTTATCCTGACCTAGAGCATCACAGGATCAGCCTATGACTGTCCCAGCTTATGCCTCCGGAGCATAGAGACTCTGCCTAAAGTGCCGATGCGGTTGAACGCACGGCTCGCTACCATGTGCGCGAGGAGAAATCAGCCAACACTCTGGAGGAATCATGGAACTGCTGACCTTTGACGACTCAACGGCCCTGGCAAAAGCTGCAGCGCAGAGGGCACTTCAGATGATCAAAGAAGGACTGGACGAGAATGAAAACGTGACGTGGATCCTCACCGGCGGCAGGACTCCTGGGGCCGCCTACAAACTGATCGCCGGCCAAGCCGATGCGGTTGATTGGTCACGTGTCAATATTGGTATGGGTGATGAACGCTGCGTCGCTCTGGACGATAGTGAATCCAATTGGGGGCAGGCCGAACGGGATCTGCTTCGTCACCTTCCCCTCGCTGATGAAAATTTGCTAAAGCCTGCGGGGGACGTATCTGCTCAAGAAGCGGCTGACCATTACGAGGTACTCATCCGTGACCTTCCTCAGGCATCTCCTGAAATTCCCAGGCTAGATCTCCTGTGGCTCGGTATGGGCGAAGATGGACACACTCTCTCGCTCTTTCCTGGACTCGACGAGATCGAAGAGACAGGTAGGCTTGTTGCGAGTGTCTATAACTCGCCGAAGCCGCCGCCGCAGCGTGCGACTCTGACACTGAAGGCGATGGGAGGTGTCAAGGCATGCCACATTCTTGTGTCTGGTGCAGGAAAATCGGACGCACTTGGCAAGGCGCTAAGTGAAGGAGAAATCTCCAATCTTCCAGTGGCCAGAGTCGCGAGGGAGATTGAGTTGCAGGGCGGGAAAGTGACCTGGTTCGTTGACAAGCCGGCCAGCGCGAACTTGTGATTTGCTCCCTGGCTGCGCGACTCAGCGTTACTGAAATCGCTGGGCCTCAGCTCTGATTAATTCCGTGAGGAGTGAGGCTGGCGTGGGCAAACTCTGCTTGCGCCAGTGGAGCCACACGTCCGTAAAAATCGGCCCATCCGGCGAAACGACTACACTCCCTCTGTAGTCGTCACCGATTGGAACATTGTCTTCCGCGACAACAGGAACACCTACGCGGTTCTTTCCAAGGGCGAGCAGGGCTCGCAAATTGGGGCTCTCAACGGTGACCGTTAAGTGAAAACCTGCCTTAGTTGCGCCACGTTCTAGCTCCATTCTCGTGAAATAGCCTCGGGGAGTGGTGAGCAGCGGTTCTCCAGCCAGGTTGCGGATGGGTATCTCTTTAGATCCGTAGTGCGGATGACCCTTCGGGAACAGGGCGACGATGTGCACTCGGTAGACCTTGAAACCGTCGAAGTCCACTCTTGGTCCCGGGGCCATCGAAATGTCTATTCGGCCTTCTCGTAATTCTTCATAGAGATTCCTTGCGACGTCTGCCCTGCGCCCTTCTTCTAGTCCGGAAAATTCCATTTTGACTCGCTTGTTTTCCGTCAAGAAGCGGCCGATTAGAGGGGCTAAGAAATAGTCGATATGGACAGGGAAGCATCCAAATCGGACCACGCCTGTCAAGTTGTTGCTTAGGTTGTCGGCCATCGATGTGAACCGATCTACCGACTGAAGTGCTTCTTGCGCGTGTTTCAGTAGTACGGCTCCCTCTGTCGTGAGGAAAACCCTGTTTCCGGCGCGCTCAAATAGCGGAACTCCAAGTTCCTTTTCGAGCGACTTAACTTGGCGCCATAGGGCCGGTTGTGTCATGTATAGCCGTCGAGCTGCTTCGACGTAAGATCCGCATGTTGCCACAGTGATGAAGTATTGCAATTGTCGAAAGTCAACTCCGGGCATCTAGTTCCCCCTATGCCGTACGGGCATTATTCCGCTGCAATTCTGTGGCATTGCTCCAGAGTCAAAATCCCGTGAGCATACAGATAAGTCGAAGAGGACTTCCACCAAGGGTGTCAGCCCGCGGTGATGCGACGGTGACGGGAGTGCACCAATGGCATTCGAACGGAAGGAAGGCTCGCGAGCGAAGGTGCAGCGTGCTGGATCGCGGGCCGTCAAGGCTTGTAAGCCGGTGATGGGGTCCGCACTTACGGGGATCTTCTGGACGCTTCGCCTTGTGCAGATCATCGGACTGATCACAGGCCATGAGTGGTTCAGCGGCAAGGAGGAGTAGGCAGCGGCACACCCCCGTAAACGTCGCATCTGATTACCCTAACCAGCCTGTACCCGATTTGGGGCAGAACAGAGACTATGGGTGAGTAGAGGGCACAGCAGGGCCTGATGCCGGCGGGGGAACCTCGCCGCGATCTCAGGAGCGCCTGAGTGGCGCGGCTGTGAGTGGGTTGTGGCAGAGCTCAGCGAGGCGATCGTGCTTGGCGTTGACGGCAGTACTGACGGCAACGACTGCACACGGAAGCCCGTGATCGTTAACTTGGGCGACCGGAGCAGGCGACAGTCAGCGCTTGTCAGAACGGAATGCCCGATCCTATGGATCAGAAGGTCACACGAGCAGATGCGTCGGCACGCTACTGTGCCGACGCATCGCTCTTGAGGTGAGGACCAATGACCGATCGATCTTGGCAACTCGTGCAGGGGCACACTCTGCTCGGAGCACTCACGCTCGACGGGATCGACCAGCCTTGGTTTCGCTGCCGCTTCACCCGGACGCCAGCATGGGAGGACGCTCGCTCAATCCTTGAGGAGTGGACTCACTCGATAGAGGCAGAGGAGCCCGACTCACCAAGGGTTGAGCAAGCCCTGAGAGCGGTGGACGCTCGCACCTGGCTTTGGTGCCGGCCGACGGTAACGAGCCGATCGACGACTTCCTCATCCACGTGAGAGGCGCTCAGGCCAGCTTCCGCTACTAGCTTTGTTGAAGCTCGGCCGACCCAGCAGGTGGTCGTGCCACATCCGTGCCAGGCGGTCATGCGGACGGTGGCTCACGTCGGGATCGACCCCCCTGAGGGCTGGGGCCGGCTGACAGCGAAGTTCCAGCAGTCCCGGGGGGACACATCGTCCGGCGGAGATTCCCGGGGCCGACGAGCGGGAGCTGGACTTCCGCATCCGCTGCGCGGCCGGCCTGCTGAACTGGCTCGTGTTGGCGCCCCTGGGCACCGAACTGGCCGCCGAGCCCCCTGAGCAGATCGAGCGGTGGCTGGTCCCCGTGTTGGCCGGGGCGTTCCGCGGCTCCCCGGACGCCGGCTGAACCGGGCTGATACCGCCGGCCCAGCCGTGAGATTCAGGAGAGCGGTGCACGCCGTCGAGGTGTGCCTTCGCGACGACGCCGCTCGGTGGGCATGCGAGCAGAGGTCACCCTTGCCGCTGCGCTGTCCGCCCTCTGCGCTTTGGCCGTCGAACGGCAAAGCCACCCCACGTTGCGAGGACCGCAATCCACATACCGCGTCCTACTCGTCGTCTTCGTCCCGGCCGTCTTCGAAGACGAAGAGTGGTTTGCCGCCATGAGCGGGTGCTTCGGCGAACGAGATGGCTTCAGTGAAGCGTTCGAGCGGGAAAGGCCGGCCTTGGGGGATGCTCAGCACTTCGTCAGCGACGAGACTGCGAACCTCGGACAGCGCGCGCAGCGCATCCGCAGGTGAGGCAGTGCCGAACCAGCGGTTCAGCCAGAAACCACGGACCACTTTGGTCTCGTAGATGACCGAGCGTGCTTGCAGCGGGATCGTCAGCGCTGCCGGGGCAGTCTGCCGATGGGTGGAGAGCGCGCCGTAGACCACGACCTCTCCTGCCGGAGCCAATGCCTGGGACACCTGGGCGCCCACGTCGCCCGCGACACAGTCGATGGCCTTGCGCACGCCGGCCGGTCCTGCAATCTCGGCCACACGCTGCAACAGGTCCTCGTCCTCAGTGCAAATGACGTCGTCGCCACCAAGCGCCTCGATCTCCTCAACGGCAGCGCGCCGCCGCACCACATTGATCGTGCGCATACCCAGATGCCTGGCCAGCTGAATGACGAGCCGTCCGACGGTGGAGCCCGCGGCCGTCTGCAACAGCCATTCACCCGGCTGTACGTCGAGTACGCGAGTCACCAGGAGCAGCGCGGTCAACGGGTTGACAGCGAGTTGACACGCGCTGGAGTCGCTCAGAAGATGGGGGACCGGAAGGAGCCTGTGTGTATCGGCAACAAGGTATTCCTGCCAGGTGCCGGCCACACGCGGCCCGGGTACCGCCGGGACAGCAACGACCACCACGCGCTCGCCGATCTTCAGTCCCTCGGTATCCGGACCCAGGGCCTCAATACGACCCACGCATTCCATGTGCCCCCCGACAGTGGGGAAATCGGGGGAGAAACCGTAGCGGCCACGCAACACGTGCAGATCGCTGGCGTGAATCGGAGTCGCCTTCACACGGATCAGCGCCTGGCCGGCTTCTGCCGTGGGAACCGGCCGGGATTCCAGCCGCAGGACATCCTTCGGCTCGCCGACCTCTGCGGCTACGAGCGCGCGCATGGATTGCGGCATGAGCGAGCTTTCTTCTCTCGGCGCCGACGAACTCGGCGAACGTTTTGGGCAGGAGCGATGCAACATCCAGTCACCCCTGCGCTCCTCCCAGCTTGCGCTCCCTCGCGAGCGCTGTCATGTCGTAAGCAGCCCTCCGGAGTCAGCCGCCCCCTCCCGCGGCGGTGCCGTGCTCGGTGCGCGGCCGGCGCCGGCAGGTCTCTCGCGCCCCTCGGCCGCATTCCGGCTCACCGCTGCACCACAACCGCGCCAGGTCGAGTTCGCCGTTGCGGCAGCTGTTCAGTCGAGGACCGCGGTCGCTTCGATCTCGACCAGGTGGTCGGGGACGTCCAGGGCCGCTACGCCCAGCAACGTGGCCGGCGGGACCGGGGTGGCCCCCAGCTTCACGGCTGCCCGGGAGATTCCCTCCAGGAGCAGGGGCATCTTGTCGGGGGTCCAGTCGACGACGTAGACGGTCAGCTTTGCCACGTCGTCGAAGGAACCGCCGGCTTCGGCCAGAGCCGTGCCTATGTTGACGTAGCACCGCTCGACCTGCGCGGCGAGGTCGCCTTTCCCGACCGTGGTCCCCTCGGCGTCCCAGGCGACCTGCCCGGCGATGAAGACCAGTTTCGACCCGGATGCGATCGACACCTGCCGATAGACGTCGATCTTGGGCAATTCGCTGGGGTTCAGCAGAGTAATGGCCATACTGCCTGCCTCCTTGTCGTCAAAGACGCTCGTGGTCTCTTGTGGTTACTGGGGAACCGTAGGAAAGTGACTGCTGACATGGAAGAACGCACTTTTCGGTGACTGGGGAACCTCGTGGTGACCAAGCAGTTCAAGGGCTCGCCCAAGGACGAAGCAGACCTGACGCGCGCGGACTCGCTGGCGCGGGAGATCTTCTCGGACGTCGCCAATAAGTGGGCGCTTCTGATCATCGAAACGGTGGGTGAACGCACCCTGCGCTTCACCGAGTTGCGCAACGAGATCGAGGGCATCAGCCACAAGATGCTCACCCAGAACCTGCGCATGCTGGAGCGCAACGGGCTGGTCGAGCGGTGCGTGCACCCCACCGTGCCGCCGCGGGTCGAGTACACCCTCACGGAGCCGGGCCGAGCCCTGCGCGCGACCGTCGACGCAATGTGCGACTGGACCCATCGGTACCTCGGTCACATCGAGACCGCCCGCCGCCGCTTCGACGCCTGACGGCCGGGCTCGGGGCGGGGGCCGTACCCGTTCCGCCGGACTCATCAAATTTCTATATGCACTCGTCTATGTAATTCGGGTTCGACCAACGCGGTGAAAGACCTGATCGCCAAGCTCGTTGGTCATTTTTCTTTTGGGGGTGCTTGCTTGGATGTGGGCGATCTCTCGCCGTTGATCTGGTCCTGTTCCGCGGCGACTTCGAGGTGAAGAACATCCACCTGGTCGGGAACGAGCAGAGCGACCGTACGCCGTCGGGGCTGTGGCCGTCCGACCATGCCGGCATCGTCGCGACGCTGCGCGTGCCGAAGACGCGCCCGCCGGTGTCGTAACCGCTGACCACCGTCGCGGTACCAGCGAATGCCATCACGGCGCCGACGGCAACCGACGTCGATTTACGCATGGGTTCCTTGTGGAATCTCGGCGTCCGAATCGGCGACCGCGCCGAGGAACGAGGTCCGTCCGGCGGTCGGCCGATCGCGCAACTCCGGCTTGCCGCGCGGTAATTGCCGGGCCGTTGCCCGGAATCGACTCTCTTTCAGGCGCTCGCCGCCGCTGCCTCTCGGCCGGCCGGCCCGCCCGGCCCGGTCGCGGTCGAACGCACCCTTGATGTCGGATTCCCGCACATTCCGGACCGGGCGGAGGGCACACTTCGCAGGAGCATCGTCATGGGCCGACGCGGACAGCATTCGGACCACAGCGGAGCAACGGGGGTGGCCCGCCAGTTGAACTCACGTCACGGACACGCGATGCGATTCGGCGTGCTCGGCCCCGTCGAATTACTGAAGGGCAATGTCTCCCTTGAACCGGGGCCCCGGCAGCGTCGGTCGCCGCTCGATCGTCCGCTCGTCGAAGACGGCCGCCCCGTCTCGTCCGACATGCCGAGCACCCGTTCTCCGTCCGGCCCGGCGCGCCTGGCGCGGCATCCGCGGACGGCGAGC
Source organism: Streptomyces herbicida (assembly GCF_032656585.1). Lineage (NCBI taxonomy): Bacteria > Bacillati > Actinomycetota > Actinomycetes > Kitasatosporales > Streptomycetaceae > Streptomyces > Streptomyces herbicida. Next base: position 128,081 of record NZ_JAUYWJ010000024.1, read on the forward strand.
CCCTTGCTCCGGCGGCCCTGTTCCCCCCGGGTCGACACACTCACCTCAGGAGTCCGTGATGAGCACCAAGACGGGACCGCAGCGTTACCCCGGCGCGAGCCGGGCGAACTGGTATCAGGACGACTTCGGCGGGGACCCGATGGAGGTCAACGTCGTCGTCCTGCACACCACGGAGAGCACCGATCTGCCCGGTTACGACGGCGGAGCCAGCGCGCCGAATCTGACGGCGGTCCCCGATCTCGCCGCCAGGAAGCTGAAGTGGTATCAGCACTTCGACGTGGAGACCTCCTCCCGGGCGCTGGTCAATCTGCGGGGCGGCGTCGAGACGAACACCCTGAACGTGTGCCAGGTCGAGCTGGTCGGTACGTGCGATCCGAAGACCCACTCGAAGTGGCAGGGCGCCGGACGGGCGCACATCAACTGGCCGGACGCGCCCGACTGGGCCCTGCAGGGTGTCGCCCGCTTCCTGGCCTGGATGCACGAGGAACACGGCGTACCGCTGTCCGGTCCGAAGGCGTGGCCCGCGTACCCGACATCGTTCGGGAAGGGCGGCGGGCAGCGGATGACGGGCGCCCGGTGGACGGACTTCAAGGGCGTCTGCGGGCACATGCACGTGCCCGAGAACGACCATGGCGACCCGGGAGCGATCGACTTCTCCCGGCTGATCAAGGACGCGAAGGCCGACCTGGACCTGGACGACGACACCCCGGAGCCGACCACACCCACCAAACCGAAGGTCCCCGCGTTCCCGGGACGCAAGTACTTCGTCGAGGGGGCCTCGAACGACTACGTCCTGCAGCTCGGCAGGCAGTTGGTGAAGCGCGGCTTCGGCGACCACTACAAGGTCGGCCCGAGCAGGAACTGGGGCGAGGCGGACCGGCTGAACGTGCGGGACTTCCAGAAGTCACGCAAGGAACTGCGCGGTGACGCCGACGGCCACCCCGGACCGCTGACCTGGCGCCTGCTGTTCTCCTGAAGCAGTTTCGCCGTGCGCCTCAGGCCGTCGCCTCGACCGCCGAGACCGCCTGGACCGGCTGCCGTACGACACGGCGGCGCCGGGTCGGCATGAGGGTCGGGTTGGCGACGCCCCAGGCCGCGCCCTTGCAGACCAGCTCCTTGTAGACGGCGGCGAGGCGTCCCGTCAGGGCCGCCCGGACGGCGCGGTCGTCGGCGGTGACGTACTGGATCAGGCCTTCCTTGCGCCCCAGCGAGATGCACTGGTTGAAGTAGCGCAGCGGCACCTTCGGGAGCTTCCCGCCGGTCAGCCGCGCCGCGATGGCGTCGGCGGCCTGCCACGCGGTGGGCACGCCCGAGGCGCACGACATCCGCAGCGGCTTGTCGCCGGGGCCCGCCACCAGGGCCGCGTCGCCGATGGCGTACACGTCGGGGTGAGAGACCGAGCGCATGGTCCCGTCGACCACGATCCGGCCCGTGTCGGTGACCTCCAGGGTGGTGGCCTTCGCGATCGGGTGGACGGCGAAGCCCGTGGTCCACACGGTGACCGCGGCCGGGATGGACGTGCCGTCGGCGATGGTGACGCGGTCGGCCTCGACGGCGGTGGCGGCGGCGTGCTCGTGCACGGTGATGCCGAGCCGGTCGAAGACCTTGTGCAGGTGCCGGCGACCCTTGGGCGAGAGCCAGTCGCCGAGGCCGCCGCGGGCGGCGAGGGCGACGTCGAGGTCCGGGCGGGCCTCGGCGATCTCGGTCGCGGCCTCCAGGCCGGTGAGGCCGCCGCCGACCACGACCACGGGCGCTCCGGCGTCCAGACGGGCCAGGCGCTCGCGCAGCCGGAGCGCTCCGGGACGGCCGGCGATCTCGTGGGCGTGCTCGGCGGTGCCGGGGACGGCCTGGTCGTTCCAGCCGCTGCCGAGGGCGTACACGAGGGTGTCGTACTCCAGTTCCTCGGCGCCGTTGGCGTCGCTGACGGCGACGGTCCTGCGGTCGGCGTCGACGCCGGTGACCTTCGCCGTCTTCAGTTCGACGCCGGTGTCCGCGAACATCTCGCTGAAGGGCCGGGGCTTGAGGTCCTGGCCGGTGGCGAGCTGGTGCATCCGGACGCGCTCGACGAAGTCGGGCTCCGCGTTGACGAGGGTGATGGCGACGTCATCGCGGTGCAGCCGCTTGGCGAGGCGCCCGGCGGCGGTGGCTCCGGTGTATCCGGCTCCGAGGACGATGATGCGGTGCTGCATGGACGTGCTCCTGTCTTGGGCGGATTCGCCTCCTGAACCGGGCGGCCCGCCGTTTCCTGACAGATGCGTGTTGTGAAGCACCTCACATCGGGGTCAGAAGGCGTTGAGCAGGGGCTCGCCGTGGTCGGCGGCCGCCCAGCGCCGGGTCGCGCGCTCGAGCTTGTCGGGGTTGACCTGGTTGCGGAACCCGGCGATGCCCTCGGGGGTGATCTCCAGGCACATGACGCCGATGACCCGGCCGCCGAGGACCGCCACCACGGCGGGGTCGCCGTTGGCGGTCGTGGCGTAGACCTCGGGCGATCCGCCGGCCAGGTCGCGCTTGGCCTTGCTGGGCTTGAACAGGCCCCGCATGAACTTGGCCACCGCAAGCGCGCCTTCGAACGCCTTGGCGCGGGCCGGGACCTTCCCGCCGCCGTCGCCGATGGAGACGGCGTCCTGGGTGAGCAGCCGTACGAGCGGCTCGGTCCGGCCGCTGGTGGCTGCCGCGAGGAACTCGTCCACGATCCGCCGGGCGGCGGCCTCGTCGATCTCGGTGCGGGCCTTGCCGTCCGCGACGTGCTTCTTGGCGCGGTGGAAGATCTGCTGGCTGGCGGCCTCGGTGAGGTCGAGGATCGCGGCGATCTCCCGGTGCGGGTAGTCGAAGGCCTCCCGCAGCACATACACCGCCCGCTCGTTCGGGGTGAGGCGCTCCAGCAGGGCGAGGACCGCGTACGAGACCGATTCGCGCTGTTCGGCGGTGTCGGCCGGACCGAGCATCGGGTCTCCGGCGAGCAGCGGCTCGGGGAGCCATTGGCCCACATAGGTCTCCCGCCGCGCGCGGGCCGAGGTGAGCTGGTTGAGGCACAGGTTGGTGAGCACCTTCGTCAGCCACGCCTCGGGGACCTCGACGCGGTCGACGTCGGCGCCCTGCCAGCGCAGGAACGTCTCCTGCACGGCGTCCTCGGCCTCGCTCGCGGAGCCGAGGAGGCGGTAGGCGATGGCCTCCAGGCGGGGCCTGGAGGCCTCGAACCGGTCCACGTCGTTCATGGTCAGGGCCATGACCGGGATCCTAGCTCTCGCCGTTCGCGACGGCCGCGGGAGTGCGTTCCTGCGCCGGAGTGCGGTCCCGCGCTGGAGTGCGGCCACGCGCTGGAGTGCGGCCCGGAGCTGGAGTGCGGCCCCCGCGCTGCTGTGCCGGCGAGGTGGGCGAGCGTGTCCTTGTCGGAGATCCACTCGTTGCGGATCGCGGAGGAGGCGTCCTCGCGCTCGATGCCGATGCCGTGGCGGCCGGCGGCGTCGACGGCGTCGGGGATCTCGGTCACGCCGGGAATCCCCTCGACCGCCTTGTGGAGAGCGGAGGCATTCGCGGGCGGCATGATCGTCGAGTCCAGCACCTGGCCGATCGTCTCGAACACGGCCTGGTCCTTCGACTCGCCCTTCTCCACCCGCCGTCGGGACGAGCTTGCCCGCCCCGTCCTGGCCGTTCCACCGCGCCGGGCCGTCAACGGCACCGGTGCCCATGGCACTTGGGTCGTTGCGGGGCGTCCGATGTGGCGCCTGCCGTGGGCCTCCCCTTCTTGCCGCCGTTCTCGTCACCCTGGTGGTCGTGGCGGTCGGACGGGGACGGCTTGGCAGCGCCGGGCTCGTCGGTGCCGCGGCCGAGGGGGGCCGGAACGGGGAAGGGCGTGTCGGGCAGGCCGGTGAGGGCCTCGTGCATGTACTGGGTCCAGATCTCGGTGGGGATGTCCCCGCCGAACACCTTCTCCAGGCCGCCGACGCCTGCCATGGACAGCAGCTGCGGGTGTTTCGGGTCCTCTCGGAAGAGGACGACGGAGGTGGCGAGTTGGGGGGTGTAGCCGATGAACCAGGCCGAGCGGTAGTCGTCGGTGGTTCCGGTCTTGCCCGCCACGGTCCTGCCGAGAGCCTGGGCCCGGGTGCCCGTGCCACGGGCCACGACGCCCCGGAGTACGTCGGTCACGTTGTCGGCGACTGCCGTGGGCAGGGCCCGTGCGGGGGCGGGGGCGGTGAAGCCGTGCAGGACCGAGCCGTTGTGGGTCACCTTGGTCACCGAGTACGGGGCGGCCTGCTCACCGGAGGCGGCGAAGGTCGCATAGACGCCCGCCATGCGAATGGCGCTCGGTGTCGAGGTGCCGATGTAGAAGCCGGCGCTGGGAGCCGCGAGGCTGGCCGGGCGCAGACCCAGGGCCTGCGCCGTGCTCGCCACGTTCTCGTGGCCGACGTCCTCTCCCAGTTGCACGTACGGCGTGTTGACCGACTGCTCCATCGCCTTGCGCAACGAGATGTATCCCCAGTGGTCGGGAGTGTCGTTGCGCTGGTGGAGAAGGCCGGTGGGGTCTTTGTCGTCGGTGATGTAGTTGCCCTGCTGGTCCTTGATCTTGATGCCGTCGTCACCGTTGAACTTGCTGGCCGGGGTGATCGGCTCCGGGGACGTGCCGGGTCGCAGTACTGCTCCGTGCTGGAGTGCGGCGGCAAGGACGACGGGCTTGAACGTCGAGCCCACCGGGACACCGGAGGTGTCGGCGTTGTCCGAGAAGTGGGAGTGGTCGAAGCCGGGGCCGCCGTACACGGCGAGGATCCTGCCGGTCCTGGGTTCCACCGATGCGGCACCGACCTGGACGTCCCGGTCGACCGACCGGTGGGCGGGGTCGAGGCGTTGCCGGCGTGTCCGTGCGACGGAGCGCTCCAGTGCGGCCGTCTTCTTCCGGTCGAAGGTGGTGTGGATCTGGTAGCCGCCCCGGCTCAGGCTGCCGTCGGTGACGGTCGGGTCGTGCTGCTGGACATACGCCCTGGCCAGCTGGACCAGATAGCCGGTCTGGCCGGTGAGCCCCGAGCCCGGCGCCCACTTCCTGGGCATCGGGAATCCGGCGGCCGCGTACCGTGCCCGCTGCGCCGTTGTCAGCCTGCCGGTGTCCACCATCCGGTCGAGCACCCAGGACCAGCGTGCCTCCGCCTGCCGTTTCGCCACGGGATCGGAGTCCGCGTGCTGGAAGAGGCTCGGCTCGTTGACCGCCGCGGCCAGGAAGGCTCCCTGGCTCACGTCGAGCTTCTCCACCGGGAGGTTGTAGTACACGCGGGCCGCGGCCTGGATGCCGTTGGCCTGACGGCCGAAGTAGCAGCTGTTCAGATACCCCTGGAGGATCTGCTGCTTGGTCATGGAGGCGCCGATCTTGGTGGAGATCAGCAGCTCCTTGAACTTGCGCGAGACCGTCTGCGACTGATCCAGGTAGGTGTTCTTCACGAACTGCTGGGTGATCGTCGAACCGGACTGGACGGAGCCGCCCCCGGCCATGTGGACGACGGCGCGGAGGATGCCCTGCGGATCGATGCCCGGGTCGGTGTAGAAGGAGGCGTTCTCCGCGGCGATGAAGTCCCACTGCACCGCCGCGGGCACCTGCGCGAGGGTGACGTTCTGGCGGTTGACGCTGCCGTCGGTCGCCAGGACCGTGCCGTCCGACCAGTAGTAGACGTTGTTCTGCAGCAGTGTCGTGGGGTTGGGGTCGGGGATGGTGACCGTGGCGTAGGCATAGCCGACGAGCGCCGCGGTGCCGCCGAAGAAGAGCAGGAAGAGCGCCAGCACCTGGCGCACCGACGGCAGCCAGCGGCGCAGGCCCGTCCTGCTGCGGCGCGGGTAGTCGAGCCAACGTTTCTTCTGGGGCGCCCTTCTCCGGGCGCCGCGTGACGTCGCGTGCTCACCCGCGGCCCGGTGGCCGGCGTTGGAGCGCTGCGGCGGTCGTCGCCGGTGTCCGCTCATGGGCTCGGATCACTGTCCCTTCAGTACCACTGGGTGGTGTCGTGCGGTGCGGGCTGCGGATGGCCGGCGTACGGCGCCGGCTGTGCGTAGCCGCCGTACGGCACCGGCTGCGCAAAACCGGGCTCCTCCGGGGTGAGACCGCTCCGGTGAGCCTCTGTGCCCACCGGGGCCTGCAAGCTTCCGTACCGCTCCATGCGCTGCCAGCGCAGCCGTGAGCCGGACACGGCGGTGAAGACGGACTGGATCACCACGAGGTACATCAGCTGGCGGTACACGAACTGCTGCAGCGGCAGGCTCCACAGCGGCCTCGGGGGTTCTCCGTCCAGGCGGAACGCGTACAGGCCCATCAGCAGTTGCAGCAGCAGGAAGCCGAGCCAGAACCCGATGATCGGAACCGGGTCGAGGAAGAGCAGGCCGTACAGGACGAAGACGTCCACGGCGGGTGCGAGCAGCGGCACCAGAACCTGGAAGAGCAGTAGATAGACCAGGCCCCGGCGGCCCAGTTTGCCGGCGGCGCCGCGCTGCACGAGCGCGCCGCGGTGCTTCCACATCGCCTGGAGGGTGCCGTAGCACCAGCGGTACCGCTGGCGCCACAGGGCGTTCAGTGACGCGGGTGCCTCGGTCCAGGCCCTCGCGTCCTCCTCGTACACCACGCGCCAGCCGGCGCGGCACAGCGCCATGGTGAGGTCGGTGTCCTCGGCGAGCGTGACGTCGCTGACGCCGCCGAGGCCGAGCAGCGCGCGGCGGCGGAACGCGCCGACGGCGCCGGGTACGGTCGGCATGCATTCGGCGAGGTCGAACAGGCGGCGGTCGAGGTTGAACCCGACCACGTACTCGATGTGCTGCCAACGGCCCAGCATGCCGCCGCGGTTGACGACCTTGGCGTTGCCCGAGACGGCGCCCACGCGGGGGTCGGCGAAGGGCTGCACGAGGGTCCGGACGGTGTCGGATTCGAAGACCGTGTCGCCGTCGACCATGACCACCAGGTCGAAGGAGGCGGCGGCGAGCCCGGTGTTGAGTGCGGCCGGCTTGCCCGCGTTCCGCTGGCGGATCACCCGCACCGGCAGGCGGAGCGACTCCACCAGGTCGGCGGTGCCGTCGGTCGAACCGTCGTCGACCACGATGATCTCGACCGGATGGTCCGAGGCGAGCAGGGAGCGTACGGCCGCCTCGATCCCGGCGCTCTCGTTGTAGGCGGGGACGATGACACTGACCGGCTCGGTCACCGGCGGCCCCCAGGACCGGCCGCCGCCCTTGGCCCTCAGCCGCCGGTGCCGACGGGCCGCGACCAGCACGACCGCCGCGCGCAGCACGCTGATCGCCCCGGCCACGCACATCAGCACGCCCAGCAGCCAGACGGCCCAGTCGCCGGCCTGCAGCGCCTTGATGAGGGCCATGCCCTGCAACCGGTCGCCGAGTCCGGCGGGCTGGACGGGTCCGGCCATGCCGACCGCGGCGCCGACCGTCGCGAAACGGAAGCCCTGTGCCTTGAGCCGTGGGATCAGGGCGCCGAGCGCCGCGACGGTCTGCGACCGGTCACCGCCGCCGTCGTGCATCAGCACGACCTGCCCGGCGTGGCCGTGCGGGGTCGCGTTGGCGAGGATGCGGCCCGCTCCGGGCCGCTGCCAGTCCTCGGCGTCCTGGGTGGAGAGCACGGTGACATAGCCCGCCTCGTCGGCCTGCTGGAGGACGGACCAGTCGGCGTCGTCCAGCGCATCGTTCTTCGATGAGTACGGCGGTCTCAGCAGCGCGGTGGTGACCCCGGCGGCACCGGCCACCGCCAGTTGCGTCTCGCGCAGTTCCAGGGAGCGCTGCCACGGGGCGAGCCGGGCCAGGTCGGGATGCGTGAACGTGTGGATGCCGATCTGGTGGCCCTCGGCGACGATCCGTCGGACCAGCTCCGGGTGGTCCACTACCTCCGTGCCGACGACGAAGAAAGTCGCGTGCACATGGTTGCGGCGCAGCACGTCCAGGATGCGCGGAGTCCAGACGGGATCGGGGCCGTCGTCGAAGGTGAGGGCGACGGTGCCGGCCTTCATCCGGGCGGTGTGCGCGGAGGTGGCGGCGTTCGCGATCACGGGGCCGCCGTGGGTCACCCTGCCGGGCACCGTTTCGCTCCGGCCTCGGGGGCCGGTCACGTCGTCCGACGTGATCCCGAACATGTGGTGGGTGTAACCCTGCAGCAGAAGGGCCGTGGACAGAGTCACCACGAGCACGCTGAGCAGCAGCCAGTGGGCGCGGGGTGTGATCCGGCGGCTGCGGCGGTGAGCAGAAACGTTGTGGCGTCCTCGGTCGGTCACGTCAGGGCCTTGGATCACTTCACGGGCTTGTGGGACGAGCCGAGCGCGCGTCCCTTGGAGGCGGGGTTGGCCTTGGAGCCGGGCCGGGACGAGGAGGTGTTGGTGGTGGAAGGGGCGGCGGTGGCCGCGGGGGCGGTCGAGGCTGCCGGCCGGCCGGGGGTCTGCCGCGCCGCGGAGCCGGCGTTCTTCCGCGCCGCGGCGGTCGCACTGTCCTTGGAGTGTCCGGTGGCGGACGCGGGGTCGGGTGCGGTCGTCCGGGGCGTGTCCGGGTGCGCGTCCGACTGCGGGACGAACGGAGAGCTGATGCTGGGGCCGCCCAGCAGCGCGCCGATCAGCAGGGCGACGTATCCGCCGGCCGGGATGACCAGCAGCCGGGCGGCGCGGAGCGCGCGGCGCTGGCGGCGCCCCGAGGCATCGACGAAGACCGGCCGCGCCGACTCGCCGGCCTCCGGAGGCATCGTGGTGCGGACGCCCTCGTGACCGCGGGCATGCGTGTATCCGATGCCGCCGTACGGATCACTGCCGTACGCTCCACCGCTTTCGTCCGTCCACTGCACGAGCCGTACCCCTGTCCTGGCCGACCCGACAAGGTCGTCCGCATGGAAAGAGCGCGCTCGGCCGGAACTGTTACACCTCGGCCGTGCAGTTACGGGCAAAACACCTCAAGTCCGGTGCGGGCGTGCGGGGCGCCTGAGGCGTGGTGACACTTCTGTGACGGCGGACGCTGGTCTCCATAGGGCCGTCGATGCGACCGGAGCGCGGCGGATGATGCGGAATCGCTACGGACCGGTGCAAACGAGGACAGCCTTGGGCCAGGTACGCCAACCCCGCCGCGCGCAGGAGCGCGACGGGGAGCTGGGCGCGGCAGTCGCGCGGGCCCAGGACGGTGACGAGACCGCTTTCACGGTCGTCTACCGGATCGTGCAGCCGGGCCTGCTGGGCTATCTGCGCGGTCTCGTCGGTGACGACGCGGAGGACGTGGCCTCCGACGCCTGGCTGGAGATATCCCGCGACATCGGACGCTTCAAGGGCGACGGCGCCGGGTTCCGCGGCTGGACCGCGACGATCGCCCGGCACCGGGCGCTGGACCATCTGCGGCGACAGCGGGTACGGCCCCGGTCGGGCGGCACCGAACAGGACGTACTCGACCTGCCGGACCGGCACAGCACGTCCGAGCAGGCCCTGGAGTCCCTCTCCACCGAGTGGGCCCTCGAACTGGTCCAGGGGCTGCCGCGGGACCAGGCCGAAGCCGTTCTCCTGCGGGTCGTCGTCGGTCTGGACGGCCCCGCCAGCGCACGCGTGCTCGGCAAGCGCCCGGGAGCGGTGCGCACGGCCGCCCACCGGGGCCTCAAACGCCTAGCCCGCCAGCTGGGCGTCGGCAGCGAGGCGGTGGAGGGTGTGACGGATGAGGCCGCCTGGACGCTGGGGGAGTCGAAATGACAACGAAGGCGACAGCGGGCGAGCGGACAGGCATCAGGCCCGGTACGCAGAACGATCGAAACCTGTCGGACAGGAACGGAAACGCACATGGGTGAACGGCTGAGCGGCGACGGAGTTCCGGGCCGTCGACGTGTGCACCCTGGCGGCGCCGTCTCCGAGTCGTGGGACGCGTACGACTCCGCCACGCTGGAATCGGTGCTGGCCGCCGCCATCCGCGCGGACGTCCTCGAGCCCGAGGCCGAGCAGCGAGCCCTGGCCGCCTTCCGGGCCGTCCGCGCCGGGGGCACGCACCGGGCCCGTACCCGGCGCCGGGACGACTGGCGGCTGCCCGAGGAACGGCGTGCCCGGCGCCCCCTGAGGATCACGTTCGGAGCGGTGTTCGCCAGCCTCACCCTGGGCGGTGTCGCGGTCGCGGCCATCGGCTCCGTCGGCTCGTCCACGGACGGTGCCGGTACCGGCCGGGGGACCGCGCACCCGTCGGCAGTCGCCCCGGACCGGCCGGGTGGTGCCGCCTCGTCGAATTCCTCCGGTGGCCACGGGCGGACGGACCGCCCCGCCACCGCCAAGGACACCGAAGCGCACTGCCGGGCCTACGAGCAGGTCCAGGATCACGGCAAGGCCCTGGACGCGACGGCCTGGCAACGGCTCGTCGCGGCCGCCGGCGGCAGGACCAAGGTCGCCTCGTACTGCGCCGAGCAGCTGTCGCGGGCGACGAGCGCGCCGGGCAGGACGACGGGCACCGGCAAGTCGCACCAGGGTTCCGCGGACGCCGGTAACGGCACGGCGGGCAACACCGGCGCCTCCGGCAACGGCACGTCCGGCAGCAACTCCGGCGGCACGGACAGCACGGCCGGGAACAGCGGGACGAGCAGCGGCAAGGGCAGCGGGAAGCACAAGTAGCGCCCGCGCCCGAGCGACTCAGCCGAAGCGGCCCTCCACGTAGTCCGCCGTGCGAGGGTCGGACGGGGTGGAGAACATCGTGGACGTCGAGGTCATCCCACCCTCACCGACTTGGACGTCATCGTCCCGTTGGCATAGCCGGCCCGCTTCGCGACGACGGTCACCGTGTGCGCGGTTCCGGCAGGAGGTCACGGCGGCCCGCAGGGTGAGCGGGGCGTTCACCGCCCCGGTGGTGGACGCCGACCCGGACGCCCCGCTGCCGTGGATGGCGACGCTGTATGTGCCGGGCCGCACGCTGTCTCCTCGCCGCATCGCGCCGATTCAGCCGCCCCGTGAATCGGGCGACCCCGCCTTCGCACCCGCCACGGCCTGGCACTAATGTTTCGCCGCTGCCGCGCGGACGGCTCGTCGATGCCGCCCATTCACCTCGGGGGAGAGGTCCGGCAGCCTTCCATTCACTTGTGGGGGCACATTGAATACGCGCACGCGCCGCAGACTTGCGTCGCTCACCGGCGCCACCGCGCTCGCCGCGGGGCTCCTCGCCACGGTTCCGGGGCCGGCGGCGGCCGACTCCGGCAGCTGGCCCGCCACCGACGGGAAGCTGCTGTACACGGACGGCGGCGGCTGGATGAACCTGATCAACACCGACGGGACCTCGTCGAACAGCTTCAGCACGTCCGGATCGCAGGGCGCCTGGTCCGCCGACGGCAGCCAGATCGCGTTCGTGAACGGCGACCAGGTCCGCACGGCCTGGGCCGACTCGGAGACCACCGGCAACGACATCAACATGCCCTCGGGCAGCGGCTGGCATCCGGCCGACCCGACCTTCTGGTACGGCGGCGGGGACATCGTCTTCACGGCCGCCGGCCGGCTCCGGGTGACCGCAGCCGACGGCACCCGCACGCCCAAGGCGCTGTTCGGTACCGACGTCGACGGCTGCGACTCGAAGCCGAGCGGCGCCGTCAACGGCATGCTCGCCTTCGTCCGGACGGGGACCAGCTGCGGGGCCGCGGGCACCCCGGCCGTCTGGGTCTACAACGGCCGCACCGGGGCGTTCAAGAAGCTGGCCGACGACGCGCGTGAGCCGAGCATGTCCCCCGACGGACAGTCGGTCGCGTTCACCCGGTCCGTCGACGGTCACAAGCAGCTCTTCTCGGTCAAGACCGACGGCACCGGGCTGACCCGGCTCACCACCGACGCCACCGACCACAACCGGCCCGCCTGGTCGCCGCAGGGCGACCGGATCGCGTACGACGTCTACTTCACCGGCAGCGCGGACACCGGCCCCAGCGGTCCGCAGGTGTGGATCCACGACCTCGGCACCGGCACGGAGACGCGCGTCCCCATGGCCGACGGCACGGACGTGGCCTGGCAGCCGATCCGGAACAACGCGATCTCCCGCATCTGGGGCGCCGACACCTACGACACCAACATCGCCGCGTCCAAGTGGACCTGGAACAAGGTCGGCACCAGCACGCCCGGTCTGACGAACGCCAACTCGGCCGTGCTCATCAGCAAGTCCGACTCGGCCTACGCCACCACCGCGGCCTCACTGGGCGGCAAGAAGCGCGGGCCGGTGCTGATGACTTCCGGCACGGCTCTGGACTCCTCGGTGCAGACCGAGCTCAAGCGCACGCTGCCGAAGGGCAAGACGGTCTATCTGATCGGCGGCACCAAGGTGCTGAGCAGCTCGGTGGCCTCCAAGGTGACCTCGCTCGGCTACGTCGCCAAGCGGCTGTACGGCACCTCGCGCTACTCCACCTCGGTGGCCGTGGCCAAGGCGATCACCAGCGCGCCGAAGTACATCTTCCTGGCGACCGGCACCGACTACCACAACGCCCTCGCGGCGAGCTCCGCCGCCGGTTCCCTGGGCGGTTCCGGGACCGCGGTCGTCCTGCTGACCGAGGGGTCGACCATGACCTCGTCGGTCTACGGCTACCTGGACAGGTTCAGCCCGAGCACGACGAAAATCATCACGGTGGGGACCGACTCCGAGTCGGCGCTGGCCAAGGCGTACCAGGCCCGCAAGATGCCGCACTGGCCCAGCTCGTACCGCTACTACCGGGTCGCGGGCGGCACGCCGCAGTCCAACGCCAGGAGCCTCGCCCAGTTCTGGTGGTCGCTGCCGTCGGACGCCGCGGTGGCCGCCTCGAACAGCTGGCGCGGCGGCGTCTCCGCGTCGTCGGCGATGGCCACCTACGGTCCGCTGCTGTGGACCGACACCACCTCGCTGCCGTACGACACCAAGCGGTACCTGATGTGGATGTCGTCGAGCCTGCACCACGTGGCCGTCTTCGGCGGGACGTCGTCGGTCGACGCCTCCCTCATCCCCAAGATCGGCGCGGCCATCGGCGTGGGCACGCACTACGTCTACACGCCGTACTACAAGGGGGTCGCGCCGGTGTCCCCCGCCGCCCAGCCACTGTCCGGGACCACCACTCGCTCCATCCCGAGCCCGGACCTCGCACCCCTGCAGGTGACGGCCACGAAGTAGCCGAGCACCGCTGCGAGAGGAAGGCCCGGGTCACCGACCCGGGTCTGTCCTTTTGTGCCGCGTCCCGCGAGTCGAAGCCACCGTCGTCCCGGCGGCCCGCGGCGACCCGGCCGTCACCCGCGGCTTCGTGGTGGTGTGGTGTCCCGTGGTGGTGCGACCTTCAGGCCTCCTGGGCCGTGCGCGTCGGGAGGCCTGGGCAGGAGGGCCGCCGCCGCGAGGCCGCCCAGTCCGGCCACCCCGAGGGCGATCATCGCGGCGGCGTAGGCGCCGCTGGTGAGTCCGGAGACCAGGATCGTGCCGGCGATGGCCGTGCCGAAGGAGGAGCCGAGGTTGGAGACGCTGCGGGACAGACCGGAGATCTCGCCCTGCTGCTCCTCGGGGAAGCTCGACTGGACGACGTTCACCGACGGCGTCAGCATCAGGCCCAGGCCGAGGCCGATCAGGAGGAGTCCGGGGGCGAAGGCCCACGCGCTGGTGAGGCTGCCGGCCAGGGCGATCAGTACGGCGATGCCGGCGAGGGTGGTGACGAAGCCGGTCATGATGAGCGTCCGCTGCGGGCGCCGCTTCGCGAGGCGCTCGGCGGCCAGCGACGTGACCAGCAGCCCGAGCGTGGCCGCCGTGAAGATGACCCCGGTCTGGATGGCGTCGTAGCCGCGGACGACCTGGAGGTAGGCGGCCACCGTGAACGACGAGCCCATCAGCAGCAGCCACTGGACGTTCTGGGTGACGAGCCCGAGGTCGGAAGTGCGGTTGCGGAACAGGGACAGCGACAGCAGCGGCTCCTCGCCCGCCTCCTCCTTGGCCCGTACGGAGCGGAAGAACCACCACAGCACGAGCGCGCCGAGGACCAGCAGGCCCAGCATCAGCCACACGCTGTTGTCCGCGGCCAGGATGCCCATGACGATCAGGACCAGGCCCACGGCGGAGAGCACCGCCCCGCCGGTGTCGAAGGGCCGGGTCGGGTCGGGCGGCAGCGGGTCCTTGATATGGCGGCTGAGGACGACGATCACCACGATGACCAGTGCCTGGAACACGAAGGCCGCCCGCCAGCTGATCCCCGTGGTGATGAGCCCGCCGATCAGCGGGCCGGCGGCCGCCCCGATGCCGCCCAGCGCCATGATCACCCCGAACGCGCGGGCACGGGAGGTCAGGTCCGGGTAGAGGAGCGTGGTGAGGATGTAGACGGGCGGGATGAGCAGGGCGGTGCCGACGCCCTCCAGGATCGAGTTGCCGAGGATCAGGACACCCAGCCCCGGCGCGGCCGCGCTCAGCAGTGCCCCGATCCCGTACACGACGAGGCCCACCAGGAGGCACCGCTTGCGGCCGTAGCGGTCGGTCAGCTTGCCGCCGGGGATCATCAGTGCCGCCATGACCAGCAGGAAGATCGTGATGGCCACCTGCACGCCCTGCACGGTGGTGCCCAGGTCCTTGCTGATGTCGTTGATCATCACGTTCATGTTGGAGCCGGCGAAACTGCAGATGAACTGGGCCAGCGCCAGCGGGGCGAGAATGCGCTGCCCCGGCGAGGCCTGTTTCGCCCGGTCCGTGTCATCCACCGGTACCACCTCCGCCCGTGGGCGCAACCGGCACCGCGAAGCCCTGCGCCACCGGAAGGTCGTCACGGCTTCCCGGCCGTGTCTCCGCCTCGCTCAGCTGCTCGTCCAGCGCCATCGCGGCGGTGACCAGCGCGAGGTGGGTGAACGCCTGCGGGAAGTTGCCGAGTTGTTCGCCCGAGGGGCCGATCTCCTCCGCGAACAGGCCGACATGGTTGGCGTAGGTGAGCATCTTGTCGAAGGCGTACCGGGCCTGGGCGAGCCGGCCGGCCCGGGCCAGGGCCTCGACGTAGAAGAAGCTGCACAGGTTGAAGGTCCCCTCGGAGCCCCGCAGCCCGTCGGGCGAGGCGGCGGGGTTGTAGCGGTAGACCAGGCTGTCGCTCACCAGCTCCTCGCCCATGGCGTCGAGGGTGGTGAGCCAGGCCGGATCCCGCGGGGAGATGAAGCCGACCCGGGGCATGAGCAGGAGCGAGGCGTCCAGCACGTCGGTGTCGTAGTGCTGCACGAAGGCCTGCCGCTTCTCGTGCCAGCCGCGTTCCACGATCTGCTCGAAGACCTCGTCGCGCGCCTCGGTCCAGCGTTGGACGTCGGCCGGGCGGGATGTGGCGATGGCCGCGTGGATGCAGCGGTCGAACGCGACCCAGGTCATCAGCCGGCTGTAGGTGAAGTCCTGTCGGCCGCCCCGGGTTTCCCAGATGCCCTCATCGGGCCGGTCCCAGTTGTCGGCGAGCCAGTCCATCACCCGGCTGATGGCCCGCCAGCCGCGGATCGCCCCCATGTCCCGGCCGATCACCAGGGCGTCGGAGGCCTCGCCGTAGATGTCGAGCTGCAGCTGGTCGGCCGCCGCGTTGCCGGCCCGCACCGGCCGGGAGCCCATGTAGCCCTCCAGGTGGTCGAGGGTCTCCTCGGTCAGATGGGGGTCGCCGTCCACCCGGTACATGATCTGCAGGGGATCGCCGGAGGCGGTGCCGCCTGCTTCGATACGGTCGCGCAGCCAGCGGCGGAAGGCCTGTGCCTCCTCCTCGAAGCCGAGGTCGATCAGGGACCGTACGGAGAGCGAGGCGTCCCGGACCCAGGTGTAGCGGTAGTCCCAGTTGCGTTCACCGCCGACCTGCTCGGGCAGCCCCATGGTGGCCGCGGCGATGGGCGCCCCCGTGGGCGCGTACGTGAGCAGTTTGAGCGTGATCGCCGAGCGGTTCACCATGTCGCGCCAGCGTCCGCGGTACGTGCACGCCCGCAGCCACGACAGCCAGAAGGCCCGGCAGGCCTCGACCTCGTCGACGATGCCGCCCAGGGACGGCCGGGGCGGGACGCTGCCGCCGCTCACGGTGCTGGTCAGCACCATGGCGGCCGCCTCCCCCGCCGACAGGGTGAAGTGGGCGGTGATGTCGTCCCCGTCGGCCCGGAGGGCGACCCCGGTGGTGGACTGGAGATGCAGGTCGGTGCCCGGGCCGCGGAAGACCGCGCCGCGGTCGTCGTCCAGGGTGAGCGTGTGCGGAGCACGTCCGTAGTCGAAGCGCGGCCGGCAGGTGAAGCTGAAGGGCAGGCTGCCGCGGACGACGCGCGCGATCCTGACCAGACGGTGCCGGTCCGTCGGTGCCGTGGACTCGATCGGCGTCATCAGGTCGGCCACCTCGCCGACGCCTCCGGGTGCCATGAACCGGGTGACCAGGATCGCCGTGTCGGGCAGGTACAGCTGCCGCACCGTCAGTCCGTTCCCCTCCGGGAGGTCGACGGCGAGATGGCAGTGACCGCCGCGCTCGCTGTCCAGGAGCGAGGCGAAGACACTGGGCGAGTCGAAGCGCGGTGTGCACCACCAGTCCACGGTTCCACCGGACGACACCAGGGCCGCCGTCTGGAGATCGCCGACCATTCCGTGCTCTGCGATGGGCGGATACCGGTCCACGGAGCCTCCTCGGTCGAGCCGCCGCGCCCGGGCAGGCGCCGTCCCGGCCTTCCCGTCCATCGTTCGGCTGCCGTGGCGCGCCTGCCTCACCCGCCGGGGGTGAGCGGCCCCCTCGCACGCGCGCGTGCGAGGGGGCCGCCCGCTGCTTATCGTCGGACGTGCAGACCACGGAAATCCGCCCGGGCCGGCTCGCGGCCGAAGGAGCCCCGAGGCCGAGGAAGCCGGTACGTGTGGCGGCCCGCACCAGGCTCCGCGCCGTGACGAAGGGTTAGATCATGTCTGCGTCCAGCACTTCCTACACCGGCCCGCTGCGCGCCGCGCAGGTGGCCACGCCCGGTGGCACACCGGAAATGGTCGAGGTCGCCCCGCGAGAGGCGGGACCGGGGTCCGTGCGGATCACCATCGAGGCGTGCGGTGTGTGCCACTCCGACCTGCTGATCAGCTCGGGCATGCTGCCCGGGACCACGTTCCCGGTGACGCCCGGTCACGAGATCGCCGGGCGGATCGACGCCGTGGGCGAGGGAGTGGCCGGATGGCAGGTCGGTGACCGGGTCGCGGTGGGCTGGTACGGCGGCAGCTGCGGATACTGCGACGCCTGCCGCGACGGCGACGCCGTCCTGTGCCCCCGGCTGTCGATCCCAGGCGTCGCCTACCCCGGCGGCTATGCCGACTCCATCGTCGTGCCCGCCGTCGCCCTCGCGGCGATCCCGGACCAGCTGACCGCCGTCGAGGCCGCACCGCTGGCCTGCGCGGGCGTGACCGTCTTCAACGCCCTGCGCAACACGGCCGCCCGCCCCGGTGATGTCGTCGCGATTCTGGGTCTGGGCGGTCTTGGTCACCTGGGCGTCCAGTTCGCCCAGAAGATGGGCTTCGACACGGTCGCCATCGCCCGTGGCCAGGAGAAGCGGGACCTGGCGCACAAGCTCGGCGCCGCCCACTACGTCGACAGCACCGCCGGTGACGTCTCCCAGGCCCTGGAGTCGCTCGGCGGGGCCAAGGTGGTCCTCGCCACCGTCACCAACGCCGACGCCATGTCCGCCACCATCGACGGGCTCGGCCGCCGCGGCGAACTCGTGATGGTCGGCGTCTCACCCGACCGCCTCGACGTCAGCCCCCTCCAGCTCCTGAACAACGCCCGCAAGGTCTACTCACACGCCTCCGGCGCCGCCGTCGACATCCAGGACACCCTGCGCTTCGCCGCCCAGAGCGGCGTACGGGCCTGGGTCGAGGAGGTACCGCTGGAGGAAACCGCGGCCGCGGTCGCGAAGATGCACGAGGGCCGGGCCCGCTTCCGAATGGTCCTCACCACCGACCGCTGAGCCCGCCGGGCGGTCGCGGCGACGTGGCACTTCCGTCCAAGACCTCGCAGATCAGGGCACGGTCACGGATCAGCCGTGGGCGGACAGAGCCCGGACCCGATTCCGAATGATCACCACCGACCGCTGAGCCCACCCGACGCCCGCGGCAGCGGCTGTTCGGTCCAGATGACCTTTCCCTCGGCCGTCGACCGGGTCCCCCACCGCTCCGTGAGACGGGCGACCAGGAACAACCCGCGGCCACCCTCGTCCTCACTCCTGGCCCGACGCAGCCGCGGCGACGTGGCACTGCCGTCGAAGACCTCGCAGATCAGGGCGCGGTCACGGATCAGCCGTAGGCGGACGGGGCCGGTCGCGTGCCGGATGACGTTGGTGACCAGTTCGCTGGCCACGAGTTCGGTGGTGAAGGCCAGTTCGTCCAGGCCCCACGCGGCGAGCTGATCGGTGACCGCGGCGCGGGCGCGGGAGACGACCGCCGGGTCGGCGGGCAGGTCCCACTGGGCGACCCGGTCGGGGCCCAGCGCGTGTGTGCGGGCGACGAGCAGGGCCACGTCGTCGCGAGGCCGGGCCGGGAGCAGCGCGTCGAGCACCGCCTCGCAGGTGTCCTCCGGCGGACGTCCGGCGCAGGCCAGGACGGTACGGAGCTGGTCCAGGCCGGTGTCGACGTCCCGTCGGCGGTCCTCGATCAGGCCGTCGGTGTAGAGCACCAGCTGGCTGCCCTCGGCCAGCTCCAGCTCGGCCGTCTCGAAGGGCATCCCGCCCAGGCCGAGGGGAAGTCCGGGAGGCAGGTCGACGAAGTCCACCGTGCCGTCGGGTCCCACGACCGCGGGGACCGGGTGCCCGGCACGGGTGAGCGTGCACCGCCGGGACACCGGGTCGTACACGGCGAACAGGCAGGTCGCGCCCGCGATACCGGAGTCCGGGGCATTGTCGGCCGTGCCCCAGCCCTCGCCCCGGTCCAGCCCGCCGGCCAGGTCGTCGAGGTGGGTGAGCAGGTCGTCCGGCGGCAGGTCCAGGGAGCAGAAGTTGTGCACGGCGGTGCGCAGCCGGCCCATCGTGGCGGCGGCGTGCAGACCGTGGCCGACCACGTCCCCGACCACCAGCGCCACCCGGGCGCCGGACAGCGGGATGACGTCGAACCAGTCGCCGCCCACCCCGGCCTGCGCGGGCAGATAGCGGTAGGCGACCTCGACGGCGCTCTGCTCGGGCCGCCCCCGGGGCAGCAGGCTGCGCTGCAGGGCGAGCGCGGTGGTGTGCTCGCGGGTGAAGCGGCGGGCGTTGTCGATGCAGATCGCCGCGCGGGCGGCCAGTTCCTGGGCCAGGGACAGATCGTCGTCCTCGAAGGGGGCGGGCCGCTCGGCGCGGTAGAAGCTCACCACGCCGAGGGTCGTGCCACGGGCCCGCAGCGGCACGGTGATGAGCGAGTGGATCCCGGCGGCGAGCACCAGCTCCAGCCGGGCCGGGTCCTGGGCGATCCAGCCGCCGGCCGCGGCCAGGACAGGTTCGAGCACGGACTGGCGGGTCTCCAGGCTGCGCGCCTGCGGGGTGGTCGGCACGTAGCGCACCGTGTCGCCGACGCCGTACAGATGGGAGTCCTCGTGCAGGGCGCCGAGGGCGACCCGGCGCAGCGGGGCGTCCGCGCCGAGGGGGCCCGGCTCCTCGCCGCGCAGCACCGCGTCCGGCAGGTCCACGGCGGTGAAGTCGGCGAAGCGGGGGACCGTGACCTCCGCCAGTTCCTCCGCGGTGCGGGTGACGTTCAGGGTGGTGCCGATCCGGACGCCGGCGTCGTGCAGCAGTTCCAGGCGCCGGCGGGCCAGGACGGCGAGCCGGCCGACGCCGGCCTCGCCGAGGAGCAGCAGCCAGCCGTCGGCATCGGTGCCGCCCTCGTCCCCCGTGCCCCGGCTGGGTGCCGGCCGGACCGGCGGCGCCGGAGCGAGCGGCGGCACGACGGCAGGAGCCACGGCCCGCACGGCGGAACGCGCCGGGACCGCCAGGGGTGCCGGCGCGGGCGCCCTGGGCTCCACATGGCGCAGCCGCGGGCCGCCGGCGACCCGGGCCTCGACGACCGCGCCCGTCTCGCCGGTCGCTCCCCTGACCTGACGGCGCAGCAGGGTGGCGGTCCGGCCGTCGGAGAGCTCGACCTCCTCGACGGTGTGCTGCGGAGAGGCGATGAGCTCCTCGGCCTTCTCCCGCAGCACGGCGAGGTCGAGCCGGCCGATCTCGCCACCGTTGTGGCCGGCCCCCCGCGCCGACGGGGGCGGGGGCTCGGCCGCCGGGGGCAGTCCGCCCGCGTCGGCCTGCCGGTAGGCGGTCAGCAGGGCCTGTTCCCGTTCGGCGGCCTGGCCGAGCAGCCGCGCCTCGATGTCGTGGGCGGCGTCCCGCGCCAGCGCCAGCATGGCGGGGTCGCCGTCACCGCGCAGACAGGTGAGGTCGAGCACCGCCTCGATATGGCCGCTGAGCGGGTTCCGGACGGGCGCGCCCGCGCAGGCGAACGGCAGCAGGCAGTCGGCGAAGTGCTCACGGCCCGCGACGAAGACCGGGCCCCGCTCGGCCAGCGCGGTACCCACGCCGTTGGTGCCCGCGGCCTGCTCGGAGACGTCGAACCCGGGGGCGAAGTGCACCTCGTCGAGGCGTGCGCGCAGCCACGGGTCACCGCCGTAGCGCCGGATCAGACGGGCCTGCGCGTCGCACAGCACGACCGTCATGCTCACGTCGGCCAGAGAGTCGGCGAGGTCCTGCAGCACCGGGTCGGCGGCCTGCAGCAGCGGGTCGTCCAGTGCCAGCTCGGATGTGTAGGGGAGCAGCAGCCGGTGCGGCTCGAGCCCCGCGGACCTGCATCGCTTCCAGGAGTCCAGGACCGGGCTCCGGACGTCCGAGTCCACTCGTTCACCGGCCAGGAAACGCTCGTGGGCATCGACGAGCCCGCCGATGTCGTCCCAGGCGACGGACAACGGAATCACTTCCCTCACCAACCACACTAGTCCAAGCGTGAACTGCATCACACTCGCGGGGGGCATGCTGGTGTCCGGAGAAGCGGGCCGGGAGGTAAGGGCATGCGGTGGTGGACCGGGGCATGGTGGGTGGCCGGGGTGATCGTCTTGGCGGCGTGCGGCGGGCCGGGGGGCGGGGGATCCTCCGGGGGATCGTCAGGCGGACCCTCCACAGGGCCCTCCGGGACGGGGAGCGGCACGGCGTCACCGGCGTCCGGTGCGCCGACCCGGACGACCGCGCCCCCGGCCGGGACCGCGTCCGGGACCCCGGCCACGTCATCGCCCTCGGCCGCGCCCTCCGCCTCGGCGGGCGGCTGCGCCGCCGGGCACACCCAGGTCACCGTCGCCCATGGTGACGCGCCCGTACGGAGGCTGTGCGCACGGCCCGGGACCGTGGTGTCCCTCGTCCTCGAGCCCCGTACGGACGACAGGCGATGGTCGGCCGTACACAGCTCCGCGCCCGCCTTCGTGCTGCCGTCCGGATGGCACCTGGACCCGGACGGCACCGCCCGGGCCTCGCTGCGCTGCGCGGGCACCCGGGGCGGTACGGCCAAGGTCACCGCCACGGCGAAGGCACCGGACGTGGCGGGCGCGCCGGCCGTCGCCTTCACGCTGGACCTGAGCGTGGTGCCGTACCCGCGGGAGGGGTGACCCCGGCCCCCGGAAACCGGGATGCGTCCGGAACCACCCCTCCACCTCGCGTCAGTCGCAGTCGCGGACCTTGACGGTGTAGATGCCACGGCCGTGGGTGGCCGCGTACAGCGTGCCGCCGTCCGGGCTCAGCTTCAGCTGGAGCACGGCGACGGCCGGGAGCCGGCCCACGCGCTGCCACGTCGTGCGGCCCGGCGCGCGGTAGACGACACCGAGGTCGGTGGCCACGGCGAGGCCGCCGTTCTGCGTGACGACCGCGGAGTTGGCCGGCACGTCGGGAAGGTTCGCCGAGATGTCCTTCCAGGTGGTGCCGCCGTCCTTGGACTCGAAGACATGGCCGACGCCGGCGCCGGGTCCCTCGGTCCAGTGCCGGGAGAAGCCGTTGACCGCGAGGTACACGTGGTCGGCGTTCTTCGGGTCGACGGCGAAGCCGCTGAGGTAGCGGTTGGGCACGGACCCGTCCACCGGCAGGGTGATGTCGTGCCAGCCGGTGCCGTCCTCGTTGCCGACGGCGATGCCACGGGCGAAGCCCTGGTTGTTGCAGGGGCCGCACCAGGCCACGTACACCTTGCCGCCCGAGGCCGCGACGGCGGTTGCGGTGCGGCCGGCGCCGAGGTCGTGCAGGCTGGTCCACTCCGAGCCGCTGCGGATGGCGTAGCCGTGGGTCTGCACCCACACATGGCGGCCGCCCGCGATCCAGGTCGAGCTGTTCTTCATGTCGGCCGCGAGCGGGGCGATGAAGCGGGCCTCGCTGGTGGCGCTGTCGGCCGGGGCGACGTTGTACGACGTGACCCTGCTCGGGTCGCTGGTCCAACTGCCGTCGTTCACCGCGCAGTTCTGGGTGATCTGGACGGCCAGGTAGACGTACTCCTCGGCGATGTTGCAGCCGTTGGCGGGGTCGGTGAGGGTGTCGCCGCCGTCGCCGCCGAAGTTGGAGCCCATCACCTTGTCGTTGCCGCGCAGGACGGACTGGCCGTTGTCCTGCAGTCCGCCGGTGACCGCGACTCCGCCGTAGGCCAGGTCCTTGCCGATGCCCACCGAGTAGTACTGGAGGGTGTCGATGGTGCCGTCGTTGAGCGAGGTCCAGTCAGTGGCGTGCCCGGAGGAGTCCTGGGCGCCGTCGACCGGACGCCGGTAGACGCCGCCGTCGTTGCCCACGTACACGAAGCTCTTGCCGTGGTAGCGGCCGATCGCGACGCCGTGCTGGTCGGGGTGGGTGGTCTGGTTGCAGTCACCGGTCTGCTTGGCGGGGTCGATGCTCCAGCAGGGGAAACCGAAGTTCCAGTACGGGCCGACCGCCGACCAGGTGCTGCCGCCGTCCTTGGTCTCGTGGACCTCCTCGAGGCCCGCGTACACGTGCTGCGGGTCGCTCGGGTCGACGGTGAGGAACTGGTTGTACCAGGCCTGGATGCCCGGCATGTAGCCGCTGGTGGTGAGCGCCGAGCCGTCGGCCGCGAGGCCCTTGTAGTCGGCGATCTTCGTCCAAGGCCCGGTCGGGGAACCGGACTTGGAGACGAAGATGCCCTCCAGGCCGCTGTCCGGGTTGGTGTTGAGCTGCTCCGGCGACTGGTCGACGGCGTAGTAGCGGGAGCCGTCGGCGGAGCGGGCGAAGGTGACGTTGCCGACGCCGTCCGCGTCGGCGGGCAGGTCGCCCAGGCCGCTGGTGATCCGCGTCCAGGCGCCGTTCGCCTTGGTGTAGAAGCCGTTGTAGTCGTCACCGCTGCGCCAGCCGACGGCCAGGACCACCTTGGTGGGGTCCTTCGGGTCGATCGCGATGTCGTTGGCGATGTTCTTGTACGCCGCGGAGGGGTCGCTCGCCTTCGAACCGCCCGGCAGATAGTCGGGGTTGGGCGCGAACTCCAGCTTCCAGGCGCCGGTGAGCTTCTTGGTGGAGTGGCTCCAGACGCCCTCGCTGGTCGCCGCCCACACCTTGCCGGCGCCGAAGCGCAGCTCGTGGACGGTGGTGCTCTCCAGTTCGTCGCCGCCGACCCGGCTGCGCATGGAGAAGCTCCCGTGGTGCGGGTGGGAGAGGACATAGACGCCGCTGCCGAGGTAGGCGTCCGCGTTGGTCGTCGCCTCGCCGGTACCCAGCCACAGCCGTCCGGCCCCGTCGAGCGCGAGCGCGCCGGTGGACTGCGAGGACAGCCGGTCGCTGATGGGCTTCCAGTGCCCGCCGCCGGTGTGCGACCGCCACACACCGCCGCCGGCGCTCCCGGCGTACACGTACCCGTCGTCGTCGGCGGCCATCGCGGCCATCCGGCCGGTGACATTGCCGGCCCCGCCGCTGGAGTTGGAGTCGAAGTCGCGGTAGCGGGGGTCGTCGGAGTTGTAGGGCAGGTCGGTGACGTGGTGCCAGCCTCCGCCGGTGCCGGGCAGTTTGCCCAGACTGTTCCAGGCCGCTCCATAGGCGCCCGGCGCGACGATGCCGGGCGAGGTGCGAGCCTCGGCGTACTGGTCGGCACCCTCGGCTATCTCATCGGCCTCGTTCCCGTCGTCCTCGTCGGCGGCCTTCACCTGGTGGGTGATGCCGCCCGCCGAATGCGTTCGTTCGGCGGCGAGTCGGGCGAGGGTGCGGGCGCCGAAGGGGGTGCTGTTCTTGCCGGGTGCGGCGCTTGCGGGCAGTGACACCAGTGCGGCGGAGACGGTGATGGCACAGATCGTGAGCCGACGTCTCCGGCGGGTGAGTGATGACAACGGATCCTCCCTTGCGGGGCATTGACGCAGCCGTCGCAGGAGACCCGACCACTCAAGGGAGGAAAGGTCCGGCACTTGGCCAGATTTTGACCAGAACCTGTCACTGGGGTCGCTCTGGTACCCGGTCGCGCGGCCTCACGCCGCCAGGTCGCGCCCGGTGAAGGCGAGCAGCCGCCGGTGGGCGGGAGCGTCCGAGTTCCTCGCAAGGGAGTTGGTCGACCAGATCCTCGCGGCCGGTGGCGACGGCGAGGTCGGCGCCGTGGACGAGGAGCTCGGTGAGGTGGACGAGCGCCGCCGTGGGGCCGGGCAGGGTGCCGAAAGAGAGGCGGACCGGGGTGTCGAGGGCGCCCGGCCGGTGCCAGGCGGTCCGGTCGAGCGCGGCCGCGGCCGTGAAGGCGCCCTGGGGAATCGTCGCCCAGCCAGTCGGCGTGATGAGCGGCGCCGGCGTCGGTGCCGGAGGGTGCCGCGGCGAAGACGCGCATTCCGCCGACCAGGTGATTGAGCTCGGTACGGAGCTCCCGGCCGGGGCGGAGCGAGGGCGCCGTCAACCGGTCGGGGGCGATGGCCCCGCTGATCCCGGCATGCACAGAGCCGTGTGACTGTACGGCGCGGGCGCGCTCCCGTACAGCTCGTCAAGGTGCCCGCAGGGCTGGGGAAGCGAAGTCCCGACGGCCCGGCGGCCGCGGCGCCCGGGCACGGGCGGCGACGCACCGGGCCGGCACCGAGCCGGCCGCCGTGCACGGATACGGCGACTCCATGGCGCCCGGGCCATGGATGACCCTCACCCGACTGACCGCCGGGTCGCGACACCGGCAGCTCGCGGGCGACCCACGCGCATGCGGCAAATGTGGCCCGCGACCGCTTACCGGTCGAATACGGCGGCCGGATCCGGGAGACCCTCGGCCGTGCCCGGACGTGAGCGGGGGCGGCCGGGAGTACCGGTCACCCCGCACACAGGGCCGTCACTCGATGGTGGGACGCGTGCGGCCGGGCTCCGGAAGTTCGCCCAGCTCCGCACGGATGTGCAGCACGTCGCTGATGAAGAGGTCGTACACCAGGACCCCGATCACGCCGCCGATCAGCGGCCCGACTATGGGGATCCAGAAGTAGTTGCTGAACCATGCTCCGTCCCCCGGGAAGGCGTAACCGTCCCATCCGGCGAACCAGGTGAGCAGACGCGGTCCGAAGTCACGGGCCGGGTTGATGGCGTATCCGGCGTTCGCCCCGTAGGACATGCCGACGGCGGCGACGGCGAAGCCGATCACCAGCGGGCCGAGATTCGCCTGCACCGCCGTGTTGCGCAGGTCGATGACGGCCACGACGAACATGACCAGGAAGGCGGTGCCGACGATCTGGTCGAACAGCGGCCCCCAGACGCCGCCGTTGAAGTACGGCGCCGGGAAGGTGGCGAAGATCGAGAACGTGGCGAGCGTCTTCCCGCCCACATGCGGATCCTTCGAGGCCGCGTCGTACGCGTTGATCGCGTCGTGGTAGACGCCGAAGACCAGCGCCGCCCCGGTGAGGGCGCCGAGGACCTGCGCCAGCCAGTACGGGAGGACCTTGATCCAGGGGAACTTGCGGCGCACGGCGAACGCCAGCGTCACCGCCGGGTTGATGTGCGCTCCGCTGACACCGCCGGCCACGTAGATACCGAAGACCACGGCCAGGGCCCAGCCCCAGGTGATCAGCAGCCAGTCACCCGCCGCCAGGAAGATCGTCGTGGGCGTCGCGGCACGGCCCGAGCCGGGCAGCGCCGCGACCGCCATCGCCACGACACCGCAACCGAACGAAATGAGGACGAAGGTCCCCAGGAACTCTGCCAGGCACTCGCCCAGCAGGCCTCCGCGGCGCCTGAGCCGCGAGGGCTTTATCAGGGGAGGGATCTCAACAGCCATCTCGACCCCCTTCAGAGGGTGCGCTCCGGTGCATTCCGGTGCATTCCGGATCTACCACCATCGTTGCGCACGAATCGATATCCGACACTGCGAGGAATTCGGAGGGGTCGAACAAGTGATCGAGGAGGCGGCGGTCGGGTCAGCTGTCGAGGTCGTCGGCGTAGTGACGGAAGCCGTGGCGGTCCCGGTGCATGCCCCACAGGGTCTCCGCGAGCACGGCGGGGTCCTTCCGCGGGTGGCCAGGCACGATCGAGCCGGGGACGACGAGTTGGGCCACGTGGATGCCCTCCGCGGCGAGCCGGTCGTGCAGCAGATGGCCGTAAGCACTCTCGGCGGCGAACGCGATCGAGGTGCCCGCACGGTCCGGGTGCGGGACGACGGCGCTGCCGCCGTTGACGAACAGGATCGTGCCGCGGCCCAGGGCCCGCATACCGGGCAGCACCTGCTGAACGGCGACGACGGGCCCGTACACCGAGAACTCGACCGGCCCGAGCAGATCCTGGTGCGTGGTCTCCAGCACCGGCAGCATGAAGTCCCGCTGCGGCACCGGGCTGTACTGCAGCACCTCGACCGGCCCGATCTCCTCGCCCGCCGCGGCGAGGGCCGCCATCAGCGCCTCCGGGTCGCGCACGTCGGCGACGAACCCGTGCGCGGTGACCCCCTCGGCGCCCAGTTCCCCGGCGAGGGCGTCCAGCCGGGCCCGGTCGCGGGCGACGAGTGCGACGCCGTACCCCTCACGCCCGAACCGGCGCGCGACGGCCGCACCCAGTCCGGGACCGGCCCCGACGATGGCAATGGTGCTCATGACGCGTGACCGTACTGCCTTCACGGGGACCCCGCACCCGTAGGCCGAGCCGGGGTCACGCCTCCTGGGCCGCCGCGACGGGCGCGACCGGCGTGGCGGTGTCCGAAGCCCCGCGCTCCAGCTGTGCGGCGGTCACGGCACGGACGACGAACACGGCGGCCACGGCCGCGCCCACCACCGCCGCGTCGGACGCCAGCAGGGGCCACACCTCCGTGTACGCCCGCTCGATGACCTCGTCCCTCGAATCCTCGTACACCAGCCCGACCCCGCTGAGCATGCCGACGAGCCACAGCACCCACCAGACGTTCAGGACCAGCGGCGCCGGCTTGCCCCCGGTGCTCCCCTCGTAGACGTCCGCGACCAGTCCGCGGGGCACCCACAGATTCATGATGGGCATGATCCAGCCCAGATAGACCCAGATCCCGAGGTAGCGGGCCGGGCGGCCGGAGATGATCCGCGCGTTGTCCCGGACCCGCCACAGCCACGACAGGAATGCGAAGGCGCAGATCAGCGCGGCGGCCCCGCCGACGGTACCGACGAAGTGGTACGAGTCCTCCAGGGCCGTCAGCGCGCGATGGTTGCCCTCTCCCTGGTCCGGCGGCCCCGAGGCGGGCTCCCCCGCCACCGCGAGCCGGATCTCCCATGCCGCCCGGACCACCCAGGCGGCACCGGCGAGCAGAAGAGCGGCAACGGCGACCCGGGCGGAACCTCGGACCGGCTGCAGGACGGGGAGTGGCGGGGACTGCGCTATGTGGTCGTTCACCCGCGCATCCTGCCGCATGAAACGCACCGGATCCAGGAGGCATGCCCATGACCGACAAAGCCGGACCCGCCTTCGTAAGCCTCCGAACCACCCGTCGCGGGTGAGGCCGCCCGCCGCTGGCGGAGGGACGCTGCCCGTGCGCGGCCGCGGTGTCGCCGGGCCTGCGTGGCGGAAGGGACGGTGGACGATGGCCGACGAGAGAGCCGAGCGCATCGCGGACTTCATAGAGCCCCTGCGGGTCGTGCCCGGCACCAAGGTGCATCTGGCGGAGGACTTCGACCCGGGGTACAAGACGGCGGGCGCCCGCAAGAACAAGGAGGGCGTCGAGCTGCTCCGCAACGGCATCGAACTGCTCTCCGACTACCAGCAGCGGCTGGCCGCCCAGGACACCTACGGGGTCCTCGTGTGCCTGCAGGCGCTCGACGCGGCCGGCAAGGACGGGACGATCCGCCATGTGATGAGCGGCGTCAATCCACAGGGTGTGCGCGTCACCAGTTTCAAGGTGCCCTCGGCCGAGGAGCTCGACCACGACTATCTGTGGCGCTACAACCGCCATCTGCCGCAGCGCGGAGAGATCGGGATCTTCAACCGCTCCCACTACGAAGAGGTCCTCGTGGTGCGGGTGCACCCCGAGAACCTCCACCGGCAGAAGCTGCCGGAGGCGGGCCGCCGCGGAGACGTGTGGGAGCGGCGGTACCGGGAGATCAACGACTGGGAGCGCTATCTCTCCGACAACGGCTTCAGGGTCGTGAAGATGTTCCTGAACCTGTCGAAGGAGGAACAGCGCATCCGCTTCCTCAAACGCATCGACGTTCCCGAGCGGAACTGGAAGTTCTCGCCCGCCGACGCCCGGGAGCGGGCCCGCTGGGACGACTACCAGCGGGTGTTCTCCGAGATGCTGTCCGCCACCAGCACACCCTGGGCCCCCTGGTACGTCATACCGGCCGACCACAAGTGGTTCGCGCGCGTCTGCGCCGCCGCGGTGCTGGCCCACACCCTGATCGGCATCGATCCCCGGTACCCGCAGGTCAGCGATGAGACCCGGCAGGAACTCGCCCAGGTGAAGCGGGAGTTGGAGCGCGAGGCGCCCAAGGGCGCCGCCGCGGACCCGTACGCCGCCTCGGTCTCGTCCGGGGGATCCGGCAAGAAGGGCTGAGAGGAGGCCCGCGCCATGACCGCGCAGCCGGATGCCCCGCACGAAGGGGCGGCACAGGACCGGGCCTGGTACGCACGCCCGCCGGAAGAGGTCGCCGCCGCGTTCGGTGTGGATCCGGCCGTGGGGCTCTCCTCGGCGCGGGCGGCCGAACTCCTGGAGAACAACGGCCCGAACGCGCTGCCGGAGGAGAAACCCCTGCCGGGCTGGCGCCGCTGTCTGGCCCAGTACCGCAGCTACATGCAGCTGGTCCTGGTCGCCGCCGCCGTGGTGTCCTTCCTGATCGCCGAGTGGAACACGGGCATCCTGCTGGTCGCGCTGACGGTCCTGAACGCGGTCGTCGGCATGCGGCAGGAGGGCAAGGCCGAGAGCGCCATGAACGCGCTCAAGTCGATGCTGCAGGCGACCGCCCGGGTGCGCAGGGACGGAACGGAATCGGAGATCCCGGCCGAGGAGGTCGTCGTCGGCGATGTCGTGCTCCTCGCCGCGGGGGACGAGGTCCCCGCCGACGGCCGGATCGTCGCGGCCAGCGCCCTGCAGATCGACGAGTCGGCGCTGACGGGCGAGAGCGTGCCCGCCGCCAAGGACCCGGCGACCCTGGCCGGCGGCGATCTGGCACCAGGCGACCGCACGAACATGGCGTTCATGAACACGCCGGTCACCCACGGCAGCGCAACGGTGATCGTCACGGCCACCGGCGCCGGCACCGAACTCGGCCGTATCTCCGGGATGCTGTCGGCGACGCCCCGCGAGGCCTCGCCGCTGGACCGGGAGCTCAACCGGCTCACTCTGTGGATCACGGGGGCGGCCGGGCTGACGATGATCGTGATGTTCGTCCTGGGGCGCAGCCGCGGCGAGGCATGGGACGCGCTCTTCGTGAGCGCCGTCTCGCTGGCCATCGCCGCCATTCCGGAGGCCCTGCCCACGGTGACCCAGACCATCCTGTCGATCGGCGGGGTCGACCTGGCCCGGCGTCAGGCGATCGTGAAGGACCTGCCGTCGGTGCAGTCGCTGGGGTTCACCTCAGCGGTCAACTCCGACAAGACCGGCACCCTCACCATGAACCAGATGACGGTCGTCGAGGTTCTCGACCCCGGCGACCGCTACACCGTCTCCGGCACCGGATACGGCCTGGAGGGCAGGATCCACCACGCCGTCGGCAGCAACCCGGGCCTGGACGACGCGATCCTGCCGTATGTGATGGCCAGCGACGCGGAGCTGGTGGACGGCGCGGTGGTCGGCGACCCCACCGAGGGTGCCCTGCTGGTGCTCGGCCACAAGGCCGGGCTGGACATCGACGCCACCCGGGCCCGGCAGCCCCGGCTGGCCACGCTGCCGTTCGACCCCTCGTACAAGCTGATGGCCACCTTCCACCCGGCCACGGACGCGGCGGGCCGCCCGGTCGTGCGGTGCTTCGTGAAGGGCGCGGCGCCCGCGGTCATGGCCCGGGCCGCCACCGCGCTGCGGGACGGTACGGGCGTCCCGTGGGACGAGGAGCTGCGGCAGCGGGCCCAGACGCATGTCGAGCGCATGGGCGGCGAGGGCCTGCGGGTGATGGCGGCCGCGCGCCGCGACCTCGACCCCGCCGTCTTCGATCCCGACGGCGACCTGCTCGCCCATGTCACCGAACTGCAGATGACGAGCCTGGTCGGCATGGTCGACCCGCCCCGCAAGGAGTCGCGGGCCGCGGTGGCCGACGCGCAGGCCGCGCACATCCGGGTGCGGATGGTGACCGGGGACGACGTCGTCACGGGCGCCGCCATCGCGCGGCAGCTCGGTATCGAGGGCGAGGCCGTGCTGGGCGCCGACTTCGCCGCCCTGCCGGAGAGCGAGCGGCTCGCCCGGATCGACGGCATCGGGGTGGTCGGCCGGGTCGCCCCCGAGCACAAGGTGCTGCTCGCCGACACCCTCAAGAAGAAGGGCGACGTGGTGGCCATGACCGGGGACGGTGTCAACGACGCCCCGGCCATCAAGGCGGCCGACATCGGCATCGCCATGGGTTCCGGCACCGAGGTGGCGAAGAACGCCGGGCGGATGGTGCTGGCGGACGACAACTTCGCCACGATCGTGTTCGCGGTGGAGCAGGGCCGCAAGATCTACGACAACCTCACCAAGTACATCCGCTTCGTCCTCGTGCTCCTGGTCGTGTTCGTGCTGACGTTCCTCGGCGCGACCCTGTTCAACATCGCCGCCGGTGAGCCCTTCACCCCGCCCCAGGTGCTGTGGATCCACTTCTTCGTCAACGCAGCCTTCGGCTTCGCGCTCGGCTTCGACCGGCAGAGCCCGGGGCTCATGGAGCGCCGGCCGCGGCCGCGCGGCGAGCCCGTGCTCACCAGGAGCGTGATGATCACGGTCGGGCTGTCCGGGCTGGTGATCACTGTCGGGTTGCTGGCCCTGATCAAGCTGGGCGAGTCGCACTACGGCAGCACCGCCGTCGGGCAGTCGATCGCGTTCACCTCCTTCGCGCTCTGTCTGATCGTGGCCGCGCTCGAGTGCCGCAGCGACAGGGACACCGTCCTGACCACCGCGAGCTTCGACAGCAAGCAGATGAACTGGGCCATGCTCGTGGAGTTCGCGCTCGCGGTGCTGGTCACCCAGATGGACGGGTTCCAGCGGCTGCTGGGGACGACACAGATCACCGTGCGGCAGTTCGGCTGGGCACTGGTGCCGCCGCTGGTGCTGCTGGTGCTGTGGGAACTGGGCAAGTTGGTGGCCAGGCGCGTCGGCAGGACCACCGCACCGGCCTGAGGCCCGCTCACCGCTCGGACACGGCATCCCGGCTCAGATACGGCATCCCGGCCGCAGCCCGAGCCGCAGCACCCGCCGCCAGTCGGCCGTCGGCCTGCTCACCGGCGCACCGGGACGACGGCGCGGCACCCGCACCCGCAGCGCCCTGGGGACGATGCGGCACACGACGGGGGCGGGCAGCATGGTGTGCTCCCCGTCGACACCGGCCGGGACGGTGGGTGTGGTCGCCTCGACCACCACTTCCCGAGCGGTCAGCCGCGTCAGGCCCGGCGAGTGCGCACCGCTCACCAGCCGCGCCGCCTGAGCCGTACTGCCGACCCGCACGCACACCACGCCCAGCAGCCCCGAGTCCAGGCTTTCTCTGCGGCCCGGACGGGACGCGTCGGCGGCACGCCGGTACGGGTTGTTGCTGACGAGCAGCGCCTGCAGCCCGTCCAGGTGCCGCTTCCCCGACCGCATCCCCAGCCTGGGCGCCTCGTCGCCGGTGAGGAGGTCGGGCAGGGTCCGCAGGATCGTCCGCAGCTTCCGGTTCCGGTAGGCGGGCTCGCTCACCACGGCCGCGTAGGTGCCGAACGAGGCGTTGTTGACGAACACCCGGTCGGCGGCGAACCCCAGGTCCACCCGGAGCTCCTCGCCGTCGGTCAGCGCCTCCAGGGAGGCCGCCGGATCCTCGCGGTCGAGGCCGAGGTCGAGGGCGAAGTGGTTGCGGGTACCGGCGGGAATCACCATGAAGGGCAGATCGTGCTGGGCCGCGACCTCGGCCACCAGGGCCTGTGTGCCGTCCCCGCCGGCCACTCCCAGCAGGTCCGCGCCGTCCGCCACCGCGCGCTGGGCCAGCTCCGCCACGTCCGGGTGCTGCGAGGGGTCCAGCAGGACGACCCGGGCGCCGGCCGCCCGGGCCCGCTCGGCCAGGTGGAAGCGGGCCACCTTGCCGCCGCCGGAGTTCGGGTTCATCAGGAGCCACGCACTGCGCGGCGGCTCGGCGGGACGCGCGTCACGGTGGCGTCCGGGAGCAGCTCCCGAGGGCGTCAGGGCGATCCGCGCGGCCGTGACCGCCAGCAGCCACAGGCCCAGGGAGAGGGCGGCCTCCCAGATCAGCCCGTGCGTGGCGTACAGGGCGAGGACCGCGAGCGGGGCGGCCACCGCCAGCAGCATCCCCGCGACGCGTACGACTCCGGTGTGCGCGAGGGCCCACCACAGGCCGGCGGCGGTGAGGGCCAGCCCGGCGAGGCCGGCCAGCGCCCACAGCACGCTCTTCAGCCCGGCCGCCAGCAGTGGCACCAGCACGCCGGCCGCCAGGGCGAACAGTGCCAGCCGAGCCCATCCGGTGTTCCGGCCGCCGCTCACGTGCGTTTCATCTCGGGGACTGGCCGCTCAGCACCATTTCCTTCGCCCGGCGGAACTCGTCCTCCGTGATGTCACCGTGGTTGCGCAGCTCGGACAGTTTGGCGAGCTCCTCCGAGCTGCTCGGGCGGCCCTGCGGGGCCGTCGTCTCACGGACGTACGAGTCGAAGGCCGCCTGCCGATTGCGTGCCTCCGCGAGTTCGCGCTGCCCCATGCCCTTGCCGCGGGCGATGACGTAGACCAGGACGCCGAGGAAGGGCAGCACGATGGCGAACACCAGCCAGCCCGCCTTCGCCCAGCCGCTCAGGGAGTCGTCCCGGAACA
Source organism: Streptomyces herbicida (assembly GCF_032656585.1). NCBI lineage: Bacteria > Bacillati > Actinomycetota > Actinomycetes > Kitasatosporales > Streptomycetaceae > Streptomyces > Streptomyces herbicida. Next base: position 161,297 of record NZ_JAUYWJ010000024.1, read on the forward strand.
CGTCCACGATCACCTTGAAGAGCAGGACGAACCACATCACCAGCAGGACGAACCACAGCATCGTCCAGAACGCGCTCAGCAGCGGATAGTCGTACGCGAGGTACACCGTGTCCACGTCTTCCCTCCGGGTTTCCCGCCGCCCCGGGCCGTCACCCGGCCGCGGCTCTCTGCTGCCCTCAGCCTGCGCACGGCAGATACGTCATGGCCTCACCCGAACCGGGTGAGGACGGGCGAGTACGGCGGGAACAGGAACTGGACGACGCTGCTGAACCTCCGGCCCCGCCGGTGAGGCCGAACCAGTAGACGTGTTGCGCCGTACGGCTGACGTCGACGTGCGGTGGCGTGGATCCGGATCTTGACTGGGAGGGACAGCCTGGCCGAGTGACACCGATGGAGGCGTACGTGATGGCGGGTTATCGAACGGTTGCGGCGCTGGTGCTGGCGGCGGCGTTGGGCACGGCACTGAGCGGCTGCTCCGAAGGCGGCAACGCGTCGTCCACCGCGAGCAAGGCCGCGTCGGCCGCCGTCAGCAAGGCGGCGTCGGCCGCGTCCTCCCTCGCCTCGAAGGGCTCGGACGTGGTCGCGTCGGCGTCGGCGGAGGCCCGGCGGCGGCTCGGCGAGGTGAAGAACGGTGTCAACGCCAAGGACGAAGTGAAGCTCGGCACGCCCGCCACCGCCTCCGACGGCCGCACCACGGTGGAAGTCACGGCGAACAACACGGCGGACTCCACGAAGTCCTTCGCCGTCCAGGTCAGTTTCAAGGACTCGGGCGGCAATCTCCTCGACACGGTGGTCGTCACCATCGGCGACGTGGCGGCGGGCAAGACGGGGACGGGGACGGCCCGCAGCACGCACAACCTCTCGGGCGAGGTGAAGCCGGAGGTGGGGACGGCCCTGCGCTACTGACCGCCCCGACCGCCCGACCCGGACCGTCCGGTCAGGCCATCCAGAAGAAGACGGCGGTCATCCGCTTCTCCTCCAGCGTCCTGCCCGAGTAACCGGTGGCGCTGTGCACGAGGTTGGCGTTGTAGAGGAGCAGCCGGTTGTACTTGTGCGGCACCCGTACGTCCTCCTCGAAGGCGTCGGGCGCGACGAACCGCGTCCCCAGGGCCTCCACGAGGTTGTTGTGCGGGGCCTGGACGACGTTCCCGCCGAGGCGTCCGCCGGGCAGCGACTGCCGGTAGAAACTGGTCCCGCAGTCCTTGGGCACACCGGGGTTGAGATACAGCACGGCGGCATACCGGCACAGCGCACGCGAGTCGGTGTGGGGCCGGGGCTCGCTCTCCCCTTCTCCCACCACCTGCACGCAGTTGTGATTGAGGGTCCCGCCGCCGGGCGCCTGCTGCACCCACAGCTCCTTGGCCCCGGTGGCCTGCTTCACCAGCCGCTCCACCCGGCCCAGTTCGGCGGGTTCGAGCCCGGGCATGGTGCGCAGTCCCGGCCAGGTCTCCGAGGTGTACGGATACCCCTGGACCCAGTCGTCCTTGCCGAGACACCGCTCCCGCACGGCATCCGCATCGGGCAGCACGTCGTCCAGCACCCAGTAGTCACGGCCCTTGGTGGGCTTGCGATAGGGGAGGACGGGAAGAGAGGCGGGAACTCTCGGGGGAGGTTGTGGGGGCATGCGGGGAATCTAGGGCGGGAGTTCACCAGGACTCTCCCGCAGAGGAGTCAACATTCCGTCAACCGCGGCCAGGTCACACCGGGGGGCTCAGTTTTTACCAAATCAAAAGAGTCCAAGCCCTTCGTCGTCCGTACTGCTGGTGGGGATCCACGACCGGCAGGAGGCATGGTGCGCTTTTCGCGGAACGCGACGGGAACTCTCTTCGTGGGCGGTGCCCTGAGCCTGACCCTCGTGGCGCTCGTCTACCCGAGCATGCTGGGGGTGAGCAAGGTCTCCAGTTCGCCGGACCGTGTCATCGCCCAGACGCAGTGGGGGCCGTTGACCGAGGGCGACCGGGACTTCGTGGTCAAGGTGCGCGCGGCCGGTCTGTGGGAGTACCCGGTCGGTCAGATCGGGCTGCAGAAGGGCACCACGAAGGCGGTCATCACCGCGAGCCAGCACCTGGTCGACGGGCACGCCGCGCTCGACACCACCTGCCGCAAGATCGCGCCCATGCTGAACATCACGCTGCCCAACATCGCGAGTCCGCAGCAGGAGGGCTTCGTCAACCAGCTGAAGTCCGACAGCGGCAAGAAGTTCGACTCCGACTTCGCCAACATCCTGCGGATGACGCACGGCTCGATCTTCAACACGGTGGCGAAGATCCGGTCCACCACCAAGAACACGCTCGTGCGCGCCCTGGCCGACCAGGCCAACGACACCGTGCTCGACCACATCACGGTGATGGAGAAAACCGGCCTGGTCGACTTCGACCAGACCCTCTTCAACCAGACCACCCCGCCCAAGCTGCCCGACTCCGACCTGACCCCGCCGCCCCCGCCCGCCGGACAGCCGGAGGTCGTGCTCACCCCGCCGCCGAACGCCACGTCCACCCCGGTGAACATCGACGGTCTCTCCGGTGGCGGCGGTGGCGGCGGAGCCACCCCCAGCCCCAGCCCCACCGTGGGCTAGCCGGCGCCCACGCCAGAACACGCTCATGGGCAGTCAACGGGCAACGGTCCGACCCCGGCGACGAACGCACCTAAGACCCCCGCTCCGGGGCGTTCGGCCGTACGGTGGCCGTATGACCGGCAGTCCGAAAGACGTCGTCGAGGCCGCGTTCCGGCACTATCTCGCACAGGACCGCGCCGCGGCCCTGCCCCTCTGCGCCGACGACTTCACCTTCACCAGCCCGCAGGACGACCACATCGACAAGGCCGCGTTCTTCGACCGGTGCTTCCCGACGGCCGGGCCGGCTCAGGGAACAGCGGCTGCTGCACGTCGTCCCGGCCGACGACGAACTGGTCTTCGCCCACTACGAGTACGAGCTGAAGACCGGCGCCCGGCACCGCAACGTCGAGGCGATCACGGTGCGGGACGGCCTCGTCCGGGAGGTGCGGGTGTTCTTCGGCGGCACGGTGTGACCGGCCGCTAGGTCCGCTCCACGGTCGCCAGGTACAGCTTCACGTAGCGCTCCACGTCCACGTCCAACGCCACGTCCACCAGGGCCTGTTCGCGTACGCCGTCGTGGATCTCGGACTCCCCGGGGCGCGGCCGGCGGTCGACGATGGTCTGGCCGCGGGTCGGGCCGGGGGCGAGGGAGACCTCGACCGGGAGCAGACGGGTGGCGATGCCGGCCGGGTCGGCGACCGCGCACACGGCGCCCGCGTCACCGAGCCCGCCCGCCGGGTCGTCGCCGTCCGGGTCGGGGGCGGAGGGACGGTGGGCCAGCAGTTCACCGGCGAGCCGGCTGCCCGGTTCCGCGCTCGCCCGCAGCCGCCGCACCTGTGCCCCCGGGACCACGACCCGGGTGAACACGTCCAGCCCGTACATGGTGATCGGCACCCCCGCGGTGAGCAGGATCGCGGCGGCCTCCGGGTCGTGCCAGACGTTGAACTCGGCGACCGGCGTGGCGTTCCCGGTGGCCACCGCGCCACCCATGAACACGATCCGCTCGATGTTGCGGGTCACCTCCGGGTGGGTGCGCAGGAGCAGCGCGATGTTCGTCAGGGGCGCGGTCGGGATCAGGGTCACCGGGCGCGGCGAGGCGAGGATCTCGCGGCGCAGCAGGGTCACCGCGTCCACGTCGGCCGCGGTCCGGGTGGGCGCGGGCAGCCCGAGGTCGCCCATCCCGTCCTCCCCGTGCACATGCCGGGCCGAGCGGGCCGGTTCGATCAGCGGCCGCCCGGCCCCGCGGGCGACGGGGATGTCACCGGCGCCCGCCTGCTCCAGGACGGTCAGGGTGTTGCGGACCACCCCGTCGACGTCCGTGTTCCCGGCGACGCAGGTGACGGCGCGCAGGTCGAGGCCTGGGTGACGGACGGCGAACAGCAGGGCCAGGGCGTCGTCGACGCCGGTGTCGCAGTCGATGATCACGGGGATGGTCGTCCGGTCGGTCACGGCGGGGGCTCCTTCTCTGGTCCCTCGTGCCTCTTGCCTCGCCCCGACCCTATGCGGGGTTCAGTCCCGCAGCGCGGTTCCGCGGGCCTCGGCTCAGTCCCAGAGCGCGGTCCCGCGGGCCGCGACCCGGGCGGTGATCCGGTCCAGGAGCCCGGCGACGGGCAGGGTTCCCGGCCGGCGGCCGTCCCTCAGCCGTACGGCCGCCTCGCCGCCGTCCGCCTCCCGCGCGCCGATCACGGCCTGGTACGGCACCAGACGCGCCGCCCGGATCCGGGCGCCGAGGCTGCCCTGCACGGGCCCGGCGAGCTCGGCCCGCAGCCCCCGCGCGACGGCGTCCCGCACCACGGCCTCGGCGCGCGCGTACTGCTCGTCCGCGACCGGCAGCACCACCAGTTGCACGGGCGCCAGCCAGGCCGGAAAGGCCCCGCCGTGCTCCTCGACGAGGTGTGCGACGGCACGCTCGACGCTGCCGATGACGCTGCGGTGCACCATCACCGGCCGGTGCCTCGCCCCGTCGGGCCCGATGTAGTGCAGGTCGAAGCGCTCGGGCTGGTGGAAGTCGATCTGGACGGTGGAGAGGGTGGATTCGCGGCCCGCGGGGTCGGCGATCTGCACGTCGATCTTGGGGCCGTAGAAGGCGGCCTCGCCCGCCGCCTCCTCGTAGTCCACGCCGGACTCGGCCAGGACCTCCTTCAGCAGTGCGGTGGCCCGCTGCCACAGCGCCGGGTCGGCGACGTACTTGCCGCCCTCACCGGGCAGGGAGAGCCGGTACCGGGCGGCGCGGATGCCGAGGTCGGCGTGGGCGCGGGCGATCAGCTCCAGGGCGGCGCGGGCCTCCTGGACCGCCTGGTCCAGGGTGCAGAAGATGTGCGCGTCGTTGAGCTGGATCGCGCGGACACGGGTGAGGCCGCCGAGCACGCCGGACAGCTCGGACCGGTACATGCCGCCCAGCTCGGCGATGCGCAGGGGCAGTTCGCGGTAGCTGTGGGAGCGGGAGCGGTAGATCAGGGCGTGGTGGGGGCAGAGGCTGGGGCGCAGGACGACCTGCTCGGAGCCCAGCTCCATCGGCGGGAACATGTCGTCGCTGTAGTGGTCCCAGTGCCCGGAGATCTCGTACAGCTCGCGTTTCCCGAGCACGGGCGAGTACACGTGCCGGTACCCGGCCGCGCGTTCCGCGTCGCGGACGTACTCCTCCAGGGTGTGGCGTACGACGGCGCCGTCGGGCAGCCAGTAGGGCAGCCCGGCGCCCATCAGCGGGTCGGTGTCGAACAGATCGAGCTCTCGGCCGAGCCGGCGGTGGTCGTGCACGGTGGTCTCCTCGGTGAGGGAGGCGAACACCCCGTGACACGACGAAGCCCCGGGGCACTCGCCCCGGGGCTTCGGACTGGGTCAGCTGTCAGCGCGCCGGGACACTCTCCGGCGTCGTCGTGCGGAAGGGGTACGACAGGGCGCGCTGCATGGGCCGAAGCTAACAGGGCGCGGACGTACGGTCGATCGATTTTCAGCGCGGGACGCCGCGCCTCACCCGGACGGCTCGTCGCGCTGGTGGCGGGGGCCGCGGGGTGGTGCCGTGAGATCACACACGTACCCGGTCCCCGGCACGCTCAGGAGGCCCCGTCATGTCAGTCCGCCCGGCCCGTCGCCTCGCCGCCTCCGTGTTCACCGTCGGTGTGCTGGTCACGGCCTCCGGCTGTCTGGCAGGCCAGCACGAGAAGTCGGCGCGGCGGGCGGTCCCCGCCGCCTCCGCCGCCGGACAGCTCTCCCCGTCCCCCGACCCCGCGCTCACGGCGGCCCAGGCGAGGGCGGCTCTGATCACGGAGGCGGATCTGGGGGTGCCGTGGGGCCCGACCCAGGGGGCCGCGACCTGGCGGGACGCGCTGCTGAAGGCGGGCACCACGGCCCCGGCATGCCAGCAGCTGCTCGACGCCCTGTACGCCGACGAGCTGCTCGGGCAGTCGCCGGGGGCGTACGCCGTGACCGCCCTCGACGACGGCGACGACCAGGCCCAGCTGCGCTACCAGGTGGCCGCCGACCGACGGGCCGACCTGGACCGCACGCTGGCCTGGCTGAAGACGCTGCCCCAGACGTGCGCACAGTTCGCGGCGGCCACCACCAGCGCGGGGCCCGAGACCGTCCGGGTCTACGCGGCCGAGCTGCCGCAGGTCGGGGACGACCGGCAGGGTCTGCGGGTGACGCTGACCGGGGAGACCGTCGGCGACGACGGCGAGCCCGCCACCCTCACCGTGGACGTCGCGGTCGTGCGGGTCGGCGACGACGCGATCGTCCTCACCGAGGGCGCTCTCGGCACCCCGCCGTCCGACGCCGTCGGCCAGGCCCTCGAACTCGGCAGCCGGCGTCTCGCCCAGGTGCGGGAACAGGGACGGGCGCAGGCCTGACCCCGCGCTCACCCCGCGCTCACTCCACGTCCAGGCTCCCGCGGTGCCCGACCAGGTCGTGCGCCACGTCGAGCACGGTGCGGCCGCGCGCGAACGCGTACCCGCGCAGCCGGTCGAGCGCCTCGTCCGCGGGGACCCGGAGCTGGGCCATGATCATGCCGACCGCCCGGTGGATCTGGTCGTGTTCCCCCGTGAGGCCGCTCAGCCCGCCCCTGCCGGACGGCTCGGTGTCCTCGTCCGCGCGGGGCAGGGCGAGGAGAGCGGCGGTCAGCACGCCCGCGAGGACCAGGGCGGTGTGCAGATCGCCGCCGTCCACGTCGCCGGGCTCGGCGCCGTACAGGTCGAGGGTGCCGACGCAGACCGGCTCGATGCCCAGCGGTATAGACGTGACCGCCCGGACCCCGGCGGCCGTCGCCTGGTGGGAAAAGACCGGCCAGCGCAGCAGGGCCGGGAGGGCCGTGAGATCGCGGGCGAGCACGGGCGCGGCGATCCCGGCGGCGTACAGGCACGGGCCGTCACCCAGCGTGGCCTGCAGCTCGGCCATGTCCGCCGCCACCTCGTCGCTCGCCCCGATCCGGACGGGCAGCCCCCCGACGCACAGCGACACGCTCGCGCCGGTGACCGGCAGCAGCTCCACCGCCAGGGCGCACACCCGCCCGGGCACGGCCCGGGGCGCGACGCCCCGCAGCCGCTCGACGATCGCCTCGTCGACCCGCTGCACTTCCACCGCCTCCTTCAGCATCGGCACAACCCGAAGCACCCGGGCGGGCGACGCTCCCGTCGGAAGGGCCTACCGACTACCCGCCACGCCGTGTCCGAAACGGTCCCGGGAGGCTCACAGAGGAGGCTGCGCGGGCGCGGGGCCGAGGGTCGTGGTGCCGGGGGCCGTCCGGTGTCCGAGTCCCGTCCGGTACGCGTCCAGCGCGGCCTCCACGCGCCCGGTACGGCGCAGCAGATCGCCGAGCAGCCGGCACAGGTCGGCGAGGTCGCCGGCGGCCCCCGCCCGCTCCAGCAGGCTCAGGGCGCGGACGTAGTGCTCCTCGGCCGCCTCCGTCTCCCGGGCGTCCTCGGCGATGATGCCGAGCAGCCGGTGCGCGGCGGCGGAGTGCACGGCGCCGCGCTCGGAGGACAGGTCCCCCAGCACCCCGTGCAGCAGCTCGGCGGCCTCGTCCGACTTTCCGCGCCGGTGCAGCACGTCGGCGAGTTCGACGGCGACCTGGCTGCTGTAGAGGGCGGCGCGGGTGGCCGACAGCATGGCCATGGCCTCCCGCAACTCGCCCTCGGCCCGGTCCAGTTCACCGTCCTGGGCGTACACGTATCCGCGCATCCAGTGGCAGTTGGCGAGTTCGGTGCGCAGTTGCAGCTGGCGGTACAGCTCGGCCGCCTTGGCCAGCGAGGCGTCGGCCTCGGCGACCCGGCCCTCGGCGAGCAGCGTGCGGGCGACGGAGCGGTGCATCCGGGCGATCAGGGCGGGGTCGGCGACCTGCGGGGCGAGGGCCAGCGCGAACTCGGCGGCCTGGGCGGCGCGGGCATGGGCGCCCATGTCCATGTAGGGGCCGATGACGCTGGCGTACAGGAGCAGCAGGGCGTCGGGGTCGTGCAGACCGCCGCGGTTGAGCTCGTCGAGCGTGGACTCCAGCAGGTAGACGGCGTACCGGAGTTCACCCGCGAGGTAGTGCGAGACGGCCCGCCCGCGCAGCGCGGGCACCCGGACCGGCAGCGGTTCGCCCGCCATCCGCTCCTCGGCCCGCTCGAAGTGCCCCCGGGCCTCGGCCAGGTCTCCGGTGTCCAGCGCGCACTCACCGAGCCCGAGCAGCGCGGTGGCCTGCTCCGGCGGGAGTGCGTGCGCCTCTGCCTCCGCGAACAGGGCGGCGTACTGCGCCGCCGCCTCCTCGGCCGCCCCGGTGGCCAGGGTGCGCTGCGCCTCGGTGAGCCGCAGCCGCAGATCGGTGGCGAGGTGTGCGGGCCGCCCGATGGCCAGCTCCTCGAAGGCGACCCCGAGCCGCCCGGCGATGTGCCGCAGCGCGTCGTCGGAGGCACGCACCCGTCCCGCCTCCAGGGTGGAGATATAGGCGGGCGTGTAAGCGGGCTCCGCCAACTGCCGCTGTGTCAGCCCCCGTTCCGTGCGCAGGTGCTGCACCCGCCGCCCGACGGTCTCCGGATCATCCCGCTCCTGCACCGCAAATGCCCCCAACTCCCCCTGCACCCCTTGCCGTTAGGCTCCTGCAACCCCTAGGTTAAACCCAATACCGGTAACTTAGGGCTTTGGTGTCCGCTTGACCCGTTTGGGTTTGGTGGCGCCAACGATGGTGACGGCCGGAACACATGGGCGGTCTGCGACGCGGTGGGCGGCGCGTTTGAGCGGCCAGCC
>NZ_JAUYWJ010000025.1:0-144441 GCF_032656585.1 Streptomyces herbicida
CCGCCTCCGCCTTCACCTCAGCAGCCGGAACAACAGCCTCGACAGCCTCAGCAGACACAGGCGCACCAGCAGGCGCAGAAGCACGACGTGTCGCACGACGACGCGTACGAGCAACCGGCGCAGCCTCCTCAACCGCCACAGGCGCCTCGACGACCTCAGCCTCAGCCTCCGCCTTCACCTCAGCAGCCGGAACAACAGCCTCGACAGCCTCAGCAGACACAGGCGCACCAGCAGGCGCAGAAGCACGACGTGTCGCACGACGACGCGTACGAGCAACCGGCGCAGCCTCGACGACCTCGGCCTCGGCCTCGGTCTCCGCGAGCTCGGTGGTTTCGGCGGCCGGTATGGCCGGTGCGATGACCTCGGTCGCGGTCTCCGCCTCGGCGGGCGGGCCCGCCGGGCGGGATGCGGCACGGCGCCGCCTCCGCGGCGGCAGGGTGTCGCTGGGGGTGTTCAGTTCGGAACCCTCGTTGGGTTCGGTCGGTTCGAGCATGCGGGCTTTTCTCCCGTCAGGCTCCCGGGCGCCGCACCTGGTCCGGCGTCGATCGGATGGATCGACCGCCGTTGACGTCCGCGGCCCGCGCGATGCGCGATGGCCGCCGTCCGGGGCGCGGGCGCCACACGGGAGCTCTCTGTGTCCTGTCTCGTCGGTTCCGTACACCATGTCGCGTACGGCCTGGCGAAAGTCTTGTGGTCGGTGCGCTGCCCGACCCAGGTGGCTCCCGAGTACGAGGGCGGCGCTACGACGTCCGTCCCTACGCGGAACCTTCCGGCACCGGCGCCTTCGCGGCGGCAGTCGCGGCGGCCGGGTACGGCTCGGTCGCTGCTGCCTCGCGGTCGGGCGCGAGCGGGTCGGTCACCGTGCCGGTCTCTTCATCGAACAGCCCCTGCGCCAGCCTGGTCACCGCTGCGGGGACCGGCGGCGCCAGGTCGGCCACGGCGCGGAGACCGGACAGGACGTCGTCGGGTCGTACGGCAGGCGTCACGTGCCGAACAACCAGCCGCAGTATCGCACAGGGCTGGTCGGTCGGCCTATCAGCCTGCGAACCGTGCGTTTCCGCGTTCCGCAGGCTCTCCAGGCCCACGACGGCGGAACGGGCGTCGAAGGTGCGGACGCCGTTCTTGGTCATGCGCTGCACTTCGACGGTCTCGGCCTTCGTGAAGGCCTCGACCGCGCGCTCGGCTTCGGCCGGTTCAACCCCGTCCAGCCGCAGCTCCCACACGGAAGCCGTCAGCCGGTCGGCGAGCCCCGACGTCCGCACCTCGACCGCGTCGACGATGTCGAGCCCGGTGGGCAGCGACTCGTCGAGGAGGACGCGCAGCGTCTCCGGGTCGCGGGCCGCGGCGAGCGCGATCTCCAGGTACTCCGCCTCACTGCCCGTGCCGGTGGGTGCGGCATTGGCGTACGACACCTTCGGATGCGGCGTGAACCCCGCCGAGTACGCCATCGGCACCTCGGCACGGCGCAGCGCACGCTCGAAGGCGCGCTGGAAGTCACGGTGGCTGGTGAACCGGAGGCGGCCGCGCTTGGTGTAGCGCAGTCGGATGCGCTGCACCGCGGGTGCGGGCGGCGGGCCTTCGGGCTGTCGCTTGCCCAGTGTCGTTCAGTCCTTCGTGAGAGCGGTCGTACTGCTACCAAGAGTACGTGTCTCAAGCCCCGCGGGTTCCCGCCGGGCCACCGGCTGCGGCCGCCGTTGCTCGCCGAACAGCATCCGCCGGAAGTCGGCGCGGGCCTGCCGCACGGTCTCGCGGGCGGAGGCCAGGGCCTGCCGGGTCGCCCGCCCCACCGCGCGCCCGGCCTCGGCGACGGGACGCAGCACGACGTCCCGGACGACATGCCCGACCGGGGTCAGGACGGTCCGGTAGACCCACCGCACCGGTTCCACGAAGATCCACCGGAAGAGGGTCCCGAGGAACCGCCCGACGGCGAGCGAGATCCGCCCGGCGACCCGCCAGGCGTGGCCGAGCGCCTCCCCGATCTCCCGCACGAGGACGGCGAGGACACGGCCGACAGGCACGAGCACCCAGCGCCACAGGACGAGGGCGGGCAGGACGACAACGACACGCGTCGTCCAGTACAGGACGGCGCCGATGCCGGTGATGACGGCGTTCCCGAGCCATACCAGTGCCCGTCCGACGGGTGCGAGGACCCACTCGTACAGCCACTGGGCGGGTACGACGAGCAGGTAGCGCACCAGCCAGGCGACGGCGGTGTACACGCCCAGCCCGACGGCGCCGAGCACGATCCCGACGCCCTTCAGCAGCCAGGCGATGCCGCGGCCGATCGGCGTGAGCACGCGCGCGTACAGCCACTCCAGGCCGGCGCCGATCCCGCGCCCGATCCAGGCGAGGGCATGCCCGACCGGGGTGAGCACATACCGGTACAGCCGGCCGAGCGGTACGACCACGAGCATGTGCGCGACCGGTACGACGACATACCGCCACAGCGCCACCCACGGCCATACGAAGACGGCCCGGCCGACCCACAGCAGCGCCCGCCCGAGCGGTCGCAGCACGGCGTCGGTCAGGAACCGCCCGGCCACCACCAGGGCGTCCCAGGCCATCCGGATCGGTACGACGAGGACGAGCACGACGATGCGTATGGGGATGCGAAGAGCGACGACCAGGCACCCTTCGGGTTCCTGCCGCCGCGGCTCGGGCGCCATTTCGAACTCCATGTCCACCAAGACGCCTCAGTCCCCCGTACGGATCCAGTAGCGCAGTTTCTCGCCACGCCGGTCCTCGAACTCCCCACCGCCGGCCTCGATCACCTTACGAGAGCCGGTGTTGGTGACATCGCAGGTCACGAGGACGCGATCGAGGCCGAGACCACGGGCGTACGGCAGGGCCTCGCGGAGCATGGCGGTGGCGTGTCCCCTGCGGCGGGCGGAGGCGCGTACGTCGTAGCCGATGTGGCCGCCGAGTTCCAGGAGGTACGGGGTGAGCCGGTGCCGTACCGCGATGCGGCCGAGGTACTCGTCGCCCTCGGCGTACCAGAGCGTGGTGCAGTGCACCCAGCCCGGCCTGGACGGCGGCCTGCTCTCGTCGGCGTCGCCGATCAGCCGGGCCACGTAACGGGCGAACTCCGCCGGGGCCGGCCAGCGTTCGCGCCACTCCCGGATCTCGTACCCGATCCCGGACTCGTCCTCGGGCAGGCCCCGGCCCTCGGCCTCGAACTCCTTCATGGCGGCCACGAAGGAGGTGCGGAACCGGACGTGAGGGACGGTCAGCTTCGGCATGCCTCAGTGTGCCGCGGCTAGGTCGCGAGCGCCCGTTGTTTGTAGGCCTCGGGATAGCGCTCCGTGAATTTGACGACCGCGACCAGCAGGACCACGGGGATGACCCAGTTGAACCAGTCGTCCATGGCCGGGAAGCGGACGGCCAGCCAGGTCGAGAGGGCCATGAGGGCGAAGACCGCCCCCCATGCCACGGTCAGCACCTGGTTGATGTGCTTGAAGATGGGCGAGTCCCACACCTCGCGGGGCGTCGACCGGCGGGCGTACTGGGCGGTGAAGGGATCGGCGAGGAGGGATCCCAGCGCCACGGCGGCCACCACCCCGTTGGAGATGACCTGGGCGTACGTCTCGAGCCATAGGAGCTGCGAGCGGTCCAGGGCGAGCGCGAGGACCGTGATCACGGCGAAGAACACGATGCCGACGATGTCCAGGAGGTAGAACCTGCCCCGGAGGATGTCCCGCCCCGACAGGACGATCACGGCGATCAGCGCGGCCAGCGCCGCGTACTTCCAGGTGCTGGGGCTCGCGACCACTCCGAAGATGATCCATGGCGCGAACGACAGGAACACCCCGCTGCCACCGACGGCCTTCCTGGCCGGGGTGTCCGTCGTCGACCGCGTCGACTGCTCACCCATGGGAGGTCCTCCCGTCGCCGGCCGGAACTCACGCCCTTCCCCTGCCAGCCTGCCGCCTGCGCGGGCCGCTCGCATGCCGTCGGCACTCCGTCCGGAGTGCGTCGCGGTAAGCGGGCTCCTACGGTGAGAAAGGTGGTCCGGGCCTTGCAGGGGGCGTCCTCCGGGGGCGGCCGTACGGCGTAGCGGGAGGCAGCCATGACCTACCGGTTCAGCAAGAACGACCAGTACAACTACGAGATCCTGCTCGCCCTGGGCTCGGCGTGGCGCCAGGGCGCCGACATCGGCGAGGTACTGGCCACCACCTCCGTCGCGGCGGACGGCGGCGCGGAGACCTGGTTCTCGGCCTGGACCGCACTGGCCCGCAGAGTCCGTGCACAGGCCGAGAGGAGCGCGGCCGAGGAGCGCACGGTGAGCGCCCGGGACGCGTATCTGCGGGCAGCCGGGTACTTCGGCACCGCCCTGGTGGCCGTCGACGGGCTGGCGGACCCCGAGGCGCGGCTGGGCGAGGTGTTCGGCGCGCACCGCGACTGCTTCGACCGGTTCCTGCAGGCCTGCGACCCGCCCGCGGAACGGGTCTCGATCCCCTACGAGGGAGGGTCGCTTCCCGGGTACCTCGTCGGCCCGCCCGGAGATCTGGGACCGCTGCCCACGGTGATCGTCAACAACGGCAGTGACGGCCCGATCAGCACGGCCTGGACGCTGCTCGGGGCGCCGGCGGTGGCCCGTGAGTACCGGGTCCTGCTGTTCGACGGCCCCGGCCAGCAGTCGATGCTGTTCGAACGCGAGGTCACCTTTCGGCCCGACTGGGAGAAGGTCATCACCCCGATCGTGGACTTCCTCCTCGCCCGCGGCGACGTCGACCCGCGGCGGATCGTCCTGGCCGGCATCAGCCAGGCCGGCTACTGGGTTCCCCGCGCACTCGCGTTCGAGCACCGGATCGCCGCCGCGGTCGCCGACCCGGGCGTCGTCGAGGTCGCGGACAGCTGGTGGCACAACCTCGGCCCCGAGCTGCGCGCCCTGTGGGAGTCCGGCGACCGCGCGACCTTCGACCAGGTCATGACGGAGGCGCTGAGCAGGGACCCGGTACTGGCCGCGATGTGGCGCTGGCGGGCCAAGCCGTACGGCATCAACTCCCCCTTCGACCTGCTCACCGAGGTGTCCAGGTACGACGTCACGCCGTTCGTCGGCCGGATCACCACCCCGCTGCTGATCACCGACCCGGACGGCGAGCACTTCTGGCCGGGGGCGTCGCAGCGCCTGTACGACGCGCTTCCCGGCCCGAAGCACCTGGTCCGCTTCACCGAGGAGGAGGGCGCGCACCTGCACTGCGAGCCGATCGGCCGAGCGGTGTGCGAGCAGCGCGTCTTCGACTGGCTGGACGCCCGCCTGGCCTCGGTCGGGCATCCCTAGGTCCTGTCGTCAAAGCCCCAGGTGTCCGAGCACCGTGCGCATGGCCCTGGTCACGGCCTCACGGGACTCGTCGGTCCGGTTGTGGATCTCGAAGCCGTGGACGCCGTGCGGGACGTCGATGATCTCGACGGGAGCCGTCTTCTCCTCCGCCGCGCTCACGAACTTCTCGACCGTGACGCCGATCTGCGGTGTCTCCAGACCCGCGCGGGTCAGCACCAGGGGCGGCAGCGTCCCGGCGTCGGCCGGGAGCGCGCTCACCGGGTGGAACCGGTCGCCGACCGCACCCCAGCCCTGGAGCGGTTCCAGGATCGGATAGGTGAGCGCAAGACAGCGCAGCCACGCGGGCGGGGCGGCGATCCAGTCCGCGGCGAGCAGTCCCGCCCCGGAGAAGAACCACAGGGCGATCCGGTCCGGGTCCACACGGGGGTCGGCCCGCAGCAGTTCGACACCCTCGGCCACGTCGTCCGCGGCCTGCGGGTAGTCGGAGATGGCGTGCAGGCGGTGCCCGACGACCCCGCCCACCACTCCCAGGCTCGCCGCGAGACGGCCGTAGCCGACGTAGAACGGCGCGTCGCGCAGCCCGGGGTCGCGGTCGCGCGGCACCGGCCCGCCGTGCACGAACAGAACGGCGGGCCGCGGCTGCACCGCGGCCGGCTCCGGCAGATGCAGGTCCAGCCGCCCCTTCCGTACCCGCGGCACCTCCGGGACGTCGAGCAGGAAGGGACGCAGGAACGGTGACTCGCCCTCGGGTGCGGTCAGCCTGCGTCCTTCGCCCGCCGCCGCGCGCAGCAGCACCTCGGCCAGCTCGGCCGGGCAGGAGAGCATCGGCCAGTGGCCGGTGGCCAGCTCGAAGAAGCCCACCCGGGGATCGGCCAGCTTCCGGAACTGCGGCGGACCGGTCTGCACCAGCGCCTCGACCGTCTCGATCGTCGTGCCGCCCGCCGTGCACAGGATTCCGGTGGTCGGTACGTCCGCCGCGGCGCCGGTCAGGCGCAGGGGCTGGGTGAACGTCCGCGGCGGCTGCGGGGCGGCCAGGTCGCTGAGCAGCGCCAGCCGCTGCGGGGACAGACCCTCCGTACTGCCCCATCGCTGCCACTCCCGCGGTTCCGGCGCCGGGACCGGCACGGCGGCGCCGTCCGCGCCGAGCAGCTGGTGCACCGTCGGGTCGGGCACCAGGGTCAGCGCCCGGTCGCCGTCCTCCGGCAGCCCGGCGTCCAGATGGACGATGCGGGCGACCCGCTGCGGGCGGCGGTCCGCCGCGCCGAGCACCGGGTGGATGGCGTAGTCGTGGCCGACCAGCACCAGCCGGGGCGCGTCGAGGGAGTCGATCAGCCGGACCACGTCCTCGACATGGGTCTCCAGATCGGCCTCGGGCCGCATGCTCAGCGTCACGGGGTGCGCCTCGGCGCCGGACTCACGCAGCGGGCCGGCCACGTGGCTCCAGATCCGCTCGTTGGTGAACGGGCCGGAGACCAGGATGAAAACGGACATCAGCACCTCCAGGGGGTGGGTTCGTCGCGGGTAACCTAGGAACTCCCCCTGAGGGAGGTTCAACTCTTGTCCGTGGACGGCACCCTGAGCATCGGCGAGCTCGCCGCGCGGGCGAGGACCACGGTCAAGACGGTCCGCTTCTACTCGGACCAGGGCCTGTTGCCCGAGGCCACCCGAAGCACCGGAGGCCACCGCCGCTACGGCCCCGAGGCGCTTGCCCGGCTGCGCACGATCCGTTCGCTGCGCTCCCTCGGCGTCCCCGTCCCCGAGATCGGGCGGGTTCTCGACTCCGGGGACGGCCTGGAGGCGGTCGTGGCGCGCCGGCTGGACGACCTCGGCACCGAACTCGCGGCCCTGCGCTGGCGCGAGGCCGCCCTGCGGGCCCTGCACGAGGGCGCCCCGGACCAACTGGCCGAACGTCTGGAGCTGATAGGGGCGGTCAGCGTCCCGCCGAGCACCTCCGCACTCGCGCACTACTGGCGCCGTCTGCTGCCGGTGCGTCTGTCCGCCCGGCTGCGCTCCGCGGTCACCGAGGCGGCCGTCCCGCAGCCTCCAGCCGACCCGACTCCGGAGCAGGTCCTCGCCTTCGCCCGGCTGCACGCCCTGGCAACGGACGCCACCGACCACTGCCTCGCGTCCCACCGGCCCGCCCCCGCCGCCCACCCCGATCTGCTCTACGACGGCCTGCACGAGGCCTACCAGTTGGTGGAGGCCGCCCTGCGGGCCGACCGCTTCCCCGGCCCGGGCGATGCCCTGGACTGCTACGTCGCCGCCCACGCCCGCGCCTGCGAAACCCGGGACACCCCCGGTTTCCGCCGCACCCTCACCGTCCAGCTGGCCGCCGCGGACCACCCCGTGATGTCCCGTTACTGGCAACTGGCGGGTGAACTCACGCCCCACCTGACCCTCGGCGCGGCGGATCTCTGGCTACGCGAGGCACTGACCGCGAGCACGACAGCACAGTGAGTCCCACAAGCAACTCGGCCCTCCCCCTTGCCGGGAGAGGGCCGAGAGGTCCGGGTGAGGCTCAGGGCTTGCTGCGCCGCTGTGCGTGCGCGGCATGCCGGGGCCGGCATCCGGAGGAGACCTGGCCGACCAGTTCCCAGAAGCACACCAGGGCGGTGACCGGCGGAAGTCCGACCATCACGAACGCCAGGTGGGAGCGCGAGGAATGGCTGATGGAGAGCGCCACGGCCATGGCGGACGCGGCCAGCATGACGCACCAGGACCGCCGGGTGTCCCGCCGCTGCACCGTGGCCCGCACGATGGACAGGGCCGCCACGAACCACGGCCCGTAGACCATGAGCGGCCACCAGCGCGCCAGCTTCGGGGGCAGCACGGACGAGGCGATGCCGTGCAGTTGGCCGTACGAGTAGGCGATGGACCACCCGAGCATGCACGCCGCGCACACCAGGATCGCCGCGATCAGGATCGTGACGTGCGTGACCCGCTGGCCGCCGTCGAGGAAGTGGGAGTCCGCCCGGAGCCGCCGCCGACTGCTCCTGCGGTGCGGTCGGTCCAGCGGGATGTGGGTGGAATCCTGGCTGGTCGCGGTGGACAGCATCTGGGCCAGCTCTTCGTCCAGGTCCCAGGCCTTCTGCGGCATGTCCGGCGGTGCTGGGTTGGTCCAGGACTGCTGGGGGTACGAGACCGCGTCGTAGACAGGCTGGCTCAGGTCGTAGACAGGCTGGTTCAGCGTGTCATGGTCGGTTCTCAGGGCGTAGTGAAGATCATACAGACCGGTCTCATCATAATTCCTGTCCATTCGAAAGCCCTCCGCGCCCAGGTTCAGGAAGTACGGTCCAGAGCACGGGATCCGATCATGACCGGGACGGCGCCGGTGCCGCCGCACCGATCCCGCATCGCTCTCATATATTCACTTTCCAACTTCCTGATCTCATCCAGAAAATCGTCCAAAAGATCGGAGTAGTAACCGAGCCCCGTAGCAGCGCCCGCCAGCGTGTGGCCCTTGACGTAAGGCGACTGGTTCACGGCTCCACACCCTTCTCTCCCTGTCACGGTCACTTAACGAGCACCACCGGAGGCGAGGCGTGTGGCATTCGGGTAATTGCGTCACCCTGAAGAGTTGTCCCGGCCTCCGATGACCAGATTTACGCGCGATCTGTATGAATTCCAGACAGAGAACCGGAATCATCGATCCGCTTGTAGGAGCGGGACGGCCCCTCGGGGCGCCGGCCCGGCCGAGGGGGCCCGGTCGGCCCAACAGCGCAGACTCCAGGCACACTTTGCCTGTCGCAGTCCCCTCACCCAGAGGATGAACCACGCATGATCACGCTCACGAAAGAAGACGGCCCGGCGGATCTGGACGGAGTGACCCACCTGTCCATCGGTGTGTCCTGGGACCCCACCGCCGGCACGAGCGGCGGGGTGATGGGCATGCTCCGCCGCAAGACCGGCACCGACCTCGACCTCATCGCGATCGCCATGCAGGAGAGAGACCCGGTGCGCCTGGCCGGACTCGACTCCCTCGACCCCATGGGCAACGGCTCCCTGGTCCACAGCGGTGACAACCAGACCGGACACGGGGACGGCGACGACGAGACCGTGACGGTCGAGTTCGCCCGCATACCGCCGAACATCACGTCCATCGTGTTCATCGCCGCCGCCTTCAAGAAGGGCAGCTCCTTCCAGAAGGCCCGCAACATCAGCTTCAAGGTGTACGACGCGACCGGGGGCAACTCCCAGCAGGTCGCCGACATCTGGCCGAGCCTGCTCACCCAGGACAACGGCTGCGCCGTGGCGAAGGCCGTACGGGTCGGCGGCAGCTGGAAACTCGAGGTGATCAATCTGACGGGGAAGATCAAGCAGGGCGACGAGCACGCGCTGATGCGCTTCGCCATCAGCAAGTAATCCACCATCGGCAAGCAACAGGAACGGGCCGGGCCCTGTGCGCACAGCGGGAACGCACGGCGCACAGGGCGCCCGAGGCCGAGCGCTCCCCTCTGACCACGAACGCGATGACGCGTCGGCGCTCAGTGGGCCAGGAGCATATAGGTGTTTTCGAGTTCGTCCTGCAGGACGTGCGCCTTGGCGGCCACCGGTCGCATGAGCAGGTCCTCGGCGGGTGTGTCGACCCGGTATCGCCAGCCCTGGGGGAGGTCCAGCCGCTTGCCGAGGCCGGCGAGCGAGCTGATCGTCTGGCTGTCGTCCACGATGTGGGAGTAGGCCTGCATGACATAGGTCTTGCCGTCCGGGGTGAGCAGGCTGTGCACGGGCCGGCCGGCCAGGAAGCGGTACTCGGTGTCCCGTTCCACCACGATGTCGACGTAGGCCTCCTTCCCGGGGCCGTGCGTCGGCTCGAGTCCCGCCGGGATACGGACCTTGGCGACCCGTCTGGCCTCGATGCCGCCGAACGTGGCGACCTCGCCGACGACGAAGGCGCTGAGTTCGTCGAACAGCCAGAAGCGGGGACCGTTGAGATAGACCATCGGTACGCCGAACTGCTGGGCCAGCGACTGGGGATCCAGGGCCCTCCACCGATCGAGGGGGCAGTCGTTGAGGCCGATGGTGTTGTAGACGGCGGCTTCCAGACTGCCGTCGTCGTCCGGGGAGATGAGGAGGATCTCGCCGTATCGGACATCACGCAGATCGCCGAGGTGAGCGGCCGTCGGAGTCGTCTGAGACATGTCTGCTCCTTGGTCGGGGCCTTGTCCCGTCGAGATCCCCCCTTGCCCGCTTCTAGGTGAGGCGTTCGAGCGGAGGGCACTCCCACGTGGCGTCCACGACCCGAGGACGGGGGCGGTACATGCGCAGGATGACGAACCAGAGGCCCTGCTCGGGTGTGGGCAGCCAGTTGGCCTCCCTGCCACTGCCCGGCGACTCGGCCTGCAGGTGCAGAGTCAGCCCACCGTCGGAGTCGTGGACGAGCCCGGGGGTCCGGTCGCCGATCGAGTAGCGGCGGACGTCGTTGGGGATCAGGTTCATGTCCTCGCCGTAGGCGGTCAGGGACCAGAACCCCTCCACTGGTGGGAGGTTGCCGGGCGCGAAGCGCAACCGGTAGCGGCCGGTGGACAGCTTGTCGCCGTCGGCGTCGTCGTAGCAGAGCAGGTAGACCGCCTCGGCGGGGTCGTTGGCGGTGATCCCGACCAGTGACTGGTCGGCCGCGCGCTTGAGGAAGTCGTCGCCGAAGCGCCCTATCTGCGGCGGCGGATAACGCCAGCCGTTGACCAGACGGGCCCAATCGCCGCTGAGCATCTGCTGCTTGAGCAGCGGCATCCCGGTGGTAGCGGCCCGGACCAGGGACCGCTTGACGATCTCGGGCTGCAGCTCGACGTCGAGCCCGGGTCCGATGCCGATCTCGGCGAACTGCCTCAGCAGCACCTCGTGGTGCGCAGGCGGCGGGTTCTCGGCCAGCATCGCGTTCAGGGTCTTCCAGGGAGCGAGCGCATCCTTGGCCGGGTCCACGGGCTCCAGCACGTCACGACGCGCCGGAAGCGTGTGCCCTTCCTTCCCGAACAGGCTCAGCGGGGTGAGCCGGTACTGCTCCTGCAGCGCGCGGACCTCGGGCACGTCCTCCTCACCGGCGACGAGCGTCCGGCCCAGCACCAGAACCCAAGGGCTCGGAGCCTGTGCCGTGCGCCGCACTCCGTCGGGCAGTTCTCCCTCCCACCCCGGTCCCGTGATGGCGAAGTGCCCCGCCTGCGAGCCGGTGGTGCGCTGGCCGACGTAGTCGAAGTTGTCCGATGTGATCCCGGCCAGTTCGAACGTGAAGTACCGGTCGCCCATGTCCGGATGTGACAGGACGACCGGCTCCGTGCTCACATCGACCCAGGCGAGCGAGTACAAGGTGTCGTTGTTGGGGCAACCGCCGTCCCGATAGGAGGCGTCCATCAGCCGCCGCGCATGCCAGAAGTGGTTGACGGCCGCGTACGGAACGGTCTCCGGGTCGCGTTCCTGCGTGACCCACTGGTGGCGCAGCCGGGCGTTGTAGAGGTACGGGAAGCCGTACACATACGCCTGCTCGCCCAGTGTGTAGGCGTACTCCCCACGCCAGTCGTCCACCCGCCCGGTCAGGATCGGCGTCAACGCCTGGCGCAGCGCGGGCAGGACATCGGTCAGTCGGCGGGCGCGCTCGATCGCGGCCTTGGGGTGGACAACCGCCCGCCCGGCCGTCCGTGCCGCCGCGACGGCTGCGCCCGCCATGTCGCCCGGCGTACGCCACGGAGAATACGTTTTCGACGATTCGGACATGTCAGCCATCCTCCCCCGCCTTCCCGATCGCCGCAGCCGGAGCCGTTCTCGTCGGGCCTGCCATCGGCGTCGGCCTCAGGAGGCGGGCGTCAGCGCTCCGTGCCGGGATCGGCGGCGGCCTGTACGAGGTTGTGCTCCAGGCGTTCCAGGGTGTGCAGGGCCCCGGTCCGCTCGTCGGCGGAGAGGTCCGCGGTCACCAGGTCCTCGAGCCGGCTCCAGACCCGCTCGACCTCCTGGCGCAGGGCCTGGCTGGCCGCCGTGGGTTCGATGAGTGCCGCGCGCTTGTCGGTGGGCGAGGGACGGCGGCGTACGAAGCCGGCCTGCTCCAGGCGCTGGACCGTGCGGGTCATGGTGGCGGCATCGGAGTCGAGCAGGCGCACCAGGTCGGCCTGGCGCTGGGGGCCGAGTTCCCACAGGTGCATCATGACCAGCTCCTGACCCGGATGCAGGCCGATACGGCGCAGCAGCTGCCCCGCGTACATGCGGTGCAGGCGGGCAAGGCGGAAGATCGCGTGGCTGATCGGCCCGCCGCCGGCCGCGGTCGGCACCGGGACGCTGGCCGCGGGTCCGTTCGCGCCCTCCGGCGTGTCCTGCTTCATCTATCTTCCTCGCTTTCCTGCTCGGGCAGGGCAACCCTACCTTTCGACCGGTGGATGGACCGACCCTTCAGCCATAAAGGCACATATGCACAGCTCGCAGCATGTGACTTGCTTCACACCGCATCCTGGAATGGCCACAGGGGACTTACCTGTTCGAACAGGTAACTTGCGGCTCACCGAGCCGCAAACATCACTCATCGCGAGGAAGAAGCCATGACCACTGCATTCGATCCGATCGTCCTGAGCGGTAAGCGCCTGGCGAACCGCGTCGTGATGGCGCCGATGACCCGCAGCCGTGCCTACGGGCCCGGGGCCGAGCCGACCGAGCTGACGGCGACGTACTACGCGCAGCGGGCCGCCGCCGGGCTGATCGTCACGGAGGGGATCCAGCCCTCGCCGGTCGGTCAGGGCTACCCCGACACCCCCGGCCTGCACACGGCCGGGCAGGTGCGGGCGTGGCGGACGGTGACCGACGCCGTGCACCACGAGGGCGGCGTGATCTTCGCCCAGCTGATGCACACCGGCCGGATCGGCCATCCCAGCCTGCTGCCCGACGGTCTGGTGCCGGTGGGGCCGTCGGCGGTGGCCGCAAAGGGGCAGGTCTTCACCCACGAGGGGCCGAAGGACTTCGTGACGCCGAGGGAACTGAGCGAGGCGGAGATCCGGCAGACGATCGAGGACTTCGCCGACGCGGCCCGCAATGCCGTTCAGGCCGGGTTCGACGGCGTGGAGATCCACGGCGCCAACGGCTATCTGATCCACCAGTTCCTCGCGCCCGGCACCAACCGGCGCACCGACGCGTGGGGCGGCGACGACGAGGGCCGGATCCGCTTCGCCGTGGAGGTCGTCACGGCCGTGGCCGAGGCGATCGGCAGCCACCGCGTGGGCCTGCGGGTCTCGCCCGGGAACCCGTACAACGACATGTCCGAGGACAACCCGGGCGAGGTCTACGGGGCGTTGCTGGACCGGCTTTCCGGCCTGGACCTGGCCTACCTGCACCTGCTGGAGGGCCCGGACCGCGACGTGACCGCTTCGCTGCGCAAGGCCTGGCCCGGCATGTTCGTCCTCAACCCGTTCACCCACCCCGACGTCACCGGCCCGGACGCGCTGAAGCTGATCGAGGACGGGACCGCGGACATGATCGCCTATGGGGCGCTGTTCCTGGCCAACCCCGACCTGCCCCGCCGGCTCGCCGTCGGCGGCCCGTTCAACACCCCGGACCCGTCCACCTTCTACGGCGGCGACCACCGCGGCTACACCGACTACCCCGCCCTCACCTCCTGAACGGCCTCTACCTGGGAGTTCCCGATGTCCAAAGCGATCACTTTCGCCGAGTACGGCGCGCCCGAGGTGCTGCAGCTGTCGCAGGTCACCGCGCCCGAGCCCGGCCCGGGCCAGGTCCGGATCCGGGTGCGGGCCGCCTCTGTGAACCCCTTCGACCTGAAGTTCCGGGCCGGTCTGATGGCCGGTGCCGTCCCCGCCCGCTTTCCCGTGATCCCCGGCCTGGATGCGGCCGGTGTGGTCGATGCCGTGGGCGACGGAGCCGATGCGGCCGTGCGGGACGAGGTCCTCGGTGCCACCGTCGGCGGCAGCTACGGCGAGTACGCCCTGCTCGACCGACCGGTGGCCAAGCCCGAGGCCCTGTCGTGGGAGGCCGCCGCCTCACTGGTCACGGTCGGCCGGACCGCGTTCCGTGTCCTGCGCCAGCTGGGGGTGCAAGCGGGCCAGACCCTGCTCATCCATGGCGCCGCCGGCAGCGTGGGCACCGTCGCGGTGCAGTTGGCCGTCGCCGACGGCATCACCGTCGTCGGGACGGTCGGTGAGCACGACATCCAGCGCGTCACCTCACTCGGAGCCACCGCCGTCCGCTACGGCGACGGCTGGGTGGAGCGGGTGAAGGCCCTGGCTCCCCAGGGAGTCGACTTCGTCCTCGACGCCTCCGGCGCCGGCGTGCTCGCCGACTCCGTCGCGCTGACCGGTGACAGCGCACACGTCATCACCATCGCCGACATGTCCGCCGCGGAGCACGGCGTCCGCTTCAGCGCCGGTGACAGCGACCAGGCCGAAGAGCCCCTGCCGGAGCTGGTGCGGCTGGCCGCCGCGGGCAAGCTCAGCGTGCCGATCTGGCGCACCTATCCCCTGGCCGAGGCGGCACAGGCCCACACCGACCTGGAGGCACACCGCAACCACGGCAAGGCAGTCCTGCTGCCCTGACCCGACCACGGCAAGGTCACCCCGCCTGCCCAGACCCCACGCCGCGACCGGCCGGCGCCGCCGCACGACGAGGCGAGCCGGCCGGTCTCCCGGCCGGGGACCGGCCGATTGTCCGGCCGGACCCGGTCCGATCGTCCGGACAGGTGTCATCGGCCCACCGCCGGACGGCAATGGGCGCGGCGCGACGGCATGGCTGCGTGCGGCGCCGTAGAGGTGGAGCATGGAGAGCCGCGATGCGGATGTGTGCGTGATCGGCGCGGGGTTCGCGGGTCTGGCCGCGGCACGGCAACTGGCGCGGGCCGGCCGCCGGGTGCTGGTCCTCGAGGCCAGGGACCGGGTGGGCGGGCGCGTCTGGAACCGGCGGATGCCCGGCGGCACGGTGGTGTCGGCGGGCGGCACCTGGCTGGGCGAGGGGCAGGAGCGGATGTTCGCGCTCTGCCGGGAGTACGGCCTGCCGGTGTATCCCCAGCACGAACAGGGTGACCAGATCGTGCGCCTCGACGGCGCCAACCTCCGCTACCGCGGCACCATCCCCAAGGTCGGCGCCGGAGCCGTCGCCTCCCTCGGTGTGGCCTTCGCCCGCCTGGACCGGATGGCGCGCCGCCTCCCCGCCGACGCCCCCTGGCAGGCCCGTGGCGCCCGGGCGATGGACGCCCGCACGCTCGGGCAGTGGCTCTCCTCCCCCGTCAACCTGCCCTCGGCCACGGCCCGCAGACTGGCCGCGGCGACGATGAGCCTGCTGTTCTGCGCCGACCCGGCCGAAGTCTCGCTGCTGGGCTCGCTCGTACTGGCCCGTGGCGGCGGCGGATTCACCTACTACATCGACAGCCGGCGCACCGAGACCCACCTGGTCGACGGCGGTGTACCGGAACTCGCCCAGCGGATGGCCCAGGACCTGGGTGAGGCCGTACGGCTCTCCTGTCCCGTCGCACGCATCGCCCAGAACGGCGGCGGCGCCCAGGTGACCGGCGACGGGCTCACCGTACGGGCGCGGCGGGTGATCGTGGCGACCCCGCCCGCGACGGCGGCGCGGATCGTCTTCGACCCGCAACTCCCCGCCGTCCACAGCCATCTGCTGCAACGGCTGGTCCCCGGAGCCATCATCCGGGTGCACACCGTCCACCCCGAACCGTTCTGGCGCAGCCAGCACCTCTCCGGGCAGACCCTGGCGCCCCAGTCACCGGTGGCCGTCACCATCGACCAGACCCCGCGCTCCGGACGGCCGGGGGTGCTCAGCAGCTACGCGTTCGGCCCCAGCGCCCTGCACCTGGGCCGAATGGGCGCCGAGCAGCGGCGCGAGCGCTGGCTGGCGGCACTCGCCGAACGCTTCGGTCCACAGGCGTTGACACCCACCGACTATCTGGAAACGGACTGGTCGGCCGAACCCTGGTCGCTCGGCGGGATGATGGCCCACTTCACTCCCGGTGTTCTCACCACTTACGGCAGTGCACTGCGCCGGCCGGTGGGCCGGATCCACTGGGCGGGCACGGAATCCGCCACCCTGATGCACGGACTGATGGAAGGCGCGGTGCGTTCCGGCGAACGGGCCGCCCACGAGGTTCTGGCCACCGACTAGGTACTCATTTTTCCAATTCCGGCGTCACCGTTTATCACTCTCCAAGAAGTCGCCATCCAGCCCAATTAGCGTGTCGGGCAATATCGCCAAGGTCGCGCCCTTGTTAATCTGCGCCTCGCTGAAATCATCCACAAAGGATCGAATCACGCCGAATGGCGGTCGAGAGGATACCGACCATGCAGGACTTTTCTCGTCGCGGACTGCTCAAGGCAACGGCAGCCGCCGGCGCCGGCGCGGTCATCGTCCCTGGCATCACGGCCGAAGAAGCCACGGCCGCGAGCGCCTTGAACGATGGGCCCGGGGGTGGGAAGTGCGCACCGGCGGAGCTGACCGGCCGCATCGTCCGCCCCGACGACCCCTCGTACACGGATGCGCGGCTCGGCTGGGACCAGCTCTTCTCGCACTACCCGCTGGTCATCGTCTTCGCCCAGAACACCCAGGACGTGGTCAACGCCCTGACGTGGGCGCGGCAGAACGACGTGGCGGTGCGGGTGCGCAGCGGCCGCCACAGCCTTGAGGGCTGGTCGAACGTGGACAACGGCCTCGTGATCGACATCAGCGAGCTGAAGTCGGTCCACATCGACACCGACTCGCGTATCGCGACGGTCGGCTCCGGGCTCAACCAGCTGGAAGCGGTGACCACGCTCGCGAAGCAGAACTTCGCGGTGACCACCGGAACGGAGGGCAGCGTAGGCCTGTCCGGTGCGACACTCGGCGGCGGATTCGGCTTCCTCACCCGCTGGCTCGGCATGGCCTGCGACAGCCTGGTGGGGGCCGAGATCGTCGTCCCGTCGGGTACCGAGTGCGCCAGGGCGATCCAGGCGGACCTGCACCAGAACTCGGACCTGCTCTGGGCGCTCCGCGGCGCGGGGAACGGCAACTTCGGCATCGTCACGTCACTGACCTACAAATTGGCTCCGCTGAAGAGCGTCACGTATCTCCAGGCGACGTGGCAGGGCATCGAACAACTTCGCCCCATCCTCGAGGCGTATCAGCGCACGGCACCGACCACCGACGCCCGCCTCGGAACCCAGCTCGAGATCCACAGGAACCAGATCTTCCTGTTCGGGGTTCTCCCCGAAGGAACGCCGGACGAGACGAAGAGGTTGCTGGACCCGATCCTGTCGATCGACAGCCCGGACGTCACTACGCAGGTCGGTAACTGGGGCGACGTATACGCGGGATTCCAGATTCCGATCGAGCTCGAACCGGCGAACTGGAAGTTCCACTCGCAGTTCAGCAGAAGGCCGTTCCCGGGCGACGCGATCGACATCGTCGACTCGTTCATCCAGAATGCCCCGACGGATGACAGCAACTTCTTCGTCCAGGCTTTCGGCGGGAACGTCAGGAGGAGCCCCCGCGGCGGCACGGCGTTCCCGCACCGCGACGCGCTCTTCTACGCCGAACCCGGCGTCGGCTGGGGGAAGCGCAGTGACCAGCCGGGCGTCTGCGACCCGCTCACCTCGGAGTGCCAGGCCTGGATCGCCGAGTTCAGCCAGGCCCTGCGGACCTACGTGAACGGCGCCTACGTCAACGTGCCGAACATCGCGCAGCAGGACTGGGAAACCGCGTACTGGCGGGACAACTTCGACCGACTGCGCAAGATCAAGGCGAAGTACGACCCGCACAACGTCTTCCAGTACGAGCAGAGCATCCCACCCGCGTCCTGCTGACCCACTGAACCGAATGAGCCCCCTCCCCGGCCGGGGAGGGGGCTCATTGGCACGGTCCGCCGGTACGGAGCGACGCGAGCGTGCAGCCCTGCCCGGGAGCGGATCAGGCAGCCGTGGCGAACGCGACCGGCTCGAGCTGCGCGGTGCGGTGCAGGCCCCTGCGGTCGTAGAGATGGGTCAGGCCCAGTCCGAGAAGCAGCGAGAGCGCGAACCCGATGCCCGTCATGGTCCAGGCTCGGGCGAGTCCGGCGTCGAGGCGGGCGCCGAAGTAGAGGATCGACCGGACCCCGTCGAGGACCTGGCGGAGGTTCGTACTCGGCGCCAGGGGCAGGAGCGTCTCGTCAGCCGACCAGGTCGGCCACCAGGCCGCGGATCCGCTGTTCGATCTCGTCCCGGATCGGGCGCACCGCGTCAACCCCCTGCCCGGCAGGGTCGTCGAGTTGCCAGTCCAGGTACCTCTTGCCGGGAAAGACGGGGCACGTGTCGCCGCACCCCATGGTGATCACCACGTCCGACGCCTGTACTGCTTCAACGGTCAGGACCTTCGGCCTCTCCGCGGAGATGTCGACGCCTACTTCCCTCATCGCATCCACCACTGCCGGGTTGACGGTGTCGGCCGGAGCGGAGCCGGCGGAGCGGACCTCGACCTTGTCTCCTGCGAGGTGGGTGAGGAATGCGGCGGCCATCTGGGAGCGCCCGGCGTTGTGGACGCAGACGAACAGCACCGACGGGCGTGAGGTGGGGACAGTCATGGGCCGGGTCTTCCTGGGATGTGGTTCAGAGGGCGGAGATGGAGGGGAGTTCGGCATCCGAATGAGGGGACGTGACACCCGTTTCAGTCGTAGCCGTGCGGCCGAACACCGCAACGAGCAGGCCCAAGCCGACAGCCGCACCGACCAGTTGGGCCGCGATGAACGGAGTGACGGAGGCCGGAGCGATGCCGGCGAACGTGTCGGTGAAGGCCCGGCCCACGGTCACGGCCGGGTTGGCGAATGACGTGGACGAGGTGAACCAGTAGGCGGATCCGATGAAGGAGGCCACCGCCACCGGCGCCAGCTGGGCGCGATCAGTTCGAGTCAGGCCGAAGATCAGCAGGATCAGCCCCGCGGTTGCCACGATCTCGCCCAGCCACAGGTGACCGGCCGAGCGATCACGGGTGGACCACTTCACGAGCGGTTCGGCGAACATCGCATCCGCCAGGATCGCGCCGCCGATGGCCCCGGCAATCTGGGCAGGGATGTACGCAGCCACCTCCCGTGCGGTCATGCCGTCGCCGCTCCCGCGACCGGTGCACCACACGGCGAGTGTGACGACCGGGTTGAAGTGCGCGCCGGAGACCGGACCCAGCAGAGCGATCAGCACGCCCAGGCCGAGGACGGTGGCAAGCGAGTTGGCGAGCAGCTGCACGCCGACGTCCCGTGACAGCTCGGTTGCCTGAATGCCGGAGCCGACCACCACGGCGACCAGCGCTGCCGTGCCGACCGCTTCGGCCGCCGCACGCCGCACGAGCGAAGCATTCACGCGGTCGCTCCAGCGCCCCGGGGAACCGTCAGGAACGAAGCCAGCCGGGCCAGTGCATCGGGCAGCGCCCAGTAGTACACCCATGTCCCGCGCCGCTCGCAGTCGATGAGACCCGCCTGCCGGAGGAGCTTGAGGTGATGGGAGATCGTCGGCTGTGACAGGTCGAAGGCGGGTGTCAGCTCACAGACGCACACCTCACCACCGTCCTGCGAAGCGATCATCGACAGCAGCCGCAGCCGTACCGGATCACCGAGAGCCTTGAAGGCCTTGGCCGGCTCCGCCACCTGGTCGTCGTCCAGCGGCGCGGCAGCGAGCCGCTGACAGCAGGCACCGCCGTCCGTGTCCTGCCCGAGGACTTCGAGCTCTTGTTTCGCCATGCCTCTATGTTGACGTTTTTCGATCCAAGGCGCAAGGTTGCATCAACGAACGTCAATACAAGCCGTTCCGGGCACCGCCATGCCCCGCCATCCAGGAGTGACCCATGTCCGAGCAGTCCACAGACCTGCGCGAAACCGTCCGCCGGCGCTACGCGGCAGCAGCCGTCAAGGTCGTCGAGGGCGGCACCACCTGTTGCGGGCCGGAGCCCGTCGAGATCGACGAGGCCTTCGGCTCCACCCTCTACCCGGCGGACGAACGCGACACGCTCCCCGCCGAGGCCCTGGCCGCCTCCCTCGGCTGCGGCAACCCCACCGCAGTGACCGATCTGCACGAAGGGGAACGCGTCCTCGATCTCGGTTCCGGAGGCGGCATCGACGTCCTGCTCTCCGCCCGACGCGTCGGCCCGAGGGGCAAGGCGTTCGGACTCGACATGACCGAGGAAATGCTCTCCCTGGCCCTGGCCAACGCCACGAAGGCAGGCGCCACGAACGTCGAGTTCCTCAAGGGCACGATCGAGGCCATCCCGCTGCCCGCGAACACCATCGACGTCGTGATCTCCAACTGCGTGATCAACCTGTCCACGGACAAGCCGGCTGTCTTCGCGGAGACGTTCCGCGTCCTGAAGCCCGGCGGCCGGATCGGCGTGTCCGACGTGGTCGCAGACGACTCCCTGACACCCGAGCAGCGAGCCGAGCGCGGTGACTACGTCGGCTGTATCGCGGGCGCCCTTTCCTTCAGCGAGTACCGCGAAGGACTCGAAGCGGCAGGCTTCACGGACATCGAGATCACTGCGACCCACGGCGTCGCCGACGGCATGCACTCGGCGATCGTGCGCGCCGCCAAGCCCGCCGCAGCGGCCGCGACGGAGGCGACCGAGCGGGCCGACGCCTGCTGTGGCGTGAACGCCTGCTGCACCCCGGCCGAGACCCCGGCGGACCCGGCCGTCACGGTCACGGAGGCCAAGACCGCATCGGGCTGCGGTTGCCAGAGCTGAAGCACTCCCGCGAGGAAGACTGCCGCCGGCCGCAGCGTCATTGACGTCAGGAACTTGTCACCGAGGGAGGGGAACTCGGGCTGCCCGTCTTCGGCGGGCTGTCAGGAGGCCGAACCGAGCCGCTTCGAGGTCCGGTGGACCTTGCTGTAGTTGTCCTTGGGGCAGGCGGAGTCCGGGTGCGGCCTGGGATCGGATTCCGTGGCTGCCACCGTCTGCGGGCCCGCGGGGGATCGTAGGTCTCGGCCGTGGTTCCGCCCTGCACCGGCCGCTTACAGCCGGCGACGTCGCCTCTGGTCCGGCAGCAATCAGGCACGCCCTCGGGTAGACGGCGCAACTGCGGTCTGCCCAGCCTCACGCGCATCTGTCTGGCAAGCCGGGCACAGTTCGTGCCGCCCCTCATCGGTGATCACAGTTCCCCACCCCAGACACAATTCGCAGCCGCGGGCCAGGATCGGGTTAGCGCGAGGCACAGGCTGGGGAGCAGAGTGGGCTCCGTGGGCCATAAAAGGCCTTCCTCGGTGATCCAATAAGTACAGTATGAGGCCCTATGAGCCTTTCCTACAGCTCTCGAGGCGGCGTCCAATCGGAGTAAACCCGATGGAGGCGCGCGATGGGACGCAATTCCCACAAGCCGCTGTCCTGCGGACTCCGCCGCGCCGGGCTCAAGCGCTCCCGACGCACCGAGCACCATCAGTCGACCTGCCAAGATCGACGCGGATTCCGGCCGGTCTCCGGGCTGCCCGACGGCCTGAAGCGAGTGGAGCCGTGAGCTCCAGCGAGGCAGGCTTGGTGCATGAAGTCGCTCTTGCGCTCACCCCCTCGGCCAGGAGCAGCCAGTCGCGGCCGCGTCCTCTTCACGCTGATGCAGTGCGTGCCCTTCTTGATTGCGCTGGCCGTTCTGGTCATCGAGCTCACGCCTGCGCACTTCATCTACACCGGCCCCTTTCTCACCGCGGTTCCGGCGCTTGCGGCAGTGACGATGGGGCCCAAGGGCACCGCCGCGGCCACGGCTCTCGCCCTGGCGATCAGCGTGACCACCGCGACCTATAACGACGCCTGGGGCACCCTGCAGGTCTACACCAATTTCCTTGCTCTGGGCCTGGTCTCCGTGGCTGGTTTCATCACAAGCAGTGCCGTGCAGGCCCGCAGACAGAGAGAGCTCGACCAAGTTCGCAGAATCGCCGTGGCGGCCCAGGAGGTCGTGCTGCGGCCCGTGCCCGCACGACTGGGCCCAGTGTCGGCAGGCAGCCTGTGCCTGGCGGCAGGGACGGGCGCACTGGTGGGCGGTGATCTGTACGAGGCCGTGCAGACGCCGTACGGCGTCCGGATGATCGTGGGAGACGTCCGGGGCAAGGGGCTGTCCGCGGTGCGAGCCGTTGGTGTGGTGTTGGGCGCTTTCCGAGAAGCCGTGCACTACGAGGACGAGCTCGTGGAGGTCATGAACCACTGTACGGCTGCGCTGCGACGGGAAGCCGCCGTGCCGGGTGCATATGCCGAGGAAGTTCTGCTGGAGGGTTTCATCACGGCGCTCATCGCGCAGGTGCCGGACGAGCCCGTGGTGCAGTTGATCAACCGTGGGCACCCGCCACCGCTACTGCTGCACCAGGGCAGGACAACGCCTCTGATGCCCCCCTCGCCGTTGCCACCGCTCGGCCTCGAAGACCTCGCCAGTGACCTCCCCGACAAGCCTGACAGCTATCCGTTCGCCCCAGGTGACCGCCTGTTGCTCTACACCGACGGCGTCATCGAGGCCCGCGACCGCGACGGCGCATTCTTCGCCCTGCCGGAGACCATGGAAGGGATACGCGCCGATACCTCCCCACCGGCATTCCTGGAGCAACTGCACCAGGCGTTGGTCCGCCACACCCGGGGCGATCTGGCGGACGATGTGGCGATGATCCTCGCTGACCGGCACAACATCGGACAAGAGCCGATGCCTCGTGAGGCGGACATGCGGTAGAGATCGGCCTGGGCTGCCGAACCGCTCGGGTATCAGGCGCCTGACGGCGGTACGCGCGCCGGCCGGGCAGGAGTTGGGGGAGAAACAGGAGCGCAGAGCTCGCCAGGGGACGGGCCGCGCGCGGCGAGCGGAGCAAGCCACCTTGAAGCTGCAGAGAGTTGCAGCTCAGCCACGGATCACTGACTTCACAGCGCCGGACACCAATGAGTCCCCTCTCCCGGCAGGGAAGAGACTCAACCGGTCGTACAGTCACCCGCAAATCATCCGATCGGAAATACTCGTGTTCGCCGCCACGGCTCACGAACGACAGCAGCCCACTACTGACATCCACCGATGAGTTCCGCCGGCTGGGCCGGTCTACCAGGACGTACGCCATCGAGCCACCGACTGGAGACCCACCATGACCAATCCCGCACACCCCGGCCGCATGCTGTTCGTGAACATCCCCGTAGCGGACCTCGAGCGCAGCAAGGCGTTCTTCGCCAAGCTCGGGTTCAGCTTCAACCCGATGTTCACCGACGAGACCGCCGCCTGCATGCTGGTCGGCGAGCACGCCTTCGTCATGCTGCTCAGCCACGAGAAGTTCGCGGAGTTCGCGAAACTGCCGATGGCCGACCCCACCACGCACACGCTGGCGCTGTACTGCTTCAGCGTGTCGTCCCGCGATGAGGTCGATACGGTCAGCGCCGCTGCGCTCGCGGCGGGCGGCTCCAAGGCGGATGACGCCGAGGACTACGGCTTCATGTACTCACGCAGCTTCTTCGACCTCGACGGCCACGGCTGGCAGGTCATGTGGATGGACCCGGCGGCGGCGGAGCAGGGCCCCGAGGCGTTCGCGGCCTCCACGCAGGACGCCGACACCCCGGCCTGACCCACCGCGTTCCGCACATGCGCCGCCGTCGTGCGGCCGACCGCCCCACCCACGACGCTTCTGACCTCATGCACTGTGTGCCTGCCTCTTGGAGGAAGTTGAGGTTCGGCTCCGACGAGGGCCTCACAGCGCCAGATCCAGGGCTCAAACGCCATCACGCCGAGAGCCCCTTCCCAGACGGGAAGGGGCTCAAAGGCCACACAGCCTCGCACAAGCCTGGAACGAGCCCGCACGAGGGCGCGAAGCGACGACCGCAGTCGCGGCCACCCGATCGAGTGCCTCGCTCACCTCAGTGCGTGTGCCCACTCGCAGCAGGCGCCGGACCAGCGTTCTTGACCGTCAGCGGCAGCAACTTCTTGCCCGTCGGGCCGATTTGGATGTGGGTGTCCATCTGCGGGCACACGCCACAGTCGAAGCACGGCGTCCAGCGGCAGTCCTCGACCTCCGTCTCGTCGAGGGCGTCCTGCCAGTCCTCCCAGAGCCAGTCCTTGTCGAGGCCGGAGTCGAGGTGGTCCCAGGGGAGGACCTCCTCGTAGGTGCGCTCGCGGGTGGTGTACCAGTCGACGTCGACGCCGAAGGGGGCGAGGGCCTTGTCGGCGCAGGCCATCCAGCGGTCGTACGAGAAGTGCTCGCGCCAGCCGTCGAAGCGGCCGCCGTCGTCGTAGACCGCGCGGATGACGGCGCCGATGCGGCGGTCACCGCGGGAGAGCAGGCCCTCGACGATGCCGGGCTTGCCGTCGTGGTAGCGGAAGCCGATCGAGCGGCCGTACTTCTTGTCGCCGCGGATCTTGTCGCGGAGCTTCTCCAGGCGGGCGTCCGTCTCCTCCGCCGAGAGCTGCGGGGCCCACTGGAAGGGCGTGTGGGGCTTGGGGACGAAGCCGCCGATCGAGACCGTGCAGCGGATGTCGTTCGAGCGGGAGACCTCGCGGCCCTTGGCGATGACCTTCGTCGCCATGTCGGCGATCTGGAGGACGTCGTCGTCGGTCTCCGTCGGCAGGCCGCACATGAAGTACAGCTTCACCTGGCGCCAGCCGTTGCCGTAGGCCGTGGAGACCGTACGGATGAGGTCCTCTTCCGAGACCATCTTGTTGATGACCTTGCGGATGCGCTCCGAGCCGCCTTCGGGGGCGAAGGTCAGGCCCGAGCGGCGGCCGTTGCGCGTCAGCTCGTTCGCCAGGTCGATGTTGAAGGCGTCGACGCGGGTGGAGGGGAGCGAGAGGCCGATCTTGTCTTCCTCGTAGCGGTCGGCCAGGCCCTTGGCGATGTCGCCGATCTCCGAGTGGTCCGCGGAGGACAGGGAGAGGAGGCCGACCTCCTCGAAGCCCGTCGCCTTCAGGCCCTTGTCGACCATCTCGCCGATGCCCGTGATCGAGCGCTCGCGCACCGGGCGGGTGATCATGCCCGCCTGGCAGAAGCGGCAGCCTCGCGTGCAGCCGCGGAAGATCTCGACCGACATGCGCTCGTGGACCGTCTCGGCCAGGGGGACCAGCGGCTGCTTGGGGTACGGCCACTCGTCCAGGTCCATGACCGTGTGCTTGGACACGCGCCACGGGACGCCCGACTTGTTGGGGACCACGCGGGCGATACGGCCGTCGGCCAGGTACTCGACGTCGTAGAACGCCGGGATGTAGACGGCACCGGTGCGCGCCAGGCGGAAGAGGACCTCTTCGCGGCCGCCGGGGCGGCCCTCCGCCTTCCACTGGCGGATGATCTTCGTCATGTCCAGCACGGCCTGCTCGCCGTCGCCGATGATCGCCGCGTCGATGAAGTCGGCGATCGGCTCGGGGTTGAAGGCCGCGTGGCCGCCCGCCAATACGATCGGGTCGTCCAGCCCCCTGTCCTTGGACTCCAGGGGGATGCCGGCCAGGTCCAGGGCCGTGAGCATGTTCGTGTAGCCGAGCTCCGTGGAGAACGACAGGCCGAACACGTCGAAGGCCTTCACCGGGCGGTGGCTGTCCACCGTGAACTGCGGGACGCCGCGCTCCCGCATCAGCGCCTCCAGGTCCGGCCACACGCTGTAGGTGCGCTCGGCGAGGACGCCCTCCTGCTCGTTCAGGACCTCGTAGAGGATCATGACGCCCTGGTTGGGCAGACCGACCTCGTACGCGTCCGGGTACATGAGCGCCCAGCGCACGTCGCAGGACTCCCAAGGCTTGACCGTGGAGTTCAGCTCCCCGCCGACGTACTGGATCGGCTTCTGCACATGCGGCAGCAGAGCTTCGAGCTGCGGGAACACAGACTCGGCGGCCTCGGCGGATTCGGCAGGCATCTCGACGAACCTTCGTGAGCTGACAGGGGTGACCATCAAGCGTAACCCGCTCGGAGGCCTCCCCCGTACGCTCAGAGGGACGCCCCGGCCCGCATCCCCTTCCAGACCCCCGGCAGCTCGGCCTCCACGGCCGCCGCCCCCTGCTCCTCGCGCCCGTACAGCAGCCCGTAGGTGAACGCGCTCTCTCCCGCCGCATGTGCCACGGCGGCCAGCTCGCGCAGGGTCTGGCGGGCCATGACGCTGTCCTGGTGGTCGCCGAGCAGGGTCTGCAGGGACTTCATGTCCTTGGTCAGGGCCGCGGCCGGGTCGCCGAGGGCGGGCGTGGCGGCCTCGGCCGCGTAGCGGGCCCGCTTGGCCTTCTTGCGGGCCTCGTGCAGCCCGAGGTCGCGCTCGTGGCCGGGCTCCAGGTCCAGCGCCTGCTCGACCAGGTCGGCGACCTTCGCGAAGCTCTTGCGTACGGCCTTGGCGATCACCTTCTCCGGCTTCCCGCCGGCCGCCTCCAGCAGCGGCGGGTCGGTGACCAGGGCATCCAGGGTGTCGAGCAGTGTCAGATACCGCTGGGAGTCCAGGACGCCGATGAGACGGCTGCGCGCTCCGCCGTGGCTGGCGCCGGCCCAGATCCGGAGCCGTTCGTGGACGGGGCCGGAGACCAGGTCGTGGGGCACCGCGTCGAGGGCGGCGATCAGGCGCTCGGTGAGCACCTCGCGGTCGCGGTCCACGCCGAGCTCGGCCGCCAGCCACTTCAGCTCCACGCCGATCGGATCGGTGACGGTGCGGTCGAGGACCTTGCCGAAGGAGCGGAAGGTGCTGCGCATACGGCGGGTGGCGACCCGCATCTTGTGGACGGAGTCCTCCACGTCCCGGCGGACGGCTGGGTCGAGCTCGATGATCGCGTCCCGTTGGTCGCGGACGTAGGCGAGGACGTGGTCACCGGCGGTGACGGGCTTGGCGGGCTTCTTCGGAGCGCGCCGGGCCTTCTTGGCGGCGGGTGCGGTGTCGGCCAGCGCCCTGGCCAGCTTCGACGGCGCCTTCGACGGCCGTACGCCCGCCTTGCGCAACCGTTTCTCCACCTTGTCGAGGACGACCGGGTCCACGTCCTCGGCGAGCTCGACCTCGATCTCGGTCCACTGGGCGGTGCCTCCGCCCTCGGTGAGCCGCTCGGCCGTCACCGCGTCGACGCTGGCCTCGGCGAGCAGTTTGCCGTCGGCGTCGACGAGGTGGCGCAGGTCGCGGGCGGAGCGGAGCCGGACGACGGGGATCAGTTCGGCGTCCCGGACCCGGGAGCGCACCAGCGCGGCCAGTTCCTCGGGCAGGGTGTCGGAGAGCGGGGCGTGGATCTCCTCGCGCTCTCCCGGGGCCACCGGGAGCTTGAGGTGCCAGCCGGCGTCGGAGCCGCCGGTGCGGCGGCGCAGGGTGATGGAGGCGGCCGCCAGGCGTTCGTCGGCAGTGTCGTGGTAGGTGGCGTCCAGCTCGACGATGCCTTTGTCGAGGACGCCCGCCACCCCGCCGACGCCGGTCAGGTCGGGCAGCCCGCTGTCGTCGGATTCGTACTTGCGCTCGATCTCGCGTTTCGCATCCGCCATGAATCGAATCTAGTGGCAGGCGGGCCGCGATGGCAGAGCGCAATCAAGGTGAATCACAGGCAAACTCCGGGAAATCAGAAGGTGACCAGCACCCGCAGCAAGGGTCCACCTGGAAAGTGGCTACCTTTGCCCGTCCGGGGAGAAGGGCGTTGAGACACTGCCGTCGACGTAGGTCCCGTCGGCCAGTTCCTCGGTGACCGGGCACAGAGCGACCCGGGCGGTGGACTCCTCCCCCGGTATACGGCTCTCCCGCTACGCCGACATCGGCCGCTGCACCCGGATCGACTGCAGCAGCCCCACGGCCACCCACACCGCGAACATCGACGAGCCGCCGTACGACACGAACGGCAGCGGCAGACCGGTGACCGGCATGATGCCGAGGGTCATGCCGATGTTCTCGAACGCCTGGAAGGCGAACCAGGCGACGATTCCGGCGGCGACGATCGTGCCGTACAGCTCGGTCGTCTCACGGGCGATGCGGCAGGCGCGCCACAGGACGACGCCGAGGAGGAGGATTATCAGGCCGGCGCCGACGAAGCCCAGTTCCTCCCCCGCGACCGTGAAGACGAAGTCCGTCTGCTGTTCGGGCACGAACTGGCCGGTGGTCTGCGAGCCGTGGAAGAGGCCCGCGCCGGTCAGACCGCCCGAGCCGATCGCGATGCGGGCCTGGTTGGTGTTGTAGCCGACGCCCGCGGGGTCGAGGTCCGGGTTGGCGAAGGCCGCGAAGCGGTTGATCTGGTACTCGTCCAGGATGTGCAGCTGCCAGACGGCGATCGCGCCGAGCGCGCCCGCTCCGAGCAGGCCGAAGACCCAGCGGTTGGAGGCACCCGAGGCGAGCAGCACCCCCAGGACGATGATCACCATGACCATGACCGAGCCGAGGTCGGGCATGAGCAGCACGATCAGGATCGGTACGGCGGCCAGGCCCAGGGCCTGCAGGACCGTGCGGTGGTCGGGGTACTTCTTGTCACCGGCGTCCACGCGGGCCGCCAGTATCATCGCCATCCCCAGGATGATCGTGATCTTCACGAACTCCGAGGGCTGGAGCGAGAAGCCGCCGCCGAGCACGATCCAGGAGTGCGCGCCGTTGACGGTCGAGCCGAGCGGTGTGAGCACCAGCAGGATGCCGAACACCGAGATGCCGTAGAGGATCGGCACGGCCGTGCGCAGGGTGCGGTGGCCGAGCCAGATCGTGCCGACCATCAGGGCGAGCCCGATGCCGGTGTTCATGACGTGCCGGAGCAGGAAGTAGTACGGGTCGCCCTGGTTGATCTCGGTCCGGTTGCGGGTCGCGGAGTACACCAGCAGCGAACCGAGCAGGGACAGGGCGAGCGAGGCCAGCACTATCGGCCAGTCCAGGCGGCGGGCCAGCGAATCACGGGCGAAGAAACGGGTCCAGCCTGCGCGCGCGGGGCCGTATCCGGAGACGGAGAAGCTGTTCGCGCCGGTCATGTGAGCATCCTTCGGCTTCCCCGGCGGCGACGGCGCCTGCGGGTGTTGCTGTTGCCGGTCTCGGGCGAGGCGGTGGTCGCGGCGGGCTGCGACGCGTCCGGGGAGGGCGATCCCGACGGGGTGGCCTGCACGTCCTTGGCCGGGTCCTTGGACACCTTCGGGGACTT
This sequence comes from Streptomyces herbicida, assembly GCF_032656585.1. Lineage (NCBI taxonomy): Bacteria > Bacillati > Actinomycetota > Actinomycetes > Kitasatosporales > Streptomycetaceae > Streptomyces > Streptomyces herbicida. The sequence continues at coordinate 29,241 of NZ_JAUYWJ010000025.1, forward strand.
GATCGTGCCGTCCGTGCGGACCTTCGGCAGGTTCTTCTCCGGCGTGGGCAGCAGCGCCTTCTTGTTGTCGATGGAGCCGTCCGGCTGGACGCCGTACATCGCGCTGTAGATGTTGCGCACGGCCTCACCGGAGGCGCCGGAACCCGTACCGGCCTGGGCGATGGTCATGATGACCGTGTAGTCCTTGGAGTAGGTCGCCAGCCAGGACGTGGTCTGCTTGCCGTAGACCTCGGCGGTACCGGTCTTGGCGTGCAGGGCGATCTTGTCCTGCGGCCAGCCGCCGAACTTCCAGGCGGCGGTACCGCGGGTGATGACGCCTGCGAAGGCCTCGTTCATGCCCTTGAGGGTGGCCTTGCTGACCGGCAGCCTGCCGTTCTTCTTGGGCTTGATCTCCTGCACGGACTTGCCGTCGGCGCTGATGACCGCCTTGCCGATGGTCGGCTGGTACATGGTGCCGCCGTTGGCGACGGCGCCGTAGATCGCGGCCTCCTGGATCGGCGTGACGAGGGTGTCGCCCTGGCCGATGGAGTAGTTGATCTCGTCACCCTCGCGCATCTTGTTGCCCTCGAGGCAGTTCTCGTACGCGATCTTCTCGACGTACGAGCCGTCCTTCTTGCCGGACTTGCACCAGGCGTCCTTGTTGGCCTTCCAGTAGTTCAGCTTCCACTGGCGGTCCGGGACACGGCCGGTGACCTCGTTGGGCAGGTCGACGCCGGTCTGCTTGCCGAGGCCGAACTGGTGGGCGGTCTTGAAGAACCAGTCCTTGGGCTCGCCCTTCTTCGGGTTGATGCCGCCGTCCCTCTTCCACTCGCGGTCGGCGAGTCCGTAGAAGACGGTGTCGCAGGAGACCTCCAGGGCCTTGCCGAGCGAGATCGGGCCGAAGCTCTCACCCTCGAAGTTCTTGAAGACCTGGCCGCCCACCGAGTAGGAGCTGGTGCACGGGTAGCCGCCGTCCCAGACGTAACCGGCCTGGACCGCGGCGGCCGTGGAGACCACCTTGAACGTCGAACCGGGCGCCGCCTGACCCTGTATGGCCCTGTTGAGCAGCGGGTAGTCGGAGTTCTTGCCGGTGAGCTTCTTGTAGTCCTTGGCGGAGATGCCGCCGACCCAGACGTTCGGGTCGTAGTTCGGCGCGGACGCCATGGCGACGATCCGGCCGGTCTTGGCCTCCATCACGACGACGGCGCCGGAGTCGGCCTTGTAGTTCTCGCCGGTGATCTTGTCGAACTGCTGGCGGGCCTTCTTCATCGCCATGTTCAGCTCGTACTCGGCGACCCGCTGGACGCGGGAGTCGATGCTGGTGACCAGGTTGGAGCCGGGCTCGGCGGCGTCCGACTTGGCCTTGCCGATGACCCGGCCGAGGTTGTCGACCTCGTAGCGGGTGACGCCGGCCTTGCCGCGCAGTTCCTTGTCGTACTGGCGCTCCAGGCCGCTGCGGCCCACCATGTCGGAGCGCAGATACGGCGATTCGGTGTCCTTGGCCTGCTGGATCTCGTCGTCGGTGACCGGGGAGAGATAGCCGAGGACCTGCGCGGTGTTGGACTTGCCGGGGGCCGGGTAGCGGCGCACGGCCTCCGGCTCGGCGGTGATGCCGGGGAAGTCCTCGGAGCGCTCGCGGATCTGCAGGGCCTGCTTGGCATTGGCCTCGTCGGTGATCGGGATCGGCTGGTACGGCGAGCCGTTCCAGCAGGGCTGCGGGGTCTTGGCGTCGCACAGCCGGACCTTCTGCATGACCTCCTTGGGGTCCATGCCGAGGACCCCCGCCAGCTTGGTGAGCACCCCCTTGCCGTCGTCCTTCTGCTTGAGCAGGTCGGTACGGGACGCGGAGACGACCAAGCGGGTCTCGTTGTCGGCGATCGGGACCCCGCGCGCGTCCAGGATCGAGCCGCGCACGGCGGGCTGGACGACCTGCTGGACGTGGTTGCCGGACGCTTCCTTGGCGTAGGCGGCGCCCTCCCGGATCTGCAGGTACCACAGGCGGCCGCCGAGGGTGCCGAGCAGGGAGAGGACGAGGATCTGGATCACGACGAGCCGGATCTGGACCCGTGGGGTCCGTCCGGTCTCGGGAATATTGGTCACTGTGGCTGCCTCCCCCTCTCAGTGTGTGTACGACTCATATACGACGAACCTGTGCGACCGGCCCCCGACCAACTGGTGTGACCTCACAGCCGCTTGACCCCCTTGATGCGGCCGACGCGGGTGGTACGGGTACGGGCCTTGGTCTTGAGGCTGCCGAGGCCGCCGCGCTGGCCGCCGATGCGCAGGCCCGTGCCGGAGGAGAGCCAGCCGGAGGAGATGTCGGTGGTCTTGGCGCCGGAACCGCTCTCCCCGAGGGGGTCGTTCTCGGCGCGGCGGGCCAGGGCCATGATCCCGGGGACGACGAACGGCGCGAGCAGCAGGTCGTACAGAGCGGCCGTGATCAGCAGGCTGTCCAGGCCGACATGGCGGGCGGCGGTGTCGCCGACGAGGGCGCCCACTCCGGCGTACAGCATGGTCGAGCCGATCGCCGCGGCGACCACCACGAGCATGGGGCCGGTGGCCGACTTGAGCCGGCCGTTCTCCGGCTTGATGAGTCCGGCGCAGTAGCCGATGACGCACAGCACCAGGGCGTAGCGGCCGGCGGCGTGGTCGGCGGGCGGAGCAAGGTCGGCGAGCAGTCCGGCGCCGAAACCGACCAGGGCGCCGCCCACATGGCCGTACACCATGGCCAGGCCCAGGACGGTGAGCAGCAGTATGTCGGGCACGGCACCCGGGAGGTGGAGCCGGGACAGCACGCTCACCTGGACGACCAGGGCGACGACTACCAGGGCGGTGGAGAGCAGGATCCGGTTGACACGCATGGGGATTCAGCTCCTACTGCTGCTGCTGGTCGGTGGCGGTCGCGTCGGCGGACGGGGTGACGGTGACGGTCACCGTCGGTGTGGGGGTCGGCTTGGGCTTGGCCGGGAGCACCTCGTCGCGCGGGTCCTTCTTCGGGGCCTCGACGACGACACCGACGATGTCGAGCTTGGTGAAGCCGACGAACGGCGTGACGTAGAGGGTCCGGGTCAGGCCGCCGCCGGAAGGGTCGACCCTGGAGACGATGCCGACCGGGACGCCGGGCACGAAGGGCTTGTCGGCCTGGGAGCCGAAGGTGATGAGCCGGTCGCCCTTCTTCACCTCCGCCTTGCCGTTGAGGAGTTCGACGCGCAGCGGGCGGTCGCCCTGCCCGGAGGCGAAGCCGAGCTCGTCGCTGCCCTCCATACGGGTGCCGACGGTGAAGTCGGGGTCGTTGGCGAGCAACACGGTGGAGGCGTCCGGGCCGACGGTGGTGACCCGCCCGACGAGACCGTCGCCGTTGAGCACGGTCATGTCCCGCTTGATGCCGTCGTTGGCGCCGACGTCGATGGTGATGGTCCAGGAGAAGCCCTGGGCCGCTCCTATCGCGATGACCTGGGCGCCCTTGATGCCGTACTGGCCCTCGCCGGCCACCTTCAGCATCTTGTCGAGCTGCCTCAGGCGGCTGCGGTTGCGGTCGTCGCTGCCGAGCTTCGCCTTGAGGGCCGCGTTCTCCTTCTCCAGTTTCGCCAGCCGGTCGTGCCGTTCGCCCGAGTTGCGGATGGCGGAGACGGCGTTGCCGACGGGATCGACCGCCGACGACACCCCGTTCTCGATCGGACCGAAGACCGCGGCCGCGGCCTGCCGGGCACCGTCGACCGGGGAGTTCTGGCCGCCGCGGATGTCCACCGTGATCAATGCGAACGCGATGGCGATCAGCAGCACCAGGAGCAGCCGGCTCTCTTTCGTGTCCCTCACGTGCGGCGGCCGTGCCCTTCCTCATTGGAATGGAGTTTGTGGGAGCTCATGCCTCTATATCAACGATCCGCCGTACGAGAGGAGATCATCTCGTACGGCGGAATCGAAGAGTTACGTCATCTGCGCGGCTGGGCGTCCAGGACCTGCTGGAGCGCCTCGAACTCCTCGACGCACTTGCCGGAGCCGAGCGCGACGCTGTCCAGCGGGTCCTCGGCGATATGGATCGGCATGCCGGTCTCGCGGCGCAGCCGCTCGTCGAGACCGCGCAGCAGGGCGCCGCCGCCGGTCAGAACGATTCCTCGGTCCATGATGTCGCCGGACAGCTCCGGCGGACACTTGTCGAGCGTCGTCTTGACGGCGTCGACGATGGCGTTGACGGGCTCCTCGATCGCCTTGCGCACCTCGGCGGCCGAGATGACGACGGTCTTGGGCAGCCCGGAGACGAGGTCCCGGCCACGGATTTCGGTGTGCTCGTCAGAGTCGAGGTCGTACGCCGAGCCGATCGTGATCTTGATCTGTTCCGCGGTCCGCTCACCGAGGAGGAGGCTGTACTCCTTCTTGATGTGCTGGATGATCGCGTTGTCCAGTTCGTCGCCCGCGACGCGGATGGACTGGGCGGTGACGATGCCGCCGAGCGAGATGACCGCGACCTCCGTGGTGCCGCCGCCGATGTCCACCACCATGTTGCCGGTGGCCTCGTGGACCGGCAGACCGGAGCCGATGGCCGCGGCCATGGGCTCCTCGATGATGTGCACCTGGCGGGCGCCGGCCTGGGACGACGCCTCGATGACGGCGCGGCGCTCGACGCCGGTGATGCCGGAGGGCACGCAGACGACGACGCGCGGCCTGGCGAGATACCGCCGCTTGTGGATCTTCAGAATGAAGTAGCGGAGCATCCGCTCGGTGATCTCGAAGTCGGCGATGACGCCGTCCTTCAGCGGCCGTACGGCAACGATGTTGCCGGGGGTCCGCCCGATCATCTTCTTCGCCTCCGCGCCGACCGCCAGGATGCCACCGGTGTTGGTGTTGATCGCGACGACGGACGGCTCGTTGAGTACGATCCCGCGACCCCTGACGTACACCAGCGTGTTGGCGGTCCCGAGGTCGACAGCCATGTCACGGCCAATGAACGACATTGAGTTCCCCATCAGGATTCGTCTGGCCTTCCCACGAGCTTTTGAGGGCTTTTCAGGTCGGCGAGGTGGGTGCTGTGACGTGAAGGCTTCCATCGTAGACGCGCCTGCACGAACACTGCGCGAGGGTCTTCGCCATTGTCAGCATGCGGTGCGCCGCCTCGCTTCTGGAGACGGCCCATCGGGGGCACTCGTTCCCCCGATCGCCACGCATATGCCAAGCGACGGCTGAAAACGTACGCCCGCCGCAGGTCAGCCGGGCCGACCGAACTGACATGCCATCAAAAAAATCCACGAAAATTTGCCGGAGCGACCCGCCGGGAACCGCTGCGCGCACGGCTTCCGCCAACGACACGGCACTTCACCCGGCCGCGATGAACCACACCCATCCCGACCATCCGGCGCAAAAGACACCCCCGGCCACGGGGCCGCCCGCGGCCCGACACACCAAGTCCCCGGCTCGCCAAGCCGACCGACCCGCCGGACAATACGCACCCACACCTGAACCGGACCGGGCGGCCGTCAGGAGTCCGCGCGAGCGAGCCCCCGGAGGGGGTTCCGCACGGGAAGAAGTGACTGAGCCCCTGGGCCGGCGGGCCGGACCGGCGGACGACGTACGTCCACGACCACGAGACGAGGCGCATCAAGGCCGACCGACCTTCGGGCCACGGAGCCACCCGGACCGGCAGCTCACCGAACCGAGCGGCCGCCCAAGTCCCAGACCCGCGGACCGCTCGGCCTGTGACCCAACACGCCCCGATCGCCGACTCACCCCGACCGACGGGCCCCGGCCCGACCGCCCGTCGGGGAGCCGGGCCGGCGAGCCCCCGGAGGAATCCGCACGGCCGGAGAAGAAGTTACCGAGCGCCCCGGACCGCCGAGCCGGCCGGACCGACGGACCATGCACATCCACGGCATCCACGGCCACGAGGCGCGGGGCGTCAAGGCCGGCGGACCATCGGGCCGTGGAGCCACCCGAGCGGCAAGCCACCCAAACCGGCAGCCCACCGAACCGGCAGCCCACCGGACCAGCGGCCGCCCAGGACTCAGACCCGCGGGCCACTCGGTGTGCGACCCAACAGGTCCCCGAACCGCCGAGTCACCCAGGTCGACGGGCCCGAGCCGGCCGACGGCCGGGGGAGTCGTGCCGGCCGCGCCCCCGGAGGGTTACGCGTGGCCCGGGAAGAAGATCTTGACCTCTCGTTCCGCCGACTCCTCCGAGTCGGAGGCGTGGATCAGGTTCTCGCGGACGATGACGCCGTAGTCGCCGCGGATGGAACCGGGCGCCGCGGCGATCGGGTCGGTGGGGCCGGCCAGGGCGCGCAGGCCCTCGATGACGCGCTCGCCCTCGACGATCAGGGCGACGACCGGGCCGGAGGCCATGAACTCGACCAGAGGCTCGTAGAAGGGCTTGCCCTTGTGCTCGCCGTAGTGCTGCTCCAGGGTCTCCTGGTCCAGCTTGCGCAGCTCCAGCGCGGTGATCTGCCAGCCGGCCTTCCGCTCGATACGGCTGATGATCTCGCCGGTCAGGCCGCGACGAACGGCGTCGGGCTTGAGGAGGACGAGGGTGCGCTGGGTCACGGGAAGGCTCCTTCTTACTGACGTGTGCGGTGGGACGAGGTTACAGGGCGTGTCCGGGCACCTGTTACGCAGCGTCAGGTGTAGTGGGCGACCCGGCCTGCGCAGCGAAGCGGGCCTTGGCCTCGTCGATCTTTCTTCCGTAGTGCACGGAAGCCCACCACAGCGCCGCGAACAGCGCCCCCATGAAGTACATCGTGGGGACGAACACTCCGGAGGCGATCAGCGCGAGCTGAAGGCCCCAGCCGAGGGCCACTCCGCCGGGGCGCGTCACCACGCCGCACAGCACCACGCACAGGAACATCGCGATCCCGCTGACCGTCCACACCGTGGTCGTCGACAGGTTCGGGTCCTTCATCGCCACCAGCCCGGCGAAGCCGATGATGAAAACCTCACCGATCAGGGTCGAGGAGCAGAGCGTACGCATGAAATTGCTCCTCAGCCCTTGCCCAGCAGCAGACGGGCCTCGCCCACCGTGATGACCGAGCCGGTGACCAGCACACCGCCGCCCGCGAACTCGCCCTCCTCCTCGGCCAGCGTGATCGCGGCCTCCAGGGCGTCGGGCAGCCGCGGCTCGACCTGCACCCGCTCCTCGCCGAACACCTCGACGGCGATCGCGGCCAGCTCGTCCGCGTCCATGGCGCGGTGGCTGGAGTTCTGCGTGACGACGATCTCCGCGAAGATCGGCTCGAACGCCTCCAGGAGCCCGCGCACGTTCTTGTCGCCGCTCGCGCCCACGACCCCGATCAGCCGGCTGAAGTCGAAGGCCTCGCCGATGGCCTCGGCAGCGGCCCGCGCGCCCGCCGGGTTGTGCGCGGCGTCCAGGACGATCGTCGGCGAGTGCCGTACGACCTCCAGGCGGCCCGGCGAGGACACCGCGGCGAAGGCCTTGCGGACGGTGTCGATGTCCAGCCGCTCCGCGCGCAGTGCGCCGACGCCGAAGAACGCCTCCACCGCGGCGAGCGCCACGGCCGCGTTGTGCGCCTGGTGGGCGCCGTGCAGCGGGAGATACACCTCGGGATACTCGCCGCCCAGGCCACGCAGGGTGAGCAGCTGGCCGCCGACGGCGATCCGGCGGTCCACCACGCCGAACTCCAGGCCCTCCCGGGCCACCGTCGCGTCGACCTCGACCGCCTTCTTCAGCAGCACCTGCGCCGCGTCCACCGGCTGCTGGGCCATGATGACCGTCGCGTCCTGCTTGACGATGCCGGCCTTCTCCGCGGCGATCTCGGCGTGCGTCTCACCGAGCCGGTCCGTGTGGTCCAGGTCGATGGGGGTGACCACGGCGACGTCGCCGTCGATCACGTTCGTCGCGTCCCAGCTGCCGCCCATCCCGACCTCGACGACGGCCACGTCGATGGGCGCGTCCGCGAACGCGGCGTACGCCATGCCGGTGAGCACCTCGAAGAACGAGAGCCGGAACTCCTGCAGGGCGTCGACCATCTCGATGTACGGCTTGATGTCCTGGTACGTCTCGATGAACCGCTCGGCGGAGATCGGCGCGCCGTCCAGGCTGATCCGCTCGGTGATCGACTGCACGTGCGGGGACGTGTAGCGGCCGGTGCGCAGCTCGAAGGCGCCGAGGAGGGCCTCGATCATGCGGGCCGTGGACGTCTTGCCGTTCGTGCCGGTGATGTGGATCGAGGGGTACGACCGCTGCGGATCCCCCAGCACGTCCATGAGCGCGGCGATGCGGCTGACGGAGGGCTCCAGCTTGGTCTCGCCCCAGCGGGTGGCGAGCTCCGCCTCGACCTCGCGCAGGGCTTTGTCGACCTCGGGGTCCTCGGGCCTCGCGGGTACGTCCGCCTGCGGCGCCCCGCCCTGCGTGCGCAGGGTGCGGCTGCCGGCCTCGATCACCGCGAGGTCGGGGTCGCGGTCGGTCTCCGCCGCGATCATCTCGTCGAAGGAGTCGAGGGGGTCGGGCTGGTCGTTGGTGCCGGGCGCTTCGCTCACAGGACCAGTCTACGGAGCGGCACGGACAGACATGGGCGAAGGCCCCCGGTGCCGTGTGACTCCGGGGGCCTTCGCTGCCGTACGGGCGCTTACGCCGGGGGCAGCCTGTCCAGCTGGGCCTGGATCCGCGTGATGTCCTCGTCGGCCTTGGCGAGCCGCGTGCGGATCTTGTCCACGACCTGGTCCGGGGCCTTGGCGAGGAACGCCTCGTTGCCGAGCTTGGCCGTGGCCTGGGCCTTCTCCTTCTCGGCGGCGGCCAGGTCCTTCGCGAGGCGCTTGCGCTCCGCGGCCACGTCGATCGTGCCGGAGAGGTCGAGGGCGACCTCGGCGCCGGCGACCGGCAGGGTGGCCGTGGCCGTGAAGGACTCGCCCTCCGGCTGCAGGCGCAGCAGCTGGCGGATGGCCGCCTCGTGCGGGGCGAGGGCCGTGCCGTCCAGGGTGAGGCGGGCCGGGACGCGCTGGCCGGGCTGCAGGCCCTGGTCGGCGCGGAAGCGGCGGACCTCGGTGATGACCGACTGGAGCGACTCGATCTCGCGCTCGGCGGCCGCGTCACGGAAGCCGCTGTCGGTCGGCCAGTCGGCGATGACGACCGACTCGCCACCGGTGAGGGTGGTCCAGAGGGTCTCCGTCACGAACGGGACGACCGGGTGCAGCAGCTTGAGGGTGATGTCGAGGACCTCGCCCAGGACGCGCTTGGAGACCTCGGCGGCCTCGCCGCCCGCCTGGAACGTCGTCTTGGACAGCTCGACGTACCAGTCGAAGACCTCGTCCCACGCGAAGTGGAAGAGGGCGTCGGACAGCTTGGCGAACTGGAAGTCGTCGTAGAACGCGTCGACTTCGGCGATGACGGAGTTGAGGCGGGACAGGATCCAGCGGTCGGTCGCCGACATCTTCGCCGGGTCCGGCAGCGGGCCGTCCACCGTCGCGCCGTTCATCAGCGCGAAGCGGGTGGCGTTCCAGATCTTGTTGGCGAAGTTGCGGGAGCCCTGGACCCAGTCCTCGCCGATCGGGACGTCGACGCCCGGGTTGGCGCCGCGCGCCAGGGTGAACCGGAGCGCGTCGGAGCCGTACTTGTCCATCCAGTCCAGCGGGTTGACCGCGTTGCCGAAGGACTTCGACATCTTCTTGCCGAACTGGTCGCGGACCATTCCGTGCAGGGCGATGGCGTGGAACGGCGGGGTGCCGTCCATCGCGTACAGGCCGAACATCATCATCCGGGCGACCCAGAAGAAGAGGATGTCGTAGCCGGTGACCAGGACGGAGTTCGGGTAGAACTTCGCGAGCGACTCGGTCTGCTCGGGCCAGCCCAGCGTGGAGAAGGGCCACAGGCCGGAGGAGAACCAGGTGTCGAGGACGTCGGTGTCCTGACGCCAGCCCTCACCGCTCGGCGGTTCCTCGTCCGGGCCGACGCAGACGACTTCCCCGTCCGGGCCGTACCAGACCGGGATGCGGTGGCCCCACCACAACTGCCGTGAGATGCACCAGTCGTGGAGGTTGTCGACCCAGTCGAAGTAGCGCTTCTCCATCTCCTGCGGATGGATCTTGACCTTGCCGTCGCGGACCGCGTCACCCGCGGCCTTGGCGAGCGGGCCGACCTTGACCCACCACTGCATGGAGAGCCTGGGCTCGATGGTGGTCTTGCAGCGCGAGCAGTGGCCGACCGAGTGGACGTACGGCCGCTTCTCGGCGACGATCCGGCCCTCGGCGCGCAGCGCGGCGACGATCGCCGAGCGGGCCTCCAGGCGGTCCAGGCCCTGGAAGGGGCCGTGGGCGGTGATGACGGCGTGCTCGTCCATCACGGTGAGGGACGGCAGGTTGTGCCGCTGGCCGATCTCGAAGTCGTTCGGGTCGTGGGCCGGGGTGACCTTGACGGCGCCGGTGCCGAACTCGGGGTCGACGTGCGTGTCGGCGACGACCGGGATGGAGCGGTCGGTCAGCGGGAGCCTGATGAGCTTGCCGATGAGGTGCTTGTAGCGCTCGTCGTCGGGGTGAACGGCGACAGCGGTGTCACCGAGCATGGTCTCGGCGCGGGTGGTGGCGACGACGATGGTGTCGTCCCCCTCCCCGTACTTCATGGAGACGAGCTCGCCGTCGTCGTCCTGGTACTCGACCTCGATGTCGGAGATCGCGGTGAGACAGCGCGGGCACCAGTTGATGATGCGCTCGGCGCGGTAGATCAACTCGTCGTCGTAGAGCCGCTTGAAGATGGTCTGGACGGCCTGGGACAGCCCCTCGTCCATCGTGAACCGCTCGCGCGACCAGGCGACGCCGTCACCGAGGCGCCGCATCTGACCGCTGATCTGCCCGCCGGACTCGGCCTTCCACTGCCAGACGCGCTCGACGAAGGCATCCCGCCCGAGGTCGTGCCGGGACTTGCCCTCCTTGCCGAGCTCACGCTCGACGACGTTCTGCGTGGCGATGCCGGCGTGGTCCATGCCGGGCTGCCACAGCGTCTCGAAGCCCTGCATGCGCTTGCGGCGCGTCAGGGCGTCGATGAGCGTGTGCTCGAAGGCGTGCCCGAGGTGCAGGCTGCCGGTGACGTTCGGCGGCGGGATGACGACGGTGTACGCGGGCTTGTCGGTCTTCGCGTCCGCCTCGAAGTAACCCCGCTCTACCCAGCGCTCGTACAGCGGCCCCTCTACATCGGCCGGCGCGTACTGGGTCGGCAGTTCGGTGTCGGGCGCTGGTGGCTGCTGCTGAGCGTTCTCGGTCACGAGGGTCAGTTTAGAGGTGTCACGACCCAGTCCCGAAACGCGTTTGTTCTGTAACGGTGCGCCCCCCGATGCGGTGGGCTTCCTGTGCCTGCGCCAGGATGTCAGGAACACTTAAGCATCTGGAGGGGAACCCAGAAATGAGTCACAACCAGCCGGGCCCGTACGGCGGGCAGCCCCAGCAGCCCGGACCGTACGGCCAGCCGGGTCCCTACGGCCAGCAGCCGCAGGCTCCCCAGCCCGGCTACGGCTATCCCCAGCAGGCCCCTCCGGCTCAGCCCCAGCCCGGTTACGGCTACCCGCAGCAGGGCGTCCCCCCGCAGCCGAACCCTTACGGCCAGCCCACGGCCCCCTACGGCCAGGCCGCCTACGCCCCCCAGCCGCCGGCTCCGGCCGGCGGCAAGAAGAAGACCGGCCTGATCGTCGGGGCGGTGGCCGTGGTGGCGGCGATCGCCGTCGGCGCGTACTTCGTCCTGTCCGGGAGCGGCTCGTCCGGTCTCTCGGACGACGGTGCGCACAAGTTGACGACTCCGTCGACGGTGATCAGCGAATACAAGCGTGTCGGCAAGGGGGGCGAGAGCAGCGGCTCGGAAGCGGTGAAGTACCTGGACACCGCCGGCGTGAAGAACGGCAAGGCCGTGATCGGCCAGTGGTCCACGGCCGACTTCGGCGACTACGACCCGCAGCACCCCGACCCGAGCAAGCTGCCGAGCCAGGCCGAGCTGCTGACCGCCAAGGGGATCACCATGGTGGGTGGCTACGGTGAGATCGCGGATCCGAAGGCGGCTCTGGACAAGTACTTCGCGGCGATCGGCGCGGAGATCGCGAAGAGCAACTCGTCGTCCTCGTCGGGCAGCGACTCGTCGGGCACCAAGCTCATAGGCCAGCCCGAGGACGTCGACCTGGACGGCGCGCTCATGAAGTGCCAGGCGACGAAGAGCACCAACGCCCTGACCAAGAAGGAATCGACCGACTGGTTCTGTGCGTGGTCCGACTACAGCACCATCGGCATGGTCTCGCCCGGTGACAACACCAAGGGCATCGACAAGGACGAGGCCGTCGACCTGACCACGAAGCTGCGCGAGCAGATCCGCGTCAAGGCCTGACACCGACGAGGGCGCCCGGTGCATGCACCGGGCGCCCTCGTCTTGCGTGTACGTGGAAGCGGCTACGCCGTCTTCTGCTCCCCCGTCCCCCGCCCCCGCGCATCCCGCGGAATCAGCGTCGGGTTCACGTTCGAGTGAACGACGTCTGCCGTGATGACGACGCGGGCCACGTCCTTGCGGGACGGGACCTCGTACATCACCGACATCAGGACCTCTTCCATGATGGCGCGCAGGCCTCGCGCGCCGGTCTGGCGGAGGATGGCCTGGTCGGCGATGGCCTCCAGGGCCTCGCGCTCGAAGTCCAGTTCCACGCCGTCGAGTTCGAAGAGGCGCTGGTACTGCTTGACCAGGGCGTTGCGGGGCTCCACCAGGATCTTGAGCAGGGCCTCGCGGTCGAGGTTGTGGACCGAGGTGATCACCGGCAGACGGCCGATGAACTCGGGGATCATGCCGAACTTGACCAGGTCCTCCGGCATGATGTCCTCGAAGACGTCCTTCGACTGCAGCTCACGCTTCGAGCGGATCGTGGCGCCGAAGCCGATGCCCTTCGCGCCGGCCCGCGCCTCGATGATCTTTTCCAGTCCGGCGAACGCGCCGCCCACGATGAACAGGACGTTCGTCGTGTCGATCTGGATGAACTCCTGGTGCGGGTGCTTGCGGCCGCCCTGCGGCGGGACCGAGGCCGTGGTGCCCTCGAGGATCTTGAGGAGGGCCTGCTGCACGCCCTCGCCCGACACGTCGCGGGTGATGGAAGGGTTTTCACTCTTCCTCGCGACCTTGTCGATCTCGTCGATGTAGATGATCCCCGTCTCGGCCTTCTTGACGTCGTAGTCCGCGGCCTGGATCAACTTCAGGAGGATGTTCTCGACGTCCTCGCCGACATAACCCGCCTCCGTCAGCGCCGTCGCGTCCGCGATCGCGAACGGGACGTTCAGCATGCGCGCCAGGGTCTGTGCGAGGAGCGTCTTGCCGGAGCCCGTGGGGCCCAGCAGGAGGATGTTGGACTTCGCCAACTCAATGGCGTCGTCGCGGCCTTGGGCGCCGCCGTTCTCCCCCGCCTGAACCCGCTTGTAGTGGTTGTACACCGCGACTGAGAGAGCCTTCTTGGCGGCCTCTTGGCCGACTACATAGCCCTCCAGGAACTCGTAGATCTCGCGGGGCTTGGGGAGTTCCTCCCAACGCACCTCGCTCGTCTCGGCGAGCTCCTCCTCGATGATCTCGTTGCAGAGATCGATGCACTCGTCGCAGATGTACACACCGGGCCCTGCGATGAGCTTCTTGACCTGCTTCTGGCTCTTGCCGCAGAACGAGCACTTGAGCAGATCGCCGCCGTCACCGATGCGTGCCACGGTGTGCTTCCCCTTCGCCTGGGAGACGCCTGGATGCTTTCGAATCCAGCGGCTCCTGGTGCTGCCTTATGTCCGACGGTACCTTGCCGGGCCCCCCGTTCGGGCCCCCCTTGGCACGGTTCACTTTGACGTGCACCACGCCAAGGGCGACAGAGTGCGGGTCCTCCGCGTCAGCGGACGTCGGAGCTGTTCATCTTCCGGGTGGAGATGATCTGGTCGACGATGCCGTACTCGAGCGCTTCCTCGGCGGTGAGGATCTTGTCGCGCTCGATGTCCTCACGGACCTTCTCGATCGGCCGGTTGGAGTGCTTGGCGAGCATCTCCTCCAGCTGCGTACGCATCCGCGTGAACTCGTTGGCGATGATCTCCAGGTCGGAGAGCTGCCCGCGGCCGGTGCTGCCGGCCGGCTGGTGGATGAGGACGCGGGAGTTCGGCAGCGCCATGCGCTTGCCCGGCGTACCGGCGGCGAGCAGGATGGCCGCGGCGGACGCCGCCTGGCCCATGCACACCGTCTGGATGTCGGGCTTCACGAACTGCATCGTGTCGTAGATCGCCGTGAGGGCGGTCATGTCGCCACCGGGGCTGTTGATGTAGATCGAGATGTCCCGGTCGGGGTCCATCGACTCCAGGCACAGCAGCTGCGCCATGACGTCGTTGGCGGAGGCGTCGTCGATCTGGACGCCGAGGAAGATCACGCGCTCCTCGAAGAGCTTCGCGTACGGGTCGTACTCGCGGATGCCCTGGGAGGTGCGCTCGACGAAGCGCGGAATGACATAGCGGCTCTCGGGCCGCGGCCCGTCGTAGCGGCCGCTGGCGGCGCCGGGGAAGTTGCTCATGTGCGTGTTCACCGTCCTGGTGGCGTTCTGGGGGCTGGAGTCTCGGCGGAGCGTGGCGGAGCCGGGCCGGTCAGGCACCGGTGCCGCCGCCTCCCGGAACACCGGAGGCATGCGTGATGATCTCGTCAATGAGACCGTACTCCTTGGCCTCTGCCGGGGTGAACCAGCGGTCGCGGTCGCCGTCGCGGATGATCGTCTCGACCGTCTGGCCGGAGTGCTGCGCGGTCAGCTCGGCCATGCGCTTCTTGGTGCGCAGCAGGTATTCGGCCTGGATCTTGATGTCCGAGACCGTACCGCCGAGGCCCGCGGAGCCCTGGTGCATCATGATGTCGGCGTGCGGCAGCGCGAAGCGCTTGCCCGCGGTACCGCCGGTGAGCAGGAACTGGCCCATCGAGGCCGCCATGCCCATGGCGATCGTGACCACATCGTTCGGGATGTACTGCATGGTGTCGTAGATCGCCATGCCGGCCGTCACCGAGCCACCGGGGCTGTTGATGTAGAGGTAGACGTCCTTGCTCGGGTCCGCGGCGAGGAGCAGCAGCTGCGCGGTGATCTTGTTGGCGATGTCATCGTCGACCTGCTGGCCGAGGAAGATGATCCGCTCGCCGAGCAGCCGGTTGTAGACCTGGTCACCGAGGCCACCACCGATGGAAGGCTCGCCGGCGGCGGAGGGCATCAGATTCGTCACGTATCCACCTGCTCGTCTTACGACGGCGCCGGGCCGTCTCACGTGTACTGCGAAATCCTGCGAAGTCCTGCCGGGGGTTTCAGGTGAGTCCCCTGCCCCCGTATTCATGGACCCTAACGCGCTGGTCCCTTCGGGGAATCCCGTGGAAGGGGGTGTTCGCCCGGGGCGTAGCGCCGTGCGCCTCCGGCAGGCGGGCCGCCGTCCACTGGCCGTGACGGTGTCCACGCACGGGCGGCTGCGGGCCGCTCGTGGCCTGTCGCGCAGGTCCCGCACCCCTGGGGCACTGTTCCACCGTATGACGAAGGGCCCCGGGGCGCTGTGCATCCCGGGGCCCTTCGTCATACGGCCTTCACAGGCTCCGCGGGGCTCAGCCCTCGGCCTTCTCCTCGTCCGTGGTCTCAGCGGCGCCCTCGACGGCCTCGACCGTCTCCGTGGCCGCCTCGGCCTCGTCCTCGTCGTCCAGGTCGACGATCTCGCCGTTGGTGTCCTTCACCGTGGCGGCCTCGACCACGACGGCCAGAGCCTTGCCGCGGGCGACCTCGCCGACGAGGAGGGGCACCTGGCCACCCTCGACGACGGCCTGGGCGAACTGGTCGGGGGACATCCCGGAGGAGGCCGCACGCCGCATGAGGTGCTCGGTGAGCTCCTCCTGGTTGACGTTGAGCTTCTCCGACTTGACCAGCTCGTCGAGGACGAACTGGGTCTTGATGCCCTTGACCGCGGCCTCGCGGGTCTCGGTCTCGAACTCCTCGGCGGTCTTGCCCTGGATCTCCAGGTACTTGTCGAGGGTGAGGCCCATCTGCCCGAGCTGGTGGTGCTCGAGGTTGTGCTTACGGGTGTTGATCTCGTCCTCGAGCAGCTTCTCGGGGACCGGGACCTCGACCAGCTCGAGCAGCTTCTCCAGGACGCGCTCCTGGGCCTGCGTGGCCTGGTCGTACTGCTTCATGTTCTCGAGGCGCTTGCGGCTGTCGGCCTTCAGCTCCTCGAGGGTGTCGAACTCGGAGGCGAGCTGCGCGAACTCGTCGTCCAGCTCGGGCAGTTCGCGGGCGGCGACCTGGGTGACCTTGACGGTGACCTCGGCCTCCTTGCCGGCCGCCGAGCCGCCCTTGAGCTCGGAGGTGAAGGTGGCCTCCCCACCGGCCTCCAGGCCCTTCACGGCGTCGTCGATGCCGTCGAGGAGCTCGCCGGAGCCGATGGTGTAGGAGACGCCCTCGGCCACGCCGTCCTCGAGGACCTCGCCCTCGACCTTGGCCTGCAGGTCGATCGTGACGACGTCGCCGTCCTCGGCGGCGCGCTCGACCGGGGAGGTGGAGGCGAAGCGCTCACGGAGCTGCTCGACCGACTTCTCCACGTCCTCGTCGGTCACCTCGACCGCGTCGACCTCGACCTCGATGCCGGAGTAGTCCGGGATCTCCAGGGCCGGGCGGATGTCGACCTCGGCGGTGAAGTTCAGCGTCTCGCCGTCCTTCAGCTCGGTGATGTCGACCTCGGGCTGGCCCAGCGGGCTGAGCTCGGCCTCGTTGACCGCCTCGGTGTAGAACTTCGGAAGCGCGTCGTTGACGGCCTCCTCCAGCACGGCGCCACGGCCGAACCGCTGGTCGATGACGCGGGCCGGGATCTTGCCCTTGCGGAAGCCCTTCACCGTGACCTGCTGGTTGATCTTCTTGTACGCCGCGTCGAGGCTGTCCTTGAGCTCCTCGAAGGGCACCTCGACAGTGAGCCGAACCCGGGTCGGGTTCAGGGTCTCCACGGCGCTCTTCACGGTTCGGTCTCCTTGTGGCTGACTTCTTGGTTTTCGCCGGAGCCAGACAGGTCCGGCGATTTCGCCGCCCGGAGGAGTTCGTAGGCCGAGTGGGCCGGGACACACGGGCGCGCAGCTTGCATAGTAGCCGCAGCAGCTGAACGCCCCAAAAGGCGATCACTGAGTGTGGCCGACGAACGATCTCGGCCGGTGGTCGGGGTGGCGGGATTTGAACCCACGGCCTTCCGCTCCCAAAGCGGACGCGCTACCAAGCTGCGCCACACCCCGTCTGGTGCGACACGTAGGGTACATGCCCGCAGGCAGTGCGGCCGCCGCATTTGCGGAGCGGGTGGGCGCACGGTGGCACGGCGCGGAATGGGGTGTGCGGCGAGCGCATTCGACCCGCTACGATGCCTCCTGTGCCGCGGTCGACAACATGCGGCGCGTCCCGTGCGGGCGTAGCTCAATGGTAGAGCCCTAGTCTTCCAAACTAGCTACGCGGGTTCGATTCCCGTCGCCCGCTCTGTACGGCTCAGGGCCAGGTCGGAGGATGATTCCTCCGCCTGGCCCTGAATCGTTTCCGGGGGGCTCGACGTATGCGTACGCAAGAAGCGCACGCCCCACGTCCACTGCGTACATACGGGAAAGAGCGTACGTACCAGAAAGTCTGTACGTAACGTACAGATCCGCTAGCGTCCAGAAGCCTCAGAAGCTGATGGAGTTGATCGTCTCGGCTATCGAGTTGAGGAACCGCTGGATCGACGGGGCCATGCCGGTCGAGGCGAGGAAGAAGCCGAACAGGATCGCGACGATGGCGGGGCCGGTCTTGATGCTCCCCCCTCGGATCAGCACCACAAGGATGATCGCCAACAGCAACACCACGGACAGTGAAATGGCCACACTGATCACACCCTCGGTCGGTCCGCTCTCCCGGCCCGGGGGCACATCCCCGCACCCCCGCCAGAACCATCGTGCCACCAACCCGGCCACCGTATGCGGCGCGTGACGCATCGTCGGACAGCCGCCCGCAACGGGGCGACTCGCGGCACAGTAATTCGAGAGCCCGCGCCCACCCGGGACACAGGGAATTGCGAGGTTCGTTTCGCTGTCCACACATCTCGTTCGCAGGTAATTCGAATTGTTGGCCGAAGGACTGCGTTATGCCCCAATTAGTCAGGATGAATCGGGACATCAAGGGTGAACGGCGGCCTGCGATGTGCTGACCATCACGTAGACAGAGGCGTCAGGTTCTGTAAATCCAGGGCACCCGAAACCCCATAACAAGGAAACACACTGGGGGTTTTACGAAATCCCACAGACAACGCTAGGGTGCCTCAGATGTTCGACGCCGCCTCGTCCCCGGGCCAGCACCGAAGGCCGCTCCCACCGGCACAGTCGCCGGTGAACGGAGTGCCGAGTCCGCGTACCCCGACGAGTCCGCAGAAGCGGGACAGACCGGGCAAACAGCGCGATGCGTTCTTCGACAATGCCAAGTACCTGGCGATCGTGCTCGTCGCGATCGGTCACTCCTGGGAACCGCTGAAGGGCGACAGCCGCATCCTGGAGGGCGTGTACACCGTCGTGTACGCCTTCCACATGCCGGCATTCATCATCATCTCGGGCTTCTTCTCGCGCAGTTTCGACATGCGCCCGGACCGGCTGAAACGGCTCATCACCGGCGTCGCCGTGCCGTACATCGTGTTCGAGACCGCCTATCCGCTCTTCAAGCGGTTCGTCGACCACGCCCCCGACCAGGAGATCAGCCTTCTCGATCCCTGGTATCTGACCTGGTTTCTGTGCGCGCTGTTCATCTGGCGGCTGACCACACCCGTCTGGAAACTGGTCCGCCGGCCGCTCCCGCTGGCGATCGGCCTCGCCATGCTGGCGTCGGTCACCCCGAGCATCGGCGACGACCTGGACCTCCAGCGCGTCCTGCAGTTCCTGCCGTACTTCGTGCTGGGCCTGTGCATGAAACCGCACCACTTCCAGCTGGTGCGCCGCCGCTGGGTGCGCATCGCGTCGGTGCCGGTCTTCGCGGCCGCGCTGGCGGTCGGCTGGTGGAGCGTGCCGCGGATGGACACCGCGTGGCTCTACCACCGCCAGTCCGCCCAGGAGTTCGGCGCGCCCTGGTGGTGCGGCCCGCTCATGGTCCTGGCGCTGTTCGGCTGCTCGCTGGTGCTGACCGCCTGCTTCTTCGCCTGGGTGCCACGCCGGAAGATGTGGTTCACCGCGCTGGGCGCCGGCACCCTGTACGGCTATCTGCTGCACGGCTTCCTGATCAAGTTCGCCGACTACCGGGGCTGGTTCGACCACCCCTCGCTGCACCGCCCGCTCGGCGAGATCCTGGTCAGCGTCCTGGCGGCCGCCGTCGTCACCCTGCTGTGCACCAAGCCCGTACAGCGCCTCTTCCGGTTCGCCATGGAGCCGAAGATGGAGTGGGCGTTCAAGCGGGACGCGGCCGAACTGGCCCGTGAACGGCAGCGGGCGGAAGGCGCCCGCGAGAAGGTCAGCGCGTAGCCGAGCCGTCCGGACCGTCGTCCGTCAGACCGAGGAGTGCCCGCATCCGCGCGTACTTTTCGGTCAGCCGTCTCCGGACGGGTTCGTCGAGGACCGCAAGACGCTCAGGGTCCGCGTTGTGGGCCAGATCGGCCTCCTTCACCAGCAGCGCGCCGGGCGTGCGAAGAATGCGCCGGGCGTACGCCTCCGGCTCCTCCCCCGCCCGCTTGGTGACGGCGAGCACGATGTCCTTGGTGCGCCGGCTCAGCGCGGCCCCGCTCAGCCACTCGCGCGACAACGCGTCGTCCTCGACGGAGTCGTGCAGCCAGCCCGCCGCGATCTGCTCGTCGTCCCCGCCCCGGGCGCGCACGCCCTCCGCTACGGCCTTCAGGTGTTCCGCGTACGGCCGCCCCGCCTTGTCCGTCTGCCCCTCGTGGGCGGCGCGGGCGACGGCCTCGATCTCGGCCAGGGTGAGCATGCGATGCGTTTCGGTCACTCCCCCAGTGTCCCCGGCACCGACGGCCGTTGCACGGCCCTCTGCCGGCCGCGCGCGGGTCAGCGGACCGGCGCGGCCGCGGCTTCCCGGCAGATCAGCAGCAGCGCCCGGTCGTCGTTGACGTCCTTGGCCACCGCCTCGATGAGGTGCCAGGCGGCTCCGTGGAAGCCTCCGGCGACATACCGGTCGGCCTCCCCCGTCAGCCGGTCTATGCCCTCGACGATGTCCCGGTCGGAGGTTTCCACCAGACCGTCCGTGAACAGCATCAACACGTCCCCGGGACGGAGCGACCCCTTCACGGGGTCGAATTGGGCGCCGTCGTACACACCGAGCAGCGGCCCTTCGGCGGCCTTCTCCTCCCAGCGACCGCTGCCGGCGCTCAGCTGCAGCCCCGGCGGATGTCCCGCCGAGTACAGCTCGTAGTCCCCGGAGTCGAGGTCCAGGACCAGATGGATCGAGGTGGCGAACCCCTCGTCCCAGTCCTGGCGCAGGAGATAGCCGTTCGCCGCCGTGAGGAACGCGTGCGGCGGCAGCGAGCCCAGCAGACCGCCGAAGGCCCCCGACAGCAGCAGCGCCCGCGAGGCCGCGTCCATGCCTTTGCCGGACACGTCCGTGAGGACGACCTCCATCGTGCGGCCGTTGTTCGTACGGGCCGCGACCACGAAGTCGCCCGAGAAGGACTGGCCGCCGGCCGGCCGCAGCGCCATCTCGCGGTGCCAGCCGTGCGGCAGCTTCGGCAGCTTGCTCTGCACCCGGATCCGCTCGCGCAGGTCGAACAGCATCGTCCCGCCGCGCCGCCAGGGCACCCCCACCCGACTGCGGAACTGGGCCGTGAGCAGCCCGAAGAAGCCACAGGCGGCCACCACCAGGACCACACCGGGGGTGACCCGGGACGGCCCCTCTGTGTACGGCCCCAGCTGCACCGACTCCACGATCAGCGCCGTTGCCGCCGCCGCGTACAGCCCGAGCAGACTCGCCGGACGCAGCAGCAGCCCGCCCGCGACGATCGGCAGCACCAGCGTGGCCGGTGAGCACCACACCGAGTTGCCGAGCGTCATGGACGCGAGGACCGGGATCGTCAGCAGCAGTCCGAAAAGCGCGACCCAGTCCGAGCCGTCACCGCGGAAGTAGTCCACGGCACTTCTGCGCACACCGACACGGGCCCGGTGCCACTGCATCTTCCACCGGGCCGTCAGCGTCTCGGCCTTCGCGCGCCGCTCTCCTCCTGCTGTCATTAGTTCGGGACCCTATCCAGCGGACCAGCCGCTTGGCACGCGAGGTCCGACTTATCCCCCGTCCGAGGCTCAACTTCACAGAAGGCCGTCACACGGCCGCTCGGGAGAAATTCACTCGCTCGTCCCGCAATGCCCTGGTACGCATGGTTCATGGGCACTGACCTTGCGAGCGACCGTCCGACCGAGCTGCGCGTACTGCGCCGCGAAGACCTCGGCCTCTGGTACGACCACTTGATCCGCGCCTTCGGTGCGGTCCCCGATTCGGCCGAGGAGCGGGAGCTGTGGTCCTCGCTCATCGAGACCGACCGGTCGATCGGCGCCTGGGACGGGGACGAGCTCGTCGGCACGGCGGGGGCCTTCACCTTCCGGCTCACCGTGCCGGGCGGCGCCCCGGTGCCGGCCGCGGGCGTCACGATGGTGAGCGTGGCCGCCACACACCGGCGGCGCGGTGTGCTGACCTCGATGATGCGACGGCAGCTGGACGATGTGCGGGCGTGGGGCTGGCCGCTCGCGGTCCTGACGGCGTCCGAGCCGGCCATCTACGGACGATTCGGGTACGGCGTCGCGACGTATCACGTGAACGCCGAGATCAGTACGGACCGGGTACGGCTGTCGGTGCCGCCCGGTACCGACGACGTACGACTGCGGTACGCCGCACCGGCCGACGTGCTCGAGGAGTGCGAGGCGCTCTACGCCCGGCGCGTGCCGCTGCGGCCGGCCATGGTGGAGCGGCTGCCCGGCTGGGACCGGCTCGGACTGCTCGACCCGGAGAGCGAGCGGCACGGGGCGTCGCCGCTGCAGTGCGTACTGGCCGAGCGGGACGGGGAGGCAGTGGGGTTCGCGCGCTTCCGGATCAAGCCCGACTGGGAAGCGGCCGGCCCCAAGGGCACGGTGGTGCTGGAGGACCTGGAGGCGCTGGATGCGGCCGCGCACGCCGCGCTGTGGCGCTTCCTGTTCGACATCGATCTGACCTCGACGATCGACGCGCGGCGGCGGCCGGTGGACGAGCCGTGGCAGTACATGGTCTCCGACATCCGGCGGTGCCGGGTGCTGGTGCGCGACTCGCTGCACGTACGGCTCGTGGAGGTGGGTGCGGCGCTGGAGGCCCGGACCTACCAGGCTCCGGTCCATGTGGTGTTCGAGGTCGAGGACGCCTTCTGCCCCTGGAACACCGGGCGTTGGCGGCTCTCCGGGGACATGAAGGGGGCGTCCTGCGAGCGCACCGAGGAACCGGCCGACCTCGCCCTGTCCGTACGGGAGTTGGGAGCCGCGTACCTCGGCGGCGTCTCGCTGCTGTCGCTGGCCGAGGCCGGGCGGGTGCGGGAGCTGCGTCCGGGGGCACTGGCGGAGGCGTCGGTGGCCTTCGGCTCGGCGGTGGCGCCCTGGCTGCCGCACGGGTTCTAGGTCCTGTCCTCAAATCCCCGCCTGCCCGGTGGGCGGACGACGGGGATTCGACGGCAGGGCCCAGCGGCCGGTCACGTGCTCCGGCGGCCGGTCAGCGTTTCTGGCAGGCCGGGCACCAGAAGAGGTTGCGGGCGGCGAGGCCGGCGGTGCGGATCTCGTCGCCGCAGATGTGGCAGGGCAGGTTCGCCCTGCGGTAGACGTACACCTCGCCGCCGTGGTCGTCGACGCGCGGCAGGCGGCCCATCGCCTCCGGGGTGTGTTCGGGGCGGACGGTGTCGATGCGGTTGTTGCGGACGCCCTCGCGCATGAGGTCCACGAGGTCGGCCCAGACCGCGTCCCACTCGGCGGGGGTGATGTCCCTGCCCGCGCGGTACGGGTCGATGCCGTGCCGGAAGAGGACCTCGGCGCGGTAGACGTTGCCGACGCCCGCGATGACCTTCTGGTCCATGAGGAGGGCGGCGATCGTCGTACGGCTGCGACACACACGGGCGTAGGCGGCCGTCGGGTCGGCGTCGGTGCGGAGGGGGTCGGGGCCGAGGCGGTCGTGTATCGCCCGCTTCTCGGGGTCCGTGATCAGGGCGCAGGTGGTGGGGCCACGGAGGTCGACGTACGCGGACTCGTTCGCCAGGCGCAGGCGGACCGTGTCGGTGGGCGGGGGCGCGGGGGCGTCGCCGAAGTTGACCTTGCCGAAGAGGCCGAGGTGGATGTGGACCCAGTCGGTGTCACGGAAGCCGAGGAAGAGGTGCTTGCCGTGGGCCTCCGTTCGGGTGAGCTCCGCTCCGGTCAGCAGCTCGGCGGCGTCGGAGAACTTGCCCTGGGGGCTGGTCACTCGCGTGGCGGTACCGGAGAAGCGCTCGGCGTAGTCCTGCGCCAGCCGGTGGATGGTGTGCCCTTCTGGCACGGGTGACGTGTCCTTTCCTGCCGCCCTCGAACAGGGGGCGAAGCCCCCGTCCGGCGTCAGTCCTGCTGCGGGTGGTGGGCCGGGATCGGGGGCAGGTCGCCCGTCGTCTCGTACTCCGACAGCATGTCGATGCGGCGGATGTGGCGCTCGTCACCGGAGAACGGGGTGTTGAGGAAGGTCTCGACGAACTTCGTCGCCTCCTCCTGCGTGTGCATGCGCGCACCCACGGCCACGACGTTGGCGTTGTTGTGCTGCCGGCCGAGGGAGGCGGTCTCCTCGCTCCAGGCGAGGGCGGCCCGCACGCCCTTGACCTTGTTCGCCGCGATCTGCTCGCCGTTGCCCGAACCGCCGATCACGATGCCGAGGGCGTCGGCGTCCGCGGCCGTCTTCTCCGCGGCGCGCAGACAGAAGGGCGGGTAGTCGTCCTGGGCGTCGTAGATGTGGGGGCCGCAGTCGACGGGGTCGTGACCCGCCTCCTTGAGCCACTCGACGAGGTGGTTCTTGAGTTCGAAGCCCGCATGGTCCGAGCCGAGATACACGCGCATGGGACGAGTGTGACATGGCCGCTGCGGGGCAGCAGCTCCGGGTGCCGACCAGGAAAAATGTGAGTCTGGCCATAGAACCTCAAGGGAACCTCAAGTAACAATCTGGATTCGAAGGTTCCCGAATTCGTTCGCCTCGGATTCACTGGACCGGCTCGTACACCGCTCGTACGGGTAAGCCCAACAGGCGCAAAGGAATTCCGCCCATGACCCCTGGTTCCGGACTTCAGGCAGGACTCAAGAACCGCCATCTGTCGATGATCGCCATCGGCGGTGTGATCGGCGCCGGCCTCTTCGTCGGCTCCAGCTCGGGCATTGCCACCGCAGGCCCCGGCATCCTCCTGTCGTACGCCCTCGTCGGCACGCTCGTCGTCCTCGTGATGCGCATGCTCGGCGAGATGTCCGCCGCAAATCCGACCTCCGGCTCGTTCTCCGCGCACGCCGACCGTGCCCTCGGCCGCTGGGCCGGGTTCTCCATCGGCTGGCTCTACTGGTTCTTCTGGGTGGTGGTGCTGGCCGTGGAGGCCACCGCCGGCGCCAAGATCCTCGAAGGGTGGATCCCCGCCGTCCCGCAGTGGGGCTGGGCCCTGATCGTGATGGTCGTGCTCACCGCGACCAACCTCGTCTCCGTCGGCTCCTACGGTGAGTTCGAGTTCTGGTTCGCCGGTATCAAGGTCGTCGCGATCGGCGCGTTCATCGTGGTCGGCGCACTGGCCGTCTTCGGCGTGCTGCCCGGTGTGCACAGCGACAAGGCCGGTTTCGGCAACCTCACCAGCCACGGCGGCTTCCTGCCGCACGGTCCCGGTGCCATCCTCACCGGCGTCCTGCTCGTCGTCTTCTCCTTCATGGGCAGCGAGATCGCCACCCTGGCCGCCGGCGAGTCGGAGAACCCGCAGCAGGCCGTCACCAAGTCGACGAACAGCATCATCTGGCGCATCGGCGTCTTCTACCTCGGCTCGATCCTCGTGGTCGTCTCCCTGCTGCCGTGGAACGACCCGGCGATCAAGGAGAAGGGCTCGTACGTCGCCGCCCTCGACTCCCTCGGCATCGCACACGCCGGCGAGATCATGAACTTCATCGTGCTCACCTCGGTGCTGTCCTGCCTCAACTCCGGCCTCTACACGGCCTCCCGCATGGCGTTCTCGCTGGGCCAGCGCGGCGACGCGCCGAAGGCTTTCGCGAAGACCACCTCCCGTGGTGTGCCGATGGCGGCGATCATCGCCTCCGTGGTCTTCGGCTTCGTGGCCGTCTTCTTCAACTACAGGTTCCCGGACTCGGTCTTCCTCTTCCTGGTCAACTCCAGTGGTGCGGTGGCCCTGTTCGTGTGGCTGGTCATCTGCTTCTCGCAGCTGCGGATGCGGAAGATCATCCAGCGCGAGGCGCCGGAGAAGCTGGTCGTGAAGATGTGGCTGTACCCGTACCTCACCTGGGCGACGGCCGCGCTGATCGTGTTCGTCCTCGGCTACATGCTGACCGACACCGAGGGCGAGAGCAGCGGACGCACGACCGTGCTGCTGTCGCTGACGGTCGCGGCGGTCGTGATCGTGATCGCCCTGGTGAAGCAGAAGGTAGCCGGGGACCGTCCGCCGGTGGCCCTGGAGTCCGACGACAAGACCGACAAGGTGCCTGTCGGCTGACGCGGGCGACCCCGTCGCCGCGACGAGGGGAGGGAGCCCGCCGGGTTCCCTCCCCTCGGGCGTTCCCGGCCCTCGGGCGTTGCGCCCGCGTTCACAGCACCGTGAAGCTCTCCTTGACCTTGTCGTACGTCTTCCGGGCCCGGGGCTCGATGTCCGGCTGGTACCAGGTGTTGATCTGGTACGACTTCCCCTCCACGTCGAAGCCGAGCAGCAGGGCGTGCCAGTGATCGCCCTTGAGGGTGAAGGTGTACTCCCAGACGACCGCCGGGTGACCCTGGAAGCTGGTCTCCGCCAGCCGGATCTTGGCGTAGTCCTGGCCCTGGCGGGCGTTCTGCTCCGAGGTGCGCCAGGTGTCCATCAGATTGCCGCGGGCGAGCGACGACTTGCCGACGAGTTCCTGGCGGCCGTCCGGGGAGGTGTAGTGGACCTCGGAACCGGTCTTCACGTCCCGCCGCCAGCCCTTGGGCGTCGCCCAGGCGAACCCGCCGGCCTCCCGGTGGGCGCCCGGCGGCAGACTCTGCGGCCGGGCGGTGCCCTCGACGGTGGGTGACGGGGTGCTAGTGGTGCCGCCGCTGACGGAAGAGGCCGGCGAGGAGCCGGCGTGCGGGCCGTCCCGCCGGTCGCCGGACGAGGTGGTGAGGATGACCGCGACCACGGCGGCGACGGCGACCAGGCCGACGGCGGCGAGGATGCCGGTGCGATGACGGGGAGCCGGGGTGAGGGGGCCGGCGGGTTCGCCCCGCGGCATGCCTGCGCTGCGGGGGCCGGGCGGGCCCGGCGGGCCGTCGCCGGGTCGGCGCTGGGTCTCCGCCTGGGCGCGGGTGAGGGAGACGCCCTGCCGGGGAGGGGCTCCGGGTGCCGGTCCCGCGGAGTTGCTGGAGGGCGTCTCGGAACGGACTTCGGAGCGCAGTTCGGAGGCGGCTTCGGGGGGTGTGGGCGGTGTTTCGGGGGTTTCGGGGGTTGCGGGGGGCGGTTCAGGGGGTGCAAGAGGTGTTGCGGGGGGTGCGGGGGGCGGGGCGGCGTGCGGCACCGCGTCGCGCACCGGCTCGCCGGGCTCCGGGCGGGGCTCGGGGAGCGGCGGGGACTCCGGGGTGCGTACGTGCTCGGGCTCCCCGGCGTCACGCCCCGCACGCCCCGTGCGGCCGCGAGGCAGTTCCACGAATGCCGGTGTGGGCCGCTCCCTGGGCGCCCGGGGGAACACCGGAGTGTCCCCGGCCACGGGCGCCTTCGGCTCGGGCCCGGGTCCAGGCCCCGGCAAGGGCCCGGCTTCCGCCGACGGCCCCGCCCGGCTCACCGCCCCTGCCGGCCCCGGCTGTTCCGCCTCGCTCACCGAACCCGTCGGAACCGCCGGACGCGCGCCGGCGCCCCCGCCCGACACGTCGATGCCGTCACCGGCCCCCTCCGACTCCTCTTCCCCGGCCCTCGCCGGAGAGCCCTGCCGCTCTCCGGCCGAACGCCCCTCCCCCACCGGCAGAGTCGGCGTCGGGGGTGGATACGCGACCGGCCACAGCGCGTCCTCCACCTCGGGGAGGCCGGCTCTGACCGTCGGCTCCTTCTCCAGGAGTGCCGCCAGAATGTCCCGCAACGGGCCTGCCGCGGGAGGGAGTTCGGGCTCCTCGTACAGGACCGCGTGCAGCGTAGCGAGGGTCGTGTCGCGGGAGAACGGGGAGCGGCCGCCCAGGGCCGCGCACAGGGTCGCGCCCAGGGACCAGATGTCGGACGGCGGTCCCTGCGGGCGTCCCGACACCCGCTCGGGGGCCATGTAGTCGGGGGAGCCGACGAGCATGCCGACCATGGTGAGCGCCTTGGCGTCCTGGATGGCCGCGATGCCGAAGTCCGTGAGCACCACACGCCCGCCGCCCCGCTCGACGAGGACGTTCCCGGGCTTGATGTCCCGGTGCAGCACTCCCCCGGCGTGCACCTGACGCAGCGCCGCCACCAGCCCAAGCCCGATCCGAGCCGTCTCGGGCTGACCCAGTGGCCCTTCCTCCACCATGATCTGCTCCAGCGAGCGCCCGGCGACCAGCTCCATGACGATCCACAGACGTTCGCCCTCGTCGACGACGTCGTACACGCGCACGACATTGGGGTGGTCGATCCGGGCCGTCGCCCTGGCCTCGCGCAGCGTGCGCTCACGGCGGGTGCGCGTGTCCTCCGCGTCCAGCCCGTCTATGCGCATTTCCTTGACCGCGACCTGCCGGTCGAGCATTTCGTCGGCGGCCCGCCACACACGCCCCATTCCCCCCTGGCCGATGCTTTCGACCAGCCGGTACCGCCCCGTCACCAGTAACCCTGGAACACCACCACTCCGCGCATTCCCCGGCAATCCAACACACCCCCCGACGACCGTGCCAATGGAAACACAATGGTCACACTTCGTGCCGCACCAGCATAGTGCGGAGAAATCTTGTGGTACCTCTTCAAGTACTGCGAATTCAGGCGCAGTCCAGGGGGTTGCAAGGGGGGCGAACATGAGTTCTCGTCGTTTGACGGTCGTCGTTGGATCGCTGGTCACGGCATCTTTCTCGGCCGTGATGATCCTTCCGTTCACGGCCGCCGCCGATGACCAGGGATCAGGAAGCAGCAAGGGGGGAAAGGCGGTTGACGAGGCACCGGCGGGCGTGAAGCTGAGCACGCTGCTGCCCGGGAAGATCTCGGTCGACAACAGCTCGCAAAAGACGGCGATTACCGCCACCGTCAAGAACGACGGAAGCAAGGAAAGCGGTGACATCAGGCTTTTGGTGGTCGGTTTCGACGGCCTGAAGGTGACAGATGTTCAGGGCTGTGACGCCCTCGCGAAAAAGGATCTGCCCGCGGGTTCGAACAGCGGTTTCAGCTGCCCGGTCGGGAATCTCGCTGCGGGCAAGTCCAAGTCGTATGACGTAGCGGCGACTTACGACCTGGGCAAGACGGGCAAGATCTGTCTGCCCGTGCAGACCACCGACGGGAAGAAGACCTACTGGCAGCAGGGCCCGGTGCCCTTCGGCACGACGAACCCGTCACCGAACGCGCCGGCCACCCCGCTGCTGCTCGGCACCGACAACAAGCCGGTGGCTCCGGGCGGCGACCAGCTGCCCAAGACCGGCGTGGGCCGTGACGTCCTGCCGCTCGGCGCGGCCGGCGCGGCGCTGATCGCTGCCGGTACGGCGGGGCTGTGGTGGTCGCAGCGGCTGCCGCGGGCCGCTCGCCGGCAGGGCTGACGCGAACGGCCGCGTTGCCCGACGAAGTCTGTCGGGCAACGCGGCCGTACCTACGGGCGTACGAGGAACTTCGCCCTACGAACTACCACGTCACCGCTTATTGGCGAACTTCCAGGCCGCAGGCAGCAGGCCCATCGCCAGGGCGGCCTTCAGGGCGTCGCCGATGAGGAACGGGGTGAGGCCGTTCGCGATGGCGGTGGAAGCGGGCATGTCGGCGGCGTAGGCCAGGTAGGGGACGCCGACGGCATAGATGATCGCCTCGCCGAGCAGCATCGTGCCCGCCATGCGCAGTACGGAGCGGTCGGCACCGCGGCGGGCCAGGGCTCCGACGACGGTGGAGGCGAGGATCATGCCGAGGATGTAGCCGAAGGAGACGGCGCCCGAGCCGGAGGTACCGCTCGCGAACCACGGCACGCCGACGACACCCGCGAACGCGTACAGCGCGAGGGAGAGGAAGCCGCGACCGGCGCCGAGGGACGTGCCGACGAGCAGGGCGGCAAACGTCTGGCCGGTCACCGGCACCGGGGACCCGGGCACCGGGACGGAGATCTGGGCCGCGAGGCCGGTGAGCGCGGCACCGCCGGCCACAAGGGCGAGATCGCGCACACGGGACGCAGGCAGGAGGTCGGCGAGGACTGCGCCGGGACGGGCGGTGGCGGCGACAGTGGCGGTGCTCATGGGGACTCCGCTGGTGAGGGCACGTGGGGACACGGTGACGCTATCCCGGCGCGGCGGAACTGATCACCGTCGGCGCTCGACAAAGCGGGGAACGGGGGCTTGGTGGGCTCCACACAAAGCGTGGCGGTTACACCGGACTCAACGTGACACCGATCACTGAGGTGGGGATGTTTCGTTCACCTTGCGGACCGACTACAGGATTGTGGGTTTTCACCAATGGAATCCTAGTGCTCTGGTCGGATTCACCTTCCCTGCCGTACTCTTCCAGCCATGGTTGCCCAGGCCCGGAACTTCACGTCGCGTCGCTATGTCGACCTGCGACGCCAGGGCACGGCCACCTGTCGCCGCCCGGTCTGAGGCGCGGTCGCACGGTTACGGCGCGCCTCGACGTCCGAGACGTGTCGGCCCCCGTTCCCGAGGACGGTCAACCATGCCCCGTGCCACGGCACTCCTTCTCGCCTCCCCCGTCCCCCGTGCCGCCGACAGCGACCGGCGGCGGACCAGCGCCAGCGTCGTGCTGCGGTCCGTGCTGGAGCACGGGCCGGTGGCCCGCAGCACCATCGCCCGGCTGACCGGGCTGTCCCCCGCGTCCGTGACGGACTACTGCGCCCGGTTCGCCGAACTCGGCTTCATCCGCGAGGCAGCCGCGCCCCGGCGGTCGAACGGGGTGGGCCGCCCCCATGTGCCCGTCGATCTGGACGACTCCCGGTTCGTGGTCGGCGGGGTGCACATCGCCGTGCAGTACACCACGGTCGCGCTGCTCGATCTGCGCGGACGGGTGGTGACGCAGCGGGAGTTGACTCACGAGCACAGCGATCCCGGACGGGTGCTGGCACGGGCCGCGGACGGTCTCGCGGCGCTGCTCGCCGAGGTGCGGGGCAGCCGGCCGCTGGGGGTGGGGGTGGCCGCCGGGGGCTGGGTGGACCGGGACTCCGGGACGATCGTCGAGCACGGGCTGCTGGGCTGGCGGGACGTGGCGGTGCGGGAGGTGCTCTCCGCGCGCACCGGGCTGCCCGTCCACGTCGACGGGCACGCGCGGGCTCTGGTCAACGGCGAGCGGCTGTTCGGGCGGGCCCGGGGCAGCGGGAGCCTGCTGCACCTGTTCGTCGGCAACGTGGTCGACGCGGCGTTCGCCACCAACGACGAGGTGCACCACGGCCCCCGCTCCCAGGCGGGCGCGATCGCCCACCTCCCCGTGCCGGGCGGCACCGAGCCCTGCGACTGCGGGCGGACCGGCTGCCTCCAAGCGGAGCTGAGCGAACGAACCTTGTGCCGGCGGGCCCGGGAGGCCGGGATCACCGACGGGACGCACCCGATGCACGTGGTCGCCGCGGCGGCGGCCGGTGACGGGGCGGCCGCACGGCTGCTGGTGGAGCGGGCGCGGATGACCGGGCGGGCGGCGGGGCTGCTGCTCGACGTGCTCAATCCGGAGACGGTCGTGGTGACCGAGGTCGGGACCATTCACCGTGAGGACTGCCTCGCGGCATTGCGGGAAGCGGTGGGCGACGACCGCGCCGCGACCGTCGTGCCGACCGGTTTTCCGGATTCCGTACTCGCCGTGGCGGGTGGTTCAGTGGTTCTGGACGTGCTGTACCGGGATCCGCTGAGTGCTTCACCTGAGGCTATTTAATTCAGAAACTCGGAATGTTGACAAGGATCACTGATGACCGGGAACATCCTGCTCATGAGCTGTCGCACCCATTGTTGCTGACGCGTTGACGCGCCCGGAGCGCGCATTTCTACCTGTGCGAATTCCCCCTTTCCGGATTTCTTCCGCCCGGAATTCCGCCTGCCTTCCTGCCCTATGAACTCAAGGGGTCCTCCCATGTCTTCTCTGCGTGCTTCCGGCTTTGACCGCCGGCTCTTTCTCACCTCCTTGCTCGGCGTCACCGCCGCTGCCGCCGGACTGAGCGGTTGCGCGGGCAGCAGTGCCGCCGCCGACTCCAAGGGCGCCTCCTCGGCGCCGCTCGCCGACGAGGTCCCGTCGGGTACCAGCCTGAAGATCGCCTCCTACCAGGGCATCCAGCAGCTGCAGTTCAAGCTGGCGAAGCTGCCCGCGCTGCCGTTCACGGTGTCGAGCTGGGCGAACATCGGGGCCGGTCCGGATGTCATCAACGCGTTCCGCGCCAAGTCCCTGGACCTCGCCAACAATGCGGGCATCCCGCCGATCCAGGCGCACTACCAGGGCTTCGACGCGAAGATCGTCGCGCTCGGCATCACCCGCAAGCCCAACTACCTCTTCGCCACCAAGCCCGGCAGTGACATCCACACGGTCGAGGACTTCAAGGGCAAGAAGCTGGCCTTCTCGCAGGGCCAGGCCCAGGGGGTCGTGCTCCTGCGGGCCTTGAAGAAGGCGGGCCTCAAGTACGACGACGTGAAGCTGGTCCCGCTGACCAGCAACCAGTTCCTCACCGCCCTGCAGTCAGGGCAGGTCGACATCGCCCCCCTCGCCAACAGCCAGGCTCCGGCGTACCTGAAGCAGTACGGGTCGAAGGGGGCCCGGACCGTCGCCACCGACGTCGTCGACCTGCTCAACCTGCTGTGGGCGCCGCAGTCGGTGCTGAACGACTCCGCCAAGGCGGCCGCGATCGCCGCGTACATACCGCAGTGGGCCAAGGGCCAGGTGTGGCAGTACGAGAACCCGGACATCTGGAACCAGGAGTTCTACGTCAAGACGCAGAACCTGACCATCGACCAGGCCAGGTCGATCAGCGCGCTCGCCAACAAGCCGCTGTTCCCGCCGAGCTGGGACGAGGCGATCAGGTGGGAGCAGGAGACCGCCGATCTGCTCGCGGAGGGCGGCTTCGTGAAGAAGTTCGACGTGTCCTCGCTCTTCGACCACCGCTTCGAGGGCATCGCGGCCAAGGCCGCGCCGGCGGAGTACCGGAGGTGACGGCCATGACCACCACCGTGCACACGACGGCCGTCGTCTCCCCCGAGGACGAGACCCAACCGGTCCGCAGGCGCCGCCGTCTCTCCCCCGGCAGACGCCTGCCGGCCGCCCGGCTCGCCGGTCCCGCCCTCGTCGTCGCCCTGTGGGCCGTCGCCTCCGCCGCCGGACAGCTCGACCCCGGCGCGATCCCGGCGCCCTGGACCGTCCTGAGGACCGCCGGTCATCTGTGGACCGACGGCACCCTGCCCACCGATGTCCTCACCTCGCTCGAACGCGCCGCGTACGGCTTCCTGATCGGCCTCACGGCCGGGGTCGTCCTCGCGCTGGCGTCCGGCCTCAGCCGGGCCGGAGAGGCGCTCATCGACGGGACCGTGCAGCTCAACCGGGCGATCCCGACCCTGGGTCTGATCCCGCTGTTCATCCTCTGGCTGGGCATCGGCGAGACCTTCAAGATCGCCATCATCGCGATCGTCGTCTACATCCCGATCTATCTGAACACGCATGCCGCGCTGTCCGGTATCGACAGCCGTTACGTCGAACTCGCCGAGGTGCAGCAACTGTCCAGGTTCCGGTTCATCCGGCAGATCGTGATCCCCGGCGCGCTGCCCGGATTCTTCGTGGGACTCCGGCTCGGCGTGACCGGGTCCTGGCTCGGCCTGGTCGTCCTGGAGCAGATCAACGCCACCAGCGGCCTCGGTTACATGATGTTCCAGGCCCAGAACTACGGCCAGACGGACGTCATCCTGGTCGGCCTGCTGATCTACGGCGTGTTCGGTCTGTTCTCCGACAGCGTGGTCCGTCTCGTCGAACGGAGGGTGCTGTCGTGGCGCCGCACACTGAGCAGCTGACCCGGCCCGCCGTCCGGCTGCGGGGCCTGACCCGGTCGTTCGAGGGCCGTACAGTCCTCGACGGCATCGACCTCGACCTGCCCGCCGGCCAGTTCACCGCCCTGCTCGGGCACAGCGGCTCCGGCAAGAGCACCCTGCTGCGGGCGGTCGCCGGGCTGGATCACGGCGTCGCCGGGAGCGGCCGGCTCACCGCACCGGAGCGGGTGTCCGTGGTCTTCCAGGACTCACGGCTTCTGCCATGGCGCCGAGTGCTGGACAACGTCCTGCTGGGCCTGGACGGCAAGGACGCCGAGGAGCGCGGCCGGGCCGCGCTGGAGGAGGTCGGTCTGAAGGGCCGTGAGCGGGCCTGGCCGGGGGAGCTGTCCGGCGGCGAGGCCCAGCGTGCCGCGCTCGCCCGCTCCCTGGTCCGCGAACCCGAACTCCTGCTGGCCGACGAGCCGTTCGGCGCCCTGGATGCGCTCACCCGGATCAGGATGCACAACCTGCTGCGCGAGCTGTGGAAACGCCACCGGCCTTCCGTCCTGCTGGTCACCCACGACGTGGACGAGGCGATCGTGCTCGCCGACCGGGTCCTCGTCCTCGACTCCGGCGGCCGCATCGGCCTGGACCTGACCATCGACCATCCGCACCCCCGCTCCTACCGCGAACCGGTACTGGGCGAATACCGGGAGCGGCTCCTCGCCGCCCTCGGCGTCACGGAGGACCACGCATGACCAGGCAACTCCACCTCAACGCGTTCCTGATGAACACCGGACACCACGAGGCGTCGTGGCGTCTTCCGGAGAGCGACCCGTACGCGCACGTCGAACTCGCGCACTACGTCAACCTGGCCCGGATCGCCGAACGCGGCACCTTCGACTCCCTGTTCCTGGCCGACAGCCCGCAGCTGTGGGGCAGTGTCGCCCAGCGACCGGCCGGCGCCCTGGAGCCGCTCACCCTGCTCACCGCGCTGGCGACGGCCACCGAGCACATCGGCCTGATCGCCACCGCCTCCACGTCCTACAACTCCCCCTACAACCTGGCCCGCAAGTTCGCCTCGCTGGACATCATCAGCGGCGGCCGGGCGGGCTGGAACATCGTCACCACCGCAGGTGCCGAGGCCGCCCGCAACTTCGGTCTGAACGCCGAGCCCGCGCACTTCGACCGGTACGTCCGCGCCGCCGAGTTCCTCGACGTGGCCCTCAAGCTGTGGGACAGCTGGGAGGACGACGCGATCGTCGCCGACAAGGCCGCCGGCGTCTGGGGCGACGACGCGAAGATCCATCCGCCCCGGCACAGCGGGACGTACTTCAGCGTCGAGGGCGCCCTCAACGTGCCGCGCGCGCCCCAGGGTTACCCCCTGCTCGTGCAGGCGGGGTCGAGCGAGGACGGCAGGGCCTTCGCGGCCCGGTACGCGGAGGCGGTGTTCACCGCCCAGCAGACCATCGAGGACGCACGGGCCTTCTACGCCGACCTCAAGTCCCGTACGGCCGCGGCGGGCCGCGACCCCGACCACATCAAGGTGCTGCCCGGCATCGTCCCGGTGATCGGCTCGACGGAGGCCGAGGCGCGGGCGGCTGAGCAGGTCCTGGAGGAGCACATCGTGCACACGCACGGGGTGGCCAACCTGGAGCGGCTGCTGCAGCTGAGCCCCGGCACCCTGGAACTGGACGCCGAACTGCCCGCCGATCTCCCGCCCGAGGACGCCATCGAGGGCGCCAAGAGCCGCTACACACTCGTCGTGGAACTCGCCCGGCGCGAGCGGCTCACCGTCCGCCGGCTGATCGGGCGGCTCGGCGGCGGGCGCGGGCACCTCACCTTCGCAGGGACGCCCGAGCAGGTCGCCGACGCCATCGAGACCTGGTTCACGCAGGGCGCCGCCGACGGTTTCAACATCATGCCCGCGGTCCTGCCGTCCGGCCTGGAGACCTTCGTCGACCATGTCGTCCCGGTCCTGCGCGCCCGCGGACTGCTCCGCACGGAATACGGCCCCCGCCGGACCCTGCGGGCGAGATACGGCCTCCCCCGCCCCGCCAACCAGCACACCACCCCCGCCCTCCTCGTCTGAAAGGACCCCCCGCATGTCCATCGAGATCCGCAAGGTCACCGCGAACATCGGCGCCCAGGTCTCCGGCGTCGACATCTCCAAGCCGCTCGACGAGGGGACCGTCGCCGCGCTCCGCGAGGCCCTCAACGTCCACAAGGCCCTGGTCTTCGACGACGTGCACCTCGACGACGAGGGCCAGCAGGCCTTCGCCCGTCACTTCGGCGACCTGACCACCGCCCACCCGACCGTCTCCTCGGTCGACGGGGTCCCGAACGTGCTCCCCGTGGACAGTGAGCGCGGCCGCGCCGCCAACCACTGGCACACCGACGTCACCTTCGTCCTCAACCCGCCGCAGGCCAGCACCCTGCGCAGCATCACGATCCCGCCGTACGGCGGCGAGACCCTGATCGCCAGCTCGGCGGCCGCCTACCGCGACCTGCCCGAGCCGCTGCGCCGCCTGGCCGACACCCTGTGGGCCGAGCACACCAACGACTACGACTACGCGGTGCCGGACGAGGAGATCGACGAGGAGCTGGCCGCCCAGCGTGCCGAGTTCACGTCCATCAAGTACCGCACCGCGCACCCGGTCGTCCGCGTCCACCCGCTGACCGGTGAGCGCGGGCTGTTCATCGGCGGGTTCGCGCAGCGTGTCGTCGGCCTGTCGGTGAGCGAGTCCCGCAGGATCCTCGATCTCCTCCAGTCGTACGTCACCCGCCCGG
This sequence comes from Streptomyces herbicida, assembly GCF_032656585.1. Taxonomy (NCBI): domain Bacteria; kingdom Bacillati; phylum Actinomycetota; class Actinomycetes; order Kitasatosporales; family Streptomycetaceae; genus Streptomyces; species Streptomyces herbicida. The sequence continues at coordinate 65,206 of NZ_JAUYWJ010000025.1, forward strand.
AGAACGTGCTGCGGTGGCGCTGGTCGCAGAACCAGCTGGTGCTGTTCGACAACCGCATCACCCAGCACTACGCCATCGACAACTACGACGGGCAGCCGCGCCGCCTGCACCGGGTGACCGTCGCCGGTGACGTCCCGGTCGGCATCGAGGGCAAGGAGAGCTACTCGATCGCCGGGGACGCCACGCACTACACGAGCGTCGCCGCGTAACCGGTCCACCACGTGACGTAGCGGGCATGTCCGGATATTGGGCGGCCTCTCCGGCTGAGCGGAGAGGCCGCCCAGACTGTGGGCGTTTTTGCCCATCCATTGCAATGAACGAGCCGCATCCATGCCCAGCAGCACCACTGTCGAGACGCCGCCGCAAGAACAGCGCGACGGCGCCGCCCTCTCCCACGGCCTCAAGCAGCGCCATCTGTCGATGATCGCCCTCGGCGGGGTGATCGGCGCCGGTCTGTTCGTCGGCTCCGGCGCGGGCATCGCCGCCGCCGGACCGTCGATCGTCGTCGCCTATGCCGTCTCCGGCCTCCTGGTGATGCTCGTGATGCGGATGCTCGGCGAGATGTCGGCCGCCTACCCGTCGTCGGGCTCCTTCTCCGCGCACGCCGAGCGGGCGATCGGTCCGTGGGCCGGCTTCGCCGCGGGCTGGTCGTTCTGGGTGCTGCTGTGCACGGCGGTCGGACTTGAGGGCATCGGCGCCGCGCACATCGTCACGGGCTGGCTGCCCGGCACGCCCGAGTGGGCGTGGGTGGCGCTGTTCATGGTGGTCTTCTGCGGCGCGAACCTGGCCGCGGTGAAGAACTTCGGCGAGTTCGAGTTCTGGTTCGCCGCGCTGAAGGTCGGCGCGATCAGCCTGTTCCTGATCCTCGGCGGGCTGGCCATCGCCGGGGTGCTGCCGGGCACGGACTCGCCCGGTACCTCGAACCTGACGGACTTCCTCCCGCACGGCAGCGAGGGCATGGTCATCGGCCTGCTGGCCTCGGTCTTCGCCTACGGCGGTCTGGAGACGGTCACCATCGCGGCCGCCGAGTCGGAGAACCCGGTGCGGGGCGTGGCGAGCGCCGTGCGCACCGCGATGTGGCGCATCGCGCTGTTCTACATCGGCTCCATGGCGGTCATCGTCACCCTGGTCCCGTGGGACTCCGAGGAGGTCGTCGAGAACGGCCCGTACGTCGCCGCCCTGGACCACCTCGGCATCCCCGGCGCCGGCCGGCTGATGAACGTGGTCGTCCTGGTCGCCCTGCTGTCCGCCATGAATGCCAACATCTACGGCTCCTCGCGCATCGCCTACTCGCTGGTGGCGCGCGGCCAGGGCCCGAAGGCGCTGGCCAGGGTGTCCGGCGGCGTGCCCCGCGTCGCGGTCCTCACCTCGTGCGTGTTCGGTTTCGTGTGCGTGCTGCTCAGCTACTGGCGGCCGAACGACGTCTTCCCCTGGCTGCTGAACATGATCGGCGCGGTCATCCTCGTCGTCTGGATGTTCATCGCGGTCTCCCAGCTGCTGCTGCGCCGCCGTGTGGAGCGCGAGGCCCCGGAGAAGCTGGTCGTGCGGATGTGGGCGTTCCCGGTGCTGACCTGGGTGGCGCTGGCGGGCATGGTGGCGATCTTCGTCCTGATGGCCCGTGAGCCGGACACGCGCGTGCAGCTGTACTCGACCGGCGGGATGACGCTGGTTCTGGCGGTCGTGGGCTACGCCTGGCAGAAGGTGCGCGCCAGGGCCTGACGATCGCGTCCGCTCGCCACACGCCCGAAAGACCCCCACGGTGCACCCGCGGGGGTCTTTTTGTTGCTAGCGTGTAGTTGCAAGTAGTTCGCAATAAGAGCCTCGGAGGGGACCACCACCCATGCCCGTCTACACGCTGCCCGAACTCCCGTACGACTACTCCGCGCTCGCCCCCGTGATCAGCCCCGAGATCATCGAGCTGCACCACGACAGGCACCACGCGGCGTATGTGAAGGGCGCCAACGACGCGCTGGAGCAGCTCGCCGAGGCACGGGACAAGGAACAGTGGGGCTCGGTCAACGGCCTGGAGAAGAACCTGGCCTTCCATCTCTCCGGCCACATCCTGCACTCGATCTACTGGCACAACATGACGGGCGACGGCGGCGGCGAACCTCTCGCGCAGGACGGCGTGGGCGAGCTGGCGGACGCGATCACCGAGTCGTTCGGTTCCTTCGCCGGCTTCAAGGCCCAGCTGTCCAGGGCGGCGGCCACCACGCAGGGCTCGGGCTGGGGTGTCCTCGCGTACGAGCCGCTCAGCGGGCGGCTGATCGTCGAGCAGGTCTACGACCACCAGGGCAACGCCGGCCAGGGATCGACCCCGATCCTGGTCTTCGACGCCTGGGAGCACGCCTTCTACCTCCAGTACCGCAACCAGAAGGCGGACTTCGTCGAGGCGATGTGGCGGGTGGTGAACTGGCAGGACGTGGCCAGGCGGTACGCGGCCGCGAGGTCCCGCGCCGACGTCCTGCTCCTGGCACCCTGAGACGCCCTGCCTCGTGATCGTCTTCTCACCCTTCACGTCGGCAGGCGGAGGAAGGGACCGGCCCCGCGAGGACGTGACTCGCGGGCCGGTCCTGTTCAGGGGCAGGGAATGTTGAGCGACAGCAGGGCCGTGGACTCCCCGTCGATGCGGATCTCGCTGACCGCCGCGTTGCGCAGCTGCGGGAAGACCCGGCGGTACCGGGCCGGCGGAATGCCCAGCAGCGAGCACAGCACCAGCCGCAGCAGGGTGTTGTGGGCGACGACGAGGACGCGCCCGCCGGGGTGGGCGGCGGCGATACGGCGCAGGGCGGCGGTGCCCCGGGCCGCGGCGCAGCGGGGGTCCTCGGCGCCGGGGAAGGGATGGGCCACCGGATCGGCGCGGAAGGCCTCCGCGGCATCCGGGTCCTCGGCGGCGAGCTCGGCGAGGGTACGGCCCTCCAGCACCCCGAAGTCGCACTCCCGCAGGTCGGGTTCGCGCCGCGCGGTGAGTCCCAGGGCACGGCAGGCGGGCTCGGCGGTGACGATCGCCCGGGAGACGGTCGAGGTCCAGATCGCGTCGACCGGGTGCGCGGCGGCCCACCGGCCCAGCCTCTCGGCCTGTTCCCGCCCGGTGTCGGTGAGGGCGACGTCGCTCACCCCGGCGTAGCGGTTCTCGGCGTGCCAGACGGTCTGGCCGTGACGGGCGAGGAGAAGGGTGGTGCTCATGACTGCGAAGTATCCGGGTCGACGCGGCCCCGCGCATGCGCCGCGACCGGTGCGGGCAGCCAGCCCCTCGACTCCAGCGCGTCCAGGAGCCGGACGTAGGGCTCGGTGAAGCGGGCCGTGCGGTCGGGGCGGGGTTCGACGACGGTACGGATGCGGACCATGCGGCAGGCGGCGTCCGCGAGGCTGCGGGCCGCGCCCGTGCCATGGGCGGCCAACGCGGCCATTCCCAGGGCCGGTTCGGTCTGTTCGGGTACGCGGGCCGGGCGGCCCAGGACGTCGGCGCGCAACTGGTTCCAGTAGGCGCTGCGGGCCGCTCCGCCGGTGAGGGCGAGGGGGCCGTCGAGCGGGGCGCCGAGGTGGTGCAGATAGTCCAGACAGAGGCGTTCGGTCATGGCCACCCCCTGGAGGAGTGCGGCCCAGTGGTCGGCGTCCGACACCGGCTCGCCCAGCAGGAGCGGGGTGGCGTCGGGGGCCCGGAAGGGAAAGCGTTCGCCCCGCGACACCAGGGGGTACGCGAGCGCGCCCGACGGCTCGAACGCGGCGGCCGCGGCGTCCAGCGCGACCGGGTCGGCGTCCGGGAAGCGGGCCGCCAGCGCTCCGGCACCGACGCTCGACGCGCCCCCGGGCAGCCAGCTCCCGTCCGGTGCGCGGTGGTTGTAGACCACCCCCGCCTCGTCACGGACGGGGACCGAGGAGGCGCCCTTCAGGACGAGCGTCGTACCGAGCACCGAGTTCCAGGCACCCTCGCTCAGCGCGCCCGACGCGATCTGTGCCGCGCAGCCGTCGGTCATGCCGGCGATGACGGGGGTACCGGCCGGGATGCCGGTGGCCTCGGCGGCGGAGGGACAGACCTCGCCCAGACGGGTGCCGGGCCGGACGACGCCGGGCAGCGCGTCCGCCGGAACGCCGGTGCCGTCCGGCCAGACGCTGCATTCGACGTCGTACGCCGTCTTGAGCGCATGGCTGGAATCGGTGGGGACCGTATGCCCGACCAGACGTGCGTTGACCACGTCCGGCTGGTGGGTGACCCGCCCGGAGCCGTGCGCGGCGAGCAGCCACAGCGCCTTCGGCAGCGCCCAGGTGTCCTGCACCGCGAGCCCCGCCTCCCGCAGCCGCGCCGCCTGAGCCCCCGCCCGCCCGTCGTCGTACATCAGCCCGGCGCCGAGCGGCCGTCCCTTCGCATCCGTCAGCAGCACGGTCCCCGAGGTGCCGCACACCGCGACCCCGCCCACCCGGTGCCCGCCCCGCAACGCGCCCCGGGAGGCGATGCACACCCCGTCCCACCACTCTCCGGGATCCTGCTCGTGCCGTACCCCTTCCCGCCGCCCGCGCAGCACGGCCGAGCCACTGCCCAGGACCCTGCCGTCGGCGGTGACGAGCAGCGCGCGGACGCCCTGTGTCCCCAGGTCGATCCCCAGCCATGCAGCGCCCTCGGACCCCATCCGGACCTCCCACATATCGCGATGCGAGCTGTGAACTTCCCACTCTGCACCGATATTTCGTCCTGCACGAGGGATTGACGCCCCTCCCCGGCCGTTACACCCTCTGTTAGCGAGTCGATTCGACGTGTTAACCCGACCGGCCCCGACCCCCACGGAGGTCACGGATGGACAGGCACGTGCACGACCGCCGACGCTTCCTCGTCCTCGGCGCGGCCGCCACCGCGGCGCCGCTGCTCACGGCCTGCGGTGCCGGATTCGGCGGCAGCGACGACAAGAAGGGCGACGGCTCCGCCGCCGACGACGTCACCGGTTCGTTCGACTGGCAGCGGGAGCGGGGCAAGACCGTGAAGGCGCTGCTCAACAAGCATCCCTACACGGACGCCCTGATCGCCGACCTGAAGTCGTTCACCGCGAAGACGGGCATCAAGGTCGAGTACGACGTCTTCCCCGAGGACAACTACTTCGACAAGCTCACCGTCGACCTCTCCAGCGGGCGTGCCGCGTACGACGTCTTCATGCTCGGCGCGTACATGGTGTGGCAGTACGGGCCGCCGGGCTGGCTGGAGGACCTCGGCCCGTGGATGCGCAACTCGTCGGCCACCGGGGCGGAATGGGACCAGAGCGACTTCTTCCCCAACCTCCTCCAGGCCGACCAGTGGTCGCTGAAGGCGGGCGCCCCGCTCGGGCGGGGCGGCCAGTACGCGCTGCCGTGGGGCTGGGAGACGAACGTCGTCGCCTACAACACCGAGGTGTTCGGAAAGCTGGGGCTCAGACCCGCCGAGACCTTCGACGAGCTGCGCGAACTCGCCGGGGTGATCAAGAGGAAGGCGCCGGGGGCCGGTTTCGACGGGATGTACGGGATCGCCGTGCGCGGCTCGCGCAGCTGGGCCACCATCCACCCCGGCTTCATGACCATGTACGCCCGCAACGGCCTCCACGACTTCACGGTCTCGGGCGAGAAGCTCACACCCGCCATGAACACTCCGGAGGCCGTTGCGTTCACCCAGGACTGGGCGGGCATGGTCAAGCAGGGCGGGCCGCCGTCCTGGACGTCGTACACGTGGTACCAGTGCTCGAGCGACTTGGGCGCGAAGAAGGCCGGGATGCTGTTCGACGCGGACACGGCCGCCTACTTCCAGGCCGTGAAGGGCGCCGGCCCCGCCTCCGGGAAGATCGCCTTCCACCCCGGCCCGAAGGGTCCGGACGGGTCGCTGGCCACCAACATGTGGATCTGGTCGCTCGGCATGAACGCCAAGAGCAAGCGGAAGAGCGCCGCTTGGCTGTTCCTGCAGTGGGCCACGGGCAAGGAGCACCTGCGCAAGGCGGCGATCACGTACAACCACATCGACCCGGTGCGGAAGTCCATCAGCCAGGACGGCGCCTACAAGGACAAGATGAAGCATCTGCCCGGCTTCATCGAGACCTTCGAGACGGTCGTCGACCAGACGAAGATCCAGTTCACCCCGCAGGCCCAGTTCTTCGACGCCACCACCAGCTGGGCCGCGGCCCTCCAGGAGATCTACGGCGGCAAGAACGCCAAGTCCGTCCTCAACGGGCTGGCGAGCGACCTCGCCTCGAAGGTGGGCTGAGCGGCGATGGGCCCGCGCGCTCGCGCCCTCGCCACCGGCGCGCCCCTCCGGCTCACCCTGCGCCCGTACCTCCTGATCGTCCCCGCGCTGCTGCTGACCTGCGGGATCCTCTATCCCTTCGGGCTCGGGCTGTACTACACGCTGTTCGACTTCTCGGCGAGCAAGCCGCAGCCGGACATGGTCCGGTTCCACAACTACGAGACGGTCTTCACCCAGGAAGCCTTCTGGAACTCGGCATGGGTGACGGTGCTGTACGCGGTCGGCGCGGCCGCCGTCGAGACCGTGCTCGGGGTCGCCGTCGCCCTCCTGCTGCACCGCTCCTCGCTCGTCGGCCGCATCCTGGAGAAGATCCTGATCCTGCCCCTGATGATCGCCCCGGTGATCGCGGCGATCATGTGGAAACTGATGCTCCAGCCGTCCGTCGGGGTGGTCAACCACCTGCTGAAACCCTTCGGTCTCGGTGGGGTCCAGTGGACCGACACCCCGACGGGTGCGCTGCTGTCGTCGATCGTCGTGGACGTCTGGGTCTACACCCCGTTCGTGGCGATCCTCGCCCTCGCCGGACTGCGGTCGCTGCCCGCCTCCCCCTTCGAGGCGGCGGCCGTGGACGGCGCGGGCCGGTGGTACACCTTCCGGCGGCTGACCCTGCCGATGCTGTGGCCGTATGTGCTGGTCGCGGTGATCTTCCGGTTCATGGACTCGCTGAAGGTGTTCGACATCATCTACACCCTCACCGAGGGCGGCCCCGGTGACTCCACCGTCGTCCTCCAGATCCGCGCCTATCTGGAGGCGATCCGCTTCCAGCGCTACAGCTTCGGGATCAGCTACACGATCGTGCTGTGGGCCGTGGTGTATCTGGCGGCCATGGTGCTGGTGCGCCATCTGGGCCGGATCCAGCGGAAGGCGGCGGAGGTGGCGGCCAGGTGAAGCACCGCTGGGCGGGATGGCTGGCCGACGCGGCCCTCATCCTCTACTTCGTCTTCGCGCTCTTCCCCGTCGCCTGGATGGTGATCCTCTCCCTGAAGCCCGCGAACCAGCTCTTCAGCACGTACTTCTCCTTCACCCCGACCCTCGGCTCCTACCGGACGGTGCTCGGGGACAGCGAGGGCATCCCCTTCACCCGCTTCTTCGTCAACAGCCTGGTCGTCTCGCTGGGCGCGGTCGCGCTGTCCCTCGTCGTCGGGCTGCCGGCCGCGTACGCCTCGGCGCGCTGGCGGTTCAAGGGCTCCGAGAACCTGATGTTCACCCTGCTGTCGTTCCGGTTCGCGCCCGAACTCACCGTGATCATCCCGCTGTTCGTGCTGTACCAGAAGCTGGGGCTGTTCGACACCTACGTCGGCATGGTGTGGGTGCTGCAATTGGTCACCCTGCCGCTGATCGTATGGATCATGCGGTCGTACTTCGCCGATCTCACCCCGGAGCTGGAGCAGGCGGCGCTGCTCGACGGCTACACACGCAAACAGGCCTTCTTCAAGGTGGCGCTGCCGCTGGTCAAGCCCGGCATCGCGGCCGTGTCGCTGCTGGCCTTCATCTTCGCCTGGAACAACTTCGTCTTCCCGCTCATCCTCACCTCCAACGAGGCCCAGACCGTGACCGTGGGCGCGCTGTCCTTCCTGGGCGGCGACCGGCCCAAGTACAACCTCACGGCCGCGGCCGCGCTGGTGTCCGTCGTACCGCCGCTGCTGCTCGCCCTCACCATCCAGCGGTATCTGGTGCGGGGGCTGTCCTTCGGGGCGGTGAAGTCATGAGCACGGTGATCGGACTGCGGGGAGTGCGCAAGGCATACGGCAAGGTCACCGCGCTCGACGGACTCGAACTCGCCGTGCGAGAAGGCGAGTTCTTCTGCCTCCTGGGTCCGTCGGGCGCGGGCAAGACGACGACGCTGAAGACCGTCGCCGGCCTCGAACCGCCCGACTCCGGCACGGTCGAGATCGACGGCAGGGACATGCGCGGGGTGGAACCGTACGACCGTGGCGTGGCCATGTGCTTCGAGAGCTATGCGCTCTATCCGCACCGCTCGGCGTACGACAACCTGGTCTCGCCGCTGCGCTCGCCCCGGCACCGGCTGCCCGCCGCCGAGGCACGCGAGCGGGTCGGCGCCGTGGCCGAGCTCCTCGGCATCGGCGCTCTGCTGGACCGTCCGGTGGGCCAGTTGTCGAACGGGCAGCGGCAGCGCGTCGCCCTGGGCCGGGTGCTGGTCCGCCCGGCCCGCGCCTTCCTCCTCGACGAGCCCCTCTCCCACCTCGACGCCAAACTGCGCCAGCAGATGCGGGCCGAGCTGAAGGCGATCGGCGCGGTGCGGCGCACGACCACGCTGTACGTCACCCACGACTCCGTCGAGGCGCTGGCGCTCGGGGACCGGATCGGGGTGATCCGTGACGGGCGGATCGTGCAGACGGGCACCCGGGAGGACATCTGGTACCGGCCCTGCGACACGGAGGTCGCACGGGCCTTCGGCCGGCCCCGGATCAATCTGCTGCCGGGGACGGTGACGGCCGACGGGGCTTTCCGGTCGGCGGACGGAAAGGTCGGGCTGCCGCTGCGGGAGCGTGCTCCGGTGGGCGCCGACGTGCTGGTCGGCGTGCGCCCCCGGGACATCGCGCTGGGCGGAGAGGGGCACGAGCTCACCGGCACCGTCTATGTCACCGAGGTGCTCGGGCGGGCCGTCGAGGTCACCGTACGGCTCGGCGGGCAGCACCTGTCGCTCGTCGCGCCCCGGAGCGCGGCCGCGCAACTGCGTCCCGACGATCCGGTACGGCTCACCGTCCGGCCTGAGAACCTGCTGCTGTTCGAGGCCGACGGGCCCACGGGCCCGGGACGACGGATCGGGAAGAGCGCGCGATGAGCAGCAGCAGTGCACAGCAGCAGGGGCCCGCGGCCCGGCAGGCCGCCATGGCCGAACTCGTACTGGCCGACGGCTCGGCGACCGCGGCCGAGCTCGCCGAGCGTTTCGGGGTGAGCCTGATGACCATCCACCGCGACCTCGACGAACTCGAACGGCAGGGCATCGTGCGGAAGTTCCGGGGCGGGGTGACCGCCCAGCCGTCCGGGGTGTTCGAGTCCAATGTGCAGTACCGGCTGAAGACGATGCGGGCGCAGAAGGCCGCCGTCGCCGAGCATGCGCTGCGGTCGATAGAGCCCGGGATGGCGATCCTCCTCGACGACTCCACCTCCACCCTGGAGATGGCGCGCAGGCTCCGGCTCGGCGAGATCACCCCGCTCACGGTCGTCACCAACTTTCTCGAGGCGATCAACCTTCTGTCCGGCCAGCGGGGCATCCATCTGATGGCGCTGGGCGGCGACTACGACCCGCTGCACTCCTCCTTCCTCGGGGTGTCCTGCGTGGAGGCGGTGCAGCAACTGCGGGTGGACGTGTGCTTCGCGTCGACCTCGGCCGTGCACGGGGGGTACGCCTACCACCAGGAGCAGCACATCGTCTCGGTGAAGCGGGCGATGCTCGACTCGGCCGCCCGCAACGTCCTGCTGGTCGACCACACCAAGCTGGGCCGGGTCGCCCTGCACCGGGTCGCTCCCCTCTCCCGCTTCGACCTGCTCCTGGTCGACGACGGGGCGTCGCCGCAGGCGCTGCGCGACCTGGACGAACACAAGGTGCCCTACGAGGTGTGCGCGACGAACCCGAAGGAGGACGATGACCGCGCTGGAGTTACGTGAGCTGCGCAAGACCTACCGGTCCCGGGGGCACCCGGCCGTGGACGCGGTGCGCGGGATCGATCTCTCGCTGAGCTCCGGGGAGCTGCTCGGGCTGCTCGGTCCCTCCGGCTGCGGCAAGTCCACCACCCTGCGGATGATCGCGGGCCTGGAGACGGTGACCGGCGGGGACATCCTGGTCGGTGGTGCGTCGGTGATCGCCCGCCCCGCGCAGGCCCGCAACATCGGGGTGGCGTTCGAGAACTACGCGCTGTATCCGCCGCTGACGGTCGCGGAGAACCTGGCGTTCGGGCTGAAGGCCCGCCGCAGGGGCGCACGGGGTGACGTGGCACGCAAGGTCACCGAGATCGCCGAGCGGGTCGAGCTCACCGGCATCCTCGACGCCCGTCCGGCCGGTCTGTCCAGCGGGCAGAAGCAGCGCGTCTGTCTGGCCCGGGCGTTGATCCGCGAACCGGACGTGCTCCTGCTCGACGAGCCGCTGTCCCATCTGGACGCGGCCCAGCGCGACACCACCCGCCGTGAACTCAAGCGCATCCAGCGCGACCTGGGCCACACCACCATCCTGGTCACGCACGACCAGGAGGAGGCCCTCTCCCTCGCCGACCGGATCGCGGTGATGAGGGACGGCGTGGTCCAGCAGCTGGGCACGCCGTACGAGATCTACGACAGCCCCGCCAACACGTTCGTCGCGGACTTCGTGGGCGAGCCCGCGATCAACCTGCTGCCCGCCCTCGCCACGGCCGACGGCCACGCCCGCCTGTCGGCCGCCGTGCGGATGCCGCTGGCGGTGAAGGTCGCGGCGGGCCGGGAAGTGGTGCTCGGGATACGCCCCGAGGACCTGGAGATCACGGGCACGAAGGGCGTGCCCGCCCGGGTCGTGGCCCACGAGCCGCTGCTCGAATCGGGCATCGCCACTGTCGTCCTCGCCGGGGTGGAGCGCCCCCTGGTCGTCCTCACCGGCCCCGAGGTGCGCCTGGCGCACGACGAGCACGTCCGGGTGGCGGCCGGGCTCACCCATGTCTTCGACGCCGAGACGGGAGACTCCCTGCGATGACCTTCGGGACCAGCGTGCGTGTCGTGGCCGCCGGCGACCACTTCGTCCTGCCGTCGCTGATCAGGGAGGCGGTCCTGCGCGAACACCCCTGTGAGGTACGGGAACTGACCCTCGGCTGGCCGCTCGAACCCTTCGGCCCGGTGGCCGAGGTGACGGAGGCGAGCGACGCCGAGGACGAGCTGATCGACGCGCTCGCGGGCGCTCGGGTGCTGGTCACCCAGATGGGCCCGGTGACGGAGCGCGTCCTGGCCGCCTGCCCGGAGCTGCGGCTGGTCGTCGTGTGCCGGGGCGGCCCGGTCAACGTCAACCTGGACGCGGCGAAGCGGCACGACGTGCGGGTGTGCTTCGCGCCCGGCCGCAATGCCGCCGCCACCGCCGAGTTCACCGTCGGCCTGCTGCTGGCGGCCCTGCGCCGCATCCCGCAGGTGCACGGGCTCCTCGCCGGGGAGGGGAGCTGGGCCGGGGCCGCCTACTACACCTATGAGCACAGCGGCCTGGAGCTGGAGGACCTGCCGGTCGGCCTGGTCGGCTACGGGGCGGTGGGCAGTCGCGTGGCCCGGGCGCTGTGCGCGTTCGGGGCGCGGGTGATGGTGTACGACCCGTATGTGCGCGGTGAGATCCACGGCCTGCGCGTCGCCTCCCTCGACGAACTTCTGCGCCGCTCCCGGGTGCTCACCCTGCACGCCCGGCTCACGCCCGAGACACGCGGCCTGATCGGCGCCCGTGAGCTGGCGCTGCTGCCGCCCGGCGCGGTGCTGGTGAACGCGGCCCGCGGTCCGCTGCTGGACGAGGAAGCGCTGTGCGACGCGCTGGAGGCGGGCCGGCTGTCGGCGGCCGCCCTGGACACCTACGCCCATGAGCCGCTGCCGCCGGGCTCACGGCTGGTCGCCCTCGCCGGACGCGTGGTCCTCACCCCACACCTGGGCGGTGCCAGCCGCGCGGTGGCGGAGAAGGCCGCTCGGATCGCGGCCGCGGAGGTGGGGCGCTGGGTGCGCGGCGAGCCGTTGACGCACTGTCTGACCTGAACACCTCGCAGCTGAGGAGAGTGGCACATGTACGTGGGAATAGATGTGGGCACGTCCTTGGTGAAGGCCGCCGCGTTCGACGGCGGCGGACGTGAACTTGCCGTCGAGGCACGGCCGGTGGGGCTCGATCTGCACGAGGGCTCGGTCGAGCAGGACATGGAGGAGGTGTACGCGGCGGTCGTCGCGGTGCTGGACGGTCTGACGGCGCGGGTGCCGGAGCCGGTGGAGCTGGCGGGGCTCACCGGGCAGGGCGACGGGGTGTGGCTGGTCGACGGGGAGGGGCGCCCGGTGCGGGCCGCGGCCTCCTGGATGGACGGCCGGGCGCACGAACTGCTGGACCAGTGGCTGGCGGACGGCACCTTCGAGACGGTGTTCCGGCGGACCGGCAGTGCCATGTTCCCGGGCTGCCCCGGCCCGCTGCTGGCCTGGCTCGACCGCTACGAGCCGAAGTCCCTGGACGCGGCGGCCGCGGCCGTCTACTGCAAGGACATGGTCTTCCAGCGGCTGACGGGCGGGGCACGGGCCACGACGGACGTTTCGGACGCCTCGATGCCGTTCCTGGACCCGCGCACCCGGTCGTACGACAACCGGGTCGTCGAGCTCCTGGGCCTGCCCCACCGCCGGGGCCTGCTGCCCGCGATCAGCGATCCGGTGGCGACGGCTCGAGCCCGCGGCACGGGCCTGCCGCCCGGCACCCGGCTGGCGAACGGCCCGTACGATCTGCCCGCCTGCGCGCTGGGCGCCGGAGTCACCGCCCCCGGCGACGGCCTGCTGATCGTCGGCACCTGTCTGGCCGCCCTGGTGGCCACCGCCGAGCTGGATCTGACCGGCGAGCCGGCCGGTCTGTACATCTCCACCGACCGCCCCGGGCACTGGCTGCGCGCCATGCCCGCGATGGTGGGCACGGCGGCCCTGGACTGGGTGCTGTCCACGACGCGCGTCCGGCACGACGAGGTGGACGCGTTGCTGGCCGAGACCCCGCCCGGTGCTCACGGCGTCCGGGTGCTCCCGTACTTCGCGCCGTCCGGCGAGCGCGCCCCCTTCGTCGACCCCGGTCTGCGCGCCGAACTCGCCGGGGTCTCCCTGGAGTCGACGCCCGCCGATCTGATCCGCGCGACCTGCGAGGGCATCGGCTACGCGGCCCGGCACTGTCTGGCGGCGGCGGGTCTGACGGGCACGCTGGCGGTGTGCGGCGGGGGCACCCGCAGTCCCGCGTGGATGCGTCTGCTCGCGGATGTGCTGGGCCGCCCGCTGCGGGTCGTGGAGGGCGAGGTGGGCGCCCGGGGGGCGGTCCTCGCGGCGGCGGAACGGTACGGGATCACCCTCGACACCGCCGCCTGGACCGGCCCGGCGGCGGTCGTCGAACCGGACCCGGGCCGGGCCGCGTACTACGCGAAGGGGTACGAGGAGCACCTGGCGCGGCTGGCCCGGTCGCGGGGAGCACGGCTGTAGGGAGCACAGATGGAGTTCAAGCGGTGCCCGAGCTGCGGCGGGCCCCTTCAGGCGTTCCGTGACCTCACCGAGGAGGAGAAGAAGTACGTCCGCAGGAGAAGCCGGACTTCGCGCCGGAGGCGTACATCCGCTGCACCCGGGAGGGGTGCCGTCGTTACCAGCGCAAGCCGAAGTGGAACGACGGCGGACACTTCCCCCCTCCCGAGCCGGCGTGAGGATCAGAGGTTGCTGAAGTCCGGGCCCTTGGTGCGGGTCCGCTTGATCTCGTAGAAGCCGGGGACGGAGGCGACCGCGAGGGTGCCGTCCCAGAGGCGGGCGGCCTCCTCGCCCTGGGGGGCGGGCGTGACGACCGGGCCGAAGAAGGCGATCTCCTCGCCGGCGGGGCCGGGGACGGAGATGACCGGGGTTCCGACCTCCTGGCCGACCTTGTCGATGCCTTCCTTGTGGGAGGCGCGCAGCTCGGCGTCGTAGGTGTCCTTGTCGCCGTACTCGATCAGGTCTGCGGGCAGGTTCGCGTCGGCGAGGGCGGCGGCGATGCTGTCGCGGTTCACCCCGAGGCCCTCGTTGTGGAAGCGGGTGCCGAGCGCGGTGTAGAGCCTGCCGACCACGTCGTCGCCGTGCAGCTGCTGGGCGGCGATCACCACCCGGACGGGCCACCAGGTCTTGCCGCCGGGCCGCATGTTCTCGGCATAGTCCTCCGGCAGCTCGTCCAGCCTGTCCTCGTTGAGCACCGACAGGCTCATCACATGCCAGCGGACCTCTACGTCGCGGACCTTCTCCACCTCCAGGACCCAGCGGGAGGTCATCCAGGCCCAGGGGCACACCGGGTCGAACCAGAAGTCGACGGGGGTCTTCTCCGACATGTCTCTCCTCAAGGGGAACGCTTACCCGTATTCCCGTGAGAACGTGCCGGTCCACCCGGCCATTCCCTGCTGCCCCCTGTCAGGGGCACATGGCAGGATCGGTCCTGTTCAGCCGTCTTCGGCAAGCCGTCCTTGCACGCGACCACGAGGGAGTGCACCCGTGCCCGGTGAGAACCTGTCCCGCGACGAGGCCCGGGAGCGGGCCGCCCTGCTGTCGGTCGAGGGGTACGAGGTGTCCCTCGACCTGCGCTCCGCCGTCGGCGAAGGGGACGGCGAACCGCGCACCTTCCGCTCGGTCACCACGATCCGCTTCCGCTGCAACGAGCCGGGCGCGTCGAGCTTCGCGGACCTGATCGCCCCGAGCGTGACCGCCGTCTCGCTCAACGGCAAGGACCTCGACCCGAGCGAGGTCTTCGACGGCTCCCGGATCGCCCTGGAGGATCTGGCCGACGAGAACGAGCTGATCGTCGACGCCCGGTGTGCCTACTCCCGCACCGGTGAGGGCATGCACCGCTTCGTCGACCCCGAGGACGGCGAGGTCTACCTCTACACCCAGTACGAGCCGGCCGACGCCCGCCGTGTCTTCGCGAACTTCGAGCAGCCGGACCTCAAGGCCCCGTTCCGCTTCGAGGTGCGCGCCCCGGAGGGCTGGAGGGTGTGGAGCAACGGCGAGGGCGAACTCACCGACGGGGTCTGGCGTTTCGCGGAGACGAAGCCGATCTCGACGTACATCACCTGCGTGGTGGCGGGCCCGTACCACTATGTGACCGACTCCTACGAGCGGGTCTTCGAGGACGGCACGCGTCTGGAGGTCCCCCTCGGCGCCATGTGCCGCAAGGGCCTCGCGCCCTACTTCGAGGCCGACGACGTCTTCCTGATCACCAAGCAGGGCCTGGACTTCTTCCACGACCACTTCGACTACCCGTACCCCTTCGGGAAGTACGACCAGGCGTTCGTGCCCGAGTACAACCTGGGCGCGATGGAGAACCCGGGTCTGGTGACCTTCCGCGAGGAGTACATCTTCCGCGGGAAGGTGACACAGGCCTCGTACGAGGCGCGGGCCAACGTCGTCCTGCACGAGATGGCGCACATGTGGTTCGGCGACCTGGTCACCATGCAGTGGTGGGACGACCTGTGGCTCAAGGAGTCCTTCGCCGATTTCATGGGCACGTTCTCGATGGTCGGCGCGACCCGCTTCGCCAACGGCTGGACCACCTTCGCCAACCGCCGCAAGGCCTGGGCGTACCGCGCGGACCAGCTGCCCTCCACCCACCCGATCACCGCGGACATCCGCGACCTGCAGGACGCCAAGCTGAACTTCGACGGCATCACCTACGCCAAGGGCGCCTCGGTGCTGAAGCAGCTGGTGGCGTACGTCGGCCAGGACGCGTTCCTGGAGGGCGCGCGGCGCTACTTCAAGCGGAACGCTTACGGCAACACGCGCCTGGGCGACCTGCTGTCGGTGCTGGAGGAGACGAGCGGCCGGGACATGGCAGCCTGGGCCCGCTCCTGGCTCCAGACGGCCGGGGTCAACTCGCTGACCCCGCAGGTGCTGCTGGACGCGGAGGGCCGGGTGGCCGAGCTCGCGGTGCTCCAGGAGGCCGCCGTGATCGCCCCGGCGGTGCATCCCGAGCTGCGTCCGCACCGGGTCGCGGTGGGCCTGTACCGCCGCACGCCGCAGGGGGCGCTGGAGCGGTACGCGCGCGTGGAGGCGGACGTCGAGGGTGCGCGCACGGTCGTGCCTGAACTGGCGGGCGCCGAGGCCCCGGAGCTCGTCCTGGTCAACGACGACGACCTGACGTACTGCAAGATCCGGCTGGACGAGACCTCGCTCTCCACCCTGCGCGACCACCTGGGAACGGTGACCGATCCGCTGGCCCGGGCACTGTGCTGGTCGGCGCTGTGGAACATGACGCGGGACGCGCTGCTGCCGGCCCGGGACTTCGTGGACCTGGTGCTCCGTCACGCGGCCGGCGAGTCGGACATCGGCGTCCTGCAGATGCTGCACGCATGGGCGAACTCGGCGCTGGTGCACTACGCGGTGCCCGAGTGGCGGACCACGGGCGAGCGCCTGCTGGCGGACGGGGCGCTCGCGGAGCTGCGGCAGGCCGAGCCGGGCAGTGAGCATCAGCTGGCGTGGGCGCGGTTCTTCGCGACGGTCGCGTCGGGCGAGGCGGACCTCCGGCTGCTCCAGGGTCTGCTGGAGGGCACGGCCAAGATCGACGGGCTGGAGGTGGACCAGGAGCTGCGCTGGGCGTTCCTGGAGCCGCTCGCGGCCCACGGGGTCGCGGACGAGTCGGCCCTGGCGGCCGAGCTGGCCCGCGACGACACCGCCTCCGGCAGACGCCACCAGGTCCGCTGCCTCGCCGGCCGCCCCTCGGCCGCGGTGAAGGCACAGGCGTGGGCGCAGGTGGTGGAGTCGGACGCGCTGTCCAACGCGCTGGTCGAGGCGACGATCGCGGGCTTCGCGCAGCCGTCGCAGCGGGAGCTGACGGCGCCGTACACGGAGAAGTACTTCGCCGCGATCGAGCGGGTGTGGACGGACCGGTCGATCCAGATCGGCATGGACGTGGTCCGGGGCCTGTTCCCGTCCCTCCAGGACTCTCCGGAGACGCTGGACGCGACGGACGCATGGCTGGACGCCCACCGGGACGCGGCCCCCGCGCTGCGCCGACTGGTGGTCGAGGCACGGGACGACCTCGCTCGGGCGCTGCGTGGACAGGCGTGCGACGCGGCGACCTCTGGCCAAAGCCCGGCCCGTCCGTGACCGTTACGGAATTCAGGCAATAACAGCCGTAACCCCTGGTCCACCCCCGAACGGACCAGGGGTTTTCCGTGCCTATTCGGCACCCGAACACTCGTCCTTTAGTACCGTCTTGTCCGCATTTTTCGACGGGCGTGTAACAACGGTTAAGGGGCGGACGAGGCGCGGGAATCTCGACGGCATGACCCACAACACCCCGCTCTCCCCCCGCCCCGTACGCCGCCTCTCCGAGGTGCACCGCCGGGTGATGTCGACGGCCCGTCTGCGCGCCCACGGCATCTCGACGGCCGAACTCAACGAGCAGTGCCGCCCCGGCGGCCCCTGGCGGCAGCTCCTCCCCGGCATCGTCCTGCTCCACCCCGGTCCGGCCACCAGCGAGGAGCGCCTGCACGCGGCGCTGCTGTACGCGGCGCGCGAGTCGGCGGCGGGGATGCCGGGGGTGCCGTCCCAGCCGAGCGCGGACGAACCGCACCGCCCGGTGTACCAGGAGGCGGTGATCACGGGCCTGGCGGCCCTGGCCCTGTACGGCTTCGCCGCCGCTCCCCCGCTCACCTCCCTGGACCGCATCGACGTGCTGGTCCCGCGGCTGCGCCGGCTGCGCACGACGGGCTACGTCCGCATCCTGCGCACCCCGGATCTGCCCGCCCCCCGCCAGGTCACCGGGCTCCCGGTCGCCCCGGTCGCGCGCGCCCTGGCCGACGCGGTGGCGGAACTGACCGAGGGGGGCGCCGTACGCCGGCTGCTGACCGAGGCGGTACGCGCCGGTCACTGCGAACCGGCCGCGGTGGTACGGGAGCTGACCCAGGCGAAGCTGCTGAGCCGGCCGCACGTGGTGGACGCGGTGGACTCGCTCGTGGCCGAGGGCAGGGCGCTCGCGGAGGACCACCTGTACCGGATGGTGCGCGAGTACGGCCTCCCCGACCCGGTCTGGAACGTGGACCTGAGGCTCCCGGGCGGCCCCCGTCTCGGCGGCCTGGACGCGTACTGGCCGGAGCAGGCGGTCGCGGTGGAACTGGACACCCGGGCCCCGCACCAGGAGGACGACGCCCTGTGGTCGGAGTACGCCCGCAAGCGTGAGCACCTGGAGCGCCTGGGCATCACGGTCGTCCACATCACCCCCAGGAAGCTCAGGCACTCCCTGGAACAGCAGGCGGCAGTGGTGCGGACGGCCCTGATGGCAGCGGGAGACCGCGAACCGGCCGCGTATGTCCTGGTACTGCCCCGATAGGGACGGACCGGGGGCAACAGGAGGGGAGAAGAGGGGCCGCCGGCCAACTGCCGGGGCCCCTCCTCGTTGTGCGGAGGGCCTGGGGCGGTCGCTGCCCGTAGGGTGGCTGTGGTGACCGATGAAACCGTGATGCTGCGTCCCGTCCGTGAGGACGATCTGCCGATGCTGGAGCAGTTTCTGGTGGACCCCGGGGCCACCGGTCCCTTTCAGTGGTACGGCTGGTCGGATCCCGGGCGCTTCAGACGGCGGTGGGCGGAGAACGGGCTGCTGGGGGACGACGGCGGGCAGTTGATGGTGGCGAGCGGCGCGGACCGGCTCGGGTTCGTGGCCTGGCGGAAGGCGGTCACCGGGCCCGCCTCGTACTGCTGGAACATGGGGATCCAGCTGGCGCCGCACGCCTGCGGCCGCGGAGTCGGCACCCGGGCCCAACGGCTCCTGGTCCACTACCTGTTCGCGCACACCCCTGTGATCAGGATCGAGGCGGACACCGAGCTGGAGAACATCGCGGAGCAGCGCGCGCTGGAGAAGGCCGGCTTCACCCGCGAGGGGATCCTACGCAGCATCGTGTTCCGCGACGGGCACTGGCGGGACGGCGTCTCCTACAGCGTGCTGCGCGGCGACCTTCACAGCCCGGCACCCGGAGACGCGACCGCGCCCTGAGTGTGGACCCCGTCGAGCAGTGCGGCGTACGCCGCGATCATCCGCGTGCGGCTGAACCGCTCCCGGCTCCGCGCCAGCGCCGGTGCGAAGTCGGCGCGGCCGGCGATCGCACCGGACCAGGCCAGGGCGATGGCGCCCGGGTCCGGCGGGGTGACGAAGCCGTGTCCGGCCACGATCGAGGCGCTGTCGCCGACGTCGGTCGTCACCGGGACGGCACCGCACATCATGCCCTCGATGAGGCACAGCGGGGCCGCCTCCCCGGACATCGAGGTGAGGGCGACGACATCGGCCCCGGCGTACACCGCTTCCATGTCCCGGCGCACCCCGAGCAGGTGCAGACGTCCGCGCAGGGCCGGCTCGTCGTCCCCGAAGGCGATCGCGATGTCCGCCCAGAGCGCCGGGGTGTCGTCCGTCATTCCGGCGCCGCACATGACCACGTGCCCGCCGCCCTCGCGCGCCAGCCACTCGCGCGCGGCACGCAGGAAGAGGGGAACGTTCTTCATCGTGGCGTACCGGGCGGCGAAGACGACCACGGGCGCCTCCCCCGGGATCCCGAGCGAGGCCCGGAACGCCGCCCGCACCGCCGCGTCGGGCCGGAACCGCAGCAGGTCCACCCCGTTGGGAATGACGTGCAGCAGCTCACCGGGAATCCCGGCGGCCCGGTAGGCGTCCCGCGTCGACTCGGCGCAGCACACACACGCCACGACCGTGCCGTCCGCGATGGCGGCCTTCAGCTCGTCCAGAGCCGGGCCCTGGTTCTCGGGGTCGGACCGGTGCAGACAGACCACGACCGGCCGGCGCGGCAGCCCGGCCTGGTTCAGGAGGGCGAGCGGCTGCTCCTTCAGGGACAGGATCACGTCGGCCCCGGCCATGGCCCGAGCCGTTTCGGCCAGCTCGGGCCCGGTGAAAACGTCCGCGGCGACGGCGCCGTCGACCAGCCCGGCACTGCGCCCGAGTGACGTGACCCCGATACCACCCGCCGTGAGCGACCGGTAACAGGCGTCGTCCTCCATGCGCTGGCGGGTGGCCTCGCGGTGCACCTCACCGTGGACGCTCAGCACCTGGTGGCGCTGCTGACCGCCCTCGACCAGTCCGAGGACGACATCACTGTGGACGATCCGGGCACCGCCGGAGAAGAAACCCTCGTAGACAGACAGCACACGCAGTCCGTGCCTCTCGCGCACACGACCACCCGCCTTGCACAAAATCGAGCCATCCCCGTGAACAGCGGGTTAGCCGATATGAGGCGGTACGGACGTTTCGTACAGATGAACGCCGTGTCTCGTCTCCGGGTCCTCTCGATGACGCGACTCACCGTGGCGGGAGGTGGCTCACCGTCCGCAGAACTCGCCCTCGAGCACCGCGTCGCTGTCCCCCGTCCAGTCGCCGTTGAAGTTGAACGCCAGGGTGTGCCGGCCGTCGGCCGTGGTCACCGCGGAGGACGTGGAACCGTGGATTCCGCCGTCGTGGCCCCAGACGTGGACTCCGCAGGAGAGGGTGCGGTCCATGAGGCCGAGGCCGTAGCCGGTGTTCGGGGCGCCCTCGATCTTCACCGTGGTCTTCATCTCCTTCAGCTGCTGCGGCGGGAGCAGGTCGCCGCGCAGGAGGGCACGGTAGAAGCGGTCGAGGTCGGCGGAGTCCGAGATCATCTCGCCCGCCGACGACGCCAGGGAGGGGTTCAGCTTCGTGACGTCGTACGTCGGGCCCGTGGTCGTCTCCGCGAGCTTGGAGTAGGCGCGGCTGCTGGGGTGCGGGACCGTGGCCCGGGTGCCGGGCACGGAGGTCGCCCTCAGGTGCAGCGGGCCGATGATGCGATGGGTGATCTCGTGGGCGTACGAGTGGCCCGTGACGCTCTTGATCACCATTCCCGCGAGCACATAGTTGGTGTTCGAGTAGTTCCAGGAGGTGCCCGGCGCGAAGTCCGGCTCGTGCTTCATCGCGACAGCGACGAGCTGGGCGGGGGTGAGCGTGTCGTAGCGGTGCTCGAAGAAGCCGTCCGCCAGGAAATAGGTGCGGCCGAAGTCGTCGTCCGCCGTGTAGCTGAAGATGCCGCTGGTGTGGTTGAGGAGCCGGCGGATCGTGATCCGGCGGCCGTCGTGGCCGTGGCCGCGCACCACGCCCGGCAGCCACTTCTCCACCGTGTCGTCCAGGGACAGCCGACCCTCGGCCTCCAGCTGGAGGAGGACCGTCGCCACGAAGGTCTTGGTGATGCTGCCCACGCGGTAACGGTCGTCCGACGAGCGCGGGGCGCCCGTGCGGAGGTTGCCGACGCCGGCCGTGGCCGACCAGGTGCCGCGGGCGTCCTTGGCGGTCGCGGTCACGCCGGGCACGCCCGCCCCGACCGCCGCCTCGATGGCCCGGCGGGTGGCGGAGTGCTCGGCGGTGGCTCTGGCGGGGCCGGCCGCCAGGGCCGGTCCTGCCAGCGCGGCCGACAGGACCAGGGTCGTGGCGCCCACCAGCGTCGTACGTACGGACATGTCTTCCCCCAACTTCGCCGTCGAGCTCGGTCGGGGGGAGGGACACGCGCAGATCGGGGCGGGTTGCCTGCCGAGGAACCGGTTGAGTGACTTTCAGCCCTTCTTCAGCACCAGCTCCGTGTTCCGGTCGTTCGCGTCGCCCGCGAGGGTCTTGCTGGCGCCGGGGGCGTTGAAGGAGAGCTCGCGGTAGAGGGCGGCCAGGCCCGTCTGGCTGAGGTCGGCGAAGTTCGTCCGGTGGGGGGCGGCCGACTCGATGAGCGTGGTGAAGATCGACAGCGTGCCGTCCTTGTTGTCGACCAGCTCGATCACCCGGGCGAGCTGCGGATAGTCGACGTGCGAGGCGGTGGAGATCTCCCAGAAGGAGCGGCCGCCGGACGCGGAGTGCGGGGTGACGACGTTCTTGTGGATGTGACCGTTCACCCAGGCCAGCACGTTGGCGTGGCCGCTGAGGAGGGACACCACCTCGGCTCCGTTGTGCCGGCGCTCGCCGGGGTGGGCCGGGTCCGGGCGGGTGTTGGTCATCGTCTTGCTGGTGTGGTGGCTGAAGACGATGGCGTACGAGTCCTTGTTGTCCCGCAGCGTCTTGTCCAGCCACTTCAGCTGGGCGGTGCCGACGGAGCCTTCGTAGTGGCCGCCTGCGTCGGTGGTGTCGAGGCTGATACCGATCACGTCGTCGGCGATGCGGAAGGCGTAGTACTGGGTGCCCGCGTCCAGGTTGGCGGAGGAGTAGCCGTGGCCGACCGGTCCGATGCCCTGGTAGGCCGGGTCCAGATGGGCCTTGAGATAGTCGGCGGGGGTGTACGGGGCGCGCTTCTCGTCCGGAGTGACCGAGTGCATGGACCGCGCGTGGGCCTTGAGGAAGTCGCGGTAGCCGACGCCCTTGGGGTCCTTCGCGTTCTTGATGGCGTCCTGGAGCTTCTTGGCGTCGGCGGCGGACACGTTCATCAGCTTCTTGCCGCCGATGGCCGCCTCGGCGAGGTAGGGGTCGCCGTGGGAGCCGTAGCAGCCGAGGGGCAGCGCGTCGTGGTTGCCGACGGTGGAGTACCAGGGCAGGTTGAGACCGGGACTGCGGACCTCCCGGACGGCGGCCGCCAAGAAACCCTTGAGGTGCGGGAATCCGAGCGCCTTGTCGCCGTCGCGGAGCGTGGAGTCCGGCTGCCAGTACAGCTTGAGACCGCTGTTCTGGACGCCCTCGTAGTGCCGCGGGTCACCGGAGTCGGGGGTGATGCGGCCGCCGCTCATGACCTTCATGAACCACTCCAGTTCGGAGTGGGCGTTGTTGTCGGTGTTGTCGCCGGTGGTCATGACGAAGTGCAGCGGGGAGCCGGTGACGGGGGCGCCCCGCAGCGCGTTGACCCGCTCGACGAGCGAGATGGCGCCCTGCACGGTCAGCGCCTCCTGCGGGCGCCAGGCGTGCGGGTCCGTGGAGCGCAGGAACTCCAGCCGCAGCGGGTGCTGGACGTCCATCAGGTGCAGATCGGTGAACTGTACGAAGGCGGCGAGGGGCGTACGGCGGCCCGCGCGGCCGGACTTGGGGGCGGCGAGCTCGCTGCGCACGACGCGCTTCCAGCCGGCGCCGTCGCCCAGGCGGCGGTATCCGGAGCTGGTGCGGGGCGCGGCGACCGTGGCGAGGGTGGTGCCCTTGGTGTAGGGGGCGAGGGCGGCCGCCGGGGCCATGGGGGTTCCCCCGGTCGAGCGAAGCCGAGACTGGGGGAGGGAGGCGACCGGTGCCTGGGACGTGGTGGCGGCCTGGCTGTCGGTGGGGCGCAGGGCGTAGCCGATGCCCGCGGAGACGGACACCGCTCCGGCGGCGGCGAGGACGGTACGGCGGTTTACCCCCAGCGCGGAGGTGGCGACAGAGCGTATGCGCGACATGGCGCGATCTCCCCGAGTGCGAACGCGTCGGCTGTGGTCGCGGGCGATCGCTGTCGCGAACATCCCGCTCACTTTGGATCGTTGGCAGCGGGGATGACCTGCGCGTGAACGAGGCGGCAACGGGCAGCGCCGATCACCGTACGTGGATCTCGGCGTACGGGGGCGGTCATGGAGTGGATTTCGGGTGGCCCGAGGGCGGTCACTCAGTGTTCATCTCTCGGGGTAGGGGACGGTCCCCGGGCCCGCGGCCGGCGAAGCCTTGGCCGACTCTCCGTCAGCCGGATTCCACTCGTCCCGCGGCCGGTCGCTCGCGCCACAGACGCAGGGCGATGTCGACCAGGCGCACCCGGGTGAGTCCGGGCACCGCGGACAGGTGCTGCCAGGCAGCCAGGTCGGTGGAGCCGCCGATCTCGTTGCGGAGTTCGCCGCCGACGACCTCGCCCTCGTAGATGATCCGTACGCCGTGGTGGTCCGTGGCGGAACGCAGTCCCTGGCGCCCGCGCACATGGCGGGAGGAGTCCACGCCGAGGAGACCGGTCACCTCGATGCGATAGCCGGTCTCCTCGGCCACCTCCCGGCGGACGGTGTCGTAGGGGTCCTCGCCGTGCTCCATGCCGCCGCCCGGCAGCACCCACTCGGGGGTTCCGTCGAAGGCCGGGGAGCGGGCGAGCAGGATCTGTCCGTCGCGGACGCACACGGCGTAGGCCGCCACCCTCAACTTCTCGCGCACGGGGGGACGTTAACGCGCCCGCTCCGGATTGGCAGGTGAGTATTCGGGGGCGGACCAGCGCAGCGGCACGCCCGCCGGGGTCTCCACGGCCTCAATGATGGTGAAGCGGACCATCCGCTCCCCGTCGGCGCCGAACTCCGTGCGTGCGGCGCCCGTGAGCTGGAGCGTCGTGCCCGAAGTCCAGTCCAGGAACAACAGCCCGGCGCGCGGGTCGGCCGTCAGGTTGCCGAGGGTGAGGAACATGGAGTTGCCGGGGTAGTCGCGCCAGCTCAGTTCGCTGGGCGAATCGGCGCTCACGAAGCCGGGGTTGCCGCCGCGGTGGCTGACGTCGGCGCCGGCGGGGTGCACGGTGGCGATGAAGAAGGTGTCGGCGGCCGTGACGAACCCGGCCTGGGCGGGCGTCAGTTCGTCCGTGCGGACGGGCGGGCCGGGTGTGCGGCCGGTGATCTCGTAGGTGTCCCTCTTCTGCAGGTACTTGGGGCAGTTGGAGAACACCCGGTCCGCCTCGATCGCGAACCCCCTGGCCGTGGGCCGGAGCCGGCCGTTCAGGCGCATGCGGCGGCGGGTGCGCGGGTCGAGCGCGATGGTGCCGACGGCGGTGCCCGGCGCGGCGAGGGCCGTCGCGAGCGGGTCGGCCGGGGGTGGCCCGCCCGCGACAGAGATCTGCCGGGAGCCCGTGGCCCGGACGAACCCCGGGGTGCCGGCCAGGGGCGAGGCCCAGACCCGGCCGGTCGCGGGGTCCGCCGCGCCCGCGATCAGCAGCGGCTGGAGTTCCAGGAAGGCGGCGGCCACCGGTTTGATGCCCTCGCCGATGGCGCGGCCCACGTGGTCGGCCGCCCCGCGCACGCCGACGCGGTCCTGCACGGCGCGGGAGCCGAGGTGATAGACCCCCATGATCAGAAGAATCCGCAGGTCGGGGCGGCGGCGTTGGGAGCCGGGGCACCTTCGGCGCCGTCCGGCACGGAGATCTCCAGGCGGGTGCCGTCCGGGTCGTGGAAGAAGATCCCGCCCGAGGCCGCGCCCTCGCGGTGGGCCACGACGCCCTCGTGGGCGAAGTCCACGCCGTGCGCGCGCAGCGCCGCCTCGTACCGCTCGACCCGCTGGATCGAGTCGGCCGTGAAGGCGAGGTGGTGCAGGCCGGCCCGGCCGCCGTCGTACGGCGCCTGGGCCTGCTGCCAGAGGGTGAGCACGGGGCTGTCGCCGCCGTCGCCCAGGAACGCGTACCGGCGGTCGTCCTCCTTGCCCTCCGCGAGCAGGGTGAAGCCCAGGACGTCCCGGTAGAAGGCGAGCGAGCGGTCGAGATCGGTGACGTTCAGGCCGATGTGGCCGGTGCTCAAGGTCATGGCTCTCCCCTTCGAATTATCTAACCTCTTTCATTGACATTAAAGGTTAGAATCGAGAGCGTCAACCGGTCACGTACTCTTGAGCGGTTAGCAGAGAAGGAGTGAGTGCCCGATGTCCGCCACGTCCGACCCCCGTCCGCTCACCGGCGAGCCGCTCTCGCTCGATCTGCTCAACACGCGGTGGAGCCGGGAGGGCGTCACCCAGGACCTGCTCACGGACACCGAGGGGCTGGCGGTCTGGCTCGCGAGCAACGGCCTGGCGGGCGAGTACGCCTCCGACGCGGAGGTGCTGCGCCACCTTCTCCAGGCGCGGGACGCGCTGAAGGCCGTGGTGGACGGGTCACCCGAGGAAGGGGCACCGCTCGTCGACGCGGTCCTCGCGCACGGCCGGATCCGGCCCACGCTCACTGCCGGGGGGCCGGGCGAGCGGGCAGAGTTCGGTGATCCCGCCTGGGGGCCGGCCTGGCTCGCCGCCCGCAACTACCTGGAGCTGCTCGCCACCGCCCCCGACCGGATCCGTGGCTGCGCCCATGAGTCGTGCGTCCTGCACTTCTTCGACACGTCGAGGAACGGCACCCGGCGCTGGTGCTCCATGGCCGCGTGCGGCAACCGCGCCAAGGCGTCCCGCCATTACGCCCGCTCCAAGGAAACCTGATCGATTCGGGACTCAACCCCCCAAATCCGATAGCGGGTTTTCCCCATACATAAATTTCGATTCGGTCAACGCTCCCCAAAGTTGTGTCCCTTGGGTAAAGCTGTGCGCTCGTCCGGCACGGAAGTCTCCACCTACAAGGGATGCCGATGACTCACACCCCCGAGCGCGAACCCATACCCGGCCCGAGACGCCTGGCTCGCACAGCCGTGGCCGTGGGCGTGGTGGCCGCTCTCTCCGCGGCAGGGCCGATACCCATGGCCTTCTCCGCCGACGCACCGCCCGCGGCCGCCGACCCCGGCGTCAAGTCGGCCCACGACAAGTTGGGTTCGGACGACGCCGACCTGCTCGCCGAGGCCAAGGCCGCCGGGGACAAGAACGTCACGATGATGATCGCGACCGCCCCGGGCAGGACCGAACAGGTCGCCCAGGAGCTGGACGCGGTCAAGGGCGGCTCGGTGGGCCGTACTTACGACAAGCTCGGCTATGTCCGCGCCACCGTCCCGACCGGCCGGGCGGACGCGGCGATCGCCGCCGCCGCGAAGCTGTCCTCGGTGCACGCCATCGATCTGCGCCAGGAGATCCAGCTCGACGACCCGGCGCCGAGCGCGGACACCGCCAAGGGCGCGGGGAGCACGGGGACCGCGGCCACTTACCCGGCACCGGGCAAGAACACCCCGGCCGAGAACCCGTACAACCCGTCCTTCGAGACCGGCGCCGTCGACTTCGTCAAGGAGCACCCGAAGGCGGACGGCCGCGGCATCACCATCGGCATCCTCGACTCCGGTGTCGACCTCGGCCACCCGGCGCTGCAGAAGACCACCACCGGCGAGCGGAAGATCGTCGACTGGGTGACGGCGACCGACCCGATCGTCGACAGCGACCAGACCTGGCGTCCGATGGTGACGTCCGTGTCCGGGCCGAGCT
Organism: Streptomyces herbicida; assembly: GCF_032656585.1. Taxonomy (NCBI): domain Bacteria; kingdom Bacillati; phylum Actinomycetota; class Actinomycetes; order Kitasatosporales; family Streptomycetaceae; genus Streptomyces; species Streptomyces herbicida. The sequence continues at coordinate 92,142 of NZ_JAUYWJ010000025.1, forward strand.
TCACCTACGGCGGCAGGACCTGGACGGCGCCCGCGGGGTCGTACCAGATCAGCACCTTCAAGGAGTCGTACACCACCGGCGGTGACGCGGCGGGCGACGCCAACCGGGACGGCGACACCACCGACTCCTGGGGCGTTCTGTACGACGCGGCGGCGGGCACGGTCACCGTCGACCTGAACAACAACTACGACTTCTCCGACGACACGCCGATGAAGCCGTACAAGGACGGCTACCAGATCGGCTACTTCGGCACCGACAACCCGGCCACCGACGTGGTCGAGCGGCAGCCGTTCGTCGTGCAGATCCGCAAGGACGTGCCGATGGACCCGTACGGCGGGTCCTGGGTCGGCAAGAAGGCCGACTTCGTCAACATCGGTGTCATCGAGTCCGAGCACGGCACCCACGTCGCCGGCATCACCTCGGCCAACGGCCTGTTCGGCGGGAGGATGAACGGCGCCGCGCCCGGCGCGAAGATCGTCTCCTCCCGTGCCTGCACCTGGACCGGCGGCTGCACCAACGTCGCGCTCACCGAGGGCATGATCGACCTCGTCGCCAACCGCGGCGTCGACATCGTCAACATGTCCATCGGCGGTCTCCCGGCGCTCAACGACGGCAACAACGCGCGCGCCGAGCTCTACACGCGCCTCATCGACACCTACGGCGTCCAGCTGGTCATCTCCGCGGGCAACTCCGGCCCCGGCGCCAACACCATCGGCGACCCCGGCCTGGCCGACAAGGTCATCTCGGTCGGCGCGGGCATCTCAAGGGAGACCTGGGCCGCCAACTACGGCTCCGCCGTGGAGAAGAAGTACGCGCTGCTGCCCTTCTCCTCCCGCGGCCCGCGCGAGGACGGCGGCTTCACGCCGACCCTGGTCGCGCCCGGCGCCGCGATCAATACGACCCAGACCTGGCTGCCGGGCTCCCCGGTCGCCGAGGCGGGGTACTCGCTGCCGGCCGGCTACTCGATGCTCCAGGGCACCTCGATGGCGTCCCCGCAGGCGGCGGGCGCGAGCGCGCTGCTGCTGAGCGCCGCCAAGCAGAAGGACATCACCCTCATGGGGTCCAGGCGTACGAGGAGGGCTCGGGTCGCATCGACATCGTGGACGCGTGGGACGCGATCCGCGACGAGGCGACCGCCCACGAATACACGGTCAAGGCGCCCGTCGACACCGCGATCGACTTCGCCCTGAAGACGCCGGGCTTCGGCACGGGCCTGTACGACCGCGAGGGCGGTCTGAAGGCCGGGCAGAAGAAGACGTACGACGTCACCATCACCCGTACCTCCGGCCCGGACCGGGCACTGTGGCACGAGCTGAACTTCGTGAACAACGCCGGTGACACCTTCCGGATCGTCGGCGACGACATGGTGAAGCTGCCGCTGAACCAGCCGGTGACCGTCAAGGTCCAGGCGGCCCCGAGGTCCGCGGGCATCAAGAGCGCGATCCTGGAGGTCGACGACCCGAGGACCGAAGGCGTCGACAAGCAGATCCTCACCACGGTCGTCGTGTCGACCCCGGTCGGCTACACCTACTCCGCGTCGAGTTCGGTGCAGCGCAACAGCAGCCAGTCGTACTTCCTGAACGTCCCGGCGGGCGCCAAGTCCCTCGAGGTCGCGATGAGCGGCCTGAAGGACAAGAGCCAGACGCGGTTCATCGCGATCCACCCGTACGGCGTTCCGGTCGACAACACCTCGACGCCTTTCTGCTACAACAACTACCTGAACGGCAACGGCTGCAAGCCCGACGTGCGCTCGTACGCGGACCCGCAGGCCGGCGTCTGGGAGATCGAGGTCGAGTCGCGCCGGACGTCGCCGCTGCTCGACAACCCGTACAAGCTGGACGTCAGCGTCCTCGGCGCGGCCTTCGACCCGGAGACCGTGACCGTGCCCGAGGCCAAGGTCGGCACCCCGGCCGCCGTCTCCTGGAAGGTGACCAACAAGTACGCGGCCCTGGACGGCAAGCTCGTCGGCGGCCCGCTCGGCTCCTCGAAGACGGCCCGGCCGTCGATCAAGGAGGGCGAGACCCGGACCACCACGGTGACCGTGCCCGAGGGCGCCAAGTCGCTGGACGTGGCCATCGGCGGTGTCTCCGACACCGCGGCCGACCTCGACCTGACGGTGTACGACGCGAGCGGCAAGCAGGTCGCGCAGTCCGCGGACGGCGACTCCGAGGAGGCGGTCTCCATTGCCTCACCGGCCGCCGGCACCTACACCATCGAGGTCGTGGGCTACTCGGTCCCGTCGGGCTCGACCGACTACGACTACCGGGACGTGTTCTTCTCCTCCGCGCTCGGCTCCGTCACCGTCGACGGCTCGGCGCCGGTGAAGCTCGGCACGGGTGACTCGGCCACGGTGACCGGTCAGGTCACGGCGGCCGCGGTGGCCCCGGAGGGACGCGAGTTCTTCGGCCAGGTCCAGCTGGTCAACGCGCGCGGCACGATCGCGGGCGTGGGCAGCGTGAAGATCGAGAAGGTCACTCCGTAACACCGTTTCGGAACATGGGGGCGGGCGTCCTGGTGGGCGCCCGCCCTCGCGTATGACCCGTCAGCCGCAGGTGCCGGCCGCCGCCGACGCCGGTGTCGGCAGGGCCAGCTCCCGGAGGATCACCGCCCGCTGGTCCGCGACCTCCTGCTTGCCGCTCACCCACAGGTCCGGCGAGGAGGCGTTGTCCAGGAAGCCGGCCAGGACGTGCTCGCCCCCGCGGGGAGCCGGGTCGATCGCCTCGTCCGTCAGGAAGGTGAGCTCGGCCTTGCCCTTCGCCGGCTTGTAGTAGTGGGTCACCCGCAGGGTGACCCGGCTCTTCCCGGTGCCGGGCACCCGCTCGGCGGACGTCACGTCGCCCTCGACGACAAGGCGGGCGCAGGCCGTGTAGGCCCCCTTCGCGTCGCCGCCGCTGTTGTCGGACTTGGCCCCGGCGCTGTCACTGGCCCCGTGGACCATGCCGTTCCCCGTCTGGGTCAGCAGCCAGGCCATCCCCGACAGCACGGCCACGACGGCCACCACCGCGAAGGCGCCGAAGGCGAAACGGGCGGCGCGGGGCCGCGGGGTACGCGGCGCACGTGCCATCGGCGCCGGAACCGGCTTCCGTGCCTCGCCGGGCTCCGCCAGCGCGTCCCCGATGACGCCGAGTTGCTCCCGCAGCAGCGCCACGTCGGCCACCGCCGCCCGGTGTTCGGCCATGAGCGCGGCGTCGGCGCGGGCCCCGTCCGGCAGCGGCCGGTCCATCAGGACGGCCATCAACGCGTCCATGCCGACGTCGCCGTCGTCGTATTTGTCGTGTTCGGCGGTCACGTCACACCACCTCGTCCTCGTGCAGGCGGGCGCGCAGGGCCCGTACCGCCGTGTGCAGCCTGCTCTTGACCGTGCCCTCGGGGATGCCGAGCTCCTCGGCTATCCCGCGCACCGGCAGGTCGGCATAGAAGCGCAGGACGACGACCTGGCGCTGGCTGTCGGGCAGGTTGTCCAGTCCCTGGGCGACCGCGAGGGAGAGCACGCTGGTGTCCTCGCCGGAAGGGTGGTCGCCCTGCCGCAGCGAGGCCAGCCGCTCGCCGAGCCGTTCCTGGCGGCGCTTGGCGCGATGCCAGTCCATGGCGAGGTTGGAGGCGACGACCGCCGCCCAGGCCGAGACGTCCCGCGGCGCCTCCTCGCCCTTCGCGGCCCGCTCCAGCAGCCGAAGGCGGACCTGCTGGACCCCGTCCAGCAGGTCCGCCTGAGGCACCCCGCCCAGCGCGAGCACCGCCCGCACCCGGCGTTCCTGGGCCGCGTCCAGCGGATCGTCCCCTCCGTGATCCGCGCCCTGGCCACGGCGGGCCTTTCTGCGCAGCACAGCCACCCCTCCCCTCGCCGCGTTTCCCCTATGACGCCGCGGCGGGCCGAAACGTTCGGAGCGATTTTCCGCGATCTTCCGGACCCCGCTCCTCCACTTGATCCACTCGTCTCCGGCGCATCGACTTCACACCGTCCCCACTGTCACCATGAACTCCATGACGCACATCACCAAAGGCGCCAACACCCCTGTCCCCGCAGGTCCGTTGCGGGTCGCGGTCTGCCGACGGAGCGCTCCCGGGACACCGGTCGTGGACGCGTCGGCCCTGCTGCTCGACGCGGCGGGCAAGGTCCGCGGCGACGCCGACCTCGTGTTCTACAACCAGCCCGCGCACCCCTCCGGGGCGGTACGGCACACGGGGGCGGGCGAGGGCGAGGGGATGCTCACCGAGTGGCTGGAGGTGGACCTGCCCCGCGTCGAGCCGGAGATCCAGCGGGTGCTGATCGCGGGCTCCTGCGACGGCGGGGTGTTCGGACAGGTGCCCGGGCTGTATGTGCAGGCGCTCACGGCGGACGGCGCGCTGGTGGTGCACTACGCGGTCACCGACGCGTCGAGCGAGACGGCGTTCGTGCTCGGGGAGTTCTACCGGCGCAACGGGGAGTGGAAGTTCCGGGCGGTGGGGCAGGGGTACGCCTCCGGGCTCGCGGGGCTGGCGACGGACTTCGGGATCGCGGTGGAGGAGCAGACTCCGGCCCCCGCACCGGCCTCGGTCCCGACCGTGGCCCCGGCACCGGTGCCCCCGCCGCCCACGGTCCCTCCGGCGCCGCCCGTCCCGGCCGCGCCCCCGGCCGCCGTACCGGCCCGGCCCTCCCCCGCCGCGCCGCAGGACGCCGTCCCCCGCTCCTTCGGCCCCGAGTTCCCCCCGTACGTCCAGCGCGGCCGCGGCAACGGCGTCGTCTCCGTGGACGCGCCCCTGCCGCCGGGCCCGGTGATCGTGGAGGCCTGGCACGACGGCGACGGCTACTTCGGGATGCACACCCTGAACCGCCGCAACAAGGACGACGAGTTCCTCTACAACAGCACCCTGCGCGACTTCCGCGGCCGCGCCCTCGTGCTGCCCCCGGCGGACCGCCCGCTGCGGCTGCGGGTGGAGGCCGACCACGACTGGACGGTGTCCGTACAGCCGCTGTCGGTGGCCCGCCGGATCGGCCAGGGCCCGCTGAGCGGATACGGCCCGGAGGTCATCGCCTACGCCGGCCCGGCGGCCGACCTGGACGTCGACTTCGCGGGCGACGAGGACGGCGGCGGCTACTTCGGGCTGAAGTGCCTGGAGGCCCGGCATCTCGGCAGGCCCGACGAGTACGACCTGCTGGTCAACGACACCGACCCGTTCCGCCAGACCGTGCCCCTGCCCGACGGCCCTCTACTGCTGCTCCTGGAGGCCGACGGCCCCTGGCAGCTCACCGCCCGGCCGCTCCCCGTGTTCGACGGAGCCGCCGCGCAGGCCGCCGGTGCCTGGACGGGCCGCGGCGACCGGACCGTCACCCTCGCCAACCCGGCCCCCGGACGTCCGGCGCTGCTGGAGTACGACTTCACCGACGCCGGCACGTTCGGGTCGTACCGGGTCAAGCTGCTCGACGAGTACGACGACGAGGAGACGGTCCTGGAGGGCTCCCGGCACGGCGGGCACGGCCGCACCGTGCTCTTCCGCAAGGGCGAGCCGGAGGTGCGGCTGAAGGTGGAGGACGGGGGCGACTGGAGCCTGCGCCTGCTGCCGATCGAACAGGTCCCGCCGCTCACCGGCGCTGCGGAGGGCCGTGGCAGCGCGGTGTTCCGCTACGACGGCCCGCCCGCGCTGCTCGGTCTGCGCCGCACCACCTCCGACACCGAGTCGCTGGAGACCCGCACCCTGCAGAGCGACGGGCAGATGCGGATCTCGGCCGACAGCGTGGGGCGGCGCCGCCCGGCCGTCGGACCGGTGTGGGTCTCGGCGGCCGGGTACTGCTACGTGCATGTCTTCGCCGCGAGCGTCGACACCGGCTGGCGGATCGAGACCGCGGACCCGGCCTCCGTCCCGGTGCTCGGCAAGCTCGTGGAGGGCCAGGGCTATGGAGTCGTACGTCACACCGGGCCCGAGGCCGAGGTGATGGTCAGGCACGAGCCGCGCGGGATGCTGGACCTGGTGGTGCTCTGGGAGCTGGACGAACGCCTGGAACCGATGCGCCGGATCAGCACGGCTTCCGGTCTGCAGCGCGTTCCGGGAGGATTCCTCCAGATCAGGACGTCCGGCAAGTGGAGCATCGAGCTGCGCGGCTGACGTGAGACCCGTCCCATTCCTCGGGCAAAGGATTGGACACACGGGCCGGGGTGAGACGCATGATGGAAAGGCCCCGGCCACGCAGGGGGCACCAGCAAGCCATGTGAAGGAGTCGCAGTGAGGGTCGGAATCGTCGGAGCCACCGGTCAGGTCGGCACGGTCATGCGCAGGATCCTCACGGAGCGGAACTTCCCGGTGGACGAGCTGCGGCTGTTCGCCTCGGCCCGGTCGGCCGGCACCGTCCTCGACGGCGTGACGGTGGAGGACGCGGCGACAGCCGACTACACCGGCCTCGACATCGTCATCTTCTCGGCGGGCGGCGCGACCTCCAAGGCGCTGGCCGAGAAGGTCGCCTCCCAGGGTGCCGTGGTGATCGACAACTCCTCCGCGTGGCGCAAGGACCCCGACGTTCCGCTGGTGGTCTCCGAGGTGAACCCGCACGCGATCGCCGACCGCCCCAAGGGCATCATCGCCAACCCGAACTGCACCACGATGGCCGCGATGCCGGTGCTGAAGCCGCTTCACGCCGAGGCGGGCCTGGAGGCGCTGGTCGTCGCCACCTACCAGGCGGTGTCCGGGTCCGGGCTCGCGGGCGTGGCGGAGCTCCACGGGCAGGCGCAGAAGGTGATCGCCGACGCGGACAAGCTGACCCACGACGGCGAGGCGGTCGACTTCCCGGAGCCGGGCGTCTACAAGCGCCCCATCGCCTTCAACGTGCTCCCCCTCGCGGGCAACCTCGTCGACGACGGCCTGAACGAGACCGACGAGGAGCAGAAGCTCCGCAACGAGTCCCGCAAGATCCTGGAGATCCCGGCCCTCAAGGTCTCCGGCACCTGTGTGCGCGTCCCGGTGTTCTCCGGCCACTCCCTGCAGGTCAACGCCCGTTTCGCCCGCCCGATCTCCCCGGAGCGGGCGGCCGAGCTGCTCGCCGACGCGCCGGGTGTCGTCCTCACCGACATCCCCACGCCCCTCCAGGCGGCCGGCAAGGACCCCTCGTACGTCGGCCGCATCCGCCGCGACGAGACCGTCGAGCACGGCCTGGCCCTGTTCATCTCCAACGACAACCTCCGCAAGGGCGCGGCCCTGAACGCCGTCCAGATCGCGGAGCTGGTGGCGGCGGAGCTCGCCGCGAAGTAACGCGCGGCAACCCGCGCGCACGGGGCGGCCACGATCGCGTGGCCGCCCTTCCGCCTGCCCGGGGCCTTACCGGCCGCCGCACCTCGTACAGGAAGCACCCGTACTCCAGGCCCGTACGTGGACGAGCGCCACCTCGGGGTCGGCGAAGGCCTCCGTGAAGGCCGGCTCGAAGTCACCGGGGTGCCCGACCAGCCGGCGGCATGGATGAAGACGGGACCCCGCTCGTCGTAGGCGCCCGGCTCGGCGCCGGTCCGGGCGGCCCAGCGGCGTACGGGCGCGTAGGAGACGAGAGCGATCCTCCCCCAAGCTCTCAACTTCGTTCGAGCGGGGGGGACCCCCATCCAGGGACGCTGCGGCGCAGGCAGCGGCGCAGCGGCGCAGCGGCGCACCACCCTCCTCGTCCGTCACGGGAACCATCTCGCGTCCCGCATCGTCAGTGGAGCGCAGCTCCTTCAGGACCGGCGGGTCGATGGGTCGTGCGGTGTACGTCGTCATGTGCCCAGGCCGGCGCGATCGGGCCCGGCCGACCGGCGGGATCCGGACATCGCGTTCCGCGCGGGTCCCATGGAAGGATGGCGCAACCCACACATAACGAGGAGATGACCGCGTGCCTGGCACAAACCTGACTCGCGATGAGGCGCAGCAGCGGGCGAAGCTGCTGACCGTTGACTCGTACGAGATCGATCTCGACCTCTCCGGCGCGCAGGAGGGCGGCACCTACAGGTCCGTGACCACGGTGCGCTTCGACGTCACCGAAAACGGTGCCGAGTCCTTCATCGACCTGGTGGCCCCGACGGTCCACGAGGTGACCCTCAACGGCGACCCGCTCGACCCCGACCAGGTCTTCAACGACTCGCGGATCGCCCTGCCGGGCCTCCTGGAGGGCCGCAACGTCCTCCGTGTCGTCGCCGACTGCGCGTACACCAACACCGGCGAGGGCCTGCACCGCTTCGTCGACCCGGTCGACGAGCAGGCCTACCTCTACACCCAGTTCGAGGTGCCCGACGCCCGCCGGGTCTTCGCCTCCTTCGAGCAGCCGGACCTCAAGGCCACCTTCCAGTTCACGGTGAAGGCACCGACTGGCTGGACGGTCATTTCCAACTCGCCCACGCCGGAGCCCACGGACGACCTCTGGGTCTTCGAGCCGACGCCGCGCATCTCGTCGTACATCACCGCGCTGATCGTCGGGCCGTACCACTCGGTGCACAGCGTGTACGAGAAGGACGGACAGAGCGTGCCGCTCGGCATCTACTGCCGTCCCTCGCTCGCCGAGTTCCTCGACTCGGACGCGATCTTCGAGGTGACCCGGCAGGGCTTCGACTGGTTCCAGGAGAAGTTCGACTACGCGTACCCGTTCAAGAAGTACGACCAGCTCTTCGTGCCGGAGTTCAACGCGGGCGCGATGGAGAACGCGGGCGCGGTGACCATCCGCGACCAGTACGTCTTCCGGTCCAAGGTGACCGACGCGGCGTACGAGGTCCGCGCGGAGACGATCCTGCACGAGCTGGCCCACATGTGGTTCGGCGACCTGGTCACCATGGAGTGGTGGAACGACCTGTGGCTGAACGAGTCGTTCGCCACCTACACCTCCATCGCCTGCCAGGCCTACGCCCCCGGCTCGCGCTGGCCGCACGCGTGGACGACGTTCGCGAACTCCATGAAGACATGGGCCTACCGTCAGGACCAGCTGCCGTCCACCCACCCGATCATGGCCGAGATCAACGACCTCGACGACGTCCTCGTCAACTTCGACGGCATCACTTACGCCAAGGGCGCGTCCGTCCTGAAGCAGCTCGTCGCGTACGTCGGCATGGACGAGTTCTTCAAGGGCGTGCAGGCCTACTTCAAGGCTCACGCGTTCGGCAACACGCGTCTGTCCGACCTGCTGGGCGCGCTGGAGGAGACCTCCGGGCGCGATCTGAAGACCTGGTCGAAGAAGTGGCTGGAGACGGCCGGCATCAACATCCTGCGCCCGGAGATCGAGACGGACGCCGACGGCGTCATCACCTCCTTCGCCATCCGCCAGGAGGCCCCGGCCCTGCCCGCCGGCGCCAAGGGCGAGCCGACCCTGCGCCCGCACCGGGTCGCGGTCGGCCTGTACGCGCTCGACGGCGACGGCGGCAAGCTGGTCCGCGGGGACCGCATCGAGCTGGACGTGGACGGCGAGCTGACCCCCGTGCCACAGCTGGTCGGCACGCGTCGCCCGGACGTGGTCCTGCTCAACGACGACGACCTGTCGTACGCGAAGGTCCGCCTGGACGAGCAGTCCCTGGCCTTCGTGACCGAGCACCTCGGCGACTTCGAGTCCTCCATGCCGCGCGCCCTGTGCTGGGCGTCCGCCTGGGACATGACCCGCGACGCCGAGCTCGCCACCCGCGACTACCTCAGTCTGGTGCTGTCGGGCATCGGCAAGGAGTCGGACATCGGCGTCGTGCAGTCGCTGCAGCGCCAGGTGAAGCTGGCCATCGAGCTGTACGCCGACCCGGCCGCCCGCGAGGCCCTGCTCACCCGCTGGACGGACGCCACGCTGGCCCATCTGCGCTCCGCCGCGCCGGGCAGCGACCACCAGCTGGCCTGGGCCCGGGCGTTCGCCGCGACCGCCCGTACGCCGGAGCAGCTGGACCTCCTGGAGGGCCTGCTGGACGGCACCCAGACCATCGAGGGTCTGGTCGTCGACACGGAGCTGCGCTGGGCGTTCGTGGAGCGCCTCGCCGCGGTCGGGCGCTTCGACGAGACGGAGATCGCGGGCGAGTACGAGCGGGACAAGACCGCGGCCGGTGAGCGGCACGCGGCCACCTCGCGCGCGGCCCGCCCGACGCCCGAGGCCAAGGAGGAGGCGTGGGCGTCGGTCATCGAGTCCGACAAGCTCCCGAACGCCGTGCAGGAGGCCGTGATCGGCGGCTTCGTCCAGACCGACCAGCGCGAGCTGCTGGCGCCGTACACGGAGAAGTTCTTCGAGGTCCTCAAGGACGTCTGGGACTCCCGTTCGCACGAGATCGCCCAGCAGATCGCGATCGGCCTCTACCCGTCGATCCAGGTGTCCCAGGAGACCCTCGCCAGGACGGACTCCTGGCTGGCGTCGGCCGAGCCCAACGCGGCCCTGCGCCGCCTCGTCTCGGAGTCCCGCTCGGGCGTCGAGCGGGCCCTGAAGGCACAGGCGGCGGACGCGGCGGCGTCGTAGCCGTCGTAGCCGTCGTCCGTACGGTCCTGGGGGCGCCCGATGCTTCACCGGGCGCCCCTTTCCTTGCCGCGGTCGCGTTTCCTTGCCGCGGTCGGCGCCCGCCTCCGCATGGTCACCCCGTCCCTGCGCACGGCGGCCAGGCGCGGTACCAGCGCCACGCCCAGGCTCGCCGGCGAGGAGCACGAAGCCCGGGTGGCGCCGGATCACCTCCCGTTGCCGCCAGGCCGGTCGGGCGCCGAAGGGGGCTACCGCCGCGAGGGCCACCAGCCAGCGCCAGAAGGCCTGTTGAACGGGCGGCACGCTGTCGTGCAGGGCGCGGGACGTGACGAAGCTTCCGGACCAGACGACCGTGGCGAGGGCGATGCCCTTCGGGAGTGCCGGGAGAGCCCTGGAGAGAACGGCGGCCACGGAGGTCCCTTCGCTGTCGGGTGATCGCGGTGGCTCTACCGTCGCAAGGACGGATCTGTCACGTCCATCGAATCTTTCCGGGCATTCTTCTCAGGAGAACTGAACGACCGTCGCACCGGCGACGCGGATACGGGCGCGGGCCGCGCTCCCAGCTGACCCGCCGCCGTCGCCCCGAAGGCCAGCGCCATGCCCGCGAGTTGCACCGGCGTCAGCGTCTCACCGAGCGCCGCCCAGCCGGTGACGGCCGCCGTGAGCGGGGACAGCGGGCCGAGGAAGGTGACCTGGGTCGCGGTGAGGCGGCCGATGCCGCGGAACCAGAGCCAGTACGCGACCGCCGTGTTCGCCATGGCGAGATAGAGGTAGCCGCCGACGGCCCGGCCGTCCAGGGCGGGCGGGGCACCCTCGACGAGGAGCGCGAGCGGGGCGATGAGCAGGCCGCCCGCGGTGAGCTGCCAGCCGGTCAGGGCGAGGGGGCCGACGCCGTCGGGACGACCCCAGCGCTTGGTCAGGACGGTGCCGGTGGACATCGAGGCGGTGGAGGCGAGGGCCGCGAGCACGCCCACGGGGTCGAGCGCGCCGGCCGCCCTGAGCACGACCAGGCTGACACCGAACGCGGCCACGACGCCGGTGAGCAGGGTGCGCGCGGTCGGCCGCTGCCCGAGCAGCGGCGCCGAGAGGCCGACGACGAACAGCGGGCCGACCGAACCGACGACGGCCGCCATGCCGCCGGGCAGCCGGTACGCCGACAGGAAGAGGAGCGGGAAGAAGGCGCCGATGTTCAGCGCGCCGAGGACCGCGGCCTTCCACCACCAGGCGCCCCGCGGCAGCACTCGGGCGAGCGCGAGGAGGAGCAGCCCCGCGGGGAGCGCCCGCATGAGGCCGGTGAACAGGGGGCGGTCGGGCGGCAGGAACTCGGTGGTGACCGCGTAGGTGGTGCCCCAGGAGACGGGGGCGAGGGCGGTGAGGGCTATGAGGGCGGAGCGGTTCATGGCCGTGGTGACCCCTTCAGAGTAGGTCGACGCTAAGTAGCTTAGCGCCAAGCTACTTAGCGTCAAGCCAGTTTCTTGCGTGCGACCGTAACCCGGCGGATACTCTGCCCATGCCTCAGCACAGGGACCCCGTCGACACGATCATCGACCAGTGGGCGGCCGTGCGCCCCGACCTCGACACCGCCGCGATGGAGGTCTTCGGCCGGATCTTCCGGCTCTCGCGCGCGATGGGCGACCGGATGGAGAAGGCGTACTCGCGGTTCGGGATCTCACGCGGCGAGTTCGACGTGCTGGCCACCCTGCGCCGGTCCGGCGAGCCCTACACCCTGTCCCCGCGCCAGCTCTCGGCCACGCTGATGCTCACCACGGGCGGGATGACCGGACGCCTCGACAAACTGGAACGGGCCGGGCTGCTGCGCCGCTCCCCCGACCCGCACGACCGGCGCGGTCTCCAGGTGACGCTGACCGACGAAGGGCTGCGGCTCATCGACGAGGCGGTCGGCGCCGGCCTCGCGGAACAGTCGGACGCGCTGTCCGCCCTGAACGGCGAACAGGCCGGCCAACTGGCCGACCTGCTGCGGGAACTGCTCGCGGGGACCGCCGGGACCACCCGGCCCTAGTTCAGCCCACGTGGGCGGCGAGCGCCGCCCCGACCGCCGCCGGGTCGGCGGAGTCGGCCGCCCAGGCGACGTATCCGTCGGGGCGCACCAGCAAGGCCGTACGCCGGTCGCTCGCCCAGCGCGCCACGGCCAGCCGGTCCGCACGGTCCCGCCCGTCCTCGTACGCCTCCGCGGTGATCAGCACGAACCGCCCGCCGCGCAGGGCCTCGTAGAGCCGGCGGCCGTCGGCGAGGGCGACGTCCGGGACGCGGGTGCCGGTGAGGCGGTGGGCGCCCCGGGGAGCCGGGTAGCGGAAGCCGATGCCGGTGATCTGCCCCGTTGCCTTGCGGCCTGCCGGGCCGACGGTGTTCAAGAAGGTGGTGAGGGCGGCACGCAGCGCCAGCGTCCAGGGACGCTTGGCCATGGCGAGGCGCACGATGCCGCCACTGCTGCGGAGCACCGCCCTGCCGACGGGGTGCCGCTCGGCCTGGTAGGTGTCGAGCAGCGCCTCGTCCGCGTGTCCGCCCACGACGGCGGCGAGCTTCCAGCCCAGGTTGGCCGCGTCCTGCAGGCCGGTGTTCATGCCCTGGCCGCCGGCCGGGGTGTGCACATGCGCGGCGTCGCCGGCCAGGAAGACCCGGCCGACCCGGTAGGCGGGGGCCTGGCGCTCGTCGCTGTGGAAGCGGGACATCCAGCGGGCGTCGTGCATCCCGAAGTCACGGCCGAGGGCGAGCCGGGTGATCTCCTTGACCTCCTCGAGGCCGAGGGGCGCGCTGTCGGCGACGTTGCGGCGGCGGTGCCAGCCGATGACACGGTAGTAGCCGTCGCCGAAGGGGGCGATGAAGGCGAAGGCATCACCGACGGTGTTCACGGTGAGCAGGTTGTCCGGCTTCTCGGCGAGCAGGACGTCGGCGAGGACGACGGAGCGGATAACCGATCGGCCGGGGAAGGGCAGCCCGATCGCGTCGCGCACGGCGCTGCGCATGCCGTCGGCGCCGACGGCATAGGCGGCCCGCAGGCTACCGGGCTCGCCGCCGGGTCCGCGGACCTCGACCGTGACGCCGTCCGCGTCCTGGACCAGCCCGGTCAGCTCGGTCTCATAGCGGAAGTCCACCCCCGCCTCCACCGCACGCCGCTCCAGCGCCTTCTCCACCTCGTACTGCGGGAGGACGAGCAGGTGGTTGAAGCGGGAGGGGAGCGTGTCGAGGTCGATGGTGAGGCGGCCGAAGAGGCGGAGCCGGTCGAGAGGCTGCCCGACGGCCTCCAGGTCGTCGGCGAGGCCGCGGGCGTCGAGCTGCTCCAGGGTGCGGGCGTGCAGGACGAAGGCCCGGGAGAGGTTGCTGATTTTGTGCGGGCGCCTTTCGAGGAGCGTGACGGGAACGCCCGCGGCGGCGAGGTCGCCGGCCAGGAGGAGGCCGGTGGGGCCGGAGCCCACGACGATGACGGGGAGCGGGCTGCGGGTGGTGCCGGTCGTGCTGGTCGTGCCGTTCATGGGGCGCCTCCTGGAGTGCCAACACCTGTTGGTCAACGTTCGTTGGTCAACACTTGTTGGCAACACTACGGTCGGGGCGCGGGGGCGTCAACACTTGTTGGCACACATCTGTTGGCACACATCCGTTGGCACGCATCTGTTGGCACGCATCTGTTGGCACGCATCTGTTGGCACGCATCTGTTGGCATACGCTTGTTGGCATACGTTTGTTGGCGCATGTTTGTGGCGCACGCTTACCGGCCTACGCTTGTTGGCCCACGACTGTAGGCCTACGATCGTTGACATGACTGTGAGCAACTTCGGTCCCGCCGGCTCCGGCCCCGCGGGCTCCGACTCGGGCCCCACGGGCTCCGCCTCCGGCTCCCCCAGCGGAGCGCGCCGCTCCGAGGCCACCCGCAACGCCATCCTCGCCGCCGCCCGCGAGCGCTTCGCCGCCGACGGCTACGAGCGGGCCACCATCCGCGCGATCGCCAAGGACGCGCACATCGACCCGTCGATGGTGATGCGGTACTACGGCAACAAGGACGGCCTCTTCGCGGCGGCCGTCGCGCTCGATCTGCGGCTCCCCGACCTGGCGGCGGTGCCGCGCGACGACGTCGGCCGGGCTCTCGTGGGCCATTTCCTCGCACTGTGGGAGGAGAACGAGGAGCTCACGGCGGTACTGCGGGTCGGCGCCACCAATCAGGCGGGGGCCGAGCGCTTGCAGGGCATCTTCCGCGACCAGTTGCTGCCGGTGGCCCGGCAGGTGTGTCCCGACCCCGAGCAGGTCCCGGCGCGGGCCGCGCTGTGCGCCGCGCAGTTGCTCGGGCTGGCGCTCACCCGCTATGTGCTGCGCCTGCCGCCGGCCGTGGCGCTGGCCCGCGAGGAGATCGTGGCGTGGCTCGCGCCGACGGTGCAGCGGTACCTCACGGCGCCCAGCCCCTGAGGGACGGGCGCGGACACGCCGAGGGCGCCGGCCTCACCGCGAACGTGGCGGGAGGACGGCGCCCTCGGCGTGCAGGTCAGCTTTGGCTCAGGCCTTCGCCCCGGGCTTGGTCACGCGGATCTTGGACTTGTCCAGGATCATCACCAGACCGGTGATGACGACGAACAGGACGATCGGGGCCACGACATAGAGGGCCAGCGTCTCGACGACGCTCAGGCCCTGGCCGGGGTCGTCGCCGTCGTCGCGGGCGAGCGCGAGCGCGGGGGACGACATGAGCAGCATCATCAGCGTCGTACCGGCGGCCAGGGCGCCGGCGCGCAGGGCGTTCTTCTTGTCCACAGTGCAAAAGTAGCGAACGCCTGAACAGGGCGCGCGCCCGGGGGTGCCGTACGCGGGCGCGCGGGCTTCGTGCCCTTCTTCGCCACCCCTCCCGGTGCCCGCTTTCACCGCCCCTCCCGCAGCACCTCGAGGAGCGCGTGCAGCCGTGGTGAGGCGGTCAGCTCCTCCAGGCTCACCGGGCGGCCCTCGGTGTCGGCGATGGGCAGGCGCCAGTTCGGGTACTGGTCCCAGGTGCCGGGGAGGTTCTGCGGGCGGCGGTCGCCGACGCCGTCCGGGAGCCAGACGCCGATCATGCGGGCGGGTGTGCGCAGCAGAAAGCGGTGGACGGCCTGGATCTCCGCCTCCTCGGTGGCGGGCGAGTGGCCTCCGGCCGTGCCCTGGAGCAGGCCGAGTCGGGTGAGCAGGGCCAGCCACTCCGCGGTGTCCGCTGCGGCCGCCGCGCGTTCCTCTTCCAGCGGTTGGGTCAACAGGCCGAGTCGGTCACGCAGTTCGACGTGCTCGCCGGTGAGGCGGGCGGCGGTGGACGGCAGGTCGTGGGTGGTGGCGGTGGCCAGGCAGTCGGCGCGCCAGCGGGCGGGCGGCAGGGGGTGCCCCTCGCCCTCCCAGTCCCGTTCGAACCAGAGCACGGACGTACCGAGCACCCCGCGCCGCTCGAGCGTCTCGCGCACTCCCGGCTCCACGGTGCCGAGGTCCTCACCGATCACCACGGCTCCGGCCCGGGAGGCCTCCAGGGCGAGGAGGGCGAGCATGGCCTCGGCGTCGTAACGGACGTAGGTGCCCTCGGTCGGTGGCTGTCCCTGGGGCACCCACCACAGCCGGAACAGGCCCATGACGTGGTCGATGCGCAGGGCGCCGGCGTAGCGGAACAGGGCGCGCAGGAGGCGGCGGTAGGGGGCATGGCCGGTGGCGGCCAGGCGGTCCGGTCGCCAGGGCGGCAGGCCCCAGTCCTGGCCGTGGGCGTTGAAGGCGTCGGGCGGGGCGCCCACCGACATCCCGGCGGCGAAGTACTCCTGCTGTGCCCAGGCGTCGGCGCCCGCGGGGTGCACGCCGACCGCCAGGTCGTGCACGATCCCGACCGGCATGCCCGCCTCGCGGGCGGCGCGCTGGGCGGCGGTGAGCTGGGCGTCGGTGAGCCAGGCGAGCCAGGAGTGGAAGTCGACGCGGTCCATCAGCTCGGTGCGGGCGCGGGCGACCGCGGGCGAGCGGGGGTCGCGCAGGCCGGCGGGCCAGCGGTGCCAGTCGGAGCCGTGCACCTCGGCGAGCGCGCACCAGGTGGCGTGGTCCTCCAGCGCCTGCCCCTCCCGGGCGAGGAAGTCGGCGTAGTCGGCCTGCCGTCCGGGCCCCAGGGGCACGTCCCGCACCAGCTCCAGCGCCTTCCGCTTGAGCTCCCACACCGCGTCCCGGTCGATCAGCGCGCCCTTGTCCAGTACCGCGGCGCGCAGCCGTTGCGCCCGCTCCAGCAGGGCGTGGACCCGCTCGTGGTCGGTGACGTACGCGAATTCGGGGACGCTCTCCACCCGCAGATGCACCGGGTCGGGGAAGCGGCGCGAGGAGGGCCGGTAGGGCGAGGGGTCGGTGGGGGCGCCGAGTACGGCCGCGTGCAACGGGTTGACCTGCACGAATCCGGCACCGGCGGTGCGTCCGGCCCAGGCGGCCAGCTCGGCCAGGTCGCCGAGGTCGCCCATGCCCCAGGAGCGCCGGGACAGGAGCGAGTAGAGCTGGACGAGGAGTCCGTACGAGCGTCCGGGGGGCGAGGGCAGCCGGGCCGGGGCGACGATCAGATGGGTCTCGGCGGTACGTCCGTCGGGGGCGGTGGCCATCACCCGGTGGACGCCGGCCGGGAGCGGCTCGGCGGAGGTGAGGGTCTCGCCGTGTTCGGTCTCGATGCGCAGCCGGGTGCCGGGCGGGAGCGTGGCGAGGGCGGCGGGGCCTTCGCCGGGGGTGTCGGTCCAGTGAACCACCGTGGGCGGCAGCAGCCGCTCGCGCAGTTCGCTCTCGCGGGCGGCGAGTGCGGAGCTGGCGGCCTCCGGGGTGCTCGCGTCGACACCGAGCGCGGCCAGGGCGGCGACGACGGCGGTGGCGGACGCGGCGACCGTGCGGTCCGGGGACGGGCTGTAGGAGGTGGCGACGCCGTGCAGGCCGGCGAGCCGGGACAGCTCCTCGTCGGGGGGCCCGGGCGCGGTCATCTACGACCCCGGGCGGTAGCAGTCCGCGGTCGCGTCGGACTCGCTGGTCAGCGGGGCGGCGTCGGCGAGGGGCGGCTCGCTGGTGAGGGGCTCGGCGTCGGGCAGCGGAGGCTCGCTGGTCAGCGGGGCCTCGGCGAAGGCGCCCTCCGCGCTGAAGACACAGAAGTGGGGGTCCTCGGGTTCGGCGGACGGCTCCGCCACGGGTTTGAACTGGGCCGGGAGCGGGATGTGAGCCGGTGCGGCCACGGGGGCCTCCTTCTCGGTACGTCGGACACCGGCGTCTGCCGGATACGGGCAGGCCTACCCAGCGGGCGGGAACGCACTCTCGACAGCCGGTGGAGTGCGGATGGGCGTCGGACGGGCGCCCCACTATTCACTCAGTACATGTATCCAGTGCATACTGATCTCCATGAGCACCCGGCACATCCTTCTGGGGCTGCTCGAGGCGGGGCCGAGCCATGGCTACGACCTCAAGCGACGCCACGACGAACGCTTCCCGCAGGCTCGCCCGCTGGCCTATGGGCAGGTCTACACGACCTTGCAGCGCCTGGTACGCGACGGTCTCGCGGAGGTCGACGGCACCGACGCCGACGGCGGACCGGAGCGGACGCTGTACCGCTCGACGGACTCCGGTTCGCACGAACTGGCCCGGTGGGCCCGCGAGATCGCCCCGCCGGCGCCCTTCGTGGCGAACGAGATCTTCGCCAAGGTCGTCGTGTCGATCCTCGCGGGCGGCGACCCGGCCGCCTACCTCCGCGCCCAGCGCGCCGCGCACATGGAGCGGATGCGGGAACTGACGACCCTCAAGACCGCCGGGACCGCCGATCTGGCGACCGTTCTCTCGGCGGACTACGCCCTCAACCACCTCGACGCCGACCTCCGCTGGATGAACACCACGGCGGCCCGGCTGACCACTCTGACCGCGGAGGTCGACGCAGCATGAGCAACAAGGGGGACGCTTCGGCGCCGCTTCTGGCGGGCCGGGACCTCGTCAAGGCACACGGCAGGACGCGAGCGCTGCGCGGCGCCTCGGTCGAGCTGCACGCCGGCGAGATCCTCGCGGTGACCGGAGCCAGCGGCAGCGGCAAGTCCACACTGCTGCACTGCCTGGCGGGCATCGTCCGCCCGGACCAGGGGTCGGTGGCCTACGCCGGACTGCGCCTCGACCAGCTGCCGGAGAAGCGGCTGAGCGAACTGCGGCGCTCCGACTTCGGCGTGGTCTTCCAGTTCGGGCAGCTGATCCCGGAGCTGACCGCCGCCGACAACGTGGCGCTGCCGCTGATGCTGGCCGGAGTGGCGCGCACGGAGGCGCGGGCGCGGGCGGGCGAGTGGCTGGAGCGGTTCGGGGTGCGCGGGCAGGAGGAACTGCGGCCGGGGGAGATGAGCGGCGGCCAGGCGCAACGGGTCGCGCTGGCCCGGGCGCTGGTGACGGACCCGAAGGTGGTCTTCGCGGACGAGCCGACGGGGGCGCTGGACTCGCTGGCGAGCGAGCAGGTGATGACGTCCCTGGCGCACACGGCCCGCGAGTCGGGCACAGCGGTGCTGCTGATCACGCACGACGCCCAGGTCGCGGCGTACGCGGACCGCGAGGTGCGGCTGAGCGACGGCACCGTGGCACCGCTGGAGGTGGCCGCGTGATCGCCGCCGACGCCCGTCTCGCCTGGCAGCTGACCCGGGGGTCCGACCGGCGTGAGTGGTGGCGGCTCGCGCTCACCGCGGTGGGGGCGGCGCTCGCCACCGGGTTCGCCCTCGCGGCCGTGGCGCTGGCCTCGGTGCGCGGATACCACCGGGTTTCCTTCGGCAGCGGTCTGCTGGACAACCCCGGTGAGCGCTCGGGCGTGATCGTCAGTCTGCTGCTCCTGCTGGTGCCGGTGCTGGGCTTCCTCGGCCAGTGCGCCCGGATCGGCGCCGTCCACCGCGACCGGCGGCTGGCCGGTCTGCGGCTCGCGGGGGCCACTCCGGCCCAGGTGCGCCGGATCGCCGCGCTGGAGACGGGGCCGGCCTGTCTGCTGGGCTCGGCCCTCTCCACCGCTGTCACCATCCCGGTCCTGCTGGGCCTGTGGGACAGCCCGAGCGCCGTCACCTGGGCCGGAATGGCGCTGGTCGCCCTCGGTGTGCCGGTGCTGGGCGCCGCGGCCGGTGTGCTGGCACTGCGCCGGGTGGTGGCCTCGCCCCTCGGGTGGGTGCGCAGGGTGCGGCCGAGCAGCGGGCGGGGGCCGGGGTTCCTGTTCGTGGGCGGGGTGCTGGTCGTGCTGCTGCTGGCGCTGTGGGCCGTCATGAACACATCCAGCCGGGACCGCGGGCAGGTCCCGCTGACGGCGTTCGGTCTGGTCCTCGTGGTCGGCGCGGGCACGGTGTGGCTGGCCGGGGGCACGGCCGGGCTGGTCGGACGGCTGCTGGCGGGCCGGGCCCGTTCCGCGGCCACGCTGATCGCGGCGGAACGGCTGCGCGACGACCCGTGGGCGGCGGCCCGTACGCATGCGGCGGTGCTGCTGGTCACGATCGTCGGCACGGGCTTCGTCGGCGTCCGCCAGGCGTTCCTCGCCGATCTGCACGGCATGGCACGCGAGGACCACCTCGGCATGCGCATGTCCTTCTACACGACGGGCCTCGACCTGACGGGCGCGGCGATCCTCGTCGCCCTCGCGATCACCCTGTCCGGCCTCGCCGTCGGCACCGCCGAGTCACTGGCCGACCGCCGCCGGGGCCTGGCCGCTCAGGTCGCCGCCGGGGTGCCGCGGGCGGTGCTCGGCCGGGCGCTGCTCCTGGAGACCGCACTGCCGCTGGCCCCCGCGGTCGCGCTGGCGGGCGCGGGCGGCATGGCCATCGGCATCTGGTACGGCTCGCTGGCAGACGAATACGTCACCCAGGCCGTGCCGTACGCCGCGCTGCTGGTCCCGGTGGGCGTCTACGCGTGCTGTCTGCTGGCGGCGGCCACCTCGCTCCCGCTGCTGCGCCGCTCGGCGCACCCCGTGCAGCTGCGCTACGCATGATCGCCGGACAGGTGTCCGGCCCCGGGGGCACAGGGGACCCCCGGGACCGGAGCACGCGCGTGCCCCGGGTGCGCGAAGGCCCGGGTCGTCAGGCGGAAATGCCGTCGATCCGGGCCATGGCGTCGTCCGCGCCGTACGGCTGCAAGTACGGCAGCCAGCGCGGGTCCCTATGGCCGGTGCCGATGATGCGCCAGGCCAGGCCGGTGGGTGGAGCCGGCTTGTGGCGCAGGCGCCAGCCGATCTCGAAGAGATGCCGGTCGGCCTTCACGTGGTTGCAGCGGCGGCAGGACGCCACCACGTTGTCCCAGACGTGTTTGCCCCCGCGACTGCGCGGGATGACGTGGTCGACGCTGGTTGCGACGCCACCGCAGTACATGCACCGGCCCCCGTCACGGGCGAACAGCGCCCGCCGGGTGAGAGGAACGGGCCCCCGGTAGGGAACCCGTACGAATCGCTTGAGCCGGACCACGCTGGGTGCGGGGACTGTGACGGTTGCGCTGTGCATGAAGGCGCCGGACTCCTCGAGACAGACTGCCTTGTTCTCGAGGACGAGGACGAGCGCGCGGCGGAGCGGTACGACGCCAAGGGGCTCGTACGACGCGTTGAGGACCAGGACATGCGGCACGGGTGCCTCCTTGGGCGTCGGCGGCGCGTGGCTCGCGCCGGGACGATCTGCAGTCAGTCTCCCCTCATGCCTGGTGGAAGCGCCACCATGTCCCGGTAACGGGCTGGGAGTGTTTTCGACCACACCTGCTTCATCCCCAGGATCAAGGCCTGTTCAAGCGCAGGTGAGCACGGTCTCTCCTTTTCGTAAGCGGCGGTCGCACACACGATGCCCCGTTAGTGTGGTGGCTCTGCCCGTCCGGTGACCTTTCCGTGACCTTGACGACCTTGACGACCTTGACCGCCGTTTCGGACGGGGCAGTGCAGCACCTGGAGGTACCTGCCGTGTCCTTGCCCGCCGTCCTACTGGCCGCCGGTTCGTCGCCGTCGCCGACTCCCAGCGGGTCGACGACCCCGGCGGTTCCCACGCTCCAGGACGCCCAGGAGAGCGCGACCAACGCCGCCGGCTGGGTCGAGCAGAACTGGTCGACGTGGCTCGCCATCGGGCTCAGGGTCCTGCTGATCCTGGTGATCGCGGCGGTGCTGAGAAAGGTCGTGCTGCGGGCGATCACCAAGCTGATCGACCGGATGAACCGGACCGTCGGGTCGGCCGACGGCACGACTCTGGGCGGTCTGCTGGTCAACGTCGAGCGCCGCCGTCAGCGCTCGCAGGCGATCGGCTCGGTGCTCAGGTCGGTCGCCTCGTTCCTGATCCTCGGCACGGCCGCGCTGATGATCCTGTCCACCTTCCAGATCAACCTGGCCCCGCTGCTGGCGTCCGCCGGTGTGGCCGGTGTGGCGATCGGTTTCGGTGCCCGCAACCTGGTCACCGACTTCCTCTCCGGCGTGTTCATGATCCTCGAGGACCAGTACGGCGTCGGCGACCAGATCGACGCGGGCGTCGCCTCGGGCGAGGTCATCGAGGTCGGCCTGCGGGTGACCAAGCTGCGCGGCGCCAACGGCGAGATCTGGTACGTCCGCAACGGCGAGGTCAAGCGCATCGGCAACCTGTCCCAGGGCTGGGCGACGGCCGGCGTGGACGTGACGGTGAGGTCCGCCGAGGACCTGGACCGGGTGAAGGCCACCCTCGACGAGGTCGCCGAGAAGATGAGCAAGGAGGAGCCCTGGAACGAGCTCCTGTGGGGTCCGATCGAGGTCCTGGGCCTGGATTCCGTCCTGATCGACTCGATGGTGGTCCGTGTCTCGGCCAAGACCATGCCCGGCAAGTCGGTGACCGTCGAGCGCGAGCTCCGCTGGCGCATCAAGCGTGCCTTCGACGCGGCGCAGATCCGCATCGTGGGCGGCGCGACGGCCCTGATGGAGGAAGAGGCCCCCGACCCGACGGCGGTGGTCGCGGCACCGTCGGTGTTCTCCAACGCGGACTCCCCGCAGTCGATGGCGGCGACAGCCATCGCTCCGCAGCGGGCGGTGCCTCCGGCGAAGTAGGGGGCGGAGGCCGGGGAACGGTTTCAGCACGCTTGTTCGAGTGAACGACCGGGGCATCCGGCGCCGTGAGGGCGCTGGGTGCCCCATCGTTCTGCCGGGGCACCCGGGGCGGGCTTAGCCTGGCACCAGCGCGACAAGGAGATCGAGCGATGAGCGCGGAACCGATCTGACCTCGACCAACCATTGGTCGGGCACCGGCCCCAAGCTGCGCACCTACGCTGCCGCAGGCATCCCCGTGTACATCCTGGTAAACCGCAACACCAAGTCGGCCCACTGCTACACCGCTCCCGTCGTGCGCGGCGACGACCCCACCAAGGCGTACTACCGCGACGAGGCCAAAGTGGGCCTGGGCGAGCCACTCCCCCTCCCGGCTCCCTACCCCACTCCCGACACCGCCCGGTTCCTCAAGGGCTGAGCGGGTCCAAGCGCCCCCGCACGTCAGCCGGTACGCCTCCCGGACCCAGGCCTCGTCGCCGGGGTCCACTCCGCAGGCCAGGGAGGAGCCGTAGCTGCCGAACCACGTCGTCACGCTGCCGTAGACGTCATGGCCGGGGCAGTCGGCGGTGAAGCTCGCCTCGACGACCTGGATCCCCTCGGCCTCGACGAAGCGCCCGCCGCGCCCGAGGAAGTCGGACTCGACGGGGTGACGTTCCCGGTCGGCCGACTCCTCCCCCGGAGCCGCCAGTTCCTCGGTGCCCCACCACTTGAGGTGCTTGGCGAGGGCGGCGAGGACACGGTGCGCGGGCACGCTGCCGTCGCTCGTGTCGACCCGGGGCACGACGTTGCGCACGAGCACGGGGTGGAACGTGATCTCGCCGTCGCTCTTGCGGACCTTCACGACCGGGGAGACCTCCGCCAGCCGGATCTCCCGGTGCACCGAGGACCACCGAATGGTTCCGCCCCGGCAGGACGGCGCGGAGGCGGACGCGGAGACCTTCGCCTTCGGCTTCGGCTTCCCGGACGTCGCCGTACAAGCCGCCGCCGGGACGACCGCGCACACCAGGGCCAGCGCCGCCCACGCGTGACGTCGTGTCATGCCGCTCTCCCCCTCGCCTTCCCCGCCGCGTCCATGAGCGTGGCCGACCGGACCATCTGGCACAGCGCGACGAAGGCGGCGCCCTGGTGCAGCAGGGGCAGTTCGTCGCCGGCGGACACCTGCAGCCGGGTGTCGCCGGAGGCCTCGTCGAAGGTCACCGAGGCCTGTACGGACATCCGGGAGCGGAACGGGCGCCAGCGCAGTCGTACCGGGTTCCCGGCATCCGCGCCCAGGACGGCGAACGCCCGCTCGGCCGCGGCAAGTTCGGCCCGTATGAGAGGGAACGGGACCCCTTGGAAGGTGTGCGACTGGGTGTCCCTCAGGGCGTCCGCGGTGACCGGGATCCCGGTGCCCCGCGCCCTGCGCGTCAAGGCGCGGGCCCGGCAGACTGCATAGCCGAACGAGAGGACCGCGAAGACCGGCAGGGAGGAGGCGGCCTCGGCCGCGGTCGACCAGGAGATCCCGTCGTCGACGAAGCCCATCAGGGCTTGCAGCAGCATCAGGGGCACGGAGTGCGCGAGGGCGGTCAGCCAGAGCGCCGGCAGGAGCCGTCCCGGGTGGGCCATGTGTCGTCGTTCCACTCGTTCCGTGTCGGACCCGTCTGTCCGAGCAAGCGGATCAAAGCGGCGGAAGCTGTGACTGTAAGCCCTCTGACCAGCAAGGACCGAGTTCGTGACGCAGTCGTGATCAACCGGGGCAGGCGCCTGGATTCAAACGGTCTTCACAGGGCGATCGCGTTTCCTTCGCACCTGGTGATCATCTAGGGTCGCCCTCACGACGGGCCCTTGTTCTGGAGCGCGACGCCGCCCGGGGGCCCGTTCTCGAATGTGGGGATACATGAGAAAGCTCGCCATAGGCGCCGCCCTGTCCGGTGCCCTGGCCCTGACCGGCCTGGCCGCGCCCGCCGCGTCGGCGGCGACACCGAACCTGGTCTTCTCCGACCTGACCGTGAACAAGGGCAAGGCGATCGTCGTCGGCACCGGCAAGACGGTGACCGTGCCGGTGACGTACACCCTGACCCGGCCCGCCGACCTGGTCATCGACAACAGGAAGACCTTCGCCGCGGTCATCCTCTACCGGGGCACGCTGAGGTCGCTCGCCAACGAGCTGGACCCCGAGATCATGCCCAGCTGCACGACGACGGCCACCACGGAGACCACGGTCACCGAGAGCTGCTCCGAGCAGATCCCGGTCGACCCGCAGGAGTCCCTGTACGAGGCCGCGGACGCCACCACCTGGAAGGCGGCGGGTCTGTACGCCCACGCCGACGGCACGGTCTCGGACGACTTCCTCAGCTCCGAGACCGAGGTGGCCATGTGGGGCAACCTGGCCACCGCCAAGGTGCAGCGCGCGGCGAAGCTGACCGTCAACGCCACTCCGGAGCCTGCGGTGCAGGGCAAGACCCTGACGGTCAAGGGCAGCCTGACCCGGGCCGACTGGGAGACCGGCAAGTACTCCGGGTACACGGGACAGCAGGCCGTCCTGCAGTTCCGGGCCGCGGGCACCAGCACCTACAAGGACGTCAGGACGGTGACCTCCGGCACCGCGGGGGCCCTGTCCACCACGGTGAAGGCGTCGAAGAGCGGCTACTTCCGCTATGTCTTCGCGGGCACGGCCACCACCGGCGCCGCGAAGGCCGCCGGTGACTACGTCAAGGTGAACTAGCCGCAGGACCACCGGCCGGCACTCCGGTCACCGCCACCCCCGCCGCCCCCCGAGGTAACGAGTCTGTTGCCTCGGGGGCGGTGTCTATTGACGCCCCCTTCGTCCTGGGCTTACGTTCCTCCCACCCAATAGGAAACTTTCTTAACAGTGATCAACGGTGATCGCCGGCGTACCCCGTCCGACGATCACCGGGTGGACTTCCCGCCCAGGTCACTGGGAAGCTGGGCAGTCGGAAAGGCAGGTGTCGACCCCCATGGCTGGAACCGCCGGCACGCCGGGCACCCCGCGCGTCCTGCGCGCCATGAACGACCGCGCCGCACTGGACCTGCTGCTGGAGCACGGCCCGCTGTCGCGCACCCGGATCGGAAAGCTCACCGGCCTCTCCAAGCCGACCGCCTCCCAGCTGCTGGCCCGCCTGGAGTCGGCGGGACTGGTCCGGGCCACCGGCACCAGCGAGGGCCGGCCCGGCCCCAGCGCGCAGCTGTACTCGGTCAACCCGGCCGCCGCATACGCCGCCGGGCTCGACGTCACCCCCGGCCGCATCCGCGCCGCCGTCGCCGACATCACCGGGCGCACGGTGGGCGAGTACGAACTCCCGACCCCGGGGCGGCGCCCCGCCCATCCCGTCGTCCAGCAGGTCACCGACGCCCTGGACGGCGCGGTGAAGGCCGCGGGGCTGGCCCGGGCCGACGTCCACCGGCTGGTCATCGGCACACCCGGCGCCTTCGACCCCAACACCGGCCGGCTGCGCTACGCCTCCCACCTGCCCGGCTGGCACTCCCCCACACTGCTCGACGAACTCGCCGCCGCGCTGCCGATGCCGGTCGAGTACGAGAACGACGTGAACCTCGTCGCCATAGCCGAGCAGCGGCTGGGCGCGGCCCGGGGCCACGCGGACTTCGTGCTCCTGTGGAACCAGGAGGGCCTCGGCGCCGCCCTGGTCCTCGGCGGACGGCTGCACCGCGGCTGGACCGGCGGCGCCGGCGAGGTCGGCTTCCTGCCGGTGCCGGGCACTCCCCTGGTGCGCCAGGTGGCCAAGGCCAACAGCGGCGGCTACCAGGAGCTGGCCGGTTCGCAGGCCGTGCCCCGGCTGGCCCGGGAACTCGGCATCGAGGACCTGCCGACGGGCCCGCACGCGGAGGCCGCCGCCGAACTCGTGGCGCGGGCCGCCGACCACACCACCGGCCCCCACCGCGAGCTGCTGCGGACGTACGCGACCCGGCTCGCCACCGGCCTCGCCTCGCTCGTCTCCGTCCTCGACCCCGAACTCGTCATCCTCAGCGGCGCCGCCCTCAGCGCAGGCGGCGAGGTGCTGCGCGCTCTCGTCCAGGCCGAGTTGGAGGAGCTGGCCGCGCCCCGTCCGCGGCTCGTCGTCGGCGACGTCCGTGAACACCCCGTGCTGCGCGGCGCTCTGGAGACCGCGCTGGCGACCACCCGCGACGAGGTCTTCGACACCTCGCACTGAGCCCCCGCACCTCCCTCCCCCCTCCCCTTCCACCTCTCACCCACGCCCCGTCCCTGGGAGACCTCGCCATGCCCACAGCCATACCCGAAGTCGCCCGAAAGGCGGCTTTTGCCCTCACCGCCTCCGCCGTCCTGCTCACCACCGCCTGTACCGGCCAGTCGAGTTCCGGCGCCGATGACGACGCCTCCAAGGACACCACCATCAACTTCTGGCACGCCTGGAGCGCGCCGAACGAGGTGGCCGGGATCAAGGCGCTGATCGCCGGCTTCGAGAAGGTCCACCCCAACATCCATGTGAATGTCGTCGGCAATATGACCGACGACAAGATCAACCAGGCGCTGCGCACCGGCGGCGACCGGGCCCCCGACGTCATCTCCTCCTTCACCACCAACAACGTCGGCAAGTTCTGCTCGTCGGGCGCCCTGGTCGATCTGAACCCGTTCTTCAAGAAGTCGGGCATCGACCCGGAGACGACCTTCCCGAAGGCGATGAACGAGTACACCCAGTTCGACGGCAATCGCTGCTCGGTGCCGCTGCTGGGTGACGCGTACGGGCTCTACTACAACAAGACGGCGTTCAAGAAGGCGGGCATCGCCGGCCCGCCGAAGACCTGGTCCGAATTCGAGGCCGATGCCAAGAAGCTGACGATCACCCAGGGCGACAGCTACAAGCAGCTCGGATTCATGCCGAACTACCACGGCTGGGAATCCACCACGGAGCACTACTTCGCCCAGTTCTCCCCCACGTACTTCGACAGCCGCGGAAAGTCGGACCTCGCCAAGGACCCGGCGTTCGAGGCCGGTTTCAAGCTTCAGAAGAAGCTCGTCGACGACCTCGGCGGCTTCCAGAAGCTGGAGAAGTTCCGCTCCACCCTCGGCGACGAATGGGGTGCCAAGCACCCCTTCCACACCGGCCAGGTCGCCATGCAGCTCGACGGCGAGTGGCGCCTGGGCATGGCCGAGGAGGCCAAGCCGAAGTTCGAGATCGGCGTCGCGCCGCTGCCCGTCCCCGACGACCAGGCGGACCAGTACGGCAAGGGCTACATCACCGGCACCATCGCGGGCATCGCCGCCACCAGCAAGAAGCAGAACGCGGCCTGGGAGTTGGTCAAGTACATGACCACCGACACGGACGCGGTGGTGGGCTTCTCCAACGCCATCCACAACGTGCCGTCCACACTGGCCGCGCTGAAGTCGCCGAAGCTGAAGTACGACCCGCGGTTCAAGACGTTCCTGGACATCGCCGGGAACCCGAATTCGACGACGACTCCCGCCTCGATCAACGGCGGTGTGTACCTGGTGACGATCCAGCAGTTCGGATACGACTACGAGAGCGGAAAGGTCACCGATCTGAAGGCGGGGCTGAAGAAGACGGCCGCGCAGATCGACACGGACATCGCCCAGGCGAAGTGATGAGCGCCATCACTCTCGCGTCGAAGCGCCGCCGGGCGACGCTTCGGACGGTCGCCTTCATGTCGCCCTGGCTGATCGGCTTCGCGGTGTTCTTCGCGTATCCGCTGATCTCGACGGTGTATTTCTCGTTCATGCACTACGACGGTTTCAAACCGCCGACGTGGAGCGGAACGAAGAACTGGACGTACGTCTTCGAGCACTACCCCCTCTTCTGGCCCGCCCTGCGCAACACGTTGTGGCTGGTCCTCGTGATGGTCACCCTCCGGGTCGTCTTCGGACTCGGTGTCGGCATGCTCATCACAAAGATCAAGACGGGTACGGGCGTCTTCCGCACCCTCTTCTACCTGCCCTACCTCGCCCCGCCGGTCGCGGCCACGATGGCCTTCGCCTTCCTGCTCAACCCCGGTACGGGCCCGGTCAACTCCATCCTGGAGAAGATCGGCGTGCCGGCGCCGGGCTGGTTCAACGACCCGGCCTGGTCCAAGCCGGCCCTCACCCTGCTGGCCCTGTGGGGCGTCGGCGACCTCATGGTCATCTTCATGGCCGCGCTGCTCGACGTGCCGACGGAGCAGTACGAGGCGGCCGAGCTGGACGGCGCGTCGGCCTGGCAGCGCTTCCGGTACGTCACGCTGCCGAACATCTCCCCCATCGTGATGTTCGCGGTCGTCACCGGAGTGATCCAGACGATGCAGTACTACACGCAGCCACTGATCGCGGGAAAGGTCGCCTCCGGGGTGATCCAGGGCGCGGGCACACAGTTCGAGCCCGGCTATCCGGAGAAGTCCACGCTCACCCTCCCGCAGCTCGTCTACAACCTCGGCTTCCAGCGCTTCGACTACGGCTCCGCGTGCGTCGTCGCCCTCGTCCTCTTCGCCCTGTCGATGGCGTTCACCGCGCTCCTGATGCGGCGCCGGGGCGGTCTCATCCAGGCAGGTGACTGACCATGGCCCAGGTACTGGACAAGCCGGTGGAACTGCGGCCAGCCGTGTCGCCCGCCGAGCGCACCGCCCGCCGCAGGGCGCTCCTGGAGTGGATCGCGGTCCACTCCCTCGGGCTCGCCGCCGCCCTCTTCTTCACCCTGCCCTTCGTGTTCGTCTTCCTGACCTCGCTGATGAGCGACAGCCAGGCCCTGAGCCGGGATCTGATCCCGCACACCTGGGAGTGGGGCAACTACAAAAAGGTGTTCGACACCCCGGGCTTTCTGACCTGGTGGAAGAACACCCTGATCTACGCCGGCCTGGGCACCGTCCTGACGGTCGTGTCGTCCGTCCCGGTGGCGTACGCGCTCGCCAAGTTCCGCTTTCGGGGCCGCAACCTGTCACTCATGCTGGTGATCTCGATGATGATGCTGCCACCGCAGGTGATCATCATCCCGATGTACCTGTTCTGGGCGAAGCAGCTCGATCTGTCCGGCACGCTGTGGCCGCTGATGATCCCGATGGCGTTCGGCGACGCGTTCTCCATCTTCCTGCTGCGCCAGTTCCTGATGACCATCCCCAACGAGTATCTGGACGCGGCCAGGGTGGACGGCTGCGGCGACCTGCGGACCTTGCTGAAGGTCGTCCTGCCCATGGCGAAGCCCGGCATCGCAGCCGTCGCGCTCTTCCAGTTCTTCTACGCCTGGAACGACTACTTCGGCCCACAGATCTACGCGTCCGAGAACCCGGGCGCCTGGACGCTGAGCTACGGCCTGGAGTCGTTCAAGGGCGCGCACCACACCGACTGGAACCTCACCATGGCCGCGACGGTGCTGGTCATGGCCCCCGTGATCCTCGTGTTCTTCTTCGCCCAGAAGGCGTTTGTCGAAGGTGTCACGCTCACCGGAGTGAAGGGCTAACCCCGTATGAAACTCACCGTGGTCGGCGGAGGCTCGACCTACACCCCCGAACTCATCGACGGCTTCGCCCGGTTGCGGGACACCCTGCCCATCGAGGAACTGGTGCTGGTGGACCCGGCCGCCGAACGCCTGGAGCTGGTCGGCGGCCTGGCCCGCCGGATCTTCGCCAAGCAGGGCCACCCGGGCCGGATCGTCACCACGTCCGACCTGGACGCGGGTGTCGACGGCGCCGACGCGGTGCTGCTCCAGCTCCGCGTCGGCGGGCAGGCGGCCCGGGACCAGGACGAGACCTGGCCCCTGGAGTGCGGCTGCATCGGCCAGGAGACCACCGGCGCGGGCGGCCTCGCCAAGGCGCTGCGGACGGTGCCCGTCGTCCTCGGCATCGCCGAGCGGGTCCGGCGCGCCAACCCGCGCGCCTGGATCATCGACTTCACCAACCCGGTGGGGATCGTCACACGTGCGCTGCTCCAGGCCGGGCACCGGGCGGTCGGGCTGTGCAACGTGGCGATCGGCTTCCAGCGGAAGTTCGCCGCACTGCTCGGCGTGGCGGCGTCCGACGTCCATCTGGACCACGTCGGCCTCAACCACCTCACCTGGGAGACGGGCGTACGGCTCGGCGGCCCCGAGGGCGAGAACGTCCTGCCGAAACTGCTGGCCGAACACGGCGACGCCGTCGCCGACGACCTGCGGCTGCCCCGCCCGCTCCTGGACCGCCTGGGTGTGGTCCCCTCGTACTACCTGCGCTACTACTACGCCCACGACGCGGTGGTGCGCGAGCTGCGCACCAAGCCCTCCCGGGCGGCGGAAGTGGCCGCCATGGAACGCGAACTGCTGCGGATGTACGGCGATCCGGCCCTGGACGAGAAGCCGGAGCTGCTCGCCAAGCGGGGCGGCGCCTACTACTCGGAGGCCGCCGTGGACCTGGCCGCGTCACTGCTGGGCGGCGCCGGCAGCCCGTACCAGGTGGTGAACACGTACAACGGGGGCACGCTGCCCTTCCTGCCGGACGACGCGGTGATCGAGGTGCAGGCGGCGGTCGGCCCGAAGGGGCCCGTCCCGCTGCCGGTGCCCGCGGTGGACCCGCTGTTCGCCGGCCTGGTGGCGAACGTGGCGGCCTACGAGGAGCTGGCCCTGGAGGCGGCGCTGCGCGGAGGGCGGGACCGGGTCTTCAAGGCACTGCTGTCCCATCCGCTGATCGGCCAGTACGAGTACGCCGAAGACCTGACCGACCGACTCGTCGCGCACAACCGGGAGCACCTCGCGTGGGCCTGACCGCAAGTGTCCTCGCCATCGACGCGGGCAACAGCAAGACCGACGTCGCGGTGGTGACGAGGGACGGGGAAGTCCTGGCCACGGCACGCGGCGGCGGGTTCCGGCCGCCCGCGGTGGGAGTGGAGACGGCGGTGGACGAACTGGCCGCCGCGGTCACGCGCGCGTACGCCGACGCCGGGGTCACCTCCGTCTCCCATGTCTCCGCGTGTCTCGCGAACGCCGATCTGCCCGTGGAGGAGGAACAGCTGGCGACCGCGTTGCACGCGCGCGGGTGGGGCGAGTCGGTGGAGGTCCGCAACGACACGTTCGCGATCCTGCGGGCGGGCGTGGCCGAGCCGCGTGGTGTGGCGGTGGTCTGCGGCGCGGGCATCAACTGCGTCGGCATGCGCCCCGACGGGCGCACCGCCCGCTTCCCGGCCCTCGGCCGCATCTCCGGCGACTGGGGCGGCGGCTGGGGGCTGGCCGAGGAGGCGCTGTGGCACGCGGCCCGCGCGGAGGACGGGCGCGGGGGCCCGACGGAACTGACGCGGACCCTTCCGGCTCACTTCGGGCTCGACTCGATGTACGCGCTCATCGAGGCCCTGCACCTCGAGCACGTCGGGCACGCGCGGCGCCACGAGTTGACGCCGGTGCTGTTCGAGACGGCCGCGCGCGGTGACGCCGTCGCGCGCTCGGTCGTGGCCCGCCTGGCCGGGGAGGTGGTGACCATGGCCACCGTGGCCCTGACCCGGCTCGACCTGCTGGACGAGGAGACCCCCGTGCTGCTGGGCGGGGGTGTCCTCACCGCCGGCCACCCCCAACTCGACGACGGCATCCGGGACCTGCTGTCGGCACGGGCACCGAAGGCGGTGGCCCGCGTGGTCACGGCGAGCCCGGTGCTGGGGGCGGCGCTGCTGGGCCTGGACCGGGTCGGCGGGGGCGCGCAGGCGCAGGAGCGGGCGCGGGCCCACTGGGAGTCCTGAGCCGGGCGGCCCGCACCAGGGAACCGAACAGATTCCCGCAGCGTATTCATGGGCAGAGGGTGGTGCAGACACCGCACCGCGCCGCAAGTCGACTGGACTGCGATCCGATCAAGATCCAGTGAAGGCCGGTGCGGAATGTCGGTCCGGGCGGCGATACTGGCGGCGAACGATGACCATGGGGGAGGTCAACAGTGACACACCCGCCGAAAAGCAGCACGGCACCACCAGCACCGGGTTCCGGCATGCCCGCCATGCCGGCCGTCCCGCCCCAGCCCCGACCCTCCGCGCCCGCGGGCCGGCCGGGGCAGCCCCGTCGTACGGCGTTCGCCGAGAGCGCCGAGCGGCTGCGCGCCGCGGCGACCACGGAACCCGGCCGGCTGCGCCTCATCGGTGCCGTACTGGCCCTCCTGGTCGTCGCGTTCGGCGCGGTCACCGCCTGGCAGACGACCGACCGCGCGGCCGCCGCCGACGACGTGCTGCACAGCAGCCAGCCGCTCAGCTCGGACGCGGCCGACATCTACCGCTCCCTCGCGGACGCCAACACGGCGGCGTCCAGCGGCTTCCTGGCGGGCGGTCAGGAGACGGCCGCCTCCCGCGACCGGTACGAGAAGGACATCAGCACGGCCGCCGCCAAGCTGGTCACGGCGGCCGCCGCCTCCGACCCGGGCTCGCCCTCCGAGGCCGCGATATCCAGGCTCAACAAGCTCCTCCCGGAGTACAAGGGGCTGGTCGAGCGGGCCCGTACCTACAACCGGCAGGGCTACCCGGTCGGCGGCGCCTATCTGCGCTACGCCAACGACAAGATGCAAAGCGAGATGCTCCCGGCGGCGGAGGACCTCTACAAGAAGGAGAACGACAAGCTCAGGTCCGACTACGGGAACGCCACCCCCTACCCGTGGGCGGCGATCGCCCTCGGCGTCCTCGTCCTCGCCGCGCTCGCCTGGGCCCAGCACCGCAACTACCGGCGCACCAACCGTGTGCTGAACCACGGCCTGGTCGGCGCCACGGCGTTCGCCACGGTGGTCCTGCTCTGGCTGGTCGTCGGCCACAGCGTCGCCCGCGCGGGCCTGAACGACTCCTACGACCACGGCGTCCGCTCGCTGAACGTGCTGCACGACGCCCGGATCGCCTCCCTCAAGGCCCGGGGCAACGAGAACCTGAGCCTGGTGGCCCGCGGCGCCGAGACGATCACGGTCGGCGACACGACGTACGACGCGTTCTACTACGACTTCGACAAGGACATGAAGGCCCTGGGCAAGGGGCTGACCGAGGCGGAGCGGCTCGCCGACGACCAGGCGGGGAGCAAGCCGGTCAAGGCGGCCGAGGGCAATATGACGGTGTGGAAGCAGCGCCACACCTCGGCCCGTACCGAGGACGAGAACGGCAACTACCAGCAGGCGCTGGACAAGGTGATCGGCGCCAAGGGCGCCACCGGCGAATGCTTCGACAGTGTCGACGACAACCTGAAGACCGCGATCGCGCACGAGCAGACCGAGTTCGGGCAGTCGGCCGGTGACGGCCGGGACGCGATGACCGGACTGCCCATCGGTGCGGCCGTCCTGGCCGTCCTGGGCGCGGCGGGCGCGCTGCTGGGCATCGGGCGCAGGCTTTCGGAGTACCGGTGAAAGGGGGCATGACGATGAACGCACGCAAGGGCTTCTTTCGCCGTGCGCGGGCCTCCCTGCGCGGCTGGGGCGGAGTGGGCGCGATGGCGGTCGTCTGCGCGGTGGCGCTGGCGTTCGCCCTGCTGCTGCCGCTGACCCAGACCCACGGCGACGGGGGCGGCGCCGCGGGCCTCGGCGGCCAGGGCGTGGCCACCGGCACCCAGGCGCGGGCGGACGGCTGCAAGGACTCGGAGGCCCAGAAGCAGACGCTGTCCCCGTCCGGCGCGGACGGCCCCACCATCGACGCGATCAAGGCCCGCCAGGGCGCGAAGCGGAAGCTGATCGTCGGCGTCGACCAGAACAGCTACCACTGGGGCTACCGCAACCCGAACAACAAGGACGCGGAGCTGGAGGGCTTCGACATCGACCTGGTCCACCGGATCGCCCAGGACATCCTCGGCGACCCGAAGGCGGTCCAGTTCAAGGCGATCCCGACCAGCCAGCGCATCCCGGCGATCCAGGACGGCCGGGTCGACATGGTCGTCCGCACGATGACCATCAACTGCGACCGTCTGGACCAGGTCGCCTTCTCAGCACCGTACTTCAAGACGGGCCAGACGGTCCTGGCGCCCAAGTCCTCGCCCATCACGGGCTACGACAAGTCGCTGGCGGGCAAGCGGATCTGCACGGCGTCGGGGTCCACGGCGTTCGGCAAGCTGGACGCGGACCGCAAGTCCGGCAAGCTGGTCTCCTCGGCCGACATCGACCACAACGTCCCCAACCAGCTCGACTGCCTGGTGCGGCTGCAGCTGGGCGAGGTAGACGCCGTGGTCACCGACGGCGCGCTGGCCGCGAGCCAGGCCGCCCAGGACCCGACGGTCGCCCTGAAGGGCTCGGCCTTCACCACCGAGTACTACGGCGTGGCGATGAAGAAGGACGCCGACGATCTGGTACGCCGGGTCAATCAGATCCTGGTGGGCTACCGCGCGAGCGGCTGGCAGGCGTCGTACGACAAGTGGCTGTCGGCGACACTGGGGGAGGACGCGACGCCGTCGAAGCCACCCGCGCCGGAATACCAGCGCAAGAGCTGACCGGGCGTCACCCGGGCGATCTTCGGGAAGACCTTCGGTCGAACGGATCGTGAACACATAGGCCGACACAGACCCCACACAGCAGCGAGAGGTGATCGATGGGCGTCACGGACCCCGCCGGGCCGGTGATGGACCGGGACGAGGTGGACCGTGCGCTGGCGCGGCTCGGCGCGGAGCACGAGGCGATCGAGAGCTCGCTGCTCGCCCTGCAGGACCACGCGGGCCGCAGACTCCTCGAAGGCGCCGAGCTCACTGGCACGACCAAGGAGCGCTGGACGGCCGCGGAGGCGTCGATCACCCTGCTGTGGGCGTACTTCGACGCGTACGCGGGTGCGCTGCGCAACGCCCGGGAGATCCGTGCCCGGCGCCGCTGGTCCAGCCGCGAGGACCTGGCGGAGCTGACCGAGCTGCTGCGCGGCGAGTCCGTCACGGTCGCGGGCAGCGCCACGGCGACGGCGAACGCGCCGACGCTGCTGTCCGCGGCGGGCAGGCTCAGCCAGCAGTTCACGCTGGCGGCGCTCGTGGAACGGATGAACGAGCTGTACGCGAGCTCACTGGACATGGTCGTGGCCGCCGACGCGGTGTGGTCGGCACTGCCCGCCCGCATCGATTTACTGGCCGCGGAGCTCCAGCGCACCCGCAAGCTCGCGCACTCCGTCGGTGTGCGCCCCGGCGAGCACCCGTCCGGCGACGACCTGGAGCGGATCACGCGCACGCTGACGAAGCTGCGCGAGGAGGTCGTCTCCGACCCCCTCGCCTTCTGGGTGCCGGCGCCGGGCAGTTCGGCACCGGGCGGCGGCCGGCCGGACACGACCGTGTACGACCGTGAGGCGCAGGCCCTGGAGGAGGTACGGCGGGAGATCGACGCCGTGCTGACGGTCCGGCAGGACGCGGAGCAGCGCCTGGTGAAACTGCGGGACGTGCTCTCCCGCGCGGACCGCACGCTCGCCGAGGCGCGCACCGCGCGCGGCGAGGTCCTCGCGAAGATCGCCGCCACGGAGGTGCCGGTCGTCAGCGGGCCGCCGACCGTGCTGCAGGAGCAGCTGGCGACCGCCGCCGAGTACCGCAGACAGGCCCAGTGGCACCGTCTGTCCCCGCTCCTTGAGTCCCTGGAGCAGAAGGCGGAGGACGAACTGCTGCGCGCCCGCGAGTCGTTGACCGCGGTCACCGCGCCGCTGGCGGTCCGCGCCGAGCTGCGCGGCCGTCTCGACGCGTACAAGGCGAAGGTCGCCCGGCACGGACTCGCGGAGGATCCGTTCCTTGTCGAGCGGTACGACGCGGCACGCCGCATGCTGTGGAGCGCGCCGTGCGACCTGCGCGTGGCCGAACAGGCCGTACTGCGTTATCAGCACGCGGCGGCCGAACTGCTGGGCGCCCCGCGGGTGCCGGGACAGGGCGGACCTCAGGACCGGAGGGGGAGTAGCCAGCCATGAGTCAGGCAGGACAGACATGTCAGCGGCCGGGCTGCGAGGGAACGTACGATGACGTGGGCGGCGGTGAGCTGTACTGCGACACGTGCGGTCTGGCTCCGGTCGTCTCTGCATTGGGGTCTCCCCTGCTCGAGCGAAGCCGAGAGCTTGGGGAAGGGATGGTCGGTTCGCCGCCCACCGGGATCAGCGGCAGCGGCAAGGGCTCGGCGGGCAGCGCCGGTTCGCGCTCCAGCGCCCGCAGTTCGCGTACGTCGTCGCAGTCGTCGAAGTCGCGGCGTTCGGTGTCGGGGCGGCTGTCGCGCTCGGTGTCGGGCAGGTCCACCGGCCGCTCGGTGTCGGTGCGCAGCTCCGGCTCCGCCTCCGGGTCGTCCGGGCGCGCCCGGCTGGGCGCCGGGCTGGTGTCGGTGCCCCAGGTGCCGCGGCCCGACCCGCGCGCGATGGTGCTGGAGAACCCCGAGGTGCCCGAGCGGAAGCGGTTCTGCTCGCGCTCGGACTGCGGGGCGCCGGTGGGGCGGGCGCGAGGTGACCGGGAGGGCCGTACGGAGGGCTTCTGCACCAAGTGCGGGAACCCGTACTCGTTCGTCCCGAAGCTGAGGTCCGGCGACATAGTGCACGGCCAGTACGAGGTCGTGGGCTGTCTGGCGCACGGCGGCCTGGGCTGGATCTACCTCGCGGTGGACCGGGCGGTCTCCGACCGCTGGGTGGTGCTCAAGGGCCTGCTGGACACCGGTGACCAGGACGCGATGGCGGCGGCGATCTCCGAGCGGCGCTTCCTCGCGGAGATCGAGCACGCCAACATCGTGCGGATCTACAACTTCGTGGAGCACCTGGACCAGCGCACCGGCTCGCTCGACGGCTACATCGTCATGGAGTACGTCGGCGGCAAGTCGCTGAAGGAGATCGCCAACGCGCGCCGCACACCGGACGGACGGCGGGATCCGCTGCCGGTGGAGCAGGCGTGCGCGTACGGCATCGAGGCCTTGGAGGCACTCGGCCATCTGCACAGCCGCAACCTGCTGTACTGCGACTTCAAGGTGGACAACGCGATCCAGACCGAGGACCAGCTCAAGCTGATCGACATGGGCGCGGTGCGCAGGATGGACGACGACGAGTCGGCCATCTACGGCACGGTCGGCTATCAGGCGCCGGAGGTCGCGGAGGCCGGCCCGTCGGTGGCGAGCGACCTCTACACGGTCGGCCGCACCCTGGCCGTGCTGACCTTCGACTTCCAGGGCTACACGAACGTCTTCGTGGACTCCCTGCCGGACCCCGACAACATCGAGGTCTTCCGCCAGTACGAGTCCTTCTACCGGCTGCTGGTCCGCGCCACCGACCCCGACCCGGCGCGCCGGTTCGCCTCCGCCCAGGAGATGTCCGAGCAGCTGACGGGCGTGCTGCGAGAGGTCGTGTCGCTCCAGACGGGGCGGGCGCGGCCCGCGCTGTCGACGCTGTTCGGGCCCGAACTCAAGGTCACCGACACGGAGTTGTTCCCGAAGCTGGACGGCGAGGTGTCACGGCTGGGGGCGAGAGCGGTGCCGTCCGGAAAGCAGGCGGCCTCCGCCGCCCCGGCCCCGGCGTCCCCGAACGGCGCCCCCGGCCTCGTCAAGCCGGTGGCCACCCCTGCCGCCGCCCTGGCGCTGCCCGTTCCGCTGGTGGACCCCTCGGACCCCAACGCCGGCTTCCTGGCGGGTCTGATGACCTCCGCGCCGGGCGAGCTGCTCGGCGCGCTGGCCGCGGCTCCGCAGCAGACCGTCGAGACGCGGCTGCGGCAGATCCGTGCCCGGCTGGAGAACGACGACTCCGAGGCCGCGCTGATGTCCCTGGCGAAGCTGGAGGACGAACAGCCCGACGACTGGCGGGTGGTGTGGTACCGGGGCGTGACCTCGCTGGTCACCGGTGACTTCGAGGCCGCCGCACTCGCCTTCGACGCGATCTACGACGCCTTCCCGGGCGAGGCGGCGCCCAAGCTGGCGCTCGCCCTGTGCGCGGAGGTGCTCGGCCAGCTGGACAACGCCGCGGAGTACTACCGGCTGGTGTGGTCGACCGACCCGAGCTATGTGAGCGCGGCGTTCGGCCTGGCCCG
The DNA here is from genome assembly GCF_032656585.1 of Streptomyces herbicida. NCBI lineage: Bacteria > Bacillati > Actinomycetota > Actinomycetes > Kitasatosporales > Streptomycetaceae > Streptomyces > Streptomyces herbicida. The sequence continues at coordinate 130,378 of NZ_JAUYWJ010000025.1, forward strand.
CGTCCAGCTCGCGGCGGGCGACCGCCGCAGCGCCGTACGGACGCTCGAGTCGGTCCCGGAGTCCTCGATCCACTACACCGCCGCGCGGGTGGCCGCCGTACGGGCGCGGCTGCGCGGGCGCACGGCGACCGCCGGGGACACACCGTTCCTGGAGGACCTGACCGCCGCCGCCAAGCAGGTGGAGGCCCTGGACGCATACGGGCTGGACCCGGCACGGCGCGAGCAGTTGTCGGCGGAGGTGCTCGGCAGCGCGCTCGACTGGATACTCTCCGGTGGCCAGGGTGCACAGCCGGCCGCCGGCGGACGGGTGCTGCTCGGCAGCGGCCTGGACGAGCGGGGCCTGCGCTTCGGCCTGGAGCGCTCGTACCGCACGCTGGCCCGGCTCGCGCCCGGCGGCGAGGAGAGGATCGACCTGGTGGAACGGGCCAACCGTTACCGCCCCCGGACGTGGGTGTAGTTGATGTCGCAGATGCCCCAGCAGGCCGCACCGTCGAAGTGCCCGAGCTGCGCGGAGCCGCTTGAGTCGGGTGACCGTTTCTGCGGTGCGTGCGGGTACGACCTGTCGGTGGTGCCCGCGCCGCCGCAGGACCACCCGACGCTCACCATGAACGGCGCCGGCGCGTCCGCGGACGGTATGCCCTGGCCCGTCGCGCCCGAGCCGTCCGGCTCCGACACACCGGCGGCGGTGCACCTGCCGACGGACCTCCCGGGGACCGACTCGGGCGGCTCCCCGCTGCCGCCCGCGTCGGGCTCCCCCGTGTCCCCGGCCTCGGGCGTGCGGTTCGACCGGCCGCCGGAGCCCGAGGAGTACCCGCTGCAGGCGCCGGACCCGCGGGTGGCCGCCGACCTCGCGGCGGCCGGGGAGAGCAAGGTGTGCGTGGCCTGCCGGGCGGGCCGGGTCGACAGCGACGGCTACTGCGAGAACTGCGGGCACGCGCAGCCGCGCGAACGCGACCACATGGAGCAGGAGTCCGGCCCGGTCGCCGCGGTCAGCGACCGCGGGCTGCGCCACCACCGCAACGAGGACGCCTTCGCCGTCGGCCACACCGCGCTGCCGGACGGCACGCCCGCGGCCGTCGCGATCGTCTGCGACGGCGTGTCCTCGGCGACCCGCCCCGACGACGCCTCGCTCGCCGCGTCGCAGGCGGCCGGCGAGTCGCTGCTGGCCGCCCTGCCGCGCGGTACGCATCCGCAGCAGGCGATGCACGAGGCGATCGTCGCGGCCTCGCACGCGGTCAACGCGCTGGCCGAGGAGCCCGCGACGGCCCGTGAGCACGCCCCGCACCAGAACGCCCCGGCGTGCACGATCGTCGGCGCGGTGGTCACCTCCGGCCTGCTGATCGTCGGCTGGGTCGGCGACAGCCGCGCCTACTGGGTGCCCGTGGACCGCAGTTCGCCCCCGGCCCGGCTCACCGAGGACGACTCCTGGGCCGCGCAGATGGTCGCCGCGGGCCTGATGAGCGAGGCGGAGGCGTACGCCGACGAGCGCGCCCACGCGATCACCGGCTGGCTCGGCGCGGACGCCTACGAACTGGAGCCGCACACCGCGGCCTTCAAGCCGGACCGGCCGGGTGTGGTGGTGGTCTGCACCGACGGTCTGTGGAACTACGCGGAGACGGCGGAGGAGATGTCCGAGGCCATCCCGCCGGACGCGGCCACCCGTCCGCTGCACAGCGCCCGGGTCCTGGTCGGGCACGCGCTGGACGGCGGGGGCCACGACAACGTAACAGTGGCCGTCCTCCCGTTCCCCGTGCCGCCGCAGGGGGCAGGATCGGCCTGAGGCCGCATACGGACCCAACAGCCACATACGGGGAACCCTGAGCGGACCGGAGGGGACCGGTCCGCATACAGTCGTCACCCACGCAACCCGTGGGGTCAGAGGGGGATTCAGAGCAGTCATGGCCAATTTCTCGAAATCGAACGTGCCGCAGTTCTCGATGGACGTGTACCAGAACGAGTACCTGCCGGAGGGCGGCCGCGAGGTCAACGCGATCGCCACCGTGACGGCGACGGGCGGCGGCACCGTCGGCAGCGCGGTCGGCGCGCCGCACCTGTACTCGTCCGGGCAGGGGCCGTCCGCGGCCGTGGCGATCATGGTCGACTGCTCGGGCTCAATGGACTACCCGCCGACCAAGATGCGCAACGCCCGCGACGCCACGGCCGCCGCGATCGACACCCTGCGCGACGGCGTGCACTTCGCGGTGATCGGCGGCACGCACGTCGCCAAGGAGGTCTACCCCGGCAACGGACGGCTCGCCGTCGCCGACGCCACCACCCGCGACCAGGCCAAGCAGGCGCTGCGCAAGCTCAGCGCCGGCGGCGGCACGGCCATCGGCACCTGGCTGCGGCTCGCCGACCGCCTGCTGTCCTCGGCGGACGTCGCCATCCGGCACGGCATCCTGCTCACCGACGGCCGCAACGAGCACGAGTCGCCCGAGGACCTGCGCGCCGCGCTCGACTCCTGCGCCGGACGCTTCACCTGTGACGCCCGGGGCGTGGGCACCGACTGGGAAGTGAAAGAAGTCACAGGAATCGCCTCCGCCCTGCTCGGCACCGCCGACATCGTCGCCGATCCGACGGGCCTCGCTGCGGACTTCACGCAGATGATGGAGACGGCGATGGGCAAGGAGGTCGCGGACGTCGCCCTGCGCTTGTGGACGCCGGTCGGCACGGCCATCAAGTTCGTCAAGCAAGTGGCGCCGACGGTGGTGGAGTTGACGGACCGTCGCACGGAGGCGGGCCCGCGCGCCGGGGACTACCCGACCGGTTCCTGGGGAGACGAGTCCCGTGACTACCACATCTGTGTCGAGGTCCCCTCGGCCGGTCTCGGCCAGGAGATGCTGGCCGCCCGGGTGTCCCTGGTCGTACCGCAGCCCGACGGAACCGTGCAGAACCTCGGCGCCCAGGGTCTGGTGAGGGCCGTGTGGACCGACGACATGGTCGCGTCCACCTCGATCAACCCCCAGGTCGCCCACTACACCGGCCAGGCCGAACTGGCACAGGTCATCCAGCAAGGGCTGGATCTTCGCAAAGCGGGAGATATGGACGGAGCAACGGCCAAACTGGGCCGGGCCGTTCAGCTCGCGAGCGCCTCCGGGAACGCCGATACTGCGAAACTGCTTGCGAAGGTGGTGGACGTGGTCGATGCCGCGACGGGTACTGTGCGACTGAAGGCGAAGGTCGCGGAGGCCGACGAGATGACCCTCGAGACCCGGTCCACAAAGACTGTTCGTGTAAAGAAGTGACCTAGAGCGAGCTCAGGAAGATCCTGACAGAGAGGGGGAAGCGCCGACATGCCGACCTGCCCGAACGGACACCAGTCGGGTTCCGACGACTGGTGCGAGGTCTGCGGTCACCGCATGGCCGGTGCCGTACCTCCGCCCCCGCCCCCGCCGCCGCCGGCCGGCGGCGGGTACGGCTTCCCGCCGCCGCCTCCGGGCGGTCCCGGCGGTCGGCCCGGGGGCCGACCGAACCTGTCCGCCGTGCCGGACCTGGAGCCGGAGCTCTGCCCGCAGTGCCGCACGCCCCGCGAGGGCGGTGCGCCGTTCTGCGAGGAGTGCCGGTGGAACTTCCTCACCAACACGGCCACCTCGTACACCCCGGCCGCCCCGCGCCCGGGCGGGCCCGGCCCGGCGGCCCCGCGTTTCCAGCCGCCGCCCGGCCAGTCCTACGGCGGCGGTGACTCGTACGAGTACCAGGGCTCGCGCCCCTCGCAGATGAATCGTCCCGCCGAGCCGATCCCGCCGTTCGGCAGCGAGCCGTCGGGGCCGACGCCGTTCGGCGGCGAACGCGGCCAGGGCGGTCCGCCGCCCTTCGGTGGCGAACGCGGCCCCGCCGGTCCCGGTCCCTCGGCGTTCGGCGGCGGGCAGGGTCCCTCCGGCCGGCCGGACTTCGGCGGGGGCCAGGCTCCGGGCGGTCCGCCGCCCTTCGGCCGTGAGCCCTCCGGTCCGTCCGGTCCTCCCGGACCTCCTGGTGCTCCCGGCGCCTTCGGCGGCGACCCCTCGCGGCCGGTTCCGCCGCCCCCGGGTCCCGGTGCCACGGCGGGTGGCCCTCCGCAGGCCTTCCAGCAGCCCGGCCCGCCCGCTCCCCCGGCCTTCCCGCAGGAGACCGGCCGTGCGCCGGCCGGCGGTCCGTCCTTCGGCGGCGGTGACGACGACTGGGTCATCTCTCCGCCGTCCACCGGCCCCTCGGGTCCGGCCGGCCAGGGCGGTGGCTACGGCTATCCGCAGCCCGGCTACCCCCAGCCCGGTTCCACCCAGGCGCCGTCCGGCCCCGCCTTCCCGCAGGCTCCGCAGGGACCGGTCACCTGGACCGCGACCATCGGCCCGGACCGCGAGTACTTCATGGCGATGATGCAGCGCTCGGGGCCGGAGGCCACGGGTCTCAATCTGCCCGCGTACTCGCCCGAGCAGCAGCGCACGCTCACCGGCAACCAGGTCACCATCGGCCGCCGCCGGCACTCCACCGGCGACACCCCCGACATCGACCTGGCGGTGCCGCCGGAGGACCCGGGCGTCTCGCACCAGCACGCGGTCCTGGTCCAGCAGCCGGACGGCACCTGGGCCATCGTCGACCAGAACTCGACGAACGGTACGACGGTCAACGGCTCGGAGGAGCCGATCCAGCCCTTCGTGCCGGTGCCGCTGCAGGACGGGGACCGGGTGCACGTGGGCGCCTGGACGACGATCACGATCCGGCGCGGCTGAGCGCCGGTCAGTCCGGGAGGGGCCAGGCGTACGGCCCCTCGGGGTCGTCCAGCCATGCCCACTCGCGCTCGGTGCCGACCGTGATGCCGTAGCGCTCGCGCTCCGGCATGCCCTCGTGGTCCCAGAGCTCGTACGCCTCCCGCGGCTCCAGGGCATCCCGGGTCAGGGCCAGCAGGAACCGGAACAGCTCGTGTCCCCGGGCCCGGCGCGGCACTCCGGCCAGGGGCGGCGGCTCCGCCTCTGACCTGTGCTCGCCGCGCAGCGGCACGAAGTAGGCGGGCGTGTGCAGGAAGCGGCCCTCGGCGTGCCCGGCGTCCCGCACGGTCAGCGTGATCAGACCGGTGGACAGCGGTGCCAGGATCCGGGCGCCGGGGCCGCACTGGGCGAGCCAGGCACGCGGGACCGTCGGCACGGTGCAGGTGGCGATGATCCGGTCGAAGGGGGCGCGTTCCGCGACTCCGCGCGCTCCGTCGCCGGTGACCACCACCGGGTGGTACCCGGCCGCCGCCAGGTGCTGCCGGGCCGACTCGGTGATCTCCGGATCCAGGTCGACGGTGGTGACGAGGTCGTCGTCGCCGAGCCGGTGGGCGAGCAGGGCCGCGTTGTAGCCGGTGCCCGTGCCGATCTCCAGGACCCGGTCGCCGTCCCGCACCCGCAGCGCGGCCAGCATGTCCGCCATCAGCGAGGGCTGGCTGCTGGACGAGACCAGCTCGCCGTCGCGCACCCGCGTGGCCAGCGGGCTGTCCGCGTAGGCACCGCGCACCCAGCGCTCGCGCTCCCCCGGATCGGGGCTCTCGCCCCAGCAGCGCTCATAGCCGCCCAGGACGCCGATGTAGTAGTACGGCACGAAGAGGTGCCGCGGCACCTGCTGGAAGGCCTCCCGCCACACCGGGTCCTCGTCCCAGGCGCCGCTCGCGTCGATCTCCCGCACCAGCGCCGCCCGCGCCGAGGCGGCGATCTCGTCCAGGTCCCTGCCGGGAGCATGCGCGCCCATGGGTCCACTGTGCGGCGCTGGACGACGGGAGGCGAGCACGGCGGACGGCCACCGGTCCTAAGCCCTGAGTCCTGGGTCTCCCGGTCTGAGACCATGTACGGGTGAAAGAGATTCGGCGCGGCACGCTTCAGGAGCAGACCTTCTACGAGCAGGTCGGCGGGGAGGAGACCTTCCGCCGGCTGGTCCACCGTTTCTACGAGGGAGTGGCCGAGGACCCGTTCCTGCGGCCGATGTACCCGGAGGAGGACCTGGGCCCGGCCGAGGAACGGCTGGCCCTGTTCCTGATGCAGTACTGGGGCGGCCCCACGACCTACAGCGACAACCGCGGCCACCCCCGCCTGCGCATGCGCCACGCCCCCTTCACGGTCGACCGGGCCGCGCACGACGCCTGGCTGAAGCACATGAGGGTGGCCGTCGAGGAGCTCGGCCTGTCCGAGGAGCACGAGCAGACGCTGTGGAACTACCTGACGTACGCGGCGGCCTCGATGGTGAACACCCCGGAATGAGCCCGGCCGTGAGCAGAGCCGTGAGCACGGCGGTAAGCATGGCGGTGAGCACGACGGTGAGCACGGCGATCCTCACCGTCGACTGAGCGTCGGATTCCGGTCTTGGGACGCCGGAATCCGGTCATGATCCGGTCAAGTCCGGTTCTCAAGCCCTTACTCCCGGGCGGTCCCCTCGGCCAGCATCGCCGGAAGGTCTGGAAGTCCGGACACACGGGGCAGGGTGACGGGGTTCGTCCTCTCACGCGCACGGGCACACCGCCTGCTGCTCGCGGCCGCGCTGTCACCGTCCTGCTGACCACGGCGGTCCTGGCGACCCTCACCGGGTACTCGGACGCGATCGGCGACGCCGCCCTGCGCCACTCCCGGACCACATCGGGGTGTGGCCGGACGACAGCGAATGATCACCGGCCCGAACCGAGCGCGGGGTGAGCGCCGGTCAGCGGACGCTGACGTCCAGCGCGCCGAGTCCCGCCCTGCGTACGGCGATCGAACCGTAGGGCGTGCGCAGCCTCAGCCACGCGCCGGAGGAGAAAAGCCCCAGCGGCGGCTCGCCGGTCGCGTGCGCGCTGCCCGACGGGGTGGACGTCCGCAGGAATCCCAGCGACTGGGCCGCGTGCACGGCCCGCACCGGCAGAGGGGTCTCGCCGACCGTGCGGGACCAGATGTCCCGCCCGATCCGGTCGAGCTCGATCCGCGTACGCCGCTCCGGCGCCAACTCCTGCGTACGGGACCGGAATTCGGCGACGGCCGCGCCGACCATGGCACGCAGGGCGTCCGGTGCCGGCAGCCCCGGCTCGGCGCGCCAGCCGCCGCGCGGCGGAAGGACTCCCGCCCACGGCGGCCCGGTCACCGCGGCCGGGACGGCGGCCGTGGCCGCCGACTCGTCCACGGACTCCAGGAACTCACCGGCGGACACGGTCACGTCGAGCCTGGCGTCGAGCCCGTTCTCGTACGGCTTCGCCAGCCGCACCGCGCGGATCGCCAGCACCTCGAAGGACGGCGGCCGCCCGAACACGGCGAGCGCCTTCCCCGCCGCCTGGAGGCGTACCGCCGCTCCGCGGTCGTAGTGGAGCAGCCGGGAGAGGAAGGCCGCGAGGTCCGCCGCTTCCCCCTCGTCGGCGAGGTGGAGCACCGTCATGCGGCGACGGCCTCCTCCTCGCTGACGGCGGTCTTGTCGTCCATGTACTCCTGGAGGAACTCCCGCTCCTGCGCAGTGATCCGGCGCGGCCGCTGCGCCTGGAAGTCGAACGGCACGATCACCGTGGACGCCCGGACATAGACCAGGTCGTCGTCCTTCACCTCGTAGGTGAGGGTGAAGGACGCCGCCCTGATCTCCGTGACCCACAGCTCGATGACCACCGGCGCGTGCCGGTGGACGAGCTGCCGCTTGTAGTCGATCTCGTGGCGCGCCACCACGGACCCCTGCTTGAAGTCCTTCTCCGGGCGGAACAGGAAGTCGATACGGGCTTCCTCCAGGTAGCGGAGGAACACCACGTTGTTGACGTGGCCGTACGCGTCCATGTCGGCCCAGCGCAGCGGGCAGTGGTAGATGTGCCGCAAGATCAGCCCCGGGTCAGCTTCTTGTAGGTGGCGCGGTGCGGACGTGCGGCGTCCGGTCCGAGCCGCTCGATCTTGTTCTTCTCGTACGACTCGAAGTTGCCCTCGAACCAGAACCACCGGGACTCACCCTCGTAGGCGAGGATGTGCGTGGCGACACGGTCGAGGAACCACCGGTCGTGGGAGACGACCACGGCGCAGCCCGGGAACTCGAGCAGCGCGTTCTCGAGGCTCGACAGGGTCTCGACGTCGAGGTCGTTGGTCGGCTCGTCGAGGAGCAGCAGGTTGCCGCCCTGCTTCAGGGTCAGCGCCAGGTTGAGACGGTTGCGCTCACCACCGGAGAGGATACCGGCCGGCTTCTGCTGGTCCGGGCCCTTGAAGCCGAAGGCGGAGACATAGGCGCGCGAGGGCATCTCGACCTGGCCGACGTTGATGTAGTCGAGCCCGTCGGACACGACCTCCCACAGCGTCTTCTTGGGGTCGATGTTGGAGCGGCCCTGGTCGACGTAGGAGATCTTGACGGTCTCGCCGACCTTGATGTCACCGGCGTCCGGCGTCTCCAGGCCCTGGATCATCTTGAACAGGGTGGTCTTGCCGGCGCCGTTCGGGCCGATGACGCCGACGATGCCGTTGCGCGGCAGGGTGAAGGACAGGCCCTCGACGAGGATCTTCTCGCCGAAGCCCTTGTGCAGGTCGTTCACCTCGACCACGACGTTGCCCAGACGCGGGCCCGGCGGGATCTGGATCTCCTCGAAGTCCAGCTTCCGCATCTTGTCCGCCTCGGCCGCCATCTCCTCGTACCGCGCGAGACGGGCCTTGGACTTGGCCTGGCGCCCCTTGGCGTTGGAGCGCACCCACTCCAGCTCTTCCTTGAGGCGCTTCTGCCGCTTGGCGTCCTTCTGGCCCTCGACCTTGAGGCGGGTGGCCTTGGTCTCCAGGTACGTGGAGTAGTTGCCCTCGTACGGGTAGGCGCGGCCGCGGTCGAGCTCGAGGATCCACTCGGCGACGTTGTCCAGGAAGTACCGGTCGTGGGTGATCGCCACGACGGTGCCCGCGTACTTGGCGAGGTGCTGCTCCAGCCAGTTCACCGACTCGGCGTCGAGGTGGTTGGTGGGCTCGTCGAGGAGCAGCAGGTCGGGCTGCTCGAGCAGGAGCTTGCACAGGGCGACGCGGCGGCGCTCACCGCCGGAGAGGTTGGTGACGGCCCAGTCGCCGGGCGGGCAGCCCAGGGCGTCCATGGCCTGCTCCAGCTGGGCGTCGAGGTCCCAGGCGTTGGCGTGGTCGAGCTCCTCCTGGAGCTTGCCCATCTCGTCGAGCAGCGCGTCCGAGTAGTCGGTCGCCATGAGCTCGGCGATCTCGTTGAACCGGTCGAGCTTGCCCTTGACCTCGGCGACGCCCTCCTGGACGTTCTCCAGGACGTTCTTCTCCTCGTTCAGCGGGGGCTCCTGGAGGAGGATGCCAACGCTGTAGCCGGGCGAGAGGAAGGCGTCACCGTTGGACGGCTGCTCCAGACCAGCCATGATCTTCAGCACGGTCGACTTACCGGCACCGTTCGGGCCGACGACGCCGATCTTGGCACCCGGCAGGAAGCTCAGGGTGACATCGTCGAGAATCACCTTGTCGCCGTGCGCTTTGCGCGCCTTGCGCATGGTGTAAATGAACTCAGCCAAGAGAAACCGTCCGGCAGCTTGAAATCTGGCAGTGGGCAGATACACCCCATCTTGCCTGACCGCCAGCCTTGGGTGTTAACCCGTTTGGTTTGGTGGCTCTGACCTGGCATTTCTTGGCAGGCGCCGCTACCTCACCTGTCGCCGTCGGTCGTCAAAGATCGGCCTCGGCACTCTCGCACGGCCCAGGGACGGCCCGGCGCGGGGGATCGATCGGGCATTGAACGGGCACGCCCGCGACCGGACCCTTGGCACGGGGGCGGGCTCGCCATCGACTGTCCGCCGGCGGTTGATCGGGGTCTCGTAACACGATCTCGCAGTGGGCGGCGGGCACGACGATGTCCGCCGTTTCCACAGGCCGCCCCTGGTCGCTGTGGTACGTCCGCCGGATGTGCGTGACGAGCCCGGCCTTCTGGATGCCCAGGAGTGACGCCTCCTCCGCAGTCGCCTGCCGAGGTCGTACGGCTCCCCTCTGCCGTGGGTGTCCTCGCGATCACCCGCGTCGCGACCGACGCCACCGGGCGAGTCGTCGAGGCCGCGTTTCTGGTGTTCCCGGGGGCCGCGTCGACGCGGAGGCCAGGCCCTGCTGTCTGAACACCGACGACAACGCCGGCTGCGTGTCCCCTCTGGCGGACAACATCGACGGTACGACCGGGAACGGTCGCCGAGTTGCTTGAGCAGGCTTCAGACACCCTCGACGGGGAACCGCTCGGTGCCGGCGCAACGTCTGCCCGGGGGGCGAGAACATGGCGACAGAGCTTTGGGGGCGGAGTGCAGCCGGACACTGACCTACCCGTCGGTCTCAGCCCGACGGAGACAGCCGCTCTCTTGCTGAGCAAGATTCGTCAGGGCAACGATTACGCCCACCGCAAGAAGCAATGGTTTCGCCGAGGCGCTTCCGTGACCAAGATGCTGACGCTTGGGCTGTCCGCAGCGTCCACCGTCATTCTGGGCCTGCAAAGCCTCAACGCGCGGGCCGATCTGGCCCTCCCGTTTGTGGCGCTGGTGACGTTGCTGGGAGCCGTCGAACCGTTCTTCAACTGGCGCTCCCGGTGGGTTCTGATGGAGGAAGCGCAGTACCGGTTCCAGCGGCTTGCCGATGACCTGGAATACCTCGCGGCATCGACAGCCGTCGACGATCTCACATTTGATCAACTTGGAGAGGTCTTCGATCGCTATCAGACGATCTGGGATGACCTAGGCCGCACGTGGCTGGAGCACCGCCGGGAACCTGCGCCGTCGCCCAATGCCTACTAGCGGTCACGGCCTGCTCCGTGCGGCCTGACTTGCCGACGGCGACGTACCGGCGCTGCTGCGCCAGGTCGACACGGCGGACCTTGACCGGACGACCGCCACGATGCGGCGGCTCTGCCCGGGCTGGGAGATCAACGCCCTGACCTGCTGCTGAGCTGACGGCAGTTGTCGACGGCATTCCGGCGCACCGGGCCACACGGTTTGCGTCGAGACGGCAATCCAAACGAGCGCCGCTTACGTAACCACCATGCGGCCGCAACCACGGATACGTCCCTAGCCAGGCGCCGATCGCCTCAGCCGCGATGATCAATTCTTTCCCCGTGCGCGTTCCTGGCTCCGGAGGCGTTCCGGATGCACGGTGAGGAAGCGCTCATGTACGACCCGAACCCCGACGACGCCCAGCGCGACCAGGTGCTACGCGCCGCTGCGGTCCGCCCGGTCCAGGCGATCCTGGTCGACCAGCCGGAGGCGCGGCACGCACCGGCGGAGGCGTCGCCGTCATGACCGGTGCCGACAACCTGCAGGCGTTCAAGCGCGATGGCCGCATCGTGGTCGTAGGGGCGTCGCTGGCCGGACTGCGGGCCGCGGAGGCGCTGCGAGACGAGGGCTTCACCGGATCGCTGACCATGATCGGCGACGAGCTGGGCGAGCCCTACGACCGGCCTCCCCTGTCCAAGCAGCTACTGACCGGGTGGGTGCCGGCCGGGGGCACCGCTTTGCCCCGCCGTCGTTGCATCGATGCGGAGTGGCTGCTGGGCGTGCCCGCCAGCGGGCTGGACCTCGCGACGAACCACGTGCGACTCGCCGACGGCCGCGAGGTTCCCTTCGACCGGGTGTTGATCTCTACCGGCGTACGGGCACGGCCGTGGTTCGTCGAGTCCGAGGCGGCCCTGGACGGAGTGTTCGTCGTACGTACCCGCGAGCATGCCGAGAGCCTGCACCGGGCCCTCGCTGCCGGGCCTTCCCGCGTTCTGGTCATCGGTGCGGGATTCACCGGCTCCGAGATCGCCTCCATCTGCCGCGAGCGGGACATCCCGGTGACCGTCGCCGAACTCGGGGCGGCCCCGCTGGTCGGGGCGCTGGGTGCCGTGATCGGTGAGGTAGCGGCGGACATGCAGCGCGCTCACGGCGTCGACCTGCGTTGCGGTGTCAAGGTCGCCCGGCTTGAGGGCGACGCGCGGGGACGGTTTCGCCGTGCTCACTTCGACGACGGCAGTACGGTCGACGCCGATGTGGCGGTGGTGGCACTCGGGAGCATCCGCAACACCGAGTGGCTGCGGGAGTCGGGACTGGCGGCGGGCGTGTGGGGAATCACCTGCGACACGGGCTGCCGCGCCCTCGACCTCAATGGCCGCGCCACCGACGACGTCTTCGCCGCGGGAGACGTGGCACGTTGCCCGAACCCCATCTACGAATACCGGCTCATCTCACTGGAGCACTGGGCCAACGCCGTGGAGCAGGCAGAGGTCGCCGCACACAACATGGTCAGCGCCCAGGCGGACCGCTGGCCCCACCTGTCCGTCCCGCTGTTCTGGTCGATCCAGTTCGGCGTCAACATCAAGTCCGTCGGCGTGCCGACCTTCGCCGACGAGGTGGCCGTCACCCAGGGCTCGCTGGACGACCACCGTTTCGTCACCGCATATGGCTATCGGGGCCGCGTCACGGCTGCCGTGAGCTTCGACAACGCCAAGTGGCTGGACCACTACCGACGGTTGATCGAGACGGCCGCACCTTTCCCGCCGCCCTGCCCCACGCCGGATCAGCCGGCCGACATGAAACCGGTGCCCGTCGACTTCCCCGGCCCCGCCCTGCTCGCCCAGGGCGCCACCGTGGTCGTCACGGGCCATGACCCGGGTGGGCGCCGCGTCACGGCCGTGCACCGGCATCGACAGGAGGAAGGCCAGGTGACCACGACCGAGACGCCCGGCACGCTGCAACGGATCTTCGACTACTCCGCCCGGGCCGACCCGTACCCGCTGTATGCCGAGTTGCGCAGGACGCCGGTGGCTCGGCAGGAGGACGGCAGCTACGTCGTCAGCACCTACCGTGAGATCACGGACATACTGAATGACCCGCATCTGAGCTCCGACGTGCGCAATCTGTCGTGTCCGATGCCCTCGGTCGAGGGAGGGGCCCCGTCGTCGTTCATCCACATGGACCCGCCCGAGCACGATCGCCTGCGGCGTATGGCGATGCGTCACTTCGGCCCCCCGCACACCCCGGGGCTGGTGACCGGCATGGAAGGCGACCTGACCGCCACGGTCAGCAGCCTGATCGACGGTTTCGCGGGCAAGGAGCGGATCGACGTCGTCGACGATTTCGCCTTCCCGCTCCCCGTAACCGTGACCTGTCACTTGCTCGGCGTGCCACGCGAGGACGAGCCGAGGTTCCACCTCTGGGTGAACGACATCATGAACTCGGTCGACTACGACCCCAAGACCGACCCGAAGGAGAAACTGGAGAAGGGTGTACAGGCCCGCAAGGATTTGCGCCAATGCCTCGGCGGCCTGGTGGAACAGCGCCACGGCCGGCCGGGCGAGGGTCTGTTGGGCCGGCTGGCCAACGATGACGGGCCCGACGGTCGGATGGCCGACGCCGAAATCGTCGCCACCGCCAAACTCCTGCTCATCGCCGGCCATGAGACCACCGTCAACCTCATCACCAACGGAATGCTGACGCTGCTGCGCCACCCGCAGGTGCTGCAGCGACTGCGCGACGAACCGGACCTCGTCGTGCCGCTCGTCGAGGAACTGCTGCGCTACGAGCCCCCCGTGCACATCATTCCCTGGCGAGCGGCGTACAGCGACATCACCGTCGGCGACACCGTCATCCCCAAAGGTTCGCAGATCATGCTCATGTTGGCCTCGGGCAGCCGCGATCCGAAGCGCTTCCACGATCCCGACCGCTTCGACCCCGACCGGCGTGACAACCAGCACCTCGGCTTCGGCAGCGGCATCCACCTGTGCTTCGGCGGCCCACTGGCCCGCCTGGAAACCCAGATCGCGCTGACCGAGCTGGTACGCCGGCTCGACCGCCCCAGGCTGGTCGCCGACCCACCTCCGTACCGGCCCAGCCCCGTTCTTCGGGGTCCGATCCATCTGGACATCGAGCAGGGTGACGGTTGACGCGCGGGTGCGCTGACCGATCAGGCGCCGGCTGTGGTCGAGGTGGACGTCAAAGGCCCCGGACCATGATCCTTGGGTTCTAGTGGTCGTCGCAACACCCCAGCTGGTGGGGTGCGATGGACTTCAAGATCCGGGAGAACCGGGGCAAGGCTCAGGGCCGCAAGATCCTGGTCCGTGAGCGGGAGGAATACTTCCGGCTCATGGATCAGGGCCTGAGCAGCGCCGAAGCCTGCAAACGCGTCGGGATCAACTACC
>NZ_JAUYWJ010000026.1:0-137122 GCF_032656585.1 Streptomyces herbicida
ACCAGCGCTCCGACGTCTCCGCGGTGCCGGCCGCGGGCATTGTCGCCGAGGCGATGGTCGCCCTGGTCCTCGCGGATGCGGTGGCGGAGAAGTTCGGCGGTGACTCGGTGACCGAGACCCGCCGCAATGTCCGCTCGTACCTCGACAACCTGGCGATCCGGTGAGCGCCGTGCCCGCGGTTGTGCTGGTCGGCCCGATGGGTGTGGGCAAGTCCACGGTCGGGCAACTGCTCGCCGATCGGCTGGGCGTCGGCTACCGGGACACCGACGACGACATCGTGGCCGCCGAGGGCCGGGCCATCGCCGACATCTTCGTGTCGGACGGCGAGCCCGTCTTCCGCGCGATCGAGAAGCGGGCGGTGCACACCGCGCTCGCCGAGCACGAGGGCGTCCTCGCGCTCGGTGGCGGCGCCGTCCTCGACGAGGACACCCGCGCGCTGCTCGCCGGGCACCGCGTGCTCTACCTCTCGATGGACGTCGAGGAGGCCGTAAGGCGCACCGGTCTGAACGCGGCCCGGCCGCTGCTCGCGGTCAACCCGCGCAAGCAGTGGCGCGAGCTGATGGAGGCGCGGCGGCATCTGTACGAAGGGGTCGCCACGGCGGTCGTGTCCACCGACGGCCGTACGCCCGAAGAGGTCACCCAAGCAGCGCTGGACGCACTGGAGTTGAAGCAAGCATGAGCGAGACGGTGACGCGGATCCAGGTCGGCGGTACGGCGGGCACCGAGCCGTACGAGGTCCTGGTGGGCCGTCAACTCCTCGGTGAACTGGCCGGGTTGATCGGCGACAGGGTCAAGCGGGTCGCGGTGATCCACCCCGAGGCCCTCGCGGAGACGGGCGACGCCCTGCGGGCCGACCTGGCCGGGCAGGGCTACGAGGCCGTCGCCATCCAGGTGCCCAACGCGGAGGAGGCCAAGACCGCCGAGGTCGCCGCCTACTGCTGGAAGGCGCTCGGCCAGTCCGGGTTCACGCGCAGCGACGTCATCGTCGGCGTCGGCGGCGGCGCGACCACCGACCTCGCCGGATTCGTGGCGGCGACCTGGCTGCGCGGGGTCCGCTGGATCGCGATCCCGACGACCGTGCTGGCCATGGTCGACGCGGCCGTCGGCGGCAAGACCGGCATCAACACGGCCGAGGGCAAGAACCTCGTCGGCGCCTTCCACCCGCCGACGGGCGTGCTGTGCGACCTGGCCGCGCTGGAGTCGCTGCCGGTCAACGACTACGTCTCCGGGCTCGCCGAGATCATCAAGGCCGGTTTCATCGCCGACCCGCTGATCCTGGAGCTCATCGAGTCCGACCCCGAGGCGGCGCGCACCCCGGCGGGCCCGCACACGGCCGAGCTGATCGAGCGCTCGATCCGGGTCAAGGCGGAGGTCGTCTCCTCCGACCTGAAGGAATCGGGCCTGCGCGAGATCCTCAACTACGGTCACACGCTCGCCCACGCGATCGAGAAGAACGAGCGCTACCAGTGGCGGCACGGCGCCGCGGTCGCGGTCGGTATGCACTTCGCCGCCGAACTCGGCCGCCTGGCAGGCCGGTTGGACGACGCGACGGCAGACCGTCACCGTACGGTCCTGGAGGCCGTCGGGCTGCCGCTGCACTACCGCTACGACCAGTGGCCCAAGCTGCTGGAGACGATGAAGGTCGACAAGAAGTCCCGCGGCGACCTGCTGCGCTTCATCGTTCTCGACGGCCTCGCCAAGCCGACCGTCCTCGAGGGTCCCGACCCGGCCGTTCTCCTCGCCGCATACGGAGAAGTGGGCCAGTAAGTCCATCGACGCTCCTTGTGCCCGAATCGCCTTCAGAGGCGGGCACTTTGCACCGCCCCCGGTCGTTTCACCAAACGACGGCCGGGGGCGGTACCGTTCGGTAGCGAGCGGGTCCACACCCGCTGCCAGCACCAATTGCCTGCGGCGAGTGGTGAACCGAGCAAGAAGAACGAGACGGAGTGGCACCGGATGCAGCATGCAGTGGGATCTCCGCTGCCGCCGCCCCCTCAGCCGGGGCAGGGCCCGGCGGCCGGCTGGTCGCCGGCCGCACACCACCCCGGTCCACACCACCCGGGAGCCCACCAGGGTCCCGCACCCGTACCGCCACCGCCACCGGCGCCGGGCTTCACCGGCGCCGGAATCCCGTCCGGACCGATGCCGCCCGCACCCCCGCGGCCCCCGGTCCCACAGCACGCTCCCGCCCCGTCGGCGCCCGACACCACCGGCCATGTGCCACTGCCGCCCGGCGGCCCCGTCGGCATGCCCAGCGCGCCGCCCGCCCCGGTCGTGCCGGACCCGACGGCCACCACGCTGGCCGTGCTGCTGATCGGTCCGGCGGGCGCGGGCAAGACGAGCGTGGCCAAGTACTGGGCGGACCACCGCCGGGTCCCCACCGCCCACATCAGCCTCGACGACGTGCGCGAATGGGTCCGCTCGGGCTTCGCCGACCCCCAGTCCGGGTGGAACGACAACTCCGAGGCGCAGTACCGCCTGGCCCGCCGGACCTGCGGCTTCGCCGCCCGGAACTTCCTCGCCAACGGCATCTCGTGCATCCTCGACGACGCGGTCTTCCCGGACCGCCCGGTCGTCGGCCTCGGTGGCTGGAAGCGCCATGTGGGCCCCGGCCTGCTCCCCGTCGTCCTGCTGCCCGGCCTGGACATCGTCCTGGAGCGCAACGCCGAGCGCACCGGCAACCGCCGCCTCACCGACGAGGAGGTCGCCCGCATCCACGGCCGCATGGCCGGCTGGTACGGCTCGGGCCTCCCGATCATCGACAACTCCCAGCTCGACGTCCCGGGCACGGCGCGGGTCCTGGACGACGTCCTGGCGAGGGCCATAGCAAGCCCCCCGAACTGGTAGCCGACGGTATCCGGTCCCACCGGCCGCACCCGGCGCTCGGCAGCCGAACCCGCCCCGTCCCCCGACCGCACCCTCCCAACCGGCACAATCCGCCCACCGCTCCTACGCTCGTGTCATGTCAGAGGTGTACGCGGCCCGCCGAGCCAGGCTCAAAGAACGCTGCAACGCCGGCGGCAGCCCCGCCGCGCTGGTGTCATGCCCCGCCAATGTGCGGTACCTCGCGGGCGCGGCCCCGCAGGGCGCCGTTCTGCTGCTCGGCAAACGCGAGGATTTGCTGGTGTGTGCCGAGCCGCCCGACGACCGCCCCTACGAAGGGCGGCCGGACGAGAACCTGAGGGTGCACATCCTGTCCGGCAGGGGAGGCGACCCGGCGGTCGCGGCCGCCGGGCTCGCCACGGCCCAGGACGCCGACTCCATGGCCGTAGAGGAACACCACCTCACGGTCAGCCGCCACAGAGCGCTCGCCTCGACCGCCCCCGAGCTTCGCCTCGCCGACCTCGGCGGAGCCGTCGAGCAGCTCAGGGTCGTCAAGGACGAGGAGGAGATCTCCTGCCTGCGGATCGGCGCGGAGATCGCCGACCAGGCGCTGGGCGAGCTCCTGGAGTCCATCCTGGTCGGCCGTACCGAGCGGCACCTCGCCCTGGAGCTGGAGCGGCGGCTCGTCGATCACGGCGCCGACGGCCCCGGCTTCCCCACCTCCGTGGCCACCGGGCCGAACTCCGGCCGCCGCGGCCACCGCCCCACCGACCGGCGCGTCGAGGAGGGCGACTTCCTCTCCGTCTGCCTGGGCGCCACCTATCGCGGCTATCGCTGCGAGATCGGCCGTACCTTCGTCATCGGTACGTCGCCGGCCGACTGGCAGATCGAGCTGTACGACCTGGTCTTCGCCGCTCAGCGCGCCGGACGGGAGGCCCTGGCACCGGGTGCGGCCTACCGCGACGTGGACCGGGCCGCACGTCAGATACTGGACTCGGCAGGGTACGGAGAACGCCTGCAGCCGCTCACGGGACATGGGGTAGGACTCGAAATCGACGAGGACCCGCAGTTGGCTCCCGCAGCCATGGGTAAACTGGACGCTTGCGTGCCGGTCACCGTCGAACCGGGGGTCCACCTCCCGGGCCGGGGCGGTGTCCGGATCGATGACACGCTCGTCGTGCGCCCCGAGGCGGACGGCGGACCCGAGCTACTCACCATCACGACCAAGGAGCTGCTCGCGCTGTAGGAAGTGCGTGCCCCGGGGTCGTCCACGTCAGTCCAGGAGATTCCGCAACCGTGGCTTCCACGAACGACCTCAAGAACGGCCTGGTGCTCAAGCTCGAAGGCGGCCAGCTCTGGTCCGTCGTCGAGTTCCAGCACGTCAAGCCCGGCAAGGGCCCCGCTTTCGTGCGCACCAAGCTCAAGAACGTGCTGTCCGGCAAGGTGGTCGACAAGACCTTCAACGCCGGCGTCAAGGTCGAGACGGCCACTGTCGACAAGCGCGACATGCAGTTCTCGTACATGGACGGCGAGTACTTCGTCTTCATGGACATGGACACGTACGACCAGCTGCACATCGACCGGAAGACCGTCGGCGACGCCGCGAACTTCCTGATCGAGGGCTTCACGGCCGTCGTCGCCCAGCACGAGGGCGAGGTGCTCTTCGTCGAGCTCCCGGCGGCCGTCGAGCTGACCATCCAGGAGACCGAGCCGGGCGTCCAGGGCGACCGCTCCACCGGTGGCACCAAGCCCGCCATCCTGGAGACCGGTCACCAGATCCAGGTCCCGCTCTTCATCACCACCGGTGAGAAGATCAAGGTCGACACCCGTACGAGCGACTACCTCGGCCGGGTGAACAGCTAACCGTGGCTGCCCGTAACACGGCCCGCAAGCGTGCCTTCCAGATCCTCTTCGAGGGCGATCAGCGCGGGGCCGATGTCCTGACGGTCCTCGCGGACTGGATCCGGCTCTCCCGGACCGACGACCGGCAGCCGCCGGTGAGCGAGTACACGATGCAGCTCGTCGAGGGCTACGCGGAGCACGTGCGGCGCATCGACGAGCTGATCGCCCAGTACGCGGTCGGCTGGACGCTCGACCGAATGCCGGTCGTCGACCGCAACATCCTGCGGCTGGGTGCGTACGAGCTGATCTGGGTCGACGAGACCCCGGACGCCGTCGTCCTCGACGAGATGGTGCAGCTGGCGAAGGAGTTCTCCACGGACGAGTCGCCCTCGTTCGTCAACGGCCTGCTCGGGCGGCTGAAGGAGCTCAAGCCCTCGCTGCGCCGGCACGAGGCATAAGAGGTACCGAAGGCCTCAGCGGTACAGACGCCACAGGGCCCGCAGCGCGACTGCTGCGGGCCCTCTGGCGTCCTTGTACGTGTGAGCCCTGTGAGGCCCGCAGAACGCCGCCGGGGTGGCCGGAACCGTGAAGTTACGGCCCCCCGGGCGGCACGTTTCTGCTCAAGTGCGGAGCGGACTCAGCTCTCCTCGTGGGTGGCCACGGCGCGGCGCGCGTCCGCGTCCAGGACACCCCAGCTGATCAGCTGCTCGGTCAGGACCGAGGGCGACTGGTCGTAGATGACGGCGAGTGTGCGCAGGTCGTCCTGGCGGATCGACAGCACCTTGCCGTTGTAGTCACCGCGCTGGGACTGGATCGTGGCCGCGTACCGCTGCAGGGGGCCGGCCTTCTCGGCCGGGACCGTGGCGAGCCGCTCCAGGTCCAGGACCAGCTTCGGCGGCGGCTCGGCCGCGCCACCCGGGGTGGTGCCCGGAAGCAGCTCCTGCACCGGAACACCATAGAAATCGGCCAGCTCCGCAAGGCGCTGCACGGTTACGGCGCGGTCGCCGCGCTCGTACGAACCGACCACGACCGCCTTCCAGCGTCCCTGGGACTTCTCCTCGACACCGTGGAGGGAAAGGCCCTGCTGGGTGCGGATGGCCCGGAGCTTGGCCCCGAGCTGTTTGGCGTATTCGCTGGACATATGGCTCCCCGGACACTGTGTCGACGCGGCCGGCTGTGGTTCCGAACCGCGCGGCTGGTAACTCACTGTGAGGTTACGCAGCGTGACTCCCACGCGTCAAGCCGAATGGTCCACACCGACTCTTCCGTGGTCGCGGTGGCCGATTGCGCCATAGGGGTGATCAGGGGCGTCGCCGCGACCTGATACGGTGGATGGCGCAAATCCGACGTCCTTTAAGGTCCGTCCCGTGAGGCGGAGAAGGAGGTCCGTTTCGTATGGACAAGCAGGACACACAAGCGTCGTCCGATGCGCGGCCCGTTCTCGAAGGGCCCGACATCGCACGGGTGTTGACCCGTATCGCCCACGAGATCGTCGAGCGCGCCAAGGGCGCCGACGACGTGGTGCTCCTCGGCATTCCGACCCGGGGCGTCTTCCTCGCCCAGCGGCTCGCCGCCAAGCTCGAGGACATCACCGACCGCAAGATCCCGGTCGGCTCCCTCGACATCACCATGTACCGCGACGACCTGCGCATGCACCCGCCGCGTGCGCTGGCCCGCACCGACATCCCCGGTGACGGCATCGACGGCCGACTGGTCGTCCTCGTCGACGACGTGCTCTTCTCCGGCCGCACGATCCGCGCCGCCCTCGACGCCCTGAACGACATCGGGCGCCCCCGGGCGGTCCAGCTCGCGGTCCTCGTCGACCGCGGCCACCGCGAACTGCCCATCCGCGCCGATTATGTCGGCAAGAACCTCCCCACGTCGCTGCGGGAGACGGTCAAGGTCCAGCTCGCCGAGGAGGACGGTCGCGACACCGTGCTGCTCGGTGCGAAGCCGGCCGCCCCGGGCGAGCAGCAGTAGCGCAGGCGTACGGCCCCGGCCGTACGGCCCCGTACCCGCGCCTCCGCCTGCCCGGAATCTCCCAAAACCTGAACTGCCTTACGGAGCCTGACAGATGCAGCGTCATCTCATCTCGGCCGCCGATCTCACCCGCGACGACGCCGTCCTGATCCTCGACACCGCCGAGGAGATGGCCCGGGTCGCCGACCGGCCGATCAAAAAGCTGCCGACCCTGCGCGGCCGCACGATCGTCAACCTCTTCTTCGAGGACTCCACGCGGACCCGGATCTCCTTCGAGGCCGCGGAGAAGCGCCTCTCCGCGGACGTCATCAACTTCTCCGCCAAGGGGTCGAGCGTCTCCAAGGGCGAGTCCCTGAAGGACACCGCCCAGACCCTGGAGGCGATGGGCGTCGACGCCGTCGTCATCCGGCACGGCGCCTCCGGAGCCCCCTACCGGCTGGCCAACTCCGGGTGGATCGACGCGGCGGTCATCAACGCAGGCGACGGCACCCACCAGCACCCCACCCAGGCCCTGCTCGACGCCTTCACCATGCGCCGCCGGCTGATCGGCCGGGACACCGGGCTCGGCCAGGACCTCGCCGGCAAGCGCATCACCATCGTCGGGGACGTGCTGCACAGCCGCGTCGCCCGCTCCAACGTCGACCTGCTGCACACCCTCGGCGCCGAGGTCACCCTGGTCGCCCCGCCCACCCTGGTGCCGGTCGGCATCGGGAACTGGCCCTGCGAGGTGTCGTACGACCTCGACAGCACCCTGCCGAAGTCCGACGCCGTGATGATGCTCCGCGTGCAGCGCGAGCGCATGAACGCCGCCTTCTTCCCGACCGAGCGCGAGTACTCACGGCGCTACGGCCTCGACGGCGACCGCATGGCCAAGATGCCCGAGCACGCCATCGTGATGCACCCCGGCCCCATGGTCCGCGGCATGGAGATCACCGCCGAGGTCGCCGACTCCGACCGCTGCACCGTCGTCGAGCAGGTGGCCAACGGAGTCTCCATCCGGATGGCCGTTCTGTATCTGCTGCTGGGCGGCAACGAACCCGCCGTCACCCACGCCCGCACCCTCGAGGAGAAGTAAGACCCATGAGCAAGATCCTGATCCGTGGTGCGAAGGTGCTCGGCGGCGAACCGCAGGACGTACTGATCGACGGCGAGACGATTGCCGAGGTCGGCGTCGGACTGAGCGCCGACGGCGCCGGTCGTGCCGGAGGCGCGCAGGATGTGACCGTTGTCGAGGCCGCCGGCAAGGTACTGCTGCCGGGCCTGGTCGACCTGCACACCCATCTGCGCGAGCCGGGCCGCGAGGACTCCGAGACCGTGCTGACCGGCACGCGCGCCGCCGCCGGCGGCGGTTACACGGCCGTGTTCGCCATGGCCAACACCTTCCCGGTCGCCGACACCGCCGGCGTCGTCGAGCAGGTCTACCGGCTCGGCCAGGAGCACGGCTACTGCGATGTGCAGCCCATCGGCGCCGTCACCGTCGGCCTGGAGGGCAAGAAGCTCGCCGAGCTGGGCGCGATGCACGAGTCGGCGGCGGGCGTGACCGTCTTCTCCGACGACGGCAAGTGCGTCGACGACGCCGTGATCATGCGCCGCGCACTGGAGTACGTGAAGGCCTTCGGCGGTGTCGTCGCCCAGCACGCGCAGGAGCCGCGGCTGACCGAGGGCGCCCAGATGAACGAGGGCATCGTCTCCGCCGAGCTCGGCCTCGGCGGCTGGCCGGCCGTCGCCGAGGAGTCGGTCATCGCCCGCGACGTCCTGCTCGCCGAGCACGTCGGCTCCCGCGTCCACATCTGCCACCTGTCGACCGCCGGGTCCGTGGAGATCGTCCGCTGGGCCAAGTCCCGCGGTATCGACGTCACCGCCGAGGTGACCCCGCACCACCTGCTTCTGACGGACGAGATGGTGCGCACCTACAACCCGGTCTACAAGGTCAACCCGCCGCTGCGCACCGAGCGCGACGTGCTGGCCCTGCGCGAGGCGCTGGCCGACGGCACGATCGACATCGTCGCCACCGACCACGCCCCGCACCCGCACGAGGACAAGGACTGCGAGTGGGCCGCGGCCGCCATGGGCATGGTGGGCCTGGAGACCGCGCTGTCGGTGGTCCAGGAGACCATGGTCGAGACAGGCCTGCTGGACTGGGCCGGCGTCGCCGACCGCATGTCCTTCAAGCCCGCGCGGATCGGACGGGCCGAGGGCCACGGCCGTCCCGTCTCGGCAGGCGAGCCCGCCAACCTCACGCTGGTCGACACCGCATACCGTGGCCGGGTGGACCCCGCGGGCTTCGCCTCGCGCAGCCGCAACACCCCGTACGAGGGACGTGAGCTGCCGGGCCGAGTCACCCACACGTGGCTGCGGGGCAAGGCGACGCTCGTCGACGGGAAGCTCACGTGACACCTGTAATCCTGCTGGCCGCCGACCTGGCCGCCGAGAAGAAATCGGCCGAGGTCACCGACTGGGCCGCCCGCGCCGGCTGGCTCGTCGGACTCGCCCTGTTCGTCGCGCTCGTCTACTGGCTGATGCGCGAGGGCTGGAAGTGGCGCGGCACTCTTCAGGGCGACATCCCGGAGCTGCCCAGCGCGCCGGACGACCTGGGCCCGGCCAGACTGAGCATGAGCGGCCGCTACCACGGCTCCACCACCGCCGGGCAGTGGCTGGACCGCATCGTGGCCCACGGCCTGGGCACCCGCAGCCGGGCCGAGCTCACGCTGACGGACGCGGGCCTCGACGTCGTACGCCCCGGAGCGGCCGACTTCTTCGTCCCCGTCGCCGCGCTGCGCGAGGCCCGGCTCGACAAGGGCATCGCGGGCAAGGTCCTCACCGAGGGCGGCCTGCTCGTGGTCACCTGGGCCCACGGGGACCGGCTGATCGACTCCGGCTTCCGCTCCGACCGCGCGGCCGAGCACAACGAGTGGGCCGACGCCATCAACTCCATGATCAAGACACCCAGCACGGAAGGCGCCGAACGATGACGACCTCCATCCAGGGAGCCGCCTCGCAGAGGCACAAGGCAGCTCCCGCCGTACTCGTCCTGGAGGACGGCCGGATCTTCCGCGGCCGCGCCTACGGGGCCGTGGGGGTGACCTTCGGCGAAGCCGTGTTCTCCACCGGCATGACCGGCTACCAGGAGACCCTCACCGACCCGTCGTACCACCGCCAGGTCGTCGTCATGACCGCCCCGCACGTCGGCAACACCGGCGTCAACGACGAGGACCCCGAGTCCAAGCGCATCTGGGTCGCGGGTTACGTCGTGCGCGACCCCGCGCGCGTGCCCTCCAACTGGCGCGCCAAGCGCTCCCTGGACGAGGAACTGCGCCACCAGGGCGTCGTCGGCATCAGCGGCATCGACACCCGCGCCCTGACCCGCCACCTGCGCGAGCGCGGCGCCATGCGCGTCGGCATCTTCTCCGGCAACGCGCTGCCCGACGAGGGCACCATGCTCGCCGAGGTGCGCCAGGCCCCGGAGATGGAGGGCGCCGACCTCTCCGCCGAGGTCGCCACCAAGGAGACGTACGTCGTCCCCGCGATCGGTGAGAAGAAGTACACCGTCGCCGCCGTCGACCTCGGCATCAAGGGCATGACCCCGCACCGGATGGCCGAGCGCGGCATCGAGGTGCACGTGCTGCCCGCCACGGCGACCGCCGAGGACGTGTACGCCGTCAACCCCGACGGTGTGTTCTTCTCCAACGGCCCCGGCGACCCGGCCACCGCCGACCACCCGGTCTCCGTCATGCAGGCGGTGCTGGAGCGCGGCACCCCGCTCTTCGGCATCTGCTTCGGCAACCAGATCCTGGGCCGCGCGCTCGGCTTCGGCACCTACAAGCTGAAGTACGGCCACCGGGGCATCAACCAGCCGGTGCAGGACCGTACGACCGGCAAGGTCGAGGTCACCGCGCACAACCACGGCTTCGCCGTGGACGCTCCGCTCGACCACATCTCCGACACTTCCTACGGCCGCGTCGAGGTCTCCCACGTCTGCCTCAACGACAACGTGGTGGAGGGCCTCCAGCTCCTCGACAAGCCGGCCTTCAGCGTCCAGTACCACCCCGAAGCAGCCGCGGGTCCGCACGACGCCGCCTACCTGTTCGACCGCTTCGTTTCCCTGATGGAGGGCCAGCGTGCCTAAGCGCACCGATATCCAGTCCGTCCTGGTCATCGGCTCCGGCCCGATCGTCATCGGCCAGGCCGCCGAGTTCGACTACTCCGGCACCCAGGCGTGCCGCGTCCTGCGCGCCGAGGGCCTGCGCGTCGTCCTCGTGAACTCCAACCCGGCGACGATCATGACCGACCCGGAGATCGCCGACGCCACCTACGTCGAGCCGATCACCCCCGACTTCGTCGAGAAGATCATCGCCAAGGAGCGGCCGGACGCGCTGCTGCCCACCCTGGGCGGTCAGACGGCCCTCAACACCGCCATCTCGCTGCACGAGAACGGCGTCCTGGACAAGTACGGCGTCGAACTGATCGGCGCCAACGTCGAGGCCATCCACAAGGGCGAGGACCGCGACCAGTTCAAGCTGGTCGTCGAGGCGGTGCGGGAGAAGATCGGCCACGGCGAGTCCGCCCGCTCGGTCATCTGCCACTCCATGGAGGACGTCCTCGCGGGCGTCGAGCAGCTCGGCGGCTACCCGGTCGTCGTCCGCCCGTCCTTCACGATGGGCGGAGCCGGCTCCGGCTTCGCCCACGACGAGGACGAGCTGCGCCGCATCGCCGGCCAGGGCCTGACCCTCTCGCCGACCACCGAGGTGCTCCTGGAGGAGTCCATCCTCGGCTGGAAGGAGTACGAGCTGGAGCTGATGCGCGACAAGCACGACAACGTCGTGGTCGTCTGCTCCATCGAGAACTTCGACCCGATGGGCGTGCACACCGGTGACTCGATCACCGTCGCCCCGGCGATGACCCTCACCGACCGCGAGTACCAGATCCTGCGCGACATCGGCATCGCGGTCATCCGCGAGGTCGGCGTCGACACCGGCGGCTGCAACATCCAGTTCGCGGTGAACCCCGAGGACGGCCGGGTCATCGTCATCGAGATGAACCCGCGCGTGTCGCGCTCCTCGGCCCTCGCGTCCAAGGCGACCGGCTTCCCGATCGCCAAGATCGCGGCCAAGCTCGCCGTCGGCTACACCCTCGACGAGATCCCGAACGACATCACGCAGGAGACCCCGGCCTCCTTCGAGCCGACCCTCGACTACGTCGTCGTGAAGGCCCCGAGGTTCGCCTTCGAGAAGTTCCCGCAGGCCGACTCCACCCTCACCACCACCATGAAGTCGGTCGGCGAGGCCATGGCCATCGGCCGCAACTTCACCGAGGCCTTCCAGAAGGCGCTGCGCTCGCTGGAGAAGAAGGGCAGCCAGTTCACCTTCGTCGGCGCGGCAGGTGACAAGGACGAGCTGCTGCGCGAGGCCGTACGGCCCACCGACGGCCGGATCAACACGGTCATGCAGGCCATCCGCGCGGGCGCCACGCAGGAGGAGGTCTTCGAGTACACGAAGATCGACCCCTGGTTCGTGGACCAGCTCTTCCTCATCAAGGAGATCGCGGACGAGCTGGCCGAGGCCGCCGAGCTCACCCCGGACCTGCTCGCCGAGGCCAAGCGGCACGGCTTCTCCGACCAGCAGATCGGCGAGATCCGCGGGCTGCGCGAGGACGTCGTGCGCGAGGTCCGCCACGCGCTCGGGATCCGGCCGGTCTACAAGACGGTCGACACCTGCGCCGCCGAGTTCGCGGCACGGACGCCGTACTTCTACTCCTCCTACGACGAGGAGACCGAGGTCGCGCCGCGCGAGAAGCCCGCGGTCATCATCCTCGGCTCCGGTCCGAACCGGATCGGGCAGGGCATCGAGTTCGACTACTCGTGCGTCCACGCCTCCTTCGCGCTCAGCGACGCGGGGTTCGAGACCGTGATGGTCAACTGCAACCCGGAGACCGTCTCCACGGACTACGACACCTCCGACCGCCTGTACTTCGAGCCGCTGACCCTCGAGGACGTGCTGGAGATCGTCCACGCGGAGCAGCAGGCCGGTCCGGTCGCCGGTGTGGTGGTCCAGCTGGGCGGCCAGACGCCGCTGGGCCTGTCGCAGGCGCTCAAGGACAACGGCGTGCCGATCGTGGGCACGTCCCCCGAGGCCATCCACGCGGCCGAGGACCGGGGAGCCTTCGGGCGGGTGCTGGCCGAGGCGGGCCTCCCGGCCCCCAAGCACGGCACCGCCACGACTTTCGCCGAGGCCAAGGCCATCGCCGACGAGATCGGCTACCCGGTGCTCGTCCGCCCCTCGTACGTCCTCGGCGGACGCGGCATGGAGATCGTGTACGACGAGACCCGGCTGTCCTCCTACATCGCGGAGTCGACGGAGATCAGCCCGTCGCGCCCGGTGCTGGTCGACCGGTTCCTCGACGACGCGATCGAGATCGACGTGGACGCCCTCTACGACGGCCACGAGCTCTACCTCGGCGGCGTCATGGAGCACATCGAGGAGGCCGGCATCCACTCCGGCGACTCGGCCTGTGCGCTGCCCCCGATCACGCTGGGCGGCTTCGACATCAAGCGCCTGCGCGCCTCGACCGAGGCCATCGCCAAGGGCGTGGGCGTGCGGGGCCTGATCAACATCCAGTTCGCGATGGCGGGCGACATCCTCTACGTCCTGGAGGCCAACCCGCGCGCGTCCCGCACCGTCCCCTTCACCTCGAAGGCGACCGCGGTCCCGCTGGCCAAGGCCGCCGCCCGGATCTCCCTGGGCGCGACCATCGCCGAGCTGCGCGCCGAGGGTCTGCTGCCGGCCGACGGCGACGGCGGCGAGCTGCCGTTCGACGCGCCGATCTCCGTCAAGGAGGCGGTCATGCCGTGGTCGCGGTTCCGTGACATCCACGGCCGTGGCGTGGACACCGTGCTCGGCCCGGAGATGCGCTCCACCGGCGAGGTCATGGGCATCGACTCCGTCTTCGGTACGGCCTACGCCAAGTCCCAGGCGGGTGCCTACGGCCCGCTGCCGACGAAGGGCCGGGCGTTCATCTCGGTCGCCAACCGGGACAAGCGCTCGATGATCTTCCCGGCGCGTGAACTGGTCGCGCACGGCTTCGAACTGCTGGCCACGTCCGGCACGGCCGAGGTCCTCAAGCGCAACGGCATTCACGCCACCATCGTGCGCAAGCAGTCGGAGGGCGTCGGGCCGAACGGCGAGCGGACGATCGTCCAGCTCATCCACGACGGCGAGGTCGACCTGATCGTCAACACCCCGTACGGCACCGGCGGCCGCCTCGACGGCTACGAGATCCGTACAGCGGCTGTGGCGCGGTCCGTGCCCTGCCTGACGACGGTGCAGGCGCTCGCCGCCGCGGTCCAGGGCATCGACGCCCTCAACCACGGAGACGTGGGTGTGCGTTCGCTCCAGGAACACGCGGAACACCTGACCGCGGCCCGCGACTAGCAGCCCTGAGGGGGACACCGGAAACGGTGTCCCCCTCATTCACGAGGACTCGGAGACATGTACAAGCTCTTCTTCCGTCTGGTTTTCAAACGGATGGACCCCGAGCAGGCCCACCACCTGGCCTTCCGCTGGATCTGCCTCGCCGTCCGCATCCCGGTCCTGCGCACCTTCCTCGCGGCCGCCCTCGCGCCCCGCTACAAGGATCTGCGCACGGAGGCGTTCGGGCTGCGGATGCACGGCCCCTTCGGCCTCGCCGCCGGCTTCGACAAGAACGCCGTCGCCATCGACGGGATGTCGATGCTGGGCTTCGACCACGTCGAGATCGGCACCGTGACGGGCGAGCGGCAGCCCGGAAACCCCGGGAAGCGGCTGTTCCGGCTCGTCCCGGACCGTGCGTTGATCAACCGCATGGGCTTCAACAACGACGGCTCCCTCGCCGTCGCCGCCCGTCTCGCGACCCGTGAGCCGGTCTTCCGGACCGTCGTGGGCGTGAACATCGGCAAGACCAAGGTCGTCCCGGAGGCGGAGGCCGTGGGCGACTACGTGAAGTCGACCGAGCGGCTCGCGCCGTACGCCGACTACCTGGTGGTCAACGTCTCCTCGCCGAACACGCCGGGACTGCGCAACCTGCAGGCGACCGAGGCGCTGCGCCCGCTCCTGAGCGCGGTGCGCGAGGCCGCCGACCGCACGGTGTCCCACCGCCGGGTCCCGCTGCTGGTGAAGATCGCTCCGGACCTTGCCGACGAGGACGTCGACGCCGTCGCCGACCTGGCCGTCGAGCTCGGCCTGGACGGGATCATCGCCACGAACACCACCATCGCGCGCGAGGGGCTCGGTCTGCAGTCGGGCCCCTCCCTCGTCAAGGAGACCGGCGGACTGTCCGGCGCCCCGCTGAAGGCGCGCTCCCTGGAGGTCCTGCGCCGGCTGTACGCGCGCGTGGGCGACCGGATCACCCTGGTGGGCGTGGGCGGCATCGAGAACGCCGAGGACGCCTGGCAGCGGATCCTGGCGGGCGCGACGCTGATCCAGGGCTACAGCGCCTTCATCTACGAGGGGCCCTTCTGGGGCCGGGCGATCCACAAGGGGCTCGCCGCCCGCCTCCGTACGAGCCCGTACGCGACCCTCGCCGACGCCGTCGGCGCCGATGTCAGGAAGGCAGGAAAGACGGTATGACCGCCCTGGAACCCTTCGGCGCGCGCCTTCGCCGCGCCATGGACGAGCGCGGCCCGCTGTGCGTCGGCATCGACCCGCACGCGTCGCTGCTCTCGGAGTGGGGACTGAACGACGACGTCGCCGGCCTGGAGCGGTTCAGCCGCACGGTCGTCGAGGCGATGGCCGACCGGGTGGCCGTGCTCAAGCCGCAGAGCGCGTTCTTCGAGCGCTTCGGCTCACGGGGCCTCGCCGTCCTGGAGAAGACCGTCGAGGAGGCACGCGCGGCCGGTGCCCTGATCGTCATGGACGCCAAGCGCGGCGACATCGGCTCGACCATGGCTGCCTACGCCGAGGCCTTCCTGCACAAGGACGCCCCGCTGTTCTCGGACGCCCTGACCGTCTCGCCGTACCTCGGCTACGGCTCGCTGAGCCCGGCGATCGCGCTGGCCCGGGAGAGCGGCGCGGGACTATTCGTCCTGGCGCTGACCTCCAACCCGGAGGGCGGCGAGGTGCAGCACGCGGTGCGGGCCGGCGGACGGAACATCGGGGCGACGATGCTGGCCCATCTGGCGGCCGAGAACGCGGGGGAGGAGCCCCTGGGCTCCTTCGGAGCGGTCGTGGGCGCCACGCTCGGCGACCTGTCGTCGTACGACCTCGACATCAACGGTCCGCTCCTCGCCCCCGGCATCGGCGCCCAGGGGGCGACTCCGGCCGACCTTCCCGGGGTCTTCGGGGCGGCGGTGCGCAATGTCGTGCCGAACGTCAGCCGAGGTGTTCTGCGTCACGGTCCCGAGGTCGGAGCGCTGCGCTCGGCCGCGGATCGCTTCGCGGAGGAGATCAGGGCGGCCGTGACGGCTGTTTGAGTCCTCCGATGAGTCTCCGTCGGGGCTCGGATATGTGTCCGAAGGGTGTTCCGGTGAGGGGCGCCTGGACGTCTTGAGTCTGAATACATCCTCAAATCCGGGGCAGTATGTCTGAAATGTCCGGCCTGACGGAGGCTGACCAGGACTTTTCCGCTGTTCTCGCTGACTCTGGCGGTCTCGACCGCTAGTCTCCGAGCAGAGTGAACGGGCAAGCGTGTTGCTCGTAGCTCCCCAGGTGTGGGGCGACTAGGTTCCTCACCGGTCCGTATCCGACAGTTCGACATCCGAGGTGACGTAGGCGTGGCTCTTCCGCCCCTTACCCCTGAACAGCGCGCAGCCGCGCTCGAAAAGGCCGCCGCGGCTCGCCGGGAGCGGGCCGAGGTCAAGAATCGACTCAAGCACTCCGGCGCCTCTCTTCACGAGGTCATCAAGCAGGGCCAGGAGAACGACGTCATCGGCAAGATGAAGGTCTCCGCCCTGCTCGAGTCCCTGCCGGGCGTGGGCAAGGTCCGCGCCAAGCAGATCATGGAGCGACTCGGTATCTCCGAGAGCCGCCGCGTGCGCGGCCTCGGTTCCAACCAGATCGCCTCCCTGGAGCGCGAGTTCGGCAGCACCGGCTCCTGAGTCCCGGACATCCCGGGATTGCTGGAATAATCGCTGCATGAGTGAACGTCCGCGGCTGACCGTGCTCTCCGGCCCCTCCGGGGTCGGCAAGAGCACGGTCGTCGCCCATATGCGCAAGGAACACCCCGAGGTCTGGCTCTCGGTGTCGGCGACCACGCGTCAGCCCCGCCCCGGCGAGAAGCACGGTGTCCACTACTTCTTCGTCACCGACGAGGAGATGGACAAGCTGATCGCCAACAGCGAGCTGCTGGAGTGGGCCGAATTCGCCGGCAACCGCTACGGCACGCCGCGTGCGGCCGTGCTGGAGCACCTGGAGGCCGGTGTGCCGGTCCTCCTGGAGATCGACCTCCAGGGCGCCCGGCAGATCCGTGAGTCCATGCCGGAGGCCCAGCTGGTGTTCCTGGCTCCTCCCTCCTGGGAGGAGCTCGTGCGCAGGCTCACGGGCCGGGGCACCGAGCCGCCCGAGGTGATCGAGCGCCGCCTGGAGGCGGCCAAGATCGAGCTGGCGGCCGAGCCGGAGTTCGACGTGACCTTGGTCAACACCTCCGTCGAGGACGTGGCGCGCGAGCTGCTAGCCTTGATGGACGTTGTGTGATCGTGTCTGATCTTTTCCCATCTTTCGGAAGGTAGAGCGTGTCCTCTTCCATCACTGCGCCCGAGGGCATCATCAACCCGCCGATCGACGAGCTCCTCGAAGCCACCGACTCGAAGTACAGCCTCGTGATCTATGCGGCCAAGCGGGCCCGTCAGATCAACGCGTACTACTCGCAGCTCGGCGAGGGCCTCCTCGAGTACGTCGGTCCGCTCGTCGACACCCACGTCCACGAGAAGCCGCTCTCCATCGCCCTGCGCGAGATCAACGCCGGTCTGCTGACCTCCGAGGCCATCGAGGGCCCGGCGCAGTAGTACCTTCAGATTGCGGTTGGCTTATCCACAGGCCCGGCAGCGCGACTGCCGGGCCTGTGGTGTGCTCGGGGGTGCGGGGGTCGCTCCCCGCCGTGATGCAGCATTGAGTCGTACGTTGTCGAGTTCGGGGAGACACGGTGGACAAGCCAAGGGTCGTTCTGGGTGTCAGCGGTGGCATCGCCGCGTACAAGGCCTGTGAGCTGCTGCGGAGGCTGACGGAGTCCGGTCACGACGTCCGCGTGGTCCCGACCGCCTCCGCGCTGCACTTCGTCGGCGCCGCCACCTGGTCCGCCCTGTCCGGCAACCCCGTCTCCACCGAGGTCTGGGACGGCGTCCACGAGGTCCCGCACGTCCGCATCGGCCAGCACGCCGACCTGGTGGTGGTGGCCCCGGCCACGGCCGACATGCTCGCCAAGGCCGCCCATGGCCTCGCCGACGACCTCCTCACCAACACGCTCCTCACCGCCCGCTGTCCGGTCGTCTTCGCCCCGGCCATGCACACCGAGATGTGGGAGCATCCGGCCACCCAGGAGAACGTGGCGACGCTGCGCCGCCGCGGCGCCGTCGTGATCGAGCCGGCGGTCGGCCGCCTCACCGGCGTCGACACCGGCAAGGGCCGCCTGCCCGACCCCGCCGAGATATTCGAGGTCTGCCGCCGGGTACTGGCCCGGGGCGTCCACGAGCCGGACCTGAAGGGCCGGCATGTCGTCGTCACCGCCGGCGGCACCCGTGAGCCCCTCGACCCGGTCCGCTTCCTCGGCAACCGCTCCTCCGGCAAGCAGGGCTATGCCCTCGCCCGTACGGCCGCCGCGCGGGGCGCCCGGGTGACGCTGATCGCGGCGAACACCGGCATGCCCGACCCGGCCGGCGTGGACGTCGTCCAGGTCGGCACGGCCGTGCAACTGCGCGAGGCGGTGCTGAAGGCGGCCGCGGACGCCGACGCGGTCGTGATGGCCGCCGCCGTCGCGGACTTCCGGCCCGCGAACTACGCCTCGGGGAAGATCAAGAAGAAGGACGGCCAGGACCCGGAGCCGGTCGTCCTGGTGCGGAATCCGGACATCCTCGCGGAGATCTCAGCCGACCGGGCGCGCCCCGGACAGGTGATTGTCGGTTTCGCCGCCGAGACCGAGGACGTCCTCGCCCATGGCCGGGCGAAGCTGGCGCGCAAGGGATGCGATCTCCTCGTGGTGAACGAGGTGGGGGAGCGCAAGACCTTCGGTGCCGAGGAGAACGAGGCCGTTGTGCTGGGCGCGGACGGCAGCGAGACGCCCGTACCGCACGGCCCGAAGGAGGCGCTGGCCGACATCGTCTGGGACCTGGTGGGGCCCCGTCTGACCTGAATTGTTTCGGCCACGCGATGGCGCTTTCGCTCGTGACATTGTCGCGTGGCGGCACTGGCCAATGCCGCTCGGTATTGGGCAGAATGCGCGTGCCGCAGGTCACAGCGCTCCCGAGAGGCGAGACGGGTGGGCCGGCGGCCGAGCACGACCGATAAACTGTTCTCGGACGACGCCGGGCGCAGCCCCCCGTGTGGTCCGCCAATGATCAGCCAGCAGCCGCTGCAACCCCAGGGAGCGTTGTGTCCCGTCGCCTGTTCACCTCGGAGTCCGTGACCGAGGGTCACCCCGACAAGATCGCTGACCAGATCAGCGACACCATTCTCGACGCGCTTCTGCGCGAGGACCCGACCTCCCGGGTCGCCGTGGAGACACTGATCACCACGGGCCTGGTGCACGTGGCCGGCGAGGTCACGACCAAGACGTACGCGGACATCGCGACGCTGGTCCGCAACACGATCCTGGAGATCGGCTACGACTCCTCCAAGAAGGGCTTCGACGGCGCTTCCTGCGGTGTGTCGGTGTCGATCGGCGCGCAGTCCCCGGACATCGCCCAGGGTGTGGACACCGCGTACGAGTCCCGGGTCGAGGGGGCCGCCCGAAGGGGAGAAGGGGACGAGCTCGACAAGCAGGGCGCGGGCGACCAGGGCCTGATGTTCGGCTATGCGTCGGACGAGACGCCGACGCTGATGCCGCTCCCGATCTTCCTGGCGCACCGTCTGTCCAAGCGCCTCTCGGACGTCCGCAAGAACGGCACGATCCCTTACCTGCGCCCGGACGGCAAGACGCAGGTCACCATCGAGTACGACGGCGACAAGGCCGTCCGCCTCGACACCGTGGTCGTCTCCTCGCAGCACGCGAGCGACATCGACCTGGAGTCGCTGCTCGCCCCCGACATCCGTGAGTTCGTCGTCGAGCCGGAGCTCAAGGCGCTGCTCGACGAGGGCATCAAGCTGGACACCGAGGGCTACCGCCTGCTGGTCAACCCGACCGGCCGCTTCGAGATCGGCGGCCCGATGGGTGACGCGGGTCTGACCGGCCGCAAGATCATCATCGACACCTACGGCGGCATGGCCCGCCACGGCGGCGGCGCCTTCTCCGGCAAGGACCCGTCCAAGGTGGACCGCTCGGCCGCGTACGCCATGCGGTGGGTCGCCAAGAACGTCGTCGCCGCGGGTCTGGCCTCCCGCTGCGAGGTCCAGGTCGCCTACGCGATCGGCAAGGCCGAGCCGGTCGGTCTCTTCATCGAGACCTTCGGCACCCACAAGGTCGAGCCCGAGAAGATCGAGAAGGCGATCGACGAGGTCTTCGACCTCCGTCCGGCCGCCATCATCCGCGACCTCGACCTGCTCCGCCCGATCTACGCCCAGACCGCGGCGTACGGCCACTTCGGCCGCGAGCTTCCCGACTTCACCTGGGAGCGCACGGACCGCGTGGACGCGCTGCGCAAGGCTGCGGGGCTGTAAGTCCCGAGTGCAGGTTTCCCGCCGCGGCCCGGCTTCCCCTCGGGGGCCGGGCCGCGGCGTTTCACAACCCGGGTGATTCACCGGCCGGGAAAATGGCTCGCGGGCCCTTCGGCCACGCCCTTACGGTGGTGATCTCCCGGTGCGATGACCGCGGTTACTTCGGTGGAGTGCGCTTCGTGCGTGCGGTGAAACTGGCTTTGCACAGACCGCTGTCGACTGGATCTCGGGAGAACGACGCCGCCCGGTGCGAGGGTCACGGGTACTTCAACTTCCGGAATGATTTCCACGCAGGTTCGAATCCTGCTGCCGGTCCTGGACCGGTATGGCCGAGTGGCCCAAGGCAGAAGTCAGCGCCTGACGGCGGCCGTGGCCGGGTTGATCTCGGGCGTGCGTCGCTTGTCAGTGGCTTTTGGTAAGAATGCAAGCGTGAGCAGCGAGAACGGGCAGGGGGACGGCGGGGCCGAAGGGGCGCCGCCGGAGCAGCTCGCGCTCATCCGGGAGAGCGTGCGGGATGCCAAGGTGCCGCGGGCCAAGCCCCGGACCTGGCGGGGGGCCGCGCTGGCCAAGGAGCTGCCCGTCGCACGGGTGCTGGTCGACAAGGGCGTGCTCCACCTCGACCGGTACTTCGACTACGCCGTGCCCGAGGAACTGGACGCCGAGGCCCAGCCCGGGGTGCGGGTGCGGGTGCGGTTCGGCGCCGGCCGGTCCCGCGTGCGGGAGGGGCGCCGTGAGGGCGGGGGGCTCATCGACGGCTTCCTCGTGGAGCGGCGGGCCGAGTCCGACTATTCCGGGCCGCTGGCCGCGCTGGCCCAGGTGGTGTCCCCGGAACCCGTGCTGAGCGCGGAGCTGCTCGGCCTGGCCAGGGCCGTCGCCGACCGGTACGCGGGAAGCCTCGCCGACGTGCTGCAACTGGCCGTGCCACCGCGCAGCGCGCGGGCCGAGCAGCGCCCCTCGCCCCCGCCGCTGCCACCCCCGGCGGCGCCCGACGCGGGGTCGTGGTCCCGGTACGAGCACGGGCCGGCCTTCATCGAGTCGCTCGGCTCCGGAGGTGCGCCCCGTGCCGTGTGGAGCGCGCTGCCCGGACCGGAGTGGAGCGAGGAGCTCGCGCGAGCCGTCACGGCGACGCTCGCCTCGGGACGCGGCGCGCTCGTCGTCGTACCGGACGGACGGGCCGCCGCCCGGGTCGACGCGGCGCTGACCGCGCTGCTCGGCGAGGGACGGCACGCGCTGCTCACCGCCGAGGCCGGGCCCGAGAAGCGATACGCACAGTGGCTCGCCCTGCGGCGGGGCTCCGTACGGGCGGTCGTCGGGACGCGGGCCGCCATGTTCGCGCCCGTGCAGGACCTCGGCCTGGTCGTCATCTGGGACGACGGGGACGACAGCCACAGCGAGCAGCACGCGCCGCAGCCGCACGCCCGGGATGTGCTCCTGCTGCGCGCGGCCCTGGACCGGTGCGGCTTCCTGCTGGGCGGCTGGAGCTGCACCGTGGAGGCCGCGCAGCTCGTGGAGAGCGGCTGGGCGCGCCCCCTGGCCGCGGGCCGGGAGCAGGTGCGACGGGCGGCGCCCCTCGTGCGGACGGTGGGGGACGCCGACCTCGCCCGGGACGAGGCCGCCCGTGCCGCGCGGCTGCCGACGCTCGCCTGGCAGACGGTCCGGGAGGGGCTCAAGCACGGGCCGGTCCTCGTGCAGGTGCCCCGGCGGGGGTACGTGCCGCGCATGGCCTGTGCCCAGTGCCGGGCGCCCGCGCGGTGCCGGCACTGCTCCGGGCCGTTGGAGGCGCAGGACGCGGGGGCGTTGCGGTGCGGGTGGTGCGGGCGCGAGGAGGGCGCCTGGCACTGTCCGGAGTGCGGCGGCTTCCGGCTGCGGGCCCAGGTCGTGGGGGCGCGACGGACCGCCGAGGAACTGGGGCGGGCCTTTCCCGCCGTACCGGTGCGCACCTCGGGGCGGGAGCACGTGCTGGACACGGTGCCGGGGACTCCGGCGCTGGTCGTGAGCACACCCGGGGCCGAACCCGTTGCCGAGGGCGGCTATGCGGCGGCTCTGCTGCTCGACGGCTGGGCCATGCTGGGCCGTCCCGACCTGCGGGCCGGCGAGGACGCGCTGCGCCGTTGGATCGGTGCCTCCGGGCTCGTACGGCCGCAGGGGGACCGGGGCACCGTGGTGGTCGTCGCCGAGCCGACCCTGCGGCCGGTGCAGGCACTGGTGCGCTGGGATCCTGTCGGACACGCGGTGCGGGAGCTGGCCGAGCGGGCCGAGCTGGGGTTTCCGCCGGTGTCGCGGATGGCCGCGGTGTCGGGCCCGGCGGAGGCCGTCGCGGAGTTCCTGCGCACGGTCGAACTGCCCTCGGATGCCGAGGTGTTGGGGCCCGTGCCGATGCCGGTCACCCTTCCGGGGCGGCCGCGGCGGACCGGGGCGCCGCCGCCCGGGGAGCAGTGGGAGCGGGCGCTTGTGCGGGTGCCGCCGGGGAGTGGGGCGGCGCTGGCGTCCGCGCTGAAGTCGGCGCAGGCCGCGCGGATGGCGCGGGGGAGCGGGGAGGCCGTACGGGTGCGGATCGATCCGCCGGACATCGGGTGAGGCCCTTGGCGGCCGGGGAGGCCCGGCATGCGGCTGCCCTCCCGGATGCCTGCCGGGAGGGCGGCGTGAGGGTGCGTCAGCCGTTGCGCGGGCCGGGGAAGGCCGTCGGCCGGGCCTCGTTGCGGAGCGTGGGGCTGCCCGCGGTGGGCTGGGTCGGCATGGAGCGGGCCGCGGGGACCGTGGGCACCGCGGGGAGGCCGGTGTTCACATTGAGCGTGCGGGTCCCCGACGGCTCCGTGGTGCGCTCGGCCTCGGCGGCCGCCTGGGCCGCGGCGCGCCGGGCGCCGTAACGGCGGTGCACCGCCTGCTTGGTGACGCCGAGCGCGGAGCCCACCGCGTCCCACGAGAAGCCGAGCGAGCGGTCGAAATCCACGGCGGCCGTGACCAGGGTCTCGACGCTGTCCCGGAGTTCCTGCGCGAGACGCACCGTCGGAGCGGGGGCGCGTCCGTAGACGACGAAGCCCGTGGAGGGGCCGGAGCGGCGCGGGCGGTAGACGTTGCCCAACTGGGCGGTGAGCGTGCGCAGTGCGTCCACCTGGCGGCGGACCCGCTCGATGTCCCGCACCAGCAAGTGCAGGCTGGCCCGGGCCTGGGCGTCGTGGGTTGCGTGGTCGGCCATGAACAAGCCTCTCGAACCGGCGTTGAAAGGAATTGGGCCGCCGAATGCGGCCCTTTGTGGTCAACTCTTTCTTGACCAACGCGTTTGCGCTCCGCTGGTCACGGTGTGGGGGCGTACGGGCATATGCGTACGCCGGTTTGCCCACCCGTGCACCACCTGTCTCCGCCACCTGTCTCCCGTTCGCCGAACAACCGGCGTATGCCGTGGAGGTTGCTCGCCGTCGGCGGATTTGCGTGCGTGGTCATAGACTTGGAGGCTGCCCGCCAGTCGCCACCGCCCGAGAGGCCCGAACCTTTCCATGAAGCTCGTCTTCGCCGGTACCCCCGAGGTCGCCGTTCCCGCTCTGGACGCTCTCATCGCCTCCGGGCGGCACGAGGTGGCCGCCGTCGTCACGCGGCCTGACGCGCCGGCCGGGCGCGGGCGCAGGCTGGTCGCGTCACCCGTGGCCGAGCGGGCGGAGGAGGCCGGGATCGAGGTGCTGAAGCCGCTCAAGCCGCGGGACCCGGAGTTCCTCGAGCGGCTCGCGCAGATCGCCCCGGACTGCTGCCCCGTGGTCGCCTACGGCGCCCTGCTGCCACGCGTCGCCCTCGACGTTCCCGCCCATGGCTGGGTCAATCTGCACTTCTCGTTGCTGCCCGCCTGGCGCGGGGCGGCGCCGGTGCAGCACTCCATCATGGCGGGGGACGAGATCACGGGGGCCTCCACCTTCCTCATCGAGGAAGGGCTGGACTCGGGGCCGGTGTACGGGACCGTCACCGAGGAGATCCGGCCCACCGACACCAGCGGCGACCTGCTCACCCGGCTCGCCTTCGCCGGCGCCGGGCTGCTCGCCGCAACCATGGACGGCATCGAGGACGGCTCGCTCAAGGCCGTGCCGCAGCCGGCCGACGGCATCACCCTGGCGCCGAAGATCACCGTCGATGACGCCCGGATCGACTGGGCCGTCCCGGCCCTGCGCGTCGACCGGGTGGTGCGCGGCTGCACCCCGGCGCCCGGCGCCTGGACCAGCTTCCGCGGCGAACGCCTCAAGCTCATCCAGGCCACGCCCGTACCGGAGCGGACCGATCTGCTGCCGGGGCAGCTGGCCGTCGGCAAGAACAGCGTGCACGTGGGCACCGGGTCCTACGCCGTCGAGCTGCTGTGGGTGCAGGCCCAGGGCAAGAAGCCGATGCGGGCGGCGGACTGGGCGCGAGGGGTGCGGATCGCCGTGGGCGAGACGCTGGGCGGCTGAGCCCGCCCGGTCCGGCCCCTCCCGTCGGCGGATTCCCGGCGTACACGGCGGCACCGCCCGGGCGCCCGGGACGTAGGCTGGGATCTGTATCCATCCCATATCCGGAGCACCTTTTTCGTGAGTGAGCAGTCCTCTCGGCGGCCCCGCAAGCCCGCCAAACCCTACCGCCGTCCCCAGAAGGACCCGGTCCGCATCCTCGCGTTCGAGGCCCTGCGCGCCGTGGACGAGCGGGACGCGTATGCCAACCTCGTCCTGCCCCCGCTGCTGCGCAAGGCGCGGGAGAAGGAGGGCCCCGACCAGTTCGACGGCCGGGACGCCGCCCTCGCCACCGAGCTGGTGTACGGGACGCTGCGGCGGCAGGGCACGTACGACGCGGTGATCGCCGCCTGTGTCGACCGGCCGCTGCGGGAGGTCGACCCGCCGGTGCTCGACGTGCTCAGCCTCGGGACGCACCAGCTGCTCGGCACCCGTATCCCGACGCACGCCGCCGTGTCCTCCTCCGTCGAGCTCGCGCGCGTCGTCCTCGGCGACGGGCGGGCCAAGTTCGTCAACGCCGTGCTGCGCAAGGTCGCGCAGCACGACCTCGACGGGTGGCTGGAGCGGGTCGCGCCGCCCTACGACGAGGATCCCGAGGACCATCTCGCCGTCGTGCATTCGCACCCCCGCTGGGTCGTCTCCGCGCTGTGGGACTCGCTCGGCGGCGGGCGGGCCGGCATCGAGGACCTGCTGGAGGCCGACAACGAGCGGCCCGAGGTGACCCTCGTAGCCAGGCCAGGGCGGGCCACGGCCGAGGAGCTGCTCCGCGAGGAGGCCGCCGTGCCGGGGCGCTGGTCGCCGTATGCCGTGCGGCTCGCCGAGGGCGGGGAGCCGGGCGCCGTCGAGGCCGTCCGGGAGGGCCGGGCCGGGGTGCAGGACGAGGGCAGCCAGCTGGTCGCCCTCGCGCTCGCCAACGCGCCGCTGGAGGGGCCGGACGAGAAGTGGCTGGACGGGTGCGCGGGGCCCGGCGGCAAGGCCGCGCTGCTGGCCGCGCTCGCCGCCGAACGCGGGGCCGCGCTGCTCGCCTCCGAGAAGCAGCCGCACCGCGCCGGTCTGGTGGCGAAGGCCCTGGCCGGCAACCCGGGGCCGTACCAGGTCATCGCCGCCGACGGGACCCGGCCGCCGTGGCGGCCCGGCACCTTCGACCGTGTGCTGATGGACGTGCCGTGCACCGGCCTCGGCGCGCTGCGCAGGCGGCCCGAGGCCAGATGGCGGCGGCGCCCCGAGGACCTGGACAACTTCGCGCCGCTGCAGCGCGCCCTGCTGCGCACCGCGCTCGACTCGGTACGGGTCGGCGGGGTCGTCGGCTACGCCACCTGCTCGCCCCACCTCGCCGAGACCCGTGCCGTGGTCCAGGACGTGCTCAAGCAGCACCCGGAGACCGAACTCGTCGACGCCCGCCCGCTGCTGCCCGGCGTACCGGCCCTCGGCGAGGGTCCCGACGTACAGCTGTGGCCGCATGTGCACGGCACCGACGCCATGTATCTGGCGCTCATCCGCCGGACCGGCTGACCTCGGACTCGCGCACGACCGGGACCGCACCGTCCTCGTGCGCGAGCCGGTGCGGCCACCACACCTTCCGGCCGGCGTCCAGGAACAGCGCAGTGACCAGCACCGACCGCACGACGAAGGTGTCCAGGAGGACGCCGAGGGCGACGGCGAAGCCGATCTCCGCGAAGGCCACCATGGGCAGGGTGCCGAGCGCGGCGAACGTTCCGGCCAGGACCAGGCCCGCGGACGTGATGACCGCACCGGTCGCCGCCAGGCCCGTCACCACGCCGGGGCGGGTGCCGTGGCGGGCGGTCTCCTCGCGGATGCGAGTGGTCAGGAAGATGTTGTAGTCGATGCCCAGGGCCACCAGGAACACGAAGACGAACAGCGGGAAGTCCGTCTGCTCGCCCGCGTAGTCGAAGACGTGCCGGAAGGCGAGGGCGCTGGCCCCGAGGGCCGCCGCGAAGGACAGCACGACCGTGCCGATCAGCAGCAGCGGGGCCACCAGGGACCGCAGCAGCGCGCCCAGGATCAGCAGTACGACCAGCAGGACCGCCGGGATGATCAGCACGTTGTCGTGCGTGGTCGCCCGCTCCATGTCCAGCAGGGCCGCGGTGCCGCCGCCCACCTGCGCGTCGGCGCCCGGCAGCGCGTGGACGGCGTCGCGCACGCGCTCGACGGTGTGCTTGGCCGCCTCGCTGTCGGCCGGGTCGGTCATGGTCGCCTCGAACAGGACCTTGCCGTCGTACGAGGGTTTTGTGCCGGGCGGGACGGTGACGCTGTCCGGCGCGACTCCGCGCGTACCGGCGACCGCCCGCCGCACTCGGTCGACCTGCGCCTGGCCGGCCACGACCACCAGCGGGTCGCCGCTGCCCGCCGGGAAGTACCGCTGCGACACCTTCTGCCCGGTGATCGAGTCGGGGGTGCCGGTGAAGGCGTCCGCGTTGCCGATGCCCTCGGCGCGGAGCTGGAGGAGACCCAGCGAGAGGACGGCCAGGGCCAGGGCGGTGGCGCCCCAGACGACCCGCGGCCGGCGGCTGATGCTGCGGCCCATCCGCGCCCAGACGCCCCGCTCGGTCGGGTCGGACGAGCCGAAGTGCGGGACCGCCGGCCAGAAGATCCAGCGGCCGAAGACCAGGAGCAGGGCCGGAAAGAGGGTGAGCATGGCCAGCAGCGCGACCGCCACGCCGATCGCGGCGACCGGGCCCAGACCGCGGGTGGAGTTCATCTCGGCGGCCAGCAGCACCAGCATGCTCAGCACCACGGTGGCGCCCGAGGCGAGCACGGCGGGGCCCGCGCGGTGCAGGGCCAGCGCCATGGCCTCGTGCCGGTCCTCGTGGCGGCGCAGCTCCTCCCGGTAGCGGGCGACGAGGAGCAGCGCGTAGTCGGTCCCGGCGCCGAAGACGAGCACCGTGAGGATGCCCGCGCTCTGGCCGTTGACGGTCAGGCCCCCGTGCCGGGCCAGGAGATAGATCAGCGCCTGCGCGGTGAACAGGGCGACGACCACCGCGAGGAGGGGGACGAAGAGGAGGACCGGGCTGCGGTAGGTCAGCAGCAGCATCACGATCACGACGCCCATCGCCGAGAGCAGCAGCGTGGAGTCGATGCCCTCGAAGGCCTTGGAGAAGTCGGCGGAGGTGCCACCCGGCCCGGTGATGTGGACGGCGAGCCCGCCGCCGCTCCGGCCCACCTGGTCGCGCAGCGTGTCCACGGCGGGGGCGAACTCGGCCCAGCCCTTGGCGTCCATCGTGATGGGCACGTAGATCTGGGCGGCCTTGGGCGCGGAAGGACTGTCGTAGAGGGGTCCGCGCGCCTCGGTGCCGCGGATGCCGTGCGCGGTCAGCCCCCTGATCTCCTGGACGTCCTGCGCGATCTGCTGCTTGTCCCGCGCCGTGAGTCCGCCGTCGCGGGCGTACACGACGACCGCCGGTATCTGCTCGGGCCGGAAGTGGTGGGAGGTGTCGAGCACCTGGGTGGACTCCGCCGATCCGGGCAGCCAGGAGGCGGCGTCGTTGTCCTGGGCGTCGGTGAGCTTCTGGACGAGCGGTCCCGCGAGCACGAGCGCCAGCAGCCAGAGGGCCACTATCAGCCACTTGCTGCGTCGTCCGGTCAGGAATCTGATGAGCCCCTGGCGCACATGGCGCCCATGGTCGTCCGATCGCGCGTCCTTCATGGCGCCCCCCATAGCCGCACGTGGAGCCGGTGGGCCGCCCAGCATGGCACGGTCCCGTCCGCAGGGCACCTGAATTCCCGGATGGTATATACCGTCGTGATCCAGCCGGGGACCGAGGCGAACATCCGTGCCCGGACATGGCAGGCTTGGGTCATGGCCGTGCAGATCAACCCCAGCATCCTGTCCGCCGATTTCGCCCGCCTCGCGGAGGAGGCGAAGGCGGTGGAGGGAGCCGACTGGCTCCACGTCGACGTGATGGACAACCACTTCGTCCCCAACCTCACGCTCGGCGTGCCGGTCGTAGA
The DNA here is from genome assembly GCF_032656585.1 of Streptomyces herbicida. Classification (NCBI taxonomy): domain Bacteria; kingdom Bacillati; phylum Actinomycetota; class Actinomycetes; order Kitasatosporales; family Streptomycetaceae; genus Streptomyces; species Streptomyces herbicida. The sequence goes on from NZ_JAUYWJ010000026.1 coordinate 28,850, forward strand.
GTCCCTGGCGCGTGCGGCGGACACGCCGCTGGACTGCCATCTGATGATCGAGGACGCCGATCGGTGGGCCCCCCAGTACGTCGAAGCGGGTGCCTCGTCCGTCACCTTCCACGTCGAGGCGGCCGCCGCCCCGGTGCGGCTGGCCCGCGAGATCCGCGCCAAGGGCGCGCGTGCCTCCATGGCGCTCAAGCCCGCGACGCCCATCGAGCCGTACGAGGACCTGCTCCCCGAGCTCGACATGCTGCTGATCATGACGGTCGAGCCGGGCTTCGGCGGTCAGGCGTTCCTGGACATCATGCTTCCGAAGATCCGCCGCACGCGTCAGCTGATCGAGAAGCACGGTCTCGAGCTGTGGCTGCAGGTCGACGGAGGCGTTTCCGCGTCCACGATCGAGCGGTGTGCGGACGCGGGTGCCGATGTCTTTGTCGCCGGTTCGGCGGTGTACGGGGCGAAGGACCCGGCAGAAGCGGTACGTGCACTGCGCACCCAGGCGGAGACGGCCACCGCCAAGGCGTCCTGGGCATGCGACCACTGAGCCACAACGACGTGAACAGCTAAGGGAACGGCGCCCATCAGGGCGGATCAGTTGCGCCGGATCTGCAAGGATGAACGGCGAATCCAGAGTGTGAACAGCAGTGAGGAGATCGCCGTGTCGGGTATGTCGGCGGGCCGGTCAGCCATGCGGATGGGACCCGCTGAGCTGGTGCAGGCGGCGGCCATGGCCCGCCGCTTCTACCTCGAGGGCAAGTCCAAGATCCAGATCGCGGAGGAGTTCGGCGTCAGCCGCTTCAAAGTGGCCCGGGTTCTGGAAACTGCCCTCGAACGGGATCTCGTACGCATCGAGATCCGCGTGCCGGCCGAGCTGGACGCCGAGCGCTCCGACGCGCTCCGCGCCCGCTACGGCCTGAGGCACGCCGTCGTGGTCGAATCCCCGGCCGAGGCCGAGGAGACCCCCGACCCCGAGAACCTCGGCGAGGTGGCGGCCGACCTGCTCGGCGAGCTCGTCAACGAGGGGGACGTCCTCGGACTGGCCTGGGGTCGGTCCACCATCCACATGGCGGCGGCGCTCGACCGGCTGCCGCCCTGCACGGTGGTGCAGCTGACGGGCGTGTACGACGCCGGGACCGCCGAGCGCGGCTCCGTCGAGGCCGTCCGCCGCGCCGCCCAGGTGTCCGGCGGCGACGCGCACCCCATCTATGCGCCGATGCTGCTGCCGGACGCGGCCACCGCGGCCGCGCTGCGCAACCAGACCGGGATCGCCCGGGCCTTCGAGTACTTCGACAAGGTCACGGTCGCCTGTGTCTCCATCGGCTCCTGGGAGCCGGGCATCTCGACGGTGCACGACATGCTCAGCGACGAGGAGCGGGCCCACTACGCCTCGCTCGGTGTCGCCGCCGAGATGTCGGCGCATCTCTTCGACACCGAGGGCCGACGCGTCGGCCGGGACCTGGGGGAGCGTTGCATCACGGTCAAGGCCGACCAGCTCCGCCGTATCCCCGAGGTCGTGGCGATCGCGGGCGGGCAGCGCAAGGCGTCCGCGATCGACGCGGTGCTGCGGTCGGGTCTGGTCACCAGCCTGGTGACGGACACGTCGGCCGCGGACTATCTGATGACCGCGGGCCCCACGCCGAAGCCCGCCCTGAACCGGGCGGACCCGGACGGCCCCTGAGGGCGGCCTGCAGCAGCTCATGAGGGGACGGCCGTGACAGCACCGACAGCGTGCTGCTGCGGTTCGTCCCCCGCGTGCTTTTTGATGATCATTACGACATGTTCAGGACGGTACTGAGATGACGAGCCGGCGGGTGGTGACGCTGGACCTCGGCGGGGTCGCCGACAAGACCGCGTTCATGGACCGCTTCGCGCAGACCCTCGCCCTGCCCGACTGGTTCGGCCGCAACTGGGACGCTCTCGCCGACAGCCTCGGCGACCCCTCGTTCTGGCCGCCGGAAGCGGCCGAGAACGGGCTGCTGCTCGTCGTCGGCGGCTGGCTGGAGTACGCGGCGGCCCGTCCCGACGAGTGGGCGGTGGCGCTGGAGGTGTTCACCGAGGCGTCCGGCCGCGGACCCCTCCTCACGGTGGCGCTCGCGCTGGGCTGACCGGGGCCGGTTCGGCAGATCCTCCGAACGCCCTCCGACCTGCCTGGATGATTCGACCGGGCATCGCATTCCGGCCGTCATGGGACAATGAGGTACGTGCTTTTCCCCCGGGCTGACCTGTCCGGGGGTCACCTCTGATCGACTGGGATGTGCGGCACGTGCGTTTCCTCAATGACATCCAGCCCGCGTACGACCTGACGTACGACGACGTGTTCATGGTGCCGAGCCGCTCCGCGGTCGGCTCGCGTCAGGGCGTGGACCTCAGCTCCCCGGACGGCACGGGCACCACGATCCCGCTGGTCGTCGCCAACATGACCGCGATCGCGGGCCGCCGGATGGCGGAGACCGTGGCCCGGCGCGGCGGCCTGGTGGTGATCCCGCAGGACATCCCGATCGACGTCGTCACCGACGTCGTCTCCTGGGTGAAGAGCCGCCATCTGGTCCTCGACACGCCGATCGTGCTGGCCCCGCACCAGACCGTCGCCGACGCGCTGGGCCTGCTGTCCAAGCGGGCGCACAACGCCGGTGTGGTCGTCGACGAGGACGGCCGCCCGATCGGTGTCGTCACCGACCGGGACCTGACCGGCGTCGACCGCTTCACGCAGCTCACCGAGATCATGTCGACGGACCTGCTGCTGCTCGACGCCGACATCGCACCGCGCGAGGCCTTCAACACCCTCGACGGGCACAACCGCCGCTATGCCCCGGCCGTGGACAAGGACGGCAGGCTCGCCGGCATCCTCACCCGCAAGGGCGCCCTGCGCGCCACGCTCTACACCCCGGCCACCGACGCCAACGGCAAGCTGCGCATCGCCGCCGCCGTCGGCATCAACGGCGATGTGGCGGCCAAGGCCAAGCAGCTGCTCGACGCGGGCGTCGACACGCTCGTCATCGACACCGCGCACGGCCACCAGGAGTCGATGATCAGCGCCGTCAAGCTGGTGCGCGACCTCGACCCGCAGGTGCCGATCGTGGCGGGCAACATCGTCTCCGCCGAGGGCGTCAAGGACCTGATCGACGCCGGCGCGGACATCATCAAGGTCGGTGTCGGTCCCGGCGCCATGTGCACCACCCGGATGATGACGGGTGTGGGCCGGCCGCAGTTCTCCGCGGTTCTGGAGTGCGCCGCCGAGGCGAAGAAGTACGGCAAGCACGTCTGGGCCGACGGCGGTGTCCGGCACCCGCGCGACGTGGCGATGGCGCTCGCGGCCGGTGCGTCCAACGTGATGGTGGGCTCGTGGTTCGCGGGCACCTACGAGTCGCCGGGCGACCTGCAGCAGGACGCCGAAGGCCGGCTGTACAAGGAGTCGTTCGGCATGGCGTCCGCGCGCGCGGTGCGCAACCGCACGTCGGAGGAGTCGGCCTACGACCGCGCCCGCAAGGCGCTGTTCGAGGAGGGCATCTCCACCTCCCGCATGTTCCTCGACCCGGTCCGTCCGGGCGTCGAGGACCTGATCGACTCGATCATCGCGGGCGTCCGCTCCTCCTGCACCTACGCCGGCGCGGCCTCGCTGGAGGAGTTCGCCGAGAAGGCCATCGTCGGCATCCAGAGCGCGGCGGGCTACGCCGAGGGCAAGCCGCTGCACGCCAGCTGGAACTGAGCCGGCACCCTTTCCACGCGGCCCCCGTCCTCCCGGCACCCGGACAGGCGGGGGCCGTCGGCGTCCGCGTGAACGGGGCTTTTGAGGCCTCTGCGCAACGCTCGAAAGCCGTCGCGCAACAAATGGACACACTCCCGGGATGAACGCAATGATCTTGCGGGTATGCGCAAGGTTGCTGCATTACGCCCGTAAAGGCCTGGCTCATAGGGTGCTGCGCTGTACGTGGTGTGGCGGGGACCCCGCTCGGTGGGTTCCTGCCCTCGCAGGGAGGCATCGGGTCCCCGCCGCCCTCAGTGGCAGCGATAAGGAGCCAGCGCGTGCTCGACCAAGGCGCACCCTCGCACAACCGCACAGAGACCGGCCCGGCATCCCCGGGCGTTGCCGCGGGCCTCATGCGTCGCAAGCCCGTGGAAAGCCTGGTCGCGGAGGGCGGCCAGGGCGAGGGAGGCACGCTCCGGCGCTCCCTCGGCCTGTGGCAGCTGACGATGATCAGCATCGGTGCCACCCTCGGCACCGGCATCTTCGTCGTGCTCGGCGACGCCGTTCCGGAGGCCGGTCCCGCCGTCACCCTGGCCTTTGTGATCGCCGGTCTCACGGCCCTCTTCTCGGCGCTGTCGTACGCCGAGCTGGCGGGCAGCATCCCGGTCGCCGGCTCCTCCTACTCGTATGCGTACGCAACGATGGGCGAGCTGGTCGCCTGGGTCTGCGGCTGGTGCCTCGTGCTCGAGTACGGCGTGTCGGTGGCCGCCGTCGCCGTCGGCTGGGGCGAGTACCTGAACGAGTTGCTCGACGGCACCATCGGCGTCACCATCCCGGCCGCCCTGTCCTCGGCCCCGGGCGAGGGACACGGCATCATCAACCTGCCCGCCCTGATCGTCGTCCTCCTGGCGATGGTGTTCCTGCTCGGCGGCGCACGTGAGTCCGCCCGGGCCAACACGATCATGGTGTGCGTGAAGATCGCCGCCCTGGTGCTGTTCTGCGCGATCGGTTTCATGGGCTTCAAGTCCGGCAACTACGCCGACTTCATGCCGCTCGGGATGGCCGGGGTCAGTGCCGCCGGTGCCACGCTGTTCTTCTCGTACATCGGCTTCGACGCCGCCTCCACCGCCGGCGAGGAGGCGAAGAACCCCAAGCGGGACCTGCCACGGGCGATCATGCTGTCGCTGATCATCGTGACCGCGCTGTACGTGCTCGTCGCCGCCGTCGCCGTCGGCGCCTGGAACTGGAAGAAGTTCGACGGCTCGGAGGCCACCCTCGCCGCGATCATGAACGATGTCAGCGGCCAGACCTTCTGGGGCACGCTGCTCGCCCTGGGCGCGGTCATCTCCATCGCGAGCGTGGTGCTCACCGTGCTCTACGGCCAGACCCGCATCCTCTTCGCGATGGCCCGCGACGGCCTGGTGCCCAAGGCGCTCGGCAAGGTCCACCCGAAGACCGGCGCTCCCCGCCTCAACACGGTGATCGTGTCGCTGTTCTGCGGTGTGCTCGCCGCGCTCATCCCGCTGGGCAAGCTCGTCGACGCCACCAGCATCGGCACGCTGTTCGCCTTTGGCCTGGTCAACATCGCGGTCGTCATCCTGCGGTACCGGCGGCCGGAGCTGGAGCGCACGTTCAAGGTGCCGTTCGGGCCGGTTCTGCCGGTGCTGGGCTTCCTGTTCTGCGCGTACAACATGTTCAGCCTCGACACCGTCACGTGGGTCGTCTTCGGGTGCTGGATGGCCGCCGGACTCGTGTTCTACTTCCTCTACGGCTACCGCCGTTCCCGACTCGCAACACCTGAGAGCTGATCAACCCACTGTGCTGAACGATCTCGACGAACGCATCGTGCACGCCCTCGCCGAGGACGCCCGCCGCTCCTACGCGGACATCGGGCAGCTGGTCGGCCTGTCCGCGCCCGCGGTGAAGCGGCGCGTGGACCGGCTGCGGGCCACCGGAGCCATCACCGGTTTCACCGTACGGGTCGACCCGGCGGCGCTCGGCTGGGAGACCGAGGGATTCGTCGAGATCTACTGCCGGCGCAACACCTCGCCGGAGACCATCCAGCGGGGCCTGGAGCGGTACCAGGAGGTCGTGGCCGCCTCCACCGTCACCGGTGAGGCGGACGCGGTCGCCCAGGTCTTCGCCTCCGACATGCGCCACTTCGAGCGCGTGCTGGAGCGGATCGCGGGGGAGCCGTTCGTGGAACGGACCAAGTCCGTACTGGTGCTCTCGCCGCTGCTGCGACGGTTCTCCTCGGGTTCGCCCACCTGATCGGGCCACGCGTGGCGGCTGTCGGCCCGGGGGCGGCCGCGTCCGGTGGAAGACCAGGGCGTAGGTCGCGAAGCGGTGGCGTCCGGCGAGGACCAGCTCCCGTCCCGGTTGCGCGGAGACCATCCGGAACCCGGCAGGCACCGAGCCTTCGTCCGGTGCTTTCGCCGTTGCGGCGGTTCTCCTCGGGTTCGGCGACCTGACGCGTGCTACGTGTATCGGCGGCCGACCGAGGCGAGCAGGCGGCGTACGGCGAGGGCGTGGCCGCCGGTGTCGATGACGGCGAAGCGGTAGAGCGCGCCGAGGGGGCCGGGGAACCGGGCCCGGGTCTCGGCCCGCAGCAGGGTGTGCCCGGGGCCGGCCGCGTCCAGGTGGAAGACCAGGGCGTACGTCGAGAAGCGGTGGCGTCCGGCGAGGACCAGCTCCCGTCCCGGTTGCGCGGAGACCACCCGGAACCCGGCGAACACCGAGCCCTCGGCCGGCGGCCGGCGCGGGCCGGACACCGAGTGGTCGGCGGCGCCGACCAGGCGTGCGTAGCCGGTCGCGCGCGGGCGCGCGAACGAGCGGTCCAGGATGTCGCCGAGACCGCGCCAGACGGCGTCGGGCCGCGCCGCGACGAGGGTCGTGTGCTCGTCGACGAACGGCAGTGCGGCGATCGCGGCGGGCTTCATACGGGCTCCCCTCAGTCGGCCGTCTTGCGCGCCAGCGCGTTGCTCCCTATCGAATTGTGCACACTGAAGCTCACGGCGTCCGAGCGGTAGCGGTCGTCCGACCACTCCACCGGGCGCCCTTCACGGGTCGTCGTCACCCTGCGGACCCGCAGCAGCGGGCTGGTGCGGCGGATGCCGAGCAGTTCGGCGTCCTGGGCGCCCGCCGCCACCGCGTCTATGACGTGCTCGCCGTAGGCGAAGACCAGGCCAGTGTCCTCGAAGAGCCGCTGCGTGACGGACGGGCAGTCCGGCTCGATGGCCTCGACGGCCGGGGCGATCCAGTCGGCGTACACGGTCCGCTCCAGCAGGACCGGCTCGCCGTCCAGACCGCGCACCCTGAGGACGTGCAGCACGGGCGTCCCGGCGCGCAGTTGGAGGCGCACGGCGTCCTCCTTGGCCGCCGGGCGGTGCTCCTGCGCCACGACGTGACCCGTCGCCTCCCGGCCCATCGCCCGCGCCCACTGCGCGAAGCTGCGCAGTTCCTCGAAGCTCTGGCTGCGGCGGCTGGCCAGCACCACCCTGCGGGCGCCCTGGCGGGAACCGATGAGTCCCTCGGTGGTGAGGGTCGCGACGGCCTGGCGCAGCGTGCCGCGTGAGACGCCGTACTGCGCGGCGAGTTCGGTCTCCGAGGGCAGCCGACTGCCGACTGTGTACTCCTCTCGGTCGATCGCCCGCCGCAGTTCGTCAGCGATCTCCTCGTGTCGCGCAGTCATGCTTCCCCTCTGAGTAGGTCGCTGTGCACAGCGTGACCAGCCTAATCGAGACCTGAGCGTGATCTGAAACGGTCTGGATTGTGCACACAACAAGCGTTCAAAGTTTCTCCGTGGTTTACAGACAGGACACCCGGACCGGGCGTACTGTGACCCAACTTGTTCAGACAAGTTGTCGTCGTCTCATCTCCCTGCTCGTGTGCACCCCTGGAGTGACAGTGACAGTGTTCCTGCCGCGAACCGCCGTTCTCACCGGTGGCCTCGCCGTAGCCGCCGCACTCGCCCTCAGCGCCTGCGGCGCCGCCCCCGACAACGCGTCGACCACCGCCGACGGCAAGAACGCCGCAACCGCCACCTCCGCCGCCGACCTCGGCGGCATGGACGCGCTGGTCAAGGCCGCCAAGAAGGAAGGCACCCTCCACGCCATCGCCCTGCCCCGCGACTGGGCCAACTACGGCGCCCTGATCGACGGTTTCCAGAAGAAGTACGGCATCAAGATCGAGGTCGAGAGCCCCGACGGCTCCAGCCAGGACGAGATCAACGCCGTGACCTCCCGCAAGGGCCAGGACCGGGCCCCCGACGTGCTCGACCTCGGCAGCTCCTTCGCGCTCAGCGCCGCCACGCAGGGCCTGCTCGCGCCGTACAAGGTGGCCTCCTACGGTGACATCCCGGCCGCGCAGAAGGACGCGCAGGCCCGCTGGTACAACGACTACGGCGGTTACATCTCCATCGGCTGCGACGCCAAGCGCGTCAAGAACTGCCCGACCACCTTCAAGGACCTGCTCAAGCCGGAGTACAAGGGCAAGGTCGCCCTCAACGGCAACCCCACCAAGTCCGGTTCGGCCTTCGGCGGCGTCTACGCGGCCGCCCTCGCGAGCGGCGGCTCGTTCGACGACATCCAGCCCGGCCTCGACTTCTTCGCCAAGCTGAAGAAGAACGGCAACTACACGCCCGTCGAGTCGACCCCGGCCACCGTCGAAAAGGGCGAGACGCCGATCAGCATCGACTGGGACTACCTGAACGCCGGTTACGCCGACGAGTTCAAGTCCAAGGGCGTGGACTGGAAGGTCGCGGTGCCCACCGACGGCCAGTTCTCCCAGTACTACTCCCAGGCCATCAACAAGGACGCCCCGCACCCGGCGGCCGCCCGCCTGTGGCAGGAGTACCTCTACAGCGCCGAGGGCCAGAACCTGTGGCTCAAGGGCTACGCCCGCCCGGCCCTGATGACCTCCCTGGAGAAGGCCGGCACCCTCGACAAGACGGCCGCCGCCAAGCTCCCGAAGGTCTCCGGTACGCCGTCCTTCCCGACCGAGGCCCAGCAGAGCAAGGCCAAGACGGTCATCGCGCAGGGCTGGTCGAAGGCCGTCGCCGGATGACCACCGCTCTCACGAGGGTGGACACGGCGCCGCTCGCTTCGCAGAAGCGGCGGCGCCGTGCCCCTGGCTGGCTCGCCGTCGTCCCGCTGCTCGTGTTCACCGCGATCGCCTTCGGGATCCCCGCCCTCGCCATGCTGAACGGCGCCTTCACCGTCAAGGACCAGGCGACGGGCGCCACTTCGTACACCGCCGCGAACCTGACCACCTCGCTGCAGGGGCCGTACCTCACCGCCCTGGTCGGCAGCGTCAAGCTGTCCGCGGTCTCCGCCGCCCTCGGCACGCTGCTCGGGCTGCCGCTCGCGCAGGCCGTCGTGACCTCGCGGTCGCGCGCGCTGCGCGAGGCCGTGCTCACCGCCTCCGGCGTCCTCGCCAACTTCGGCGGTGTCCCGCTGGCCTTCGCCTTCGTCGCCACGCTCGGCAACGCCGGTGTGCTGACCGTGCACCTGGGCCTCGCGGACAAGGGCTGGGACCTCTACAGCTTCTGGGGTCTGGTGCTGGTCTACCTCTACTTCCTGATCCCGCTGATGGTCCTCACCATCACCCCGGCCCTGGACGGCCTGCGCTCCCAGTGGCGCGAGGCCGCCCGGAACAACGGCGCCACCGCCGTCCAGTACTGGCGGCACGTGGCCCTGCCGGTGCTCGCGCCCTCCCTGCTCGGCGGACTCGTCCTGCTCTTCGGCAGCGCCTTCGCCGCCTACGCCACCGCCGCCGCGATGGTGGGCAGCGCGGTCCCGCTGGTCACCCTGCAGATCGCCGACGCCATCTCCGGCAACGTGCTGGTCGGGCAGGAGAACGTGGCCCTCGCGCTCAGCCTCGACATGGTCCTGGTCGCGGGTGTGGTGATGGCCGTGTACCTGCCCCTGCAACGACGGAGCGCCCGATGGCTCGACGCCTGACCCCCTGGCGGTGGGCCGTCCTCGGCCTGGCCGCGCTCTACTTCCTGGTCCCGCTCGCCGCCTCCGTGATCTTCACGGTGGACGTGCCCGGGCAGGGTGTCACCTTCGACGCCTACACGCAGATCGTCTCCGCCGACGGGTTCGTCTCCAGCCTGCTGCTCTCGCTGGAGCTGGCCGCGGCCACCATCGCCGTCGTGCTGCTGCTGATGGTGCCCGCCGTGGTCGCGCTGCGGCTCGGCGCGCCCCGGCTGCGGCCGGTCGTCGAGGTGGTGTGCTCGCTGCCGCTGGTGGTGCCGCCGATCGCGTTCGTCGCCGGTATCGCGACCGTCCTGAAGTGGGGTCCCGACCACCTGTCCCGGACCCCGCTGTTCCAGACGTTCGTGGCGATCCAGAACCCGAGCTTCCCGGTCGTGCTGGTCCTCGCGTACGTCGTGATGGCGCTGCCCTTCGTGTACCGGGCGCTGGACTCCGGGCTGCGCGCGATCGATGTGCGCACCCTCGTCGAGGCCGCGCGCAGCTGCGGCGCCTCCTGGCCGCAGGCCCTGGTCCGGGCCGTGCTGCCCAATCTGCGCGGGGCGCTGCTGAACGCGGCCTTCCTCACGCTGGCGCTGGTGCTCGGCGAGTTCACCGTGGCCCGGCTGCTGGGTTTCCAGCCCTTCGCCGTGTGGATCTACAACGTCGGCGGCTCGCAGGCCCAGATGTCCGTCGCCGTGTCCGTGCTGAGCCTGCTCCTCACATGGGCCCTGCTCCTCGTGCTCGCCGGTGCCGGCGGGCGTACCCGAACCGCTTCGTCCCGGGGATGAACCAATGACCGCCACCACGCTCGACACGACCGTCACGGAGAAGGCCGCCACGGTCGAATTCCGCGGCCTTCGCCGGGAGTTCGGGGCCACCGTGGCCCTCGACGGACTCGACCTCGCCGTGCGGCCGGGCGAGTTCCTCGCGCTGCTCGGCCCCTCCGGCTGCGGCAAGACCACCGCGCTGCGCATGCTCGCCGGGTTCGAACACCCGGACTCCGGCGCCGTGCTGGTGGACGGCGAGGATGTCACCCACGTCCCGGCCCACCGCCGTGACGCCGGGATGGTCTTCCAGTCGTACAGCCTCTTCCCCCATCTCAACGCGGTCGACAACGTGGCCTTCGGGCTGCGCATGCGCAAGGTGCGTACGGCCGAACGGCGGGCGCGTGCCGCCGAGTTGCTGGAGCTGGTCGGCCTGGGCGACAAGGGGGAGCGGTTCCCGCACCAGCTCTCCGGCGGCCAGCAGCAGCGCATCGCGCTGGCCCGCGCGCTCGCCCTGCGCCCGCGCGTGCTGCTGCTCGACGAACCGCTGTCGGCGCTCGACGCCAAGGTCCGGCTGACCCTGCGCGAGGAGATCCGCAGGCTCCAGCAGGAACTCGGCATCACCACCCTCTTCGTGACGCACGACCAGGAGGAGGCGCTGTCCGTCGCCGACCGGGTCGCCGTCATGCGCGCCGGACGGCTCGAGCAGTGCGCCGCCCCCGCCGAGCTGTACGGGCGGCCGGCCACCGCCTTCGTCGCCGAGTTCGTCGGCACGATGAGCCGGATCCCGGGAGTCCTGAAGGACGGCTCGGTCGAGGTGCTCGGGCAGCGGCTGCCGGTCGACGGCGAGGCGCCCGCCACGACCGAGGTCGACGTGCTGGTGCGGCCCGAGGCCGTCCGGGTGGCCGCGGACGACGAGGGCACCGCACGCGTCGTCGCCACGTCCTTCCTGGGCGCGGTCGTCCGGTTGACCGTCAAGCTCGCCGACGGCACCGAGGCCAAGGCCGACCTGCCCGCGTACGAGGCGGCCGGGCTCGGCGCCGGAGCCGCGGTGAGCGTGTCACTGCCGGAGCGCCCGGTGCTCGTGGCCGAGCGCAGCGACCGGTAGCGGACGCACCGACCGGTAAGCGCATTTGTCAGTTCTGCCAGTGAAGAAAGAGAGAAACGTGACCCCCCACCCCCGACTCCCGCTCCAGGCCGTTCTGTTCGACATGGACGGCACGCTCGTCGACACCGAGCGTCTGTGGTGGGAGGCGGTGGAACAGGTCGCCGGGCGCCCGCTGACCGAGGCGGACCAGCCGGAGGTGCTCGGCCGTGCCGTCGAGGACACCGCCGAGTGGCTCGGCGCCGCCACGGGCCGGCCGGCCGACGGCATCGCGCGGGAGCTGCACCGGGAATTCGTCGCCCGGGTCCGCACCGGCATCGTGCCGCGCCCCGGCGCGCTGGACCTGCTGGACGCCCTCGCCCGCGAGGGCATACCCACCGCCCTGGTGACCGCGTCCCCACGCGCGGTCGCCGACACCGTGCTCGAAGCCCTCGGCCCCGGCCGCTTCGCGGCCTCCGTCACCGCCGACGACACCGGCCGCACCAAGCCCGCCCCGGATCCGTACCTCGCCGCCTGCCGCGCCCTCGGTGTCGACCCGGCGGCCTGCGTGGCGGTCGAGGACACCGGTACCGGGGTCAGTTCGGCGGAGGCGGCCGGGTGCGCGGTCCTCGCCGTGCCGTCCCTCGCGCCGATCGAGGCGGCGCCCGGCCGGACCGTACGCGACAGCCTCGTCGCAGTCACCCCGGAGGATCTGCGAGACATGGTCGGATACGAACTGCGCGTCATGACCTGGAACCTGTGGCTCGGCGGCAGCCCGGTCGACGACCACCGCGCCAAGCAGCTCAAGGCGATCCTGGAGAGCGGCGCCGACGTGGTGGGCCTCCAGGAGACCGGCGGCACCGCGGCCCAGGAGCTCGCCGACGCGCTGGGCTGGCACCACCACCGGGCCGGGGAGAACCTGGGCGTCATCAGCCGCTACCCCGTCACCGCCCGCTTCGGCGACCCGGGCGTCGGCTTCTACGGAGCCGCCGGGGTCCGGATCGAGATCACCCCGGGCCGCGAGGTCGACGTCTGGACCGCCCACCTCCACTACACGCCGTACGGGCCCTACGAGTCCGCCTTCGACGGGCTCCCGTCGGACGTGCTCGTCGCCCACGAGGAGGTCCGGCTCGCGCAGCTGCGGGACGCCCTGGACCGGATCGCCGAGTCGAACGGCGACGGCGTGCCCGTCGTCCTCGTCGGCGACTTCAACTGCCCCTCCCATCTGGACTGGCCCGCGGTCGAGTGGCCGGTCACGAAGGCGGCGGAGCGGGCGGGGCTGCGCGACTCCTACCGGGAGGCCCACCCGGACCCGGAAACGGCCCCCGGCCACACCTGGTCCCCGATCCATCCGGTGCACGAGGACGGCAGCGGCCGGCCCGAGCCGCAGGACCGGATCGACTACGTCCTGCACCGGGGTCTGACGGTGCTCGACTCCCGGACGGTGGTCAGCGGCATCCCGCGCCCCTGGCCCGACGTCGCGGGCAACGACTGGCCCTCGGACCACGCCGCGGTGCTCACCACGTTCTCGGTGCCCGGGAACTGATCCGGGGTTACCCGGGGCAACCATTGCGGTGCAGATGACGATCCCGTAGGTTGTGCCGGACTTTCTACTGACTGGTAACACCGGCAGGTATTTCATGCGCTGGCCCGTCGGCCGTCCCACCACTGTCCGCACCCGGATCGTGGCGCTCGCACTCGCTCCGGTCGTCGCCCTGATGGCACTGTGGAGCTTCGCCATGGTGTCGGTCACCGGCGAACTGCGAGCGCTGATCCGGCTCCAGGGGGTGTACGAGGACTTCGGCACCCCCGTGGACACGGCCATCGGCCAGATCCAGATCGAACGGCGGCTCTCCGCCACCTACCTGGGCGCGGGCCACGACACGGCCGCCGCCGGGAATCTGCTGGCCCAGCAGCGCCGTACCGACCGCGCCGTGAGCGCCATGCGCGACGCGATCAGGGACGGCGACCGCAGCCGGCTCAGCGACCGGCAGCGGGCGGCGCTCGACGCGATGCTCCACGCGACCGACGGGCTGGACGAGCTGCGCGACCGGGTCCTGTCCCGGCGGATCTCCTGGGACCGGGCCGTCACCGACTACGGCGCACTCGTCGAGCCCGGCTTCGACGTCCAGTCCACGCTCACCGCCCTGCAGGCCGGGCAGCTCGCCCGGGAGGCGCAGGTCGTCATCGAGCTGGTGCGAGTGCGGGAGTTCGTCTCCCGCGAGGACGCCCTGGTCGCCGGGGCGCGGGCCGCGGGGACGCTGTCCGACCGGCAGTACGACACCCTGACCGCGACGATCGAGGACCGGCGGGTCTTCGAGCGGACGTATGTGCCGGACCTGCCGTCCGACTCGCGCGCGCTGTTCGAGGAGTTCCAGCGCGGCGACCTCCACCGCTCGCTGGTGCGGGGCGAGGACGCGCTGCTGCGGGCCGGCCCGGCACACGCGGGGGAGGCCGTCGCGGCCGGCACCTGGCGTACGACCAGTGACCGGGCCGTCAAGCGCTATATGCAGCTGTGCACCCGCTCCGCCGAGAACTCGGCCGCGCGCGGGCGGGCGTTCGCCTACCGCGAGCTGACCAAGGCGTCCGTGGTCGCGGTGGCCGGGCTGGCCGCCGTGGGAGTGTCGTTGTGGCTCGCGGTGCGCGGGGCCCGGCGGATCTCCCGCCGCCTCGAGACGCTGCGGGACGCCGCCGACGTGCTGAGCACCCGGCAGCTGCCCGATGTGATGCGGCGGTTGAGCGCCGGCGAGGACGTGGACGCGGCCGCGGAGGCGCCGCCGCTGGCCGCCGACGAGGTACGGGCCGACGAGATCGGCCAGGTCGGCCGGTCCTTCAACGCCGCGCGGCTGGCCGCCGTCGAGGCGGCCGTCAAGCAGGCCACCCTGCGGCGCGGGCTGTTCGCGGTGCTCCTCAACATCGCCCGGCGCAACCAGGCGCTCGTCCATCGCCAGCTGAAGCTGGTCGACACGCTGGAGCGGCGCACCGAGGATCCGGACATCCTGCGCCAGCTGTTCCGTATCGACCACCTGACCACGCGTATGCGCCGGCACGCGGAGAGCCTGATCATCCTCTCCGGCGCGGTGCCCGGCCGCAGATGGCGTCGGCCGGTGCCGGTCGCGGACGTGGTGTCGGCCGCGGTGGGTGAGATCGAGGACTACACGCGCGTCGTGGTCCCGCCGATGGCCGAGGTCGGCGTCGCGGCGGACGCCGTGGCCGACGTGGTGCATCTGATCGCCGAGCTCCTGGAGAACGCAACGGTGTTCTCGCCGCCGCACACGCAGGTCACCCTGCGCACCGGCCGGGCGTCCGGCGGCTTCGTCCTGGAGCTGGACGACCGGGGCCTCGGCCTCGACCCCGACCAGCTCGCCGACGCCCATCGCACCCTCACCGACCCGGACGCCTTCGACCCGACCCGGCACGACCGGCTCGGCCTGTACGTCGTGGGCCGCCTCGCCGCCCGCCACGGCATCCAGGTCACCCTGCGGGACTCGCCGTACGGCGGTACGACCGCGGTGGTACTGCTGCCGTCGACGGTCCTGGCGGAGCCGGAGCCGGAAGCCGGTGACGCGAGCCCGGACCCGGACACGTCGGTACCCAGCCTGCCGTCACGGCGCGGGCCGGGTGCCCCCGGCAGTGAGGAGCGGCCACGGGCACAGACCCCGGCGCCCCAGCACGGTCGAGCCGACGGCCACTCGGCGGCCGCCGACCGGGCGGACGCCGACCGGGCGGAGGGCCGTCGGACGGAGGCTTCGGCCGCTGAGCACGGCCGGGTGCAGGACATGACGGCCGAGTCCGGTCGGATGATGCGCCTGGTGACGGAAGGCGGCCGGGTGAGGGGGCCGGTGGAGGGCGGCCGGGTGAGCGAGCCCACGGAGGGCGGCGGCCCCGCTCCCGACGCGGACGCTCCCGCTCTGCCCACCCGCGTCCGGCAGGCCTCGCTGGCCGCACCTTTGCGCGACGACCCGCCGCCCCGGGATGCCGCTCCGGAGCGCGAGGTCGACGCCGAGGAGATGCGGGCGGTCTTCGGTGCTTTCCAGCGCGGCCTCGAACGGGGCCGCAAGGGCCTGCCCACGACCACTGACGCCGACGAAGGGACGGACTCCGAGGATGCACGGTGACGAGACGACACACGGTGACGAACAGACTCATGAGCAGCTCGCCGGAGCACCCGACGCAGGCCTCGGCTGGCTGCTCGACGACCTCGTGGCCAGGACCGACCACGTCCGCCAGGCCGTGCTGCTCACCGCGGACGGCCTCCCGCTGAGCGCCTCGGAGGGTATGCGCAGACGGGACATCGAGCACCTCGCCGCCGTCTGCTCCGGCTTCCACAGCCTGGCCCGCTCGGCGGGGGAGCGGTTCGAGGCCGGAGAGGTACGGCAGACGATGGTGATGCTCGACGACGCCTACCTCTTCATCACCCCGGCCGGCGACGGCAGCCGCCTGGCCGTGCTCAGCGAGGTACAGACCGACGTCGGACAGTTGGCCCACGAGATGGCGCTGCTCGTCCGCCGCCTCGGCCGTCACCTGGACGCCGCCGCACGCTCGGCCACCTGATCCGGCCGTGAGCGACGACCACTGGTACGAGGACGAGACCGGGTCGATGGTGCGCCCCTACACCGTCACCCGGGGCCGCACCCGGCCCTCGGAGCGGCACACCATCGACCTGATGTCCCGGGTCACCGCCCTGGAGACGGACACGGCGCAGCCCGGCGTCGACCACGCCCGCACCGCCCTGCTCGACCTGGTGCGCCGCGGCCCGCGCCCGGTCGTCGAGCTCGCCGCGGACGCCGACCTGCCCCTGACCGTCGTACGTGTGCTGCTCGGCGACCTGGCCGAGGCCGGGCTGGTGCGCATCGACGAGCCGCGCCGCCTGCCGGTCTCCGGCCCCGCGGCCGACCCGGAACTGCTCCAAGAGATCGTCGAGCGACTGCGCGAGCTCTGACAGCGGCGGCGATCGTACGGAGCCCGCTTGGGGGCGTTTTCGCAGGTCAGGTCGGTGGGCTGGAATTCGCGGTCGAGGATCGACCGGATCCGTGGCCCGAGGGCACGCAACGAATCGCCGCTCGGTGGCGGGTGCACGCAACGAACCGCTCACCGGCGCGCAACGGCTCCTCCTTGTCCGGCCGAGGCCGCCGAACGTACCTTCTAACTGGCCCCCAAACCCCTCCGTACCGGTGAGGAACACGCATGCGCACCGCCCTGCTCCAGAGCTCCGGCCGCCCCGGCTCCACCGTCGAGAACCTCAAGGTCCTCGACGAGGCCGCGGGCCGTGCCGCCGCAGCGGGCGCCGCACTGCTCTGCGCGCCGGAGATGTTCCTCACCGGGTACGCGATCGGCGACGACATCGGCCGCCTGGCCGAGCCCGCCGACGGCGACTCGGCCGACGCGATCGCCGAGCTCGCCACCCGGCACGGCCTGGCCATCGCCTACGGCTACCCGGAGCGCGACGGCGACGCGGTCTACAACTCCGTCCAGCTGATCTCCGCGGACGGCACCCGCCTCGCGAACTACCGAAAGACCCACCTCTTCGGCTGCTTCGAGCGCGACCACTTCGCCCCGGGCGACCAGCCGGTCGTCCAGGCCGAGCTGAACGGCCTGACCGTCGGCCTGATGATCTGCTACGACGTCGAGTTCCCGGAGAACGTCCGCGCCCACGCCCTGGCCGGCACCGACCTCCTCGTCGTCCCGACGGCCCAGATGCATCCGTTCCAGTTCGTCGCCGAGTCCCTCGTCCCGGTGCGGGCCTGGGAGAACCAGATGTACGTGGCGTACGTCAACCGGGTCGGTCCGGAGGGCGAGTTCGAGTTCGTCGGACTGTCCGTCCTCGCCGGTCCCGACGGAGTCGCCCGCACCCGGGCCGGCCGCGGTGAGGAGCTCGTCCTCGCCGACGTCGACCCCGCCTTCCTGGCCGCCTCCCGCGAGGCGAACCCGTATCTGCAGGACCGCCGCCCCGGCCTCTACGGGTCGCTCGTCTGAACCTCCAGCTCTCCCCGAACGTCTCCCCAGAACCTCCCCCGAGTTCTTCCCGCGCAAGGAGTCCGTACCCCATGACGTCCACGGTGCCCAACGCCGTCCAGCACGCCGACGAGCAGCAGCCGCCGATCACCATGTTCGGCCCGGACTTCCCGTACGCGTACGACGACTTCCTCGCCCACCCGGCGGGCCTCGGCCAGATCCCCGCGACCGAGCACGGCACCGAGATCGCGGTCATCGGCGGCGGTCTGTCCGGCATCGTGGCCGCCTACGAGCTGATGAAGATGGGCCTCAAGCCCGTCGTCTACGAGGCCGACCAGCTCGGTGGCCGGCTGCGCACCGTCGGCTTCGAGGGCTGCGACGAGTCGCTCAACTGCGAGCTGGGCGCGATGCGCTTCCCGCCGTCCTCCACCGCCCTCCAGCACTACATCGACCTGGTCGGCCTGGAGACCAGGCCCTTCCCGAACCCGCTGGCCGAGGCCACCCCCTCGACCGTCGTGGACCTGAAGGGCGAGTCGCACTACGCCGAGACCATCGACGACCTGCCCCAGGTCTACCGTGACGTCGCCGAGGCCTGGAACAAGTGCCTCGACGAGGGCGCCGACTTCTCCGACATGAACCGCGCCATGCGCGAGCGGGACGTGCCGCGCATCCGCGAGATCTGGGCGAAGCTGGTCGAGAAGCTCGACAACCAGACCTTCTACGGCTTCCTCTGCGAGTCCGAGGCCTTCAAGTCCTTCCGGCACCGCGAGATCTTCGGCCAGGTCGGCTTCGGCACCGGCGGCTGGGACACCGACTTCCCGAACTCCATCCTGGAGATCCTGCGCGTCGTCTACACCGAGGCCGACGACCACCACCGCGGCATCGTCGGCGGCTCCCAGCAGCTGCCGGTGCGGCTGTGGGAGCGCGAGCCGGAGAAGATCGTCCACTGGCCGTACGGCACCTCGCTGAAGTCCCTGCACGAGAACGGCGAGCCGCGCCCGGCCGTGACCCGGCTGCACCGCACCGCGGGCAACCAGATCACCGTGACGGACGCGAACGGCGACATCCGCACCTTCAAGGCGGCCATCTTCACCGCCCAGTCCTGGATGCTGCTGTCCAAGATCGCCTGCGACGACTCGCTCTTCCCGATCGACCACTGGACGGCCATCGAGCGGACCCACTACATGGAGTCCAGCAAGCTCTTCGTTCCGGTCGACCGGCCGTTCTGGCTGGACAAGGCCGTCGACGACGAGGGAAATCCGACCGGCCGGGACGTGATGTCGATGACACTCACCGACCGCATGACGCGCGGCACCTACCTGCTGGACGACGGTCCGGACAAGCCCGCCGTCATCTGCCTCTCCTACACCTGGTGCGACGACAGCCTGAAGTGGCTGCCGCTGTCCGCGAACGAGCGGATGGAGGTCATGCTGAAGTCGCTCGGCGAGATCTACCCCAACGTCGACATCAGGAAGCACATCATCGGCAACCCGGTGACCGTCTCCTGGGAGAACGAGCCCTACTTCATGGGCGCGTTCAAGGCCAACCTGCCCGGCCACTACCGCTACCAGCGCCGCCTTTACACCCACTTCATGCAGGACCGGCTGCCCGAGGACAAGCGGGGCATCTTCCTGGCCGGCGACGACATCTCGTGGACTGCCGGCTGGGCCGAGGGTGCCGTCCAGACCGCGCTGAACGCGGTCTGGGGCGTCATGCACCACTTCGGCGGCACGACCGACGCGGCCAACCCGGGCCCGGGTGACGTCTACGACGAGATCGCGCCGGTCGAGCTCCCCGAGGACTAGGCCCTGTCCTAGACCCCGGCCGCGCGGGCCTTCTCGTAGACCTCCGAGGCGACCTCCTTGAGCTCCTGAGCGTCCCGCGCGGAGCCCTGGAGGTCGACGAGGATCTCTTCCAGGCCGATCGCCGCGTGCGCGGCCAGGTCCTCCACGATCTGGTCCGCGTTGCCCTGGAACGGGCGGCGGTCGGGGCCGTCGTAGGGCTTGGCCGAGTGGGCGGCGTTGACCCGCAGGACCGTCTGGATCGGCTCCTTGCGCCCGCGCTCGGCCGCCAGGTCCTGCAGCTCGGCCCACTGGGCGGCGATCTGCTCTACGCCCATCCCCACCGGCAGCCAGCCGTCGGCGTGGTCGACGAGCCGGGTCAGCGCCCGCTTGTTGCTCGCGGCCAGCAGGATGGGGATCGGCCGGGCGGGCTTGGGCCCGACCACGGCCGACTCGATCTTGGTGAGTCGGCCGTCGTAGCGCACCGGGTCGGGACCCCACACCGCGCGGCAGACCTCGATGATCTCGTCGAGCACCTTGCCACGCTCCGCGATGGGCCGGATGCCGGCGGCCGCGTACTCGTCCAGCGACCAGCCCGTGCCGAATCCGGCGATCACCCGTCCGCCGCTCGCCGCGTCCAGCGTGGCGAGGGACTTGGCCAGCTGGAAGGGCTGGTGCAGAGGCGCGACGAGCACGCTCGAGCCCAGCCGGACCCGCTCGGTCGCCCCGGCCGCGAGCGTCAGCGTGATCAGCGGCTCGGCCACGCCGCGGTAGGAGTCCGGCCAGGGCATGCCCTCGATGCCGTACAGGCCCTGGGTCGCGGGCTCCGGGAACAGGGCCCGCTCGTACACCCAGAGGCTGTCGTATCCGATCTGCTCGGCGGTGCGTGCCACGTCGGGCACGTCCTTGCCGAGGGCGTACTGCCGATTCTGCGGAAGGCTGAGTCCGAGCCTGGTCGCCATGTGCCGAGTGCTCCTTCGAGATCGGTTGCGGCCTCAACCTACAGTGATCACAGCGGAGTTCCGGTGAGGCATGGCGGGGATGGCCGGATCGGGTCCCTCAGTCGGCGAGCGGGGTCAGCAGCATGCGCCCCGCGAAGCCCACGGCCGCGTCCAGGCGCTCGGTGAACTCCTCGGCGACGTCCTCGAACCGGCGCAGCGCCCACAGCGCCCGCGCCGTCGACCAGGTTGCCTCCCGGGCGCGCTCCAGGCTCCATGAGCCGAGCAGATGGGTGAGCGGGTCGGCGATCTGGAGCAGATCGGGCCCGGGCATCAGATCCTCGCGGATGCGCTCCTCCAGCGACACGAGGAGGTCGCCCACACGGTCGAACTCGTCCTCCAGATCGGCCGGTTCGCAGCCGAGCGTACGACAGGTGTCCACGACGGCGAGCGCCAGATCGTGGCCGATGTGCGCGTTGATGCCCGCGAGCGCGAACTGCAGGGGTCGTACACCGGGATGGCGGCGGAGCTGGAACAGCGGCCGCCAGCAGGCCGGCGGACGGCGGTCGTCCGCGACCGCGTCCACCGCGGCCAGATACCGCTCCGCGAACCGCACGTCCAGCGCGGTCGCCGCCCGCGGGTCCGCGAACTGCCCGGCGTCCAGACGCCGTTCGACCTCCTCGGTGACGGCCAGGTAGACGCGGTTGAACACCGCGACCCCGTCCCGCTCGGGCAGGGCCGAGTCCAGGAGGCGCATCCGGGCGACGACGGTGTCGACGGGAGTGCTGAAGTGTTCCAACTGCGGCATGGGGGAAGGGTCCCAGCCCTAGGCTGACCGGCGTGCCGACGGGCCCGGCGCTTCCTCACAACGGGGGAACGCCCCGTCGCGCGAGTGCAAGGTGGGGGAGGGGAGCGGCACCGTGTCAGGCTTACGTGCCCGCCGCCTGGCCGCCCGCAGGGCCGAACGCAGACGCGCCGTCCGGCGCGGCGCGATGGTGGCGGTGGCCTCGGTCGTGACCGCCGTCGGCACCGCGACCGGGGTGCTCTCGGCGCTCGACGCCGGGCGCGGCTCCGACCGGGCCCGGCCCGAGATCACGCACACGACGAGCCGGGCGCCGTTGCCCGCGGTGCCGTCGGCATCCGCCCCGACCGCTCCGGCCGCTTCCCCCTCCGTCAAGAAGGAGACGACGACGCCCGCGCCGTCCCCCACCCGCAGCGCACGCAAGGAGCGGACCACCGTCGTGTCCCACCGCCTCTACCGGCACCCGGATTCCCAAGTCCTCGACTGGGTCCGGTCCCACCCCGACGACCCCCGCACCGCGCTCATCGAAGCCCGCATCGCCGCCCAGCCGGCCGCGGTGTGGTTCACCGACCACACCCCGGCGACCATCGCCTCGCGGGTGCGCGCGGTAACCTCGGCGGCCGCCGCGCAGGGCCGGGTGCCGGTGCTCGTGCCGTATGCGATCCCGGACCGCGACTGCGGCGGCGCCTCCCAGGGCGGCGCGCCCGATCTCGCCGCGTACGACGCCTGGATCGACGCCTTCGCCCAGGGGCTGGGCTCCGGCGAGGTCGTCATCGTCCTGGAGCCGGACTCGATCGCCCAGTCCGACTGCCTCCCGGCCGCGGACCGCGCCGACCGGTTCGCCTCGCTGGCCCGCGCGGGCCGGGTCCTGAAGTCCGCCGACCCCAGGGCGCGGGTCTACTACGACGCCGGCCACTCGGGCTGGAACCCGGCCGGTCGGCAGGCGGCCCTGCTCAGGCAGGCGGGCGCCGCGTCGCCCGACTCCTCCGACGGCATCTTCAGCAATGTCTCCAACTTCCACACCACCGCCGACGAGATCGCCTACGACCGCCGGATCCTCGACGCCCTCGACGGTCCCGCCGGCCTCGGCGCGGTGATCGACACCAGCCGCAACGGCAACGGCGCCCCGGCGGACGGCGAGTGGTGCGACCCGGCCGGCCGCCGGATCGGCCGCACCCCCACCCTGAACACCGGTGAGCCGCGCGTCGACGCCTATCTATGGGTGAAGCCGCCGGGGGAGTCGGACGGCTGCAGGGGAGCGGCCGGGACGTTCACCCCGTCGTACGCCTACGAACTGGCCCAGTGAGCGCGGGCCCGTTCGCGGGCATGGACGCACCAGGGAGACCGGCCCGGCAGGCGAAGAATCCGGCCACCAGGAGGCCCGCCGCCGGGCTGCCCGGAGTGGTGTGGGGGCGGCACGCGGCCGGTTCGGCGAACGTGTCGAGTACGGCCCGGACCCGGTCCGGGGTCCAGGGCGGCGGCCAGGCACGCCGCGAGAGATCCTCCAGGACGAGCAGCGGAAACGCTCCGTCGGCCCAGCCCAGCAGCCGGGGCTTGAACGGATCCGCCGAGGTCCCCCATGACGGCGTCGGCTCATGAACCGGCGCGGTCGCTCTCCTCGTCGTACGACGACGTGCCCTCGTCCAGCAGCGGCTCCTCGACCTTGAGGTGGGCGGGTGCCAGGAGACGCAGCGAGTGGTAGCCGGTGATGACCACCAGCGTGCCCAACGCGATGCCGCTGAGGGAGAAGTTGGCGCTGAACTTCATCGTGACGTTGCCGACGCCGATGATGATGCCCGCGGCGGCCGGCACGAGGTTCAGCGGATTGCGCAGATCGACCCGGGCGTTGGTCCAGATCTGCGCGCCGAGCAGGCCGATCATGCCGTACAGGATGACGGTGATGCCGCCGAGGACACCGCCCGGGACGGCGGCGACGACCGCGCCGAACTTGGGGCACAGGCCGAAGAGCAGCGCGAAGCAGGCGGCGGCCCAGTACGCGGCGGTCGAGTAGACGCGGGTCGCGGCCATCACGCCGATGTTCTCGGAGTACGTGGTGTTGGGCGGGCCACCCACCGCGGTGGACAGCATCGACCCCACGCCGTCGGCCGAGATCGCGGTGCCGAGCTTGTCGTCAAGGCGCTCGCCGGTCATCTCGCCGACCGCCTTGACGTGTCCGGCGTTCTCGGCGACCAGGGCGATGACGACCGGGAGCGCGACCAGGACCGCCGACCACTGGAAGGACGGGCCGTGGAAGGACGGCAGCCCGACCCAGTCGGCCTTGCCGACGCCGGAGAGGTCGAGCCGCCAGTGGTCGGTGAGCCGGCCGCTCGCGTCCACCGAGTGGATCTTCCCGAAGACCTGGTCGAAGGCCCAGGAGATGCCGTACCCGAAGATCAGGCCCAGGAAGATCGCGATGCGGGACCAGAAACCACGCAGACAGACGACCGCCAGACCGGTGAACAGCATCACCAGCAGCGCCGTCCACTGGTCCTGCGGCCAGTACGTGGACGCGGTCACCGGAGCGAGGTTGAAGCCGATCAGCATCACGACCGCGCCGGTGACGATCGGCGGCATCGTGGCATGGATGATCCGCGCTCCGAAGCGCTGCACGGCAAGCCCGGCCAGGAACAGCGCGACGCCGACGACGAAGACCGCACCGGTCACGGTCGCGCTCGTGCCGCCCTGCGCGCGGATCACCGCGGCCACGCCCACGAAGGAGAGCGAGCAGCCCAGGTAGCTGGGGATCCGGCCGCGAGTGGCGAGCAGGAAGACCACGGTCGCGACGCCGGACATCATGATCGCGAGGTTGGGGTCCAGTCCCATCAGGACGGGGGCCACGAAGGACGCGCCGAACATGGCCACCACGTGCTGGGCGCCGAGTCCCACCGTGCGCGGCCAGGAGAGCCGTTCGTCGGGGCGCACCACCGCTCCGGGCTCGGGCGTACGCCCGTCGCCGTGCAGCTTCCAGCGGACGCCGAGGTTCATGGTGGGACTTCGCTTTCTCTGTACGTGAAGACGGTCCGGACCATTGTCAGGGGTACCTGGTGGTTCTACGCTCGCACGGTCCTACTCATGAACTACGTTCACACTTATGATCGGAGCGTTTGATGAGTGGAAGACCCCGTGTGGCCCTGATCATGGCCGCCGTGGCGGCTTTCGCGGCCATGGCCGTCCCCTCCGCCTCCGCACGCGCGGTCCCGAAGGCCCCGGACACCGCCGTCCTCGACGGCACCCGGCTCCAGGAGGCCCGGACCCGTCTGGACCACGGCGACCCGCGGCTGCGCGCCGCGCTGGAGAAGCTGACCGCCCGCGCCGACGCCTGGCTCGGCCAGGGCCCCTGGACGGTGGTCGACAAACCCAGGCCCGCCCCCGGCGGCGACGTCCACGACTATCTGAGCCAGGCCCCCTACTGGTGGCCCACCCGCACTCCGACGGCCGACAACCCGTGGGGCTGCCCGTACGTCCAGCGCGACGGACAGCGCAACCCCGAGGTCGACAGCGGTACCGACCGCCAGGACGTCGAGAAGGTCTTCGACTCGACGTACGACCTCTCGCTCGCCTGGTACTACACGGGCAGGCAGGAGTACGCCGAGAAGGCCGGGCAGGTCCTGCGCACCTGGTTCCTCGACCCGGCGACGCGGATGAACCCCGACCTGAACCATGCGCAGTTCATCCCGTGCAAGTACGACGGCAGGGCCATCGGCATCATCGACTTCTCGCAGTCGTACACCGGCGTCGTCGACGCGCTCGCCGTACTCGCCACCGGCGCCCCCGGCTGGACGGCCGCCGACCGCACCGGCATGGCGCGATGGAACTCCGACTTCCTCGGCTGGCTGAAGAACAGCGACTTCGGCAGACAGGAGGACGCGGCCGGCAACAACCACGGCACCTTCTACGACATGCAGCTCGCCGCCCTCGCGTACGCGACCGGCGACAAGGCCCTCGCCCGGCGTACCGTGCTCGACGCTCGGGCCGGGCGGATCGATCCTCAGATCGCGGCCGACGGCAGCCAACCACAGGAGCTGGCGCGCACCAGGAGCTGGCACTACTCCACCTTCGACCTGGTCGCGTACACCCGGCTCGCGGCCATCGGGCGGCACGTGGGCGTGAACCTCTGGGCCTACCGGGGGCCGGACGGCCAGAGCCTGTTCAAGGCCCTGGACTATCTGCTGCCCGCCGCCACCGGGGTCACCGCCTGGCCGCACCCCGAGCTGGAGTTCCACCGGTACGCGGCGAGCGACGTCGTCCACGCGGCCGCCGACGCGGGCGACGCGGCGGCGAAGAAGGCGGTCCCGAAGCTGGAGACACCGCCCGGCGGTGACCTCTGGCCGCTGCGGCCCGCCGCCGAGCAGCTGGACTCGATAGCGGGCTGACCAGGGACCTTCCCGACCGGGACTCCTGAGCGCTCGCTTAGGATGGGGTGTCCTCACCGCCCCACCCGCATGCTCAGGAGTCCCTCCCGTGACCGCCGAAGCCCCGATCGCCCCGGCCCTGTCGTACGGCCGGCTGATACCCGTCACCGTCCACTTCGACGATCTCGACGCGCTCGGGCTGCTCCACAACGCCCGCTATCCGCTGATGGTCGAGCGCGCCTGGACCGAGCTGTGGAACGAGTACGGCATCCGCTTCGACGGCGACTGGGAGGCCGCCGGCGACGCCTGCAACGCGGTCAAGGAGCTGCGGATCGGCTACGAGGCACCGGTGACCAGGCCGGGCGGCTACGCCGTCCACCTGTGGCTGGAGCGGCTCGGCAACACCGGCCTGACCTACGGCTTCCGCTTCTGCTCGACCGACGGAGCGGTGATCTACGCCCACGGCACCCGGGTCCTGGTGCGGCTGGACGCGGCGACGCTGCGCCCGGCGCCGTGGAGCGAGGGCTTCAGGGCCGCGGGTCGGGAACTGCTGCGGCCCGTGGACTGACCTCGGTCCGGGCGCCGCGCTCACCGACCCGCAGCACACCCGCGAAGACCACGAGTCCGCAGGCCAGCGCGGTGACCAGCCCGAACGACACCACCAGGCTCGTCGCCTGCGCCACCCCACCGATCAGGCCGGGCGCGATCAGGCCCGAGGTGTAGGTGATGGTCGCCACGCCCGCGATGGCCTGACTGGGGTTCGGGCCGCTGTGTCCGGCCGCCGCGAAGCACAGCGGTACGACGACCGCGATCCCGAGGCCCAGCAGGGCGAACCCGGCCATCGCCACCGCGGGATGGCCCGCGACGACGATCAGCAGCCCGCCCAGGGCGGTGAGCACGCCTCCCGCACGGACGGTGCAGACCGCGCCGAAACGGTTCACCACCGTGTCCCCGGCGATCCGGGCCACCGCCATGGTCAGCATGAATCCGGTCGTCGCCACCGCCGCCAGGCCGGCCGAACTGTCCAGCCGGTCGCGCAGGAACACCGCCGACCAGTCCAGGCTGGCCCCCTCGGCGAACACCGCGCAGAAGCCGACCGCGCCGATCAGCAGCGCCGACCTGGGCGGCAGCGCGAACCTCGGCGGCGGCTCCTCGTCCTCGGCGGGCTGGAGGTCCAGGACCCGCCCCGCGGCCAGGATGCCGAGCGCCGTGAGCGTGGCCGCCGCGAGGGCGAAGTGCAGGCGCGCGTCGGAGCCCAGATGGGCGGCGAGGGTGCCGGCCGCGGAGCCGATCAGCGCGCCCGCGCTCCACATGCCGTGCAGCCCGGACATGATCGACCTGTCGAGCAGCCGCTCCACCTCGACGCCCAGCGCGTTCATGGCCACGTCGGCCATGCCCGCGCTCGCTCCGTAGAGGAACATCGCGAGGCACAGCGTGTACAGGTTCGGCGCCAGCGACGGAAGGACGAGGGCCAGCGTCCACAGGGCGATCAGCGCGCGCAGGGCCGTCCGGCTGCCGAAGCGGTGGCTGATCCGGCCCGCCAGCGGCATCGAGCACGAGGCGCCGAACGCCGTGAAGGCCAGCGCGAACCCGAGCTGTCCCGCCCCGAGCGAGGCATGGTCCTGGATCCACGGCACGCGGGTCGCGAACGAGCCGGTGACGGCGCCGTGCACGGCGAACACGGCCGCCACGGCGTACCGGGCGCGCCTCACCTCACGCTGGTCGAAGACCACGTCACTCATGTTGCAGCCCCTCCCCGGATGGGTGTCACCCCGCTGGTACCGCCGTAAACTATCAGGGTCCCTTCCTGATAGATAGGCGCTATGCGGCCGGGCGCGGAGCGCCGGTCTGGGAGGATTCCCGTCATGCCTGCATCACCGAGCACCGCCCGGGCCATCAACGACCGCCTCGCCCTGCGGCTGTTGCAGCAGGAAGGCCCGCTGACGGCAGGCCAGTTGAAGCAGCTGACCGGACTGTCCCGGCCGACGGTCGCCGACCTCGTCGAACGCCTCGCCGCGTCCGGTCTGATCACGGTGGTCGGGGAGGCGGGTGAGCAGCGCCGCGGCCCGAACGCCCGGCTGTACGGCATCGTCGCCGACCGGGCCCATCTGGCCGCGCTCGACGTCCGCACCGCGAGCGTCTCCGTGCTGGTGTCCGACCTGCTCGGCCGGGTGCTCGCCGAGGCCGCCGGGCCGATCGGCGGGGACACCGGGACCGGGCCCGCCCTGGAGCAGGCGACGGCACTGGTGGAGCGGGCGGTCAAGGAGGCCGGGGCCGAACCGTTGCACACCGTCGGGATCGGCGCGCCGGGGCTCATCGACCCCGCCACGGGCGAGCTCCGCGACTCGGCGGGCCTGCCCGCCTGGCACCGCCGCCTGGTCGCCGCGCTTCAGGAACGCTTCCCCGAGGCCCGGGTCAACGTCGAGAACGAGACCAACCTCGCCGCCCTGGCCGAGCAGGAGGAGGGCGTGGCCCGGGACCGGGACACCTTCGTCCTGCTCTGGCTGGGCCACAGCCCGGGCGCCGCCGTCGTCCTCGACGGCAGCCTCCGCCGCGGGGCCTCCGGCGGCACGGGCGAGATCGGCTTCCTGCCGGTCCCGGGCGCCCCCGCGCTCCCCTCCGCCACGGACTGCGAGGGCGGCTACCACTCACTGGTCGGATCCACGGCAATCGCCCAACTGGCGGCCGAGCACGGGCTGTGGGACACCACCGCGGACGTGTCCGAGCCGGGTGCGGTGGCGGGGCTGGTGCGGGAGGCGGCGGAGGCGGTGGGGGCGGTGGGGGAGGACGGGGCGCTGGACGATGCCTCCGGCAGCGGCTCCGGCGGTAGGGGCGCGAGTGGTGGTGCGGACCGCGCGACCTCCGGCCGCGGGGACGGGGGCACGGAGCGCTTGGTCTCCGCCCGCTCTGCGGGTGATGGCGCGGGCTGCGCAGACTCTGACCGCGGCACGGATCTCGGCTTCCCGGCCTGTGGCGAGGGTGGTGAGGCCGGTGGTGCGGGCCGCGTGGCCTCCGGCGCCGGGGGTGGGCACGGTGATGCGGACGGTGTGACCTCGGGCCGTGCATACGGCGGTGCGGGCCTCCTGGCGTCCGGCGTTGGTGACGGGGGCGGCGGAGCGGACCACACGGCCGTCGGTGATGGCGACGGCGGTGAGGTCGGCGACCGGGGCTTCGGTGTCCCCTCCGTGCGTGTGGACCGCGTGGCCGCCGGTCGCTTTCTCGATGTCCTCGCCGACCGGATTGCCCTCGGTGTGGCCTCCGTCGTCGCCATCCTGGACCCGGGGTGCGTGGTTCTCGGTGGGGAGGTCGGGAAGGCCGGGGCAGACGTGCTCGCCAGGCGGGTGGAGGAGCGGATCCGTCGTATGTCGCCGCTGGTCACCGAGGTGCGGGCGAGTGGGCTCGGCGGCTCGGCCGTACTGCGCGGTGCCCTGCTGACAGCGCGCGAGCGGGCTCAGGACGAGCTCTTCGCGCCGCCGGAGCGGTAGCCCCGAGCCCGCTCCTTCAGCTGCCGCCGCCGTCCCCGAACCGGCCCGCCAGGTACTCCTCGAACGTCCCCTTGCCCACCGCCCGCTCGGGCGTGAGGTGACCGCCGTTCCGGAAGGCCCGGGCCGTTCTGCCGGGCAGGGGGAGGGACACCACCGGCCGGCGTCGGCCGGTCGCCTTCAGATAGGCGCGTGCCAGGGAGTCGAGCGTCCGTACCTCCGGTCCGCCCATGTCCGCGACCCGGCCCGCGGGGGCCCCGGCCGCCAACTCGGCCAGCCGGTCCGCCACTTCGGACACCTCGATCGGCTGGTCCGAAATACCGGCCGGAAGCAGCATCACAGGCGGCTTGGCCAGTGTCCGGAACAGCTGCGCCGGCAGATCGTGGAACTGCGTCGCCCGCAGCACCGTCCAGCCGAGCCCCGACTCCTCGACCAGCTTCTCCACGGCGAGCTTGGACTTGTAGTAACCGAGCGGCACCCGGTCGATGCCGACGATCGAGATGTGGACGAGATGGCCGACACCCGCTTCGCGCGCCGCCGCGATCAGGTTCCGCGCCGCCCCCTCGTCGCCGCCCTTCGGCGAGCTCGCGCAGTGCACGACGGTGTCCACGCCCGCGAGGGCCGCGTCCAGATCCGCCCCGCCCTTGCGCAGGTCGACGGCGTAGGGCCGGGCGCTCCGGCTGAGCACCCGCACCTCGTGCCCGGCGGCGCGCAGCCGTTCGACGACGAGTCGGCCGAGGGTTCCGGTGCCGCCGGTCACCAGGATCGTGGTCATGCTGTTGAGCCTTTCGGACGCCGGGCGCCCCGGGGTGGAGCGCCCTTCGTCAGCTGAGACCGGGCAGCCCCCGCGAGATGTGACAGTCCCGCGGATCTTTCTCAGGAACGCGCGAGCTGACGTCGTACGAAGTCCAGCTTCTCCGGGTTCACCACGGCCCGCGCGTGGGCGATCAGCCCGTCCCGCAGCTCGAAGCAGACGACACCGACCAGCCTGTCGCCGTCCCACACGACCAACGCGCTCGCGCCGTTGACCTCGGCCGCCGTGTAGGAGAAGCCCGCCGTGAACCGCACGGACCCGCCCGCCAGGAAGCGCACGACCTTGTCGCGGCCCTCGATCGGCCGCCGGGCCGCCGAGACCTTGCCGCCGCCGTCGCTCCACCAGGTCACATCGGCCGCGAGCAGCTTCTCCAGGCCGGCCAGATCGCCGTCACGGGACGCCGTGATGAACGAGGCGACGAGCTTCTCCTGCTGCTCGGGAGCCGGATCGAAGCGCCCCTCGGATGCCGCCACCCGCTGCACCGCCCGCCGGTACAGCTGACGGCAGTTCGCCTCGCCCAGGCCCAGCAGGCCGGCGATCTCCCGGTGCCCGTGGCCGAACGCCTCCCGCAGCACGTACACCGCCCGCTCGGTCGGCGTCAGCCGCTCCAGCAGGACCAGCATCGCCATCGACACCGCGTCCCGCTGCTCCGCCGACTCCAGGGGCCCGAGGGTGCCGTCGGAGGTGACCACCGGCTCCGGCAGCCAGTCCCCGACGTACTGCTCGCGCCGGGCGCGGGCCGAGGTCAGCCGGCTGAGACAGAGGTTGGTGACCGTTCTGGCCAGCCAGGCCGACGGATGCTCGATGAGCGCGCGGTCCGCGCCGTCGAAGCGCAAAAACGCGTCCTGGACCATGTCCTCGGCCTCCTCGGCGGAGCCGAGCATCCGGTAGGCCAGGCCGAAAAGGCGCGGGCGATGGGTCTCGAATTCCTCTGCGATCGGCGTCGTCATGCGCTCACCCTGCCAGAACGGCCAGAACGGCCAGAACGGCCAGAACGGCCGGAACGGCCGGAACGCACGGCGACCCGGCGGCGGGCAAGGGCCGTCGTCACCGCCGCCGGGCCCGCCCGAACCCTAAAAGGACTAGACCATTCAGTCAATGGGTTGCGCACGGAGATCCGACGGATCGTCAGCGGACCGTGGAAGTCCAGCGATACGGTCTGTGAGCCAACCCACACGCCTCGTCTGTATGGATGACCATCGGGCGTGGCACACTGGCCCTGTACCAGAAGCAGCGCACTCCGGGGTCGGTGAAAGTCCGAACCGGCGGTTACAGTCCGCGACCCGGTCGCTTCCAGCGGCCGGTTGACCAGGTGAAATTCCTGGACCGACGGTTAAAGTCCGGATGGGAGGCAGTGCGCGGCGGGCGGGCATGCACCTATGCGCGCCGCCGTATCTGGGCTCGTCCGCAGCCGGACGGGTCCTTTTCGGCGTCGGCAGAGCTCACGGTGTTGCTCCCCGTAGATTCTGTCGTCATCGACAGGCCCCGGAGTCCGTGCCCCAATGAGGCAGGAGGACCCGGGAAGTGTTCACCGGAATCGTCGAAGAGCTGGGTGAAGTCACCGCCGTCGAGAACCTCGGCGACGCCTCCCGCTTCCGACTGCGTGGCCCCGTAGTGACCGAGGGCGCGCAGCACGGCGACTCCATCGCCGTGAACGGGGTCTGTCTCACCGTCGTGGAGCACGAGGGCGACGAGTTCACCGCCGACGTCATGGCCGAGACCCTGGACCGCTCCAGCCTGGGCGTCCTCACGGTCGGCTCCCGCGTCAACCTGGAGCGCCCCACCGCCGTCGGCGCGCGCCTCGGCGGGCACATCGTGCAGGGGCACGTGGACGGCACGGGCCGGGTGCTGGAGCGCAAGCCCTCCGAGAACTGGGAGATCGTGAAGGTCTCGCTGCCCGCGGACCTCGCCCGCTACGTGGTCGAGAAGGGCTCCATCACCGTCGACGGCATCAGCCTCACCGTCGTCGAGGCCGGCCCTGACTACTTCAGCGTCAGCCTCATCCCCACCACCCTCGCCCTGACCACGCTCGGCCTCAAGCAGCCCGGCGACCCGGTCAACCTCGAGGTCGACGTCATCGCCAAGTACGTGGAGCGGCTGCTCGCGGCCGGTCAGGGGGCCGGCCGGTGAACTGGCTGAACTCCGAGGCGTTCGTCCTGTTCGGCCAGCACATCATCTGGTCGGACATGGCCGGCAACATCCTCGGCCTCATCGCGCTCGCCCTCGGCTGGCGCCGCGCCCTGCTGACCTGGCCGGTGCAGTTCCTCTCCGGTCTCGTCCTCTTCGCGGCCTTCTACGGCCACCTCGCGGGCAGCGCCGGCAAACAGGTCGTCGTCATGGCCGTCGCGCTCTACGGCTGGTGGCAGTGGAACCGCCACAAGGGCCGGACCGAGGACGGCGGCGACGGCCACATCGCCCCGCGGTTCGCCACCTGGCGTGAGCGCGCCGCGATGGCCGCCGCCGCGGCAGTCGGCACCGTCGCGGTGGCCCTGCTCTTCAAGGCGTACCCGACCCTGTCCTGGGACCCTTGGCCGGACGCCTACATCTTCGTCGGCACCGTCGTCGCCATGTACGCGCAGGCCCGCGGCATGGTCGAGTTCTGGATCGCCTGGCTGCTCGTCGACCTGGTCGGCGTGCCTCTGAACTTCGCCAACGGCTACGCCTTCTCCGGCTTCGTCTACGTCATCTACGGCGCACTCGTCCTGTGGGGCATGCGCGACTGGTGGCTGCGCTCCCGCGGGGACGCGCGGCCCGTCCTGGAAGGAGCGCCGGCATGACCTCGGCACCGCTGCTCTACAGCACCGACCCCACCGGACACATCGAGGACTTCACGCTCGACTCCGTCGAACAGGCCATCGCCGACATCGCCGCCGGCCGCCCGATCGTGGTCGTGGACGACGAGGACCGGGAGAACGAGGGCGACCTCGTCATCGCCGCCGAGAAGGCGACCCCCGAGATCATCGCCTTCATGATGAGCGAGTGCCGCGGCCTGATCTGCGCGCCCATGGAGGGCGAGGAACTGGACCGGCTGCGGCTGCCGCAGATGGTCGAGGACAACACCGAGTCGATGAAGACCGCGTTCACCGTCTCCGTGGACGCCTCCGCCGCCCACGGTGTGAGCACCGGCATCTCGGCCTCGGACCGCGCGACCACGCTCCAGCTGCTCGCGAGCGGCACGGCGGAGCCCACCGACTTCGTCCGCCCCGGCCATGTCTTCCCACTGCGCGCCCGGCCCGGCGGGGTTCTGGTCCGCGACGGCCACACGGAGGCGGCCGTCGACCTCGCCCGCCTCGCGGGCCTGCGCCCGGCCGGCGCGATCGTCGAGATCGCCGGCGAGGACGGCCGCATGCTGCGCCTGCCCGAGCTGATCCCGTTCGCCCGCAAGCACGGCCTGACGATCATCTCCATCGAGGACCTGATCGCCTACCGCCGCGGCTCCGAGCCCACCGTGCGCCGTGAGGCCGAGGTCCACCTGCCCACCAAGCACGGCACGTTCACGGCCTACGGCTACCGTGCCACCGCCGACGGCGTCGAGCACGTCGCCCTCGTCCACGGTGAGATCGGCGACGGCGAGGACGTCCTCGTCCGCGTCCACTCCGAATGCCTCACCGGCGACGTCTTCGGCTCCGCGCGCTGCGACTGCGGCCCCCAGCTGGACGCCTCGCTGGAGCGCATCCAGGAGGAGGGCCGGGGCGTGGTGGTCTACCTGCGCGGGCACGAGGGCCGCGGTATCGGACTGCTGTCCAAGCTGCGCGCCTACGAGCTGCAGGAACAGGGCCACGACACCCTCGACGCCAACCTCGAACTCGGCCTGCCCGCCGACGCCCGCGACTACGGCGCCGGCGCGCAGATCCTGGCGGACCTCGGCGTCCGCAGCCTGCGGCTGATGACCAACAACCCCGACAAGACCGAAGCGCTGCTGCGCCACGGCCTCAAGGTCACCGGGCGCGAGCCGATGCCCGTGCAGGCGGGCGAGCACAACCTCCGCTACCTGCGCACCAAGCGGGACCGGATGGGTCACGACCTGCCCTGGCTGGACGCACCTTCCGTGGCAGCTTCTGTGGCCGCGTCGGTGGCCACCTGTGGCAACCAGTAAGAAACAGCACTGAGGAGAGACGTGAGCGGCAAGGGTGCACCGGAACTGTCCGTACGCAACGCGAGCGACCTGCGGGTCGCCGTCATCGCGGCGCAGTGGCACGAGAAGGTGATGGACGGTCTGGTGGACGGCGCCCTGCGCGCCCTGCGCGACCTGGGGATCGACGAGCCGACCCTGCTGCGGGTCCCCGGCAGCTGGGAGCTCCCGGTCGCCGCCAAGACCCTCGCGGGCCGCGGCTACGACGCGGTCGTCGCCCTCGGGGTGGTCATCCGCGGCGGCACCCCCCACTTCGACTACGTGTGCCAGGGCGTCACCCAGGGCCTGACCCAGGTCTCCGTCGAGACCGGCGTCCCCATCGGCTTCGGCGTGCTCACCTGTGACAACGAGGAGCAGGCCCTGGACCGGGCCGGCCTGGAGGGCTCCAACGAGGACAAGGGACACGAGGCGGTGACGGCGGCGGTGGCAACCGCGGCCACCCTCCGCTCAGTATCTGAACCCTGGCACTAGGGGCTCGCCCGAACCGCGTAGGGTGGGCCCATCATGTCCAAGAAGACGTTCGAGGAGCTCTTCACCGAGCTCCAGCAGAAGGCCGCCCACGGCGATCCCGCCACGTCCCGCACCGCTGAGCTGGTCGGCAAGGGCGTCCATGCCATCGGCAAGAAGGTCGTCGAAGAGGCTGCCGAGGTCTGGATGGCCGCCGAGTACGAGGGCAAGGAGGCGGCCGCCGAGGAGATCTCGCAGCTGCTGTACCACGTCCAGGTGATGATGGTCGCCCGCGGCATCTCCCTGGACGACGTCTACGCCCACCTCTGAGCCGTAAGCGCACTTCGCACACCGTACGCACGAACAGCATCCCGTACGCACGAACAAAGGAAGCCGACCTCATGCTGCGCATCGCCGTCCCCAACAAGGGTTCACTGTCCGGCCCTGCGGCGGAGATGCTGCATGAGGCCGGCTACCGGCAGCGCCGGGAGTCCAAGGAACTGCGGATCGTCGACCCGTCGAACGAGGTCGAGTTCTTCTACCTCCGCCCCCGCGACATCGCCATCTATGTGTCGTCCGGCCGGCTGGACATCGGCATCACCGGCCGTGACCTGCTCATCGACTCCGGCGCCAACGCCGAGGAGATCCTGCCGCTCGGCTTCGCCCGCTCCACCTTCCGCTACGCCACCAAGCCCGGCACCGCCAAGGGCGTGGCGGACCTCAACGGTCTGACGGTCGCCACTTCGTACGAGGGCATCGTCGCCAAGCACCTCGCCGACAACGGCATCGACGCCTCCGTCGTCCACCTCGACGGCGCCGTGGAGACCGCCATCGAGCTCGGGGTCGCCGAGATCATCGCGGACGTCGTCGAGACCGGCACCTCGCTGCGCAACGCGGGCCTGGAGGTCTTCGGTGAGCCGATCATGACGTCCGAGGCGGTGGTGATCCGCCGCGCCGGCGCCGACGCCGAGGAATCCAAGGTCCAGCAGTTCCTGCGCCGTCTCCAGGGCGTCCTGGTGGCCCGGACGTACGTGATGATGGACTACGACTGCCGCGTCGAGCAGCTGGAGAAGGCCGTCGCCCTCACCCCGGGCCTGGAGTCCCCCACCATCTCCCCCCTGCACAACGAGGGCTGGGTCGCCGTCCGCGCCATGGTCCCCGCCAAGGACGCGCAGCGGATCATGGACGACCTGTACGCCATCGGCGCCCGGGCCATCCTGACCACGGCCATCCACGCCTGCCGCCTCTGATCCCGCGAGGCCGCGCACCGATGTCCGAACAGATCCCGCTTCCCGCCCTCCCCGTCACGTTCCGGCCGGGCCGCACCCGTGCGATTCTGCTCACAGCCGGCGTCGCGATCTTCGTGGTCATATCGGGCGTCGCCATGCTGCTGGAGCAGCTCGGCCCGGGGGAGCGGCTCAGCTTCATCCTCACCGGCGGCCTCATCTTCTGGGTGCTGGCCCTGCTCGCCCGGGTGAAGGTCGTCGCCGACGAGTCCGGCGTCACTGTGGTGAACATCGCAAGCAAACGGCACCTGGAGTGGGCGGAAATCCTCCAGGTGAACCTCCGCCCGGGAGACCCCTGGGTGTTCCTGAACCTCAGCGACGGCACCAGCCTGCCCGCCCTCGGCATCCAGCCGGGCGTCGCCAAGCAGCGCGCCATCGCCGACGCGCGTACCCTGCGGGCGCTCGCCGAGGCCCGCGCCATACACGATCCCGGGCAAGATCGCGACTGACTCGGGGTCGTCCACCCTGCCGCATCGGCCCGTGTCTTGATTAATCTGGTGGCGGAGGCGTTTACGTTGCGCCTCCGCCCCTGTAGTGCCGACCGGCGCACAGGGGTTCCTGCTACCCGAGGAGTGACTCCCTCCAGCGATGGACGGATCGTCCTGTAGTACCTGCGCCGCCCCCTCCCCACATAGCGCGGAGGCGGCGGCATCATGACCATCCCCCTGCTGCTCCTCGGAGCGGCGTTCCTGCTGATCCTCGCCAATGGCTTCTTCGTGGCGGCCGAGTTCGGCCTGGTGACGGTCGAGCGGCCGGAGGCCGAGAAGGCAGCCGCCGAGGGCGACAAACGCGCCCGTACGGTCGTCGAGGCCCTCAAGGAGCTGTCCTTCCAGCTCTCCGGCACCCAGCTCGGCATCACCATCACCTCCCTCGTCGTGGGCATGCTCGCCGAACCGGCCCTCGCGCAGCTCCTGCGCGGCCCGTTCGCCGCGATCGGCGTCCCCGACGGCGCGGTGTCCGGCGTCGCCGTGGTCGTCGGCATGCTGCTCGCCTCGGCGATCCAGATGGTGATCGGCGAACTCGTACCCAAGAACTGGGCGGTGTCCAAGCCCCTGCAGGTCGCGCGGTTCGTCGCCGGCCCGCAGCACCGTTTCTCCCGGCTGTTCCGCCCGGTGATCTCCGTCCTGAACACGGTCGCCAACCGGCTTGTGCGCGCCCTGGGCGTGGAACCCACCGAGGAGCTGGCCTCCGCCCGCACCCCCGGCGAACTGGTCTCGCTGGCCCGGCACTCCGCCCGGGCCGGCGCCCTGGAGCAGGACACGGCCGACCTCTTCGTACGGACGCTGTCCCTCGGCGAGCTGACCGCGCAGCACGTGATGACCCCGCGGGTGAAGGTCAGCGCGCTCCAGGACTCGGCGACCGCCGAGGACGTGGTCAATCTGACCCGGGCCACCGGCCTGTCCCGCTTCCCCGTCTACCGGGAGAAGATCGACGAGATCGTCGGCATGGTCCACCTCAAGGACGCCCTGGCGATCGCGTCGCAGGACCGGCTGCGTACCCCGGTCGGCCGTATCGCGAGCAGGGCACTGCTGGTCCCCGAGACGCTCCCCGTGCAGCCGCTGCTCGCGCGCCTGCGCAGCGAGCAGCCCATCGCGGTCGTCGTCGACGAGTACGGCGGCACGGCGGGCGTGGTCACCCTGGAGGACATCGTCGAGGAACTCGTGGGCGAGGTCCGTGACGAGCACGACCGGCCGGACGCGCCCGAACTCGCCGCGGCCCCGGCGCAGGACGGCAGGCCCGCCTGGGACGTCGACGGCAGCGTCCGGGTCGACATCCTGCAGCGCATAGGCCTCGAAGTGCCGGAAGGCCCCTACGAGACCGTCGCCGGCCTGGTGGCCGACCTGCTCGGCCGTATCCCGGCGCCCGGCGACAAGGCGGAACTGCCCGGCTGGCGGCTGTCGGTGCGCCAGGTCCGGCACTACCGCGCGGAGCGGGTCCGGCTGGTCCGGACGGCCCCGATGGTGAACGTCATGGAGGCCGTGCGATGAGCGTGCTCCAACTGGTCTTCGCCATGCTGCTCGTGCTCGCCAACGGCTTCTTCGTCGGCGCCGAGTTCGCGCTCGTGTCCGTGCGCCGCAGCCAGATCGAACCGCTCGGCACCGCACGGGCCCGCCAGGTGCTGTACGGCCTGGAGCGGCTGCCGCAGATGATGGCTGCCGCCCAGTTCGGCATCACCGTCTGCTCGCTGACCCTGGGTGCGGTCGCCGAACCCACGGTGGCCCATCTGCTTGAACCTGTGTTCGAGGTGATTCATCTTCCCGACGGCATGATTCACCCGCTCGGGTATGTCATCGCCCTCGCCGCGGTGGTCTTCTTCCACCTGGTCATCGGCGAGATGGTGCCGAAGAACCTCGCGATGGCGGCCCCGGAGAAGGCCGCGCTGTGGCTCAGCCCGGGGCTGGTCGCCTTCGCCCGCGTCTGCCGGCCGATCACGGTGGCCCTCGGCGCCTGCGCCCGGGGCATCCTGCGGCTCTTCCGCGTCGAGCCGAAGGACGAGGTCGAGGCCGTCGTCACCAGCGAGCAGCTCAACCGGCTGCTGGAGGACTCCGGCCAGGCAGGCCTCCTCGCCCCCGAGGAGCAGGAGCGCCTGGAGGACGCGCTGGAACTGGGCTCGCGCCCGGTCACCGATGTGCTGCTCAAGCGGGAGTCACTGGTGACGGTGACGCCGTCGGTCACCCCGGGAGAGATCGTCCGGCTCACCGCCCGGACGGGCTACTCGCGCTTCCCGGTGGCCGCGGAGAAGGGCGCCTTCATGGGATACGTGCACGTGAAGGACGTACTGGACCTGGAGGACTCGGACCGGGCCGTACCGCAGCACGTCTGGCGGCCCATGACCACCCTCCGCTGCGAGCTGCCGCTCGACGACGCGCTCACGGTCATGCGCCGCGCCGCGACGCACCTGGCCCAGGTGGCCGACGCGTCCGGCAAGGTGCTCGGCCTGGTCGCGCTCGAGGACGTCCTGGAGCTACTGGTCGGCGAGGTCCGCGACCCGGCCCACCGCGAGACCCCGGAGCCAAAGGTGACGGAACCACGCGCGAGCGGCGAACCGGAGGAGGCCCTGGCGGGCTGAGCGCCGTCCGGCGGGCGTGACGGGCTCGGGGGTCTGGGCCTGCGGTTCCGCGGGGTTTCCGGGCGCGTGCCGGACCGGCCACGAAGACCCGTCTCGCCCGTGGTGGTGCCGCCGGTCGGCTCATCCGCGGCGGAGCGAGCGACGGTTCGTGCGCGGTGGGGTGGGCGCGGGGGAGCGGTCGTCACGTTGATCACGAGGGTGTGCGGGCGCGTGCCGTCCGGCGGGCGTGACGGGCTCGGGGGTCTGGGCCTGCGGTTCCGCGGGGTTTCCGGGCGCGTGCCGGACCGGCCACGAAGACCCGTCTCGCCCGTGGTGGTGCAGGCCGGCCGCCGGTCGGCCCATCCGCGGCGGAGCGAGCGACGGTTCGTGCGCGGTGGGGTGGGGGCGTGGGAGCGGTCGTCACGTTGATCACGGGGGTGTGCGGGCGCGTGCCGCCCGTAGGCCTGTGCGGTGTGCGGAGGCCGCTGGGCCGTGGGGACGCGGGTGCATGTGAGCCGTTGTGTCGGTGGACGCCTTTGGGCGCCCCGTCCGTGGATGCCGTGCGCCGCACGGCCCCGCGCCAACCACTTTGCGGACACGAACCAGGGCCCAGGCATCCGCGAACCGCACAGGGAAGCCGGAAAACCCAGGCTGGCCGACGGCACCTGGGACCGGCTGATGGGGCGCCTCCATCGGCACTCGGATGCCGTCGGAGACCCTCGTGGCTCCCCGTGGCCCGCTGAGCGGCAGGCCACGGGGCCACGTCACATGGCCGACGGGTCCTGTGGGCCACGGCCCGACAGGACCTCCCCGTAGGCCTGCATCAGGTCCGGGAGCCGCAGCGTCGCCAGGTCGTCCCGGGACAGCATGCCGGGGTAGGTCGACAGACGCAGGTCCCGGTAGGCGCAGCTCTTCTCGTAGAGGGTCCGCAGGAAGCGTCCGTTCCCCAGCTCGTCGATCCACCCCTGGTCGACGACGTGCCCGGCGATGGACCGCAGCTCGTCCAGGGCCTCCTCGTCCCACACGTCGCCGTTCTCCGCCGCGAGCACCTCACCGATCGAGGTGAGTTCGAGGGGCCGGTACGAGGGGAAGTCGACGCGGGACGTGAAGCGGGAGGACAGGCCCGGGTTGGCGGCCAGCAGACGGTCCATGCCCTCCGGGTAGCCGGCCAGGATCACCACCAGGTGGTCCCGGTTGTCCTCGGCCCGCTTGAGGAGGACCTGCAGGGCCTCGTCGCCGTACGCGTCGCCCTTGCCGTAGCCCGAGTTGGAGAGCGAGTACGCCTCGTCGACGAACAGCACACCGCCGATCGCGGAGTCGATCAGCTCGTTGGCCTTCACGGCGGTCTGGCCCAGATACTCGCCGACGAGGTCCGCCCGCTGGGCCTCCACCAGATGGTCGCCGCCGAGCAGGCCGAGGGCGTAGAAGACACGCCCCAGGATGCGGGCGACCGTGGTCTTGCCGGTGCCCGAGGGGCCGGAGAAGACGAAGTGGCGCTTCGGCGGCTGCACCGGCAGCCCCTGCCCGGCCCGCAGCCGCGCCATGTTCAACTGGGCGGAGAGCGCCTTGACCTGGCGTTTGACGGGCTCCAGCCCCACCATGCGCTCGAGCTCGGCGAGCGCCTCCTCGAGTAATGCGGGGTCGGTGGGCCCGGCGGGCAGCGGCGAAGGTACGACGGTCTTCTCCCGCACCGCCGGGTCGGTCACCGACGACAGCGGACCGGCGGGCGGCAGATCCGGCTCGGGGAACCGCAGGTCGCGGGCCTCGGTGCCGAAGAGAGGATCGAGCACATCGGGGCCGTCCACGCTGTCCTGCCCGGCGCCGGTGAGCGTGATCGCCGCGAGGTCGGCCGCGTCGTCGTACCCGTCGCCCTCGGCGATCGCGGCCAGCCGGGCCGAGGTGTCCATGAACGCGGGGTCGACCCGGTGCACGGCCCGGTACAGCGGCAGCGCCGCCGCGCTGCGCCCCGTGCCCTCGTGGGCCCGGGCCAGCCAGTACCGCAGTTCCTTGCGCTGGGGCTGCTCGCTGCGGCAGCGCATCAGGGCCGCCGACAGCAACGGCTCGGCCTGCCCGTACATCTCCAGCCGGACCCGTGCCATGCCGCCGAACAGACCCGCCTCGATGCCCAGCATGGCGTCGTCGAGCAGCGGGTCGGTGTGCCGGATCAGCTGGTCCCAGTCCTTGACCAGATAGGACCGGCAGGCGTGCAGAAAGCGGACCTGCGGGTCGGTGTCCACCGGCGGGAGCCCGGCGAGCGCCCGGTCCAGCTCAGGGACATGGCGGCCGTCCAGCCAGTGCGAGGCGTGCGCGAGCAGCAGGTCGCGCGGGCTCTCCAGCACCGGTTGCACCCACCAGCCCAGCCAGTACCAGGAGTTGAGCGTGCGGCGGTGCCGGGCGCGCTGCTCCCCGAAGCGGTCCCGGTGCCGGAACATCCTGAGCAGCGCGGTCGTCGTGTCGATGCGCAGCGCGTGCAGCCCGAGCCAGGCGTCGGCCATGCCGGGATCCATCCGCACCGCGGTGCGGAACTCCTCCTCCGCCTGCGGATAGGCGCCCATGGTGTAGGCGTCCACGCCTCGCAACCAGGCGAGGTCGGCCGGGGCCTCGGGGCCCTGCGTGCCGAAGTCCATCACGTCCCCCACAGACCGTGCCCCCATAGGTCGGGGGGTGTCAGGTGGACCAGGCCGGGCTCGCGGGGCCTGGCACGCGCATCTGCCGCGTTGTCGTCGGTCGCCGACTCCCCCAAGCTCTCGGCTTCGCTCGAGCAGGGGGGACCCCCATCGCGTCGACTCCCTCCTCCGCCTTGCAGCTGCACGCACCATGCCCCGCTCCCTGATCCGGCCTGATCCACCTGACACCCCCTCACCACCGGGCAGTCGCCCGACGGCCGTCGTGGTCGAACCGCTGTGCCGCGGACCGGAGTTGAAGGTGCGCGAAGCAGCCGTCCGAAGGTCGCACCGAGGGCATCGTACCTGCGGGCCGGGTGCCCGCCGAAGGGTGCCGCACGGGCCGTTTGACGAGGTGGGAGCAGACGGGGCGCACAGGGCTCGGTGACCGAGGGTGAGCGAATCGGTGCGCGTGGCTTCCGGAAAACGGGCTCCGGGCAGAACGAAGCCCCCGATCACGGGGGAACAACCGGGGGCTTCGCGTCTATGGGGCGGCTTCCATGACCGCTTATTGAGAACGTAAGTCCTGTACGGCCCCCGGGTCAAGCCGAGTTGAAGCAGTCGAACAAGTTCCCAGAAAGCGCCTTCACAAGTTCAGCACACAGCGGACGGTCCGTCACGGTGGGTGACTTCCTGGTCCGGTCCATTGGTCTCGCCAGGGCCCGGCAGCACCTCGTACCCCTTCTGTGACTGCAGTACCAGAAGGTCGGCGTAGGGCCTCGAGGGGTCCTCGGCGAAGTGCCGGTGTTCCGCCCGGACCCACCCGGCCCAGAATTCCCGCTGTTCGGTTCCGTCCCGCAGCCGGCCGCGCGTCCAGGACTCCTCGTGGGGCAGTTCCATCCACAGCAGTCGCGCCAGATGCGGGCGCAGCGCTCGGCGGCCTGCTCCGACGCCCTCGATCAGGATCACGGGCGCGGGCGGCAGCGCACGGGCCGGGCCGAAGCTGCGGGCGCGCCAGTCGTAGGGTGCGTACGACGCGGTCTCGCCGCGGCCGAGCGGTTCGATCACCTGCGCCAGCAGGCGCCCGGTCCACTCGAAGAGCTCGTCGTGGCTGGCGATGTCGTCGAGATGCAGCACCGGCGCCCCGCCCAGCGCGGCGGCCAGGCGGCCGGTGAACGTGGACTTCCCGGAGCCGGCGTGCCCGTCGACGGCGATCAGGCGGACCGGTCCGCAGGACGGGGGGAGTTCGCTCAGGCGGGCGGCGAGGTCGTGAATGGCGATTCCCGAGGTGTGATGCGGTGTGGGGCGTTTTCCGGAAACATTCTAGTAGCGGCGCATAGCGGCCGAGGGTGCTGGGCAGAAAAATGTATCACCTTGAACTACTCGCGAGTCGGCCGCCAATCGTTTCATCAATATTCTGAATCGGCTGACCGATATGTCGAATTCGCCGTATCCGGTGTGCCCGGTGCTGAGTAAGGTGCCTGGTGCGCAACTGTGATGCGTCGTAACGGGGACGGACAGGGGAAGATGGCCGCGGAGTTATTCGAGGGGCAGTATGTGTGGCATCCGGCGGCCGACGACCGTGCCCTCGCGGCCGTATGCGTCGACGTGCGTGCCGGAAGATATCGCAGCGCCCACGAAGTCCTGACCGAGACCCGCACCGACTTCGGTCTGCGCGCCCACCGCTCCCTCGTCGTGGCCTCCGAGGCCGCCGGCACCGACCTCGTCGAGCGCTGGCTCGCCGAGGAGCCGACCCCCGAGGCGGCCCTGATGTGGGCCCGGGTGGCCGTACTGCGCGCGGTCCGCGCCGGCGACGCCCGTGACGAGCGGGCCGAGGCCCTGGAACGGATCGCGCTGGCCGCCTGCGACCGGGCGGCCGGCATGGCCCCCGCCGACCCCACGCCCTGGGTCGCCAAGCTGGCCATGGCCCGGCTGCACCGGCTGCGCGACCCCGCCCCCAACGGCCTGCTCACCGCCCCACCCGGCCCATGGCGGCTGTTCGCGCACGTTCTGACGCTCGACCCGTTCAACCGCGAGGCCCACCACCGCTTCCTCTCCTTCTTCTTCACCCGCCACGGCGGCTCGGTGAACGCGGCCTGGGACGTGGCCGCCTTCCTCAGCCAGCGGGCGCCCGCCCACTCCCCGCTGCGGCTGCTTCCCCTGGTCGCCCTGGTGGAGAGCTACAACCCCACCCAGCTGCTCGCCGACCGCGTCTGGGAGCAGCCCCAGTGGCGCTCCACCGCCCTCGCGATCTACCACAACTGGCTGCCCGCGGTGGCCGGTTATCGCTTCACCCCGGTGCTCGACCTGGCTTACCTCGCACACGCGCTGGTCATGGCCCAGTGCGAGTTCGAGGCCCGGGCGGTCTTCACGGCGATGGGGCCGTACGCCTCGCGCATGCCCTGGAGCGTCTTCGGCGAACCCGAGGAGCAGCTCTCCAGGGCCAGGCGGGCATGCGGCCTGCCTGTGCCGGGTGCCGCCTGACGTCCTGCTCGTCCCCCAATGAGAGAAAGGTCGATCAGTGTCAGAACGGATATCGACTCCACGGGCCAGAGTTCGTGGGGGAGAAGACCCGGTCGTGCTCGACGACGATGCCACCCTGCATGCGATGGGTTATCCGCGGAAACTAACCCGCCGATTCCAGGCGTTCGACAATTTCGCGATCTCCTTCACCATCATCAATATCCTCTCGGGTATTTTCTCGTCATTCGGCTTCGGTATGAACGCGGGTGGCCCCCGTGTTCTCGTCTTCGGCTGGATCGGTGTTTCCGTCATGGTGCTGTTCATCGGTGCCGCCATGGCGGAGGTCGCGTCGGCCTATCCGACGAGCGGGGCGCTGTATTTCTCCGCCGGCAAACTCGCCAAGCGGCACAAGGGTGCCTGGTCCTGGTACACGGGCTGGCTGAACTTCGTGGGCCAGATCGGCGGCACCGCCGCCACCGGATATGCGGCCGCCACGTTCATCCAGGCCTTCATCGC
The DNA here is from genome assembly GCF_032656585.1 of Streptomyces herbicida. Lineage (NCBI taxonomy): Bacteria > Bacillati > Actinomycetota > Actinomycetes > Kitasatosporales > Streptomycetaceae > Streptomyces > Streptomyces herbicida. The sequence continues at coordinate 72,969 of NZ_JAUYWJ010000026.1, forward strand.
GCTGCAGTGGTCGTCGTACGTGCCGACCGCGCATCAGACGGTCCTGATCACGGCCCTGATCATCGTGCTGCAGGGGCTCGCCAACACCTACACGGTCCAGTTGGTCGCCGTCCTGAACCGGATTTCCGTGTGGTGGCTGCTGATCGGACTCGTGGTGATCGTGAGCACACTGATCGTGATGCCGGACCACCACCAGTCGGCGTCCTTCGTGACGCATTTCGTGAACAACACCGGTTTCACCAACGGGCTTTACGGCGGCATGCTCGGCCTGCTGGTCACCAGCTGGACGTTCACCGGCTTCGACGGCAGCTTCCACATGTCCGAGGAAACGGTGCGCGCGACGGTCAACGCGCCGAGGGGGATCACTCGTTCGATAGGCTATTCGGCGATCACTGGCCTGATCCTGATGCTGGCACTGGTCTACAGCATTGGCGACTACGACAAGGTCGCGGGCTCGTCCGCGCCGCCCGTACAGATTCTCATCGACGGGCTCGGTATGGGCTGGGCCAAGGCGCTGCTGCTGGTCGTGATCGGCGCGATGCTCTTCTGCGGCCTGGCCAACCTCACCAGCAACACCCGCCAGATCTTCGCCTTCTCCCGGGACGGCGCCATGCCCGGCTCGCGCCTGTGGCACTCGGTCTCGCCCCGCACCCGTACCCCCGTGAAGGCCGTGTGGCTCGCGGTGGCCTGCTCCCTCGCCCTGGTGCTGCCGGGCTGGTGGTCGCACACCGCGTTCACGGCCATCGTCAGCGTCAACGTTGTCGGGCTCTTCCTCGCCTACGCCGTGCCGATCTTCCTGCGGCTGCGGCTCGGCGACGAGTTCCAGCCGGGGCCCTGGCACCTGGGCCGCTGGGGTCGGCCGATCGGCTGGCTGGCGGTGACCTGGATCGTGCTCAGCAGCGTGCTCTTCATGCTGCCGCAGGCCTCGCCGATCACCGTCGACTCCTTCAACTACGCGCCGATCGCGCTGGCCGTCGTCCTGATCGTGGCCACGGTGTGGTGGTTCGCCACCGCCCGCCGCCGCTTCCAGGGGCCGGTCAGCTACGGGCGTCCGGACGAGGTCGCCGCGATGGACCTCATCTGACCCACGTGCCACGGATTCCGGCGCACGTCACCAGCGTGCGCCGGGACCGTGTGGCCCTCCCGGGCGCCGCCAGTGGGTGAGACCAATATTCATGGGCGTGGCATGGGCCGAAGTGCTGGCAGGGGCATGGCGTCTCGGCCATAGTTGGCGCACAGCTGCCACTCGGACACCGGGGGTCTTCCGACCATGAGCAGAGCCGAACAGCCGTCCCGCAGAACCGTTCTGGCCGCAGCGGTCGCCGCCGCAGTGGCCGGTGGCACGGGCCCTGCGGCCGCCGTGACCGCCTCCGCGCACGACGCCGACGACGCAGGCCCCACCCGGCCCGTCGACAACCGGGCCTGGATCACCTACACCGACTGGCGCTCCGGCAGTTGCAAGGGTGTCCGACCCGTCGCGGGCAGCCGCCCGGGCGTGATGATCGCCGCCCCGGCAGGCACCGTGGACTACCCGGACCCGCACACCGGCACCACGGCCGCCTGGGAGTACGCCACCTGGACCTCGCCGGTCCACCGGCTGAGCGTTCCCGCCACCGAGGCGATCGCCTCCTGGAACGCGCACACCCCGGCCGGCACCTGGCTCCAGGTCGAGCTGACGGGCACATACTCCGACGGCACGGCGACGCCCTGGTACGTGATGGGCCGCTGGGCGGCCGGCGACCAGGACATCAAGCGGACCTCGGTGGACGACCAGACCGACGGCAAGAGCACCGTCTGGACGGACACCTTCGCCATCGACGACGCCGGCACCGGCCTGCGCCTGATGTCGTACCGGCTGCGGCTGACCCTGTACCGAAAGCCGGGCACCCGGCTCACCCCCACCGTCTGGCGGCTCGGCGCCATGGGCTCCGACATCCCCGACCGCTTCACCGTCCCGGCCTCCGCGCCCGGGCTGGCCCAGGAGCTGAGCGTCCCGCGCTACTCCCAGGAGATCCACAGGGGGCAGTACCCCGAGTACGACAACGGCGGCGAGGCCTGGTGCAGCCCCACCTCCTCGCAGATGATCATCGAGTACTGGGGCGGCCGGCTCACCCCCGAACAGCTGGCCTGGGTCGATCCGTCGTACGCCGACCCGCAGGTGTGCCACGCGGCCCGGTACACCTACGACTACCAGTACACGGGCTGCGGGAACTGGCCGTTCAACGCCGCCTACGCGGCCACCTTCGACGGACTCCAGGGCGTGATCACCCGGCTCGGCTCGCTCGCCGACCTGGAGACGCTGATCGCGGCCGGCATCCCGGTCATAACGTCCCAGTCCTTCCTCAAGACCGAGCTGACGGGCGCCGGTTACGGCACCTCCGGCCATCTGATGACGGTGATCGGCTTCACCGCCGAGGGCGATGTGATCGCCAACGACCCGGCCTCGCCGAGCGACGAGGCGGTGCGGCGGGTGTACCTGAGGAGGGAGTTCGAGAACATCTGGCTGCGGACCAAGCGGTACAACGCCACCGGCAAGGTCGTCTCCGGCACGGGTGGCGTCTGCTACCTGTACTTCCCGGCCCATCCGGGCCCGCGCCGGCGCAAGGCGCTCGCGGCGGTGGGGGTGCGCTGACCGTGTGACCAACGTCTCCGCCGCAAAAGCCGTCGAGGGTGGCAAGGTGGACAGATCGGTGGGGGGAATCCACCTGTACGTCCGACCTCAGCGAGACGCCATGACCGCACACTCAGCCACCGCCACCCGCGTCCGCACCGGCGGGCCCAAGGACGACGGCCCGAAGATCGTCGAGCACATCCTGGGATGGGTCCTGGTCGCGGTCGTCGCCATGCTCGTCAGCCGGCTCGGGCTGCTGTGAGCTGACGCAATGCCGACCTGACATACTGCGGGTGTCCCGCCGCCCGTTGAGACCAGGGTCGAAATTGAATATTAGTCAACAGCCTGCCGTCGTCCGCCCCCGGGCGCGCGGAACCGAGCGCTCCGTGGCGCGCCGGGCGGAACTCATCGCCATCGGGCGGAAGTTGTTCGCCGACACGTCCTACGACGCGCTCTCCATGGACGACATCGCCCGGCAGGCTCATGTCGCCAAAGGGCTGATCTACTACTACTTCCAGTCCAAGCGCGGCTACTACCTGGCGATCATCCACGAGTCCGTCGCCGACCTGGTCACCTTTGCCGCGAGCGGTCTCGAACTGGCGGCCGTGGACCGCGTCCACCGCACCATCGACAGCTATCTGTGCTACGCCGAGCACAACCAGGCCGCCTTCCGCACCATCGTCAGCGGCGGCGTCGGTTTCGACGCCGAGGTGCACGCCATCCGCGACGGTGTGCGCGAGGCGATCGTCGGCACCATAGCCGAGGGTGCCTACGGCCGCAGTGACGTCGCGCCGCTGGCCCGGATGGGGCTGCTCGCCTGGGTGTGCAGCGTCGAGGGCGCCACCCTCGACTGGATGGACCACTGCGAACTCTCCCGCGACACCATGCGCGAACTGCTGGTGAAGACGCTGGGGGGAGCCCTGCGCGCCATCGAGGAGCTGGACCCGTCCTACCCGGCTCCGCAGCCCGCCCGCCGGGAGGACTGACACCAACGGGGCGGAGGCCGCCGCCTCCGCCCCGAGCCGATGGGTGCGCCAATGCCTAGCCGATCGCCTTGATCAGCTCACCGTTCGCGGTGTCCCCGCTCAGCTCCCAGAAGAAGGTGCCGCCCAAGCCCTGCTGGTTCTTGTACGACATCTTCGTCGCGATGGTCGACGGGGTGTCGTAACTCCACCAGTTGTTGCCGCACTTGGCGTATGCGGTGCCGCCCGCGGTGCCGGTCGCCGGGCACTTGGTCCTGAGCACCTTGTAGTCGTCGATGCCCTGCTCGTACGTCCCGGCCGCCGGCCCGGTCGCGGAGCCGCCCGGTGCCGCCTGGGTGACGCCGGTCCAGCCGCGCCCGTAGAAGCCGATGCCGAGCAGCAGTTTCGAAGCCGGGATGCCCAGGCCCTTCAGCTTCGCGATGGTCGCCGAGGTGTAGTAGCTCGCCTTCGGGATGCCGGAGTAGGAGTTCAGGGGCGAGTGCGGGGCCGTGGGGCCCGTCGGGTCCCAGGCGCCGAAGTAGTCGTACGTCATCGGGTTGTACCAGTTGACGTACTGCGCAGCCCCCGCGTAGTCCGCCGCGTCGATCTTGCCACCGCTGGTGGCGTCGGCGGTGATTGCCGCGGTGACCAGCGCGCCGCTGCCGAACTTGGCGCGCAGTGCCGCCATCACGTTCCTGAAGGCGGCCCGGCCGCTGGTGTCACAGGTGTTGCCGCAGGCGTTCGGGTACTCCCAGTCGATGTCGATGCCGTCGAAGACGCCCGCCCATTTGGAGTTCTTCACCAGGTCGTAGCAGGACTGGGCGAACGCGGCGGGGTTCCGCGCGGCCTCGCCGAAACCGCTGGACCAGGTCCAGCCGCCGAAGGACCAGAGGATCTTGAGTCCGGGGTGCTTCTTCTTCAGCTTGCGGAGCTGGTTGAAGTTGCCGCGCAGCGGCTGGTCCCAGGTGTCGGCGACACCGTCCACCGACTCGGCCGCGGTGTAGGCGCGGTCGGTCGCCGCGTAGGAGTCGCCCATCACGCACTTGCCGCCAGTGACATTGCCGAAGGCGTAGTTGACGTGGGTCAGCCGGGTGGCCGAACCGGACGTCTCGATGTTCTTGACGTAGTACTTGCGGTCGTAGGTGCCCCATTCGGTGAAGTAGCCGACGACTTTCGAGCCTGCGGCCTTCGGGGCTGCGGGGGCCGCGGCGGTGGCGGTGCCCGCGCCGGCCAGCAGTCCGGCGCCGAGGACGGCACAGCACACGGCGGACACGAGCGCCCGGAATCGGGTGCGGGGAGGGTGCATCGGGTGTCTCCTCGTGGGGGGGAGGGGAACGCGCGCCGATTGGCATGAACGCGGTAAAGCGTTGGTTCGAGAGAGTAGGAGGACTAGACCACTTGGTCAATGGTTCGGACCAATTTCGGGCCCACGGAAGTCTGGGGTGGACTTCTTGAAGTAAGCGGTCGTTAACTGGTGACTGGAGGTCGCTGATCGGGCATACTCACAGCGCAGAGCCGCTGGTCAGCAGCTTCCGAGACCCGGAAGCGCGCGCAGCGGCCGGAGCCATGAAAGACCAGGCGGCGCCGCCGGACCCCAGGCGCCCGTCGCCGATGTGCCCGAACAGGGAGGAGACCGTCGCCATGTCCGACCGCGCCCCGCAGCCGGTGGAGCGTCAGCTGCCCACCGACGAGGCCAGGGATCTGATCTCACTCGTCCGCGACATCGCGCAGCGTGAGATCGCCCCGAGGGCGGCAGAGGAGGAGGACGCCGGACGCTTCCCCCGCGAGGTCTTCAACCTCCTTTCGGACTCCGGCCTGCTCGGCCTGCCGTACGACTCCGAGTACGGCGGCGGCGACCAGCCGTACGAGGTCTACCTCCAGGTCCTCGAAGAGCTCGCCACCGCCCGGCTCACCGTCGGCCTCGGCGTCAGCGTGCACACCCTGGCCTGCTACGCGCTCGCCGCCTACGGAACCAAGCAGCAGCAGGTCGAGCACCTGCCCGCGATGCTCGGCGGCGGACTGCTCGGCGCGTACTGCCTCTCCGAGCCGGCCTCCGGCTCCGACGCCGCGTCCCTGCGGACCAAGGCGGTCCGGGAGGACGGGGGCCCCTCCCGGTCGAGCGGAGCCGAGAGCGGGGGAGACTGGGTGATCACCGGTACCAAGGCTTGGATCACCCACGGCGGCATCGCCGACTTCTACACCGTGATGGCCCGTACCGGCGAGGAGGGCTCCCGCGGGATCTCCGCGTTCCTGGTGCCCGGGGACGCCGAGGGGCTGAGCGGTGCCATGCCCGAGAAGAAGATGGGCATGAAGGGCTCGCCCACTGCCCAGGTCCACTTCGACGGTGTACGCGTCTGCGACGACCGGCGCATCGGCGAGGAGGGGCAGGGCTTCGCCATCGCCCTGTCCGCGCTCGACTCCGGCCGGCTCGGCATCGCGGCCTGCGCCATCGGCCTGGCCCAGTCGGCGCTGGACGAGGCGATCGCCTATGCCACCGAGCGGCGCCAGTTCGGGCACCCGATCTCCGACTTCCAGGGCCTGCGGTTCATGCTCGCCGACATGGCCACCCAGATCGAGGCGGGCCGGGCGCTGTACCTGGCGGCGGCGCGGCTGCGCGACGCGGGCCGGCCCTTCGCCAGGCAGGCGGCGATGGCCAAGCTGCACTGCACGGACACGGCGATGAAGGTGACGACGGACGCCGTGCAGATACTCGGCGGGTACGGCTACACCGCCGACTTCCCCGTCGAACGCTATATGCGCGAGGCCAAGGTCCTGCAGATCGTCGAGGGCACGAACCAGATCCAGCGAATGGTCATCGCCCGCCATCTGGCAGGCCCCGAGAGCCGCTGAACCGGTCGGGCCAGGCCGCGGGGGCGCCTCAGCGGTCCACGAGTTCGCTGAAGTACCCCTGCATGACCGTGGGGGCCGCCAGTTTGATCCACTCCGGATCGTGGCGGCCCGGCAGGGTGCGTCCCCGGTCGGCCCAGGCGCGCATCAGAGCGCGGTAGATGGGCGGGTCCTGCGGCTGCGGCGGCGGAACCGATCCTGCAGGCGGCGGCACGAAGAGCAGGCGCTGGCGCCCGGTCGCCGAGTACGTGGCGGTCATGCCTGGGCAACGCCGGGGTGGCCGGACAGGTCACCGGTGCGCCGAATCGTGCGTGCGTTCACGGACGTCCGGTCGCACCTCTGGCCACCCCCGGCCGTCTGACGTACCGTCAGGTCCACTTCCTCAAGGGGGCCTGCCGGTGGCTGACGACCGTCCCGTACCGCTCGACGAATACCCGGTGCACCAGGTCCCGCTGTCCATGAAGCAGGTGGCGACCGGGGACCGGAACGCCTACGACCGCTGCATCTTCCATGTCCTCGACCACGAGGGACGTGCCCTGCTCGTCCTCGGCCTCGGGGTCTACCCGAACGTCGGGATGATCGACGCGTACGCGACCCTGCGCACCGGAGACACCCTGCACGCCGTACGGGCCTCGGACGCGCTCGGCGACGACCGGATGCGGCTCGCCGTCGGACCGCTGCGCATCGAGGTCGAGGAGCCCCTGCGGCGGTTCCGTCTGACCTGCGACGACGCCATCTCGTACGACCTCACCTGGACCGCAGGCTTCCCGGCCCTGTGGGAGCCCCACCACCTCCAGCGCAGGGGCGGGCGGCTCACCCTCGAGGGGCGCCGCTTCGTCCAGGCGGGCCACGTGGAGGGGATCATTCGAACGGGGGACGAGGAGTTCCGCGTCACCGCCGCGGAGTGGACCGGCACCCGCGACCGCAGCTGGGGAGTGCGGCCGATCCCAGGGGAGGAGGGCGGACGGCTCGCCGAGGACCACCCGCCCGAGGGCTTCCACTGGATCTGGTGTCCCGTCCGCTTCGAGGACCGTTTCTTGATGGTCGTCGTGCAGGAGGACGCCGACGGCTACCGCACCCTGAACGACGCGACGCTCGTCGTCCCCGGCCACCGCGACCGCCAACTCGGCTGGCCCCAGGCGGAGATCGGCTACCGCTCGGGCACCCGCCATCCGGAACGCGCGCTCATCCATCTCGGCGACCCGCGACGGCCCCTGGAGCTGGAGGCGGAGATCCTGACCTCGTCCCCGCTCGCCATCGGCGCCGGCTATCCACCCGCCGACGACTGGCAGCACGGCACCTGGCGCGGCCGTGGCTGGACCGACCGCCGTACCTACGACCTCTCGGACCCCACCGCCCACCGGCTCGCGTCCTTCGGAGTCACCGACCACGCGGCCCGCTTCAGGCTCGACGGCCAGGTGGGCCACGGCATCTTCGAACACGGCTCGTTCGGGCGGCACGACCCGAGCGGCTTCACCGGCTTCGACTCGGTCGCGCCCTGAGGGAGGCGGAGATGGCCACGGCACCCCGACCCCGCACCACCACCCGCGACCCCGAGGAACTCACTCGCCGCCTCACCTCCTGGCTCGGCACCCGGCTGCCCGGCGCCAAGGCCGTCGGGGTCGCCGCCCCGGCCTCCAACGGCATGTCCAGCGAGACCCTGCTCTTCGACATCGAACATCCCGAACCTCCCTTGCGTACCTGTGCGTTGAGGCTCGCGGCGGACCCGGCGGCATACACGGTGTTTCCCGAGTACGACATGGTCCGCCAGTACCGCACGATGCGCCTGGTGGCCGCCCGCTCGGACCTCCCCGTGCCGAAGGCGCTCTGGCTGGAGGAGGACCCCGGACCGCTCGGCGCGCCGTTCTTCGTCATGGAGCGGGTCGACGGGCGCGTGCCGCCCGACGTCATGCCCTATACATACGAGGGCAGTTGGCTGCACGCGGCGACCGACGCCGAGCGCGAGCGCCTGGAGGCGGCCTCCGTCGCGCTCCTGGCCGAACTGCACGACCAGGTCCCGGCTGCGGAAGCCGCGTTCCTCGCCCTGCCCGGCGACGGCGACGCGCTCCGCAACCACGTCGCGTCCCAACGCGCCTACTACGAATGGGTCGTTGGCGGTCTGTCCCGTTCACCGCTCATCGAGGCCGCCTTCGACCGGCTGGCCGAACTGTGGCCGCGCGAGACCGGTGAACCCGTGCTCAACTGGGGTGACGCACGCATCGGGAACGTCGTCTACGAGGGCTTCGACCCCGTGGCCGTCCTCGACTGGGAGATGGCGGCACTCGCCCCGCGCGAGGTGGACCTCGGCTGGACCATCTATCTGCACCGCTTCTTCCACGACCTCACGGTCGCCTCCGGTCAGCGCGGACTGCCCGGCTTCCTGCGCCGCGAGCGGGTGGAGGAACGGTACGCGCGGCTGACCGGCCACACCCCGCGGGACATGGACTTCTACACCCTGTACGCCGCCCTGCGGCACGCGATCGTCATGCTGCGGGTCGCCTACCGGCAGGTGTACTTCGGTGAAGTCGCCGTCCCGGCGGACCCGGACACACTGATCCTGCACCACGGCAGTCTGCGTGCCATGGTGCAGGGCAGCTACTGGGACTGAGCGAGGCCGGTCGGCTCAGGCGGCGGCCTGGCGGCGCATCGCCGGTACATGCATCGGGCGCGAGCCCGGGCCGCCGACGTGCGAGAAGGGCTGCGTCCGCCAGTTCAGACCCTGGGGAAGCGTCAACAGGACGGCAGTGCCCTGCTCCTGCTGCCCGAGGGACTCGTCCGTGGGGCGGGCTTCGGCCGCCGCGCGGCCCGTGCCGGCACAGACCGTCAGCCCGAACGGGTTCCACGGCGAGGCGCACAGCGCGTGCTCCGGCAGGACGTCCTCGTCCGCCAGCAGGGCGATGGGCTGCGCGCAGTCCGGGCAGATCACCCGGTACATCTCGAAGGTGTCGTAGTCGTCGACGTCCTCCGTGTCGAAGGCGTCGGGTTCGACGCCCTCCGGCTCGGGCTCGACGACCAACTGCGGGCGCTTGGGCGCGGTACGACCAGGGCGCTTGGGATTCTGCATGGGATTCTCCCCCTCGGGCTGGGCCGTGAAGGCACTGCGGCCACGACCACAGCAAGCACTTCCCGTCCCATCTGGGCGGTAATCGCGAGTGCATCACGGAGCGCGCTCGAGCGCTGTGGCGTTCGTCACATGCCGATTGCAGGTGCCCGGTGCGGCGGGTTTGTCCCTCAGACGGCTCACAGCCTGCACCGCAGGACATCACGAACCGGTCATGACCTGGGCTGCTCGGGTATCCGAGGAGGTCAGGCGCACTGTAGGTTCTTGCGTCATGGAGGAGCTGGACCGTCAGATCGTGCAGCTGCTCGTCAAGGACGGGCGGATGAGCTACACAGACCTGGGCAAGGCCACAGGGCTGTCCACGTCGGCCGTGCACCAGCGGGTGCGCCGACTGGAACAGCGGGGGGTCATCCGCGGCTACGCAGCGGTCGTCGACCCCGAAGCGGTCGGGCTGCCCATGACCGCGTTCATCTCGGTGAAACCGTTCGACCCCAGCGCCCCCGACGACATCGCGGACCGCCTCGCCGACGTCCCCGAGATCGAGGCCTGTCACAGCGTCGCGGGCGACGAGAACTACATCCTCAAGGTCCGCGTGGCCACCCCGCACGAACTCGAGGAACTGCTCGCCCGACTTCGGTCGCTGGCGGGCGTGTCGACGCGTACGACGGTGGTGCTCTCGACGCCGTACGAGGCACGGCCGCCGAAGGTCTGAGAGGCCGCGGCGGGCCGGCGGAGGGGGTGCCGGTCGCTTCGCCGGCGACGCGCGCCGAGTTTCGCCGGCGGCGTGCCCCAAGTGCGGTGTGCGCCGTCTCACGCGAGACACTGTTCGGCATGAGTGAGCGCCCCGCCGACCCGAAGACCGTTCTGCTGCGCCGCGGGGAGGTCCACAGTCCCGCAGACCCCTTCGCCACCGCCATGGTCGTGGAGCGCGGCCAGGTGGCGTGGGTCGGTTCCGAGGGGGCGGCCGATGCCTTCGCGGACGGTGTCGACGAGGTGGTCGACCTGGACGGCGCCCTCGTCACCCCGGCCTTCAGCGACGCCCACGTCCACACCACGTCCACCGGCCTCGCCCTGACCGGCCTCGATCTCTCCGGGGCGCCGTCCCTCGAGGCGGCCCTGGCCCTCGTAGGGGACTTCGCCGCCGCCCGCCCCGACGACCGTGTCCTTCTCGGTCACGGCTGGGACGCCGCCCGCTGGCCCGGGGGCCGCCCGCCCATGCGCGCCGAGCTCGACCGGGCCACCGGCGGACGCCCGCTCTACCTCTCCCGGATCGACGTCCACTCGGCGGTCGTCACGACGGCCCTGCTGGACCTGGTCCCCGGCACCGTCTCCCGCGAGGACGCCCCGCTCACCAGCGACGACCACCACGCCGTACGCGCCGCCGCGCTCGGTGCGGTCGCACCCGCGCAGCGCGCCGAGGCCCAGCGGGCCGCCCTCGCGCACGCCGCCTCCCTGGGCGTCGGGTCCGTCCACGAGTGCGGCGGGCCCCGGATCTCGTCCGAGGACGACTTCACGAGCCTGCTGCGGCTCGCCGCCGAGGTGCCCGGCCCCAGGGTCGTCGGCTACTGGGCCGAGCAGGGCGACGAGGGCGTCGCCAGGGCACGGGAACTGGGCGCGCTCGGCGCCGCCGGCGACCTGTTCGTCGACGGCGCCCTCGGCTCGCACACCGCCTGCCTGCACCAGCCGTACGCCGACGCCGGCCACACCGGCACCGCCTACCTCGACGTGGACGCCGTCGCCGCGCATGTCGTGGCCTGCACCGAGGCGGGCCTCCAGGCGGGCTTCCACGCGATCGGCGACGCCGCCGTGACGACCGTGGTCGAGGGCGTGCGCACCGCCGCCGAGAAGCTCGGCACGGCCCGCGTCCGCGCCGCCCGCCACCGTGTCGAGCACGCCGAGATGCTCACCCCCGAGACCGTCGCAGCCTTCGCCGAGCTCGGTCTGACGGCTTCCGTCCAGCCCGCCTTCGACGCGCTGTGGGGCGGCGAGGACGGCATGTACGCCCAGCGCCTGGGCGCGGAGCGGGCCCGGCTGCTGAACCCCTTCGCGGCCCTGCTGCGGGCCGGTGTCCCGCTCGCCTTCGGCTCCGACAGCCCGGTCACGCCCCTCGACCCGTGGGGCACGGTTCGCGCGGCCGCCTTCCACCGGACGTCCGAGCACCGCGTCTCCGTCCGCGCCGCCTTCACCGCGCACACGCGCGGCGGGTGGCGGGCCATCGGCCGCGACGACGCGGGCGTCCTGGTGCCCGGAGCGCCCGCCGACTATGCCGTGTGGCGCACCGACGAGCTTGTCGTCCAGGCCCCCGACGACCGTGTCGCCCGCTGGTCGACCGACCCCCGTTCGGGTACACCTGGTCTGCCCGATCTGACCCCGGGCAACGACCTCCCGGTCTGTCTGCGCACCGTGGTGGGCGGCCGGACCGTGTTTGTACGGCCGGGCGAGTGATCTCCCGGGGTGGCGCGGTCGGGATCGGCCGCCGCCGCCCCGTCGCGCGACCTGCGCATCCTCCGCACCGACCGGGTGCTCGGGGGTGTTTTCGCAGGTCAAGCGAGTGTTGACAGCCAGCCGCAGGGGGCCGGTAGGTTCGGCCGAGTCCACCACCGGACGCCCGACCGGAGAGCCTCCGCGCACTCGTCGCAGCGCCGCTGAGTCAGGGACGGTGTGCCGCACCGGGGCATCGTCACTGGGAGCCAGGCTCAGCGCCCGCGCCGACGAGGGAACGTTCCGGCCGGTCGGGGAGGTGTGACCCGGGTGGGGCCCGGACGCTCAGTAGACAACGGCTTCAGGTCGACCCGCAGCCAGCGGGTCCCAGGTCGGCCCGAAGGGTGCCGGGCCCCCATCCGCAGCGCGCACAGTAGCCGAAAAGAGCCTTCTTACCCCGCTCTTGTGGAATCGACACCACCATACGAACGAGCTGTCACGTCGGCGCAGGCCGCGGCCACTATGGTGGGACCCCTGCGTACGACATGAAGGGGCAGCAGTGAACGACGGCGACGGGACCCTCGCGGCACAGGCCCAGGGGAGGCAGTTCAGCCCGCTCGGCACGGCCTTGGTGATCATCCCGACCTACAACGAGGCGGAGAACATCAAGTCCATCGTCGGCCGGGTGCGCAAGGCCGTCCCCGAGGCGCACGTTCTCGTGGCGGACGACAACAGCCCCGACGGCACCGGCAAGCTCGCCGACGAGCTGGCCGCCGAGGACGACCACGTCCAGGTGCTGCACCGCAAGGGCAAGGAGGGCCTCGGCGCCGCCTACCTCGCGGGCTTCCGCTGGGGCCTGGACAACGGCTACGGCGTGCTCGTCGAGATGGACGCCGACGGCTCCCACCAGCCCGAGGAACTGCCGCGTCTGCTCACCGCCCTCAAGGGTGCCGACCTCGTGCTCGGCTCGCGCTGGGTGCCCGGCGGCCGGGTCGTGAACTGGCCGAAGTCCCGCGAGTTCCTCTCGCGCGGCGGCAGCACCTACTCGCGCATCATGCTCGACGTGCCGATCCGGGACGTGACCGGCGGCTACCGCGCCTTCCGCCGCGAGACCCTCGAGGGCCTCGGGCTCGACAAGGTCGCCTCGCAGGGGTACTGCTTCCAGGTCGACCTGGCCCGGCGCGCGGTCAGGGCCGGCTATCACGTCGTCGAGGTGCCGATCACGTTCGTGGAGCGGGAACTCGGCGACTCCAAGATGAGCCGCGACATCGTCGTCGAGGCCCTGTGGCGGGTCACGGCGTGGGGCGTGGGGGAGCGGGTCGGCAGGATCACGGGCAAGGGCAGGCAGGCATAGCCCGGTCCCCGGGACCTCACGGGCCCCGGTGATCGCCTCCTTATCCCGCACTGAGCCGGGCCCAGGCACACTGGGAGCATGACGACTGGTGCTCCGACCTCTCCGCCCTCGACCCGGCCCCGGCGCTCGCGGCTGCGCAGGTTCCTGCCGCTGGGTGTGGCCGTGTGGCTGGTGCTGGAGATCTGGCTGCTGACCCTGGTCGCGGACGCGGCGAGCGGCTTCACGGTGTTCCTGCTGCTGCTCGCGGGCTTCGTCGCCGGCTCCGTGGTCATCAAGCGGGCCGGTCGACGCGCCTTCCAGAGCCTCAACGAGGCGCTGCAGCGCGGCGGCTCCCCGGAGCGCGGCGGCGGCAACGGCTTCATGATGCTCGGCGGCCTGCTGCTGATCATCCCCGGCCTGATCTCCGACGCGGTCGGCCTGCTGCTTCTGATCCCGCCGGTGCAGAAGACGCTGAGCCGCTACGCGGAGCGCGCCTTCGACCGCAAACTCCGCCAGGCGGGCCCCGGCTCGCTGGGCGACGCCTTCCAGCAGGTCCGCATCCACCGCCCCGACGGCAAGATCGTCCAGGGCGAGGTCATCAGGAACGACCGGGACGAGCCGGGCGACACCGCGTGGGAGCAGCGCCCGCCGCTGACGAGCTGAACCGCTCGGCGAGGGCATCACCTCTCGGCCCGGGGTGGCATCTTTCCGCCCGTCCGGCGTTTGCCGTCCGGCTTTTGAGGACGAGGCCTTTCGGGCCGAAGCGGGGGTCTGGGGGGCACCGCCCCCGGAGACGGTCACCCGTCGCACAGCTGCAGGGAAGACAGCCGCAGGGAAGAACGAAACCGCGGGCGCCGTACGTCGACTTCACGTACGGCGCCCGCGGTTGTTCACGTGCGCTGTTGTCGCGGCCCAGCCCCGCAGGGATTACGCGGACTTGCGGCTGTCCCGGGGGTGAACCGCGATGTTCATCGCCCCGGAGCGGAGCACTGCAAGGCGCTCCTCGAGGACCTCTTCGAGTTCCTCGCGGGTCCGCCGCTCCATCAGCATGTCCCAATGCGTACGCGCGGGCTTGGCCTTCTTCTCCTCAGGGCCGTCGCCGTCCACAAGGAGTGCCTGGGCACCACAGACCTTGCACTCCCACTCCGGCGGGATCTCCGCCTCGACCGAGAAGGGCATCTCGAAGCGGTGCCCCTTCTCGCATGCGTACTCCACGGCCTGGCGCGGGGCCAGGTCGATGCCGCGGTCCGTCTCGTAGCTGGTCACCACGAGGCGCGTACCGCGAAGAGCTCGCTCACTCATGAATCGTGCCTCCCGGGCTTGTCGCCCACAGGACAGGTGTCGCTGTCGTCGTCATCCGGTCAACGTCCGGTCGGCGGTAAAGATTCCCGTTCCGTGTCCCGTTCCGGGTCATGCGTCGCCGTCGTAGCCGCCCCTTGTTGTACCCACCGGCGCCCGGTTTGTCACATCTGCTAGCAGATGTCACCCAGCGTTTCGGCACCTTTGACGCGCAGTAACGGTACGCCTGGCAGGCCAAACGCGTACACTACCGCCCTTTCGTGTTGAGTGCTAAATCAGACCTAGATCTTTTCCGGAACCGGGTTGCCCGCGCCCTCGATCGCCCGCCGTACCGGAACCCGCGCGAGCAGCGCGAACCCGATGACGAAGAAGGCCACCAGCGAGATGATCGCGGAGCGATAGCTGCCGGTCAGCTGATACGTGAGCCCGAACAGAAGCGGGCCCAGCCAGCTCATGCCCCGATCGCTCATCTCGTAAGCGGAGAAGTACTCGGCTTCCTTGCCGGGCGGGACCAGATGGGAGAAGAGCGACCGGGACAGCGCCTGGCTGCCGCCCAGCACCAGCCCGATCCCGGACGCCAGCACGAAGAACCAGGCCGGGGCCCCGGCGGGCAGGAAGTATCCGGCCCCCAGCGTGACCGTCCAGGCGACCAGCGAACCGAGGATCGTGCGCTTCGCGCCGTAGGTCCGGGCCAGCCGTCCCATTCCCAGCGCGCCCGCCACCGCGAGCACCTGCACCAGGAGCACGGCCCCGATGAGCGTCGACTGTCCGAGCCCCAGTTCCTCGGAGCCGTAGACCGACGCCTGGGAGATCACCGTCTGGATGCCGTCGTTGTAGACGAGGTACGCCAGCAGGAAGGCGAGCGTCAGCGGATGCCGGCGCATGTCACGGACGGTCGCGACGAGCTGCCGCAGCCCGGCGGAGGTGGCTCCCGCCCCCGCTCGCGCTCCCGTCCCCGCCGCCGTCGACCGGCGGTCGCGCAGCCGTCGCAGCGGTATGAGCGTGAAGGCGCCCCACCACAGACCGGCCGCGGCCAGACAGATGCGGACCGCCGTCGTCTCGGAGACGCCGAAGCTGTCGTGCGCCATGTACAGGACGAGGTTGGCGACCAGGACGAGTGAGCCCGCCGCGTATCCGAAGGCCCAGCCCCGCGAGGAGACCGCGTCGCGTTCCTCGGGCGGGGCGATCTGCGGCAGATAGGCGTTGTAGAGCATCATCGCCACGGACTGCGCCGCGTTCGCGACGATCAGCAGCAGCCCGCCCAGCACATACCGGTCGCCGCCGAGGAAGAACATGCCGGTCGTCGCCGCGGCGCCGGTGTACGCGGCCGCCGCGAGCAGCGGCTTCTTACGGCCGCTGCGGTCCGCCGCGCTGCCCACCAGGGGCATCACCACGACCGCCAGGATCACCGACAGGGACACCGTGTAGGCGAAGAAGGAACCCGCCCGGACCGGGATGCCCAGCGGATGCACGAAGCCGTCCGCGTCCGCCGCCGACTCGGCCACCGATGTGAGGTAGGGGCCGAGGAACACGGTCAGCACGCTCGTCGAGTAGACGGAGCACGCCCAGTCGTAGAAATACCAGCCGCGCTGCTCGCGCCGCCGTTCGCCGGCCTCGTCGGCCGTCCCCACCCGCACGGTCTCGGTGCTCACCCGTGCCCTCGCTTCCCCGCAGAAGTGCCGTGCGAAGGCTCGTGCCGTGCCCCGGGGCGCTCAGACCCAGACGCCCCGGTCCTCCATGACCTTGCGCAACGTGTCGATGTGATCGGTCATGATGCCATCGACTCCCAGGTCGAGCAGCCGGTGCATCCGCTCGGGTTCGTTGATCGTCCACACGTGGACCTGCAGTCCGAGCGCATGGGCGGCCCGTACGAAGCGGTGGTCGACCACCGGCACGCCCGACTGCGACTCGGGCACCTGTGCGGCAACCGCCGACCGGCGCACCGCGGCCGGCAGCCCCCAGGAGCGCAGCCGCAGACTGAGCACCCCGCGCACGCCGAACGACGTGGCGAGGCGCGGCCCGGCCAGCCGCTGGGCGCGCAGCACGCGCGCCTCGGAGAAGGAGCCCACGCACACCCGGTCCCAGGCGTTGGTGCGCTCGATCAGCTCCAGCAGGGGCCGCAGGGCCGGCTCCGCCTTGGCGTCCACGTTCCAGCGCACGTCCGGGAAGGTCTCCAGGAGCTCCTCGAAGAGCGGCACCGGCTCGCTCCCCGCCACGCGCGCGTGCCGTATGTCCTCCCAGGGGAGGTCGCCGATCCGGCCCGCCCCGTCGGTGACCCGGTCGAGGGTGTCGTCGTGGAAGGCGACCAGCTTGCCGTCGGCGGTGGCGTGCACATCGGTCTCGATGTACCGGTAGCCGAGTTCGACCGCGCGCCGGAACTGCGCCACGGTGTTCTCCAGGCCGTCGGCGGCCCCGCCCCGGTGGGCGAAGGGAATGGGGCCGGGATGGTCGAGGTACGGGTGGCGTATCAGCGTGGTCACGGACGCAGTATCACCCTTTCGGGTGTACCGCTGGCAACGACGGTGCTGCCTTCCGATGCCGACGGGACCACGAGGACCCGCAGGAACAGCTGGGCCAGCGGGCCGATGGACAGCGCGTACAGCAGGGTGCCGACGTTGACGTTCCCGCCGAGCGCGAAGCCGGTGACCACGACCGCCATCTCGATGCCGGTCCGTATCAGCCGGAGGGAACGGCCCGTACTGCGGTGCAGCCCCGTCATCAGACCGTCGCGCGGGCCCGGGCCGAGGCCGGCCGAGATGTAGAGGCCGGTCGCCGCGCCGTTGAGCACGACTCCGGCGAGCAGCAGGGCGATCCGCACGGCCAGGGAGTGCGCCGCGGGGAGCAGGGCGAGCGTGCCGTCCATGGCGATGCCCACCACGAAGACATTGGAGACGGTGCCGATCCCCGGGCGCTGGCGCAGCGGGATCCACAGGAGCAGCACCGCCGCGCCCACGACGATCGACACGACGCCGATGGTCAGCCCTGTGAGCTCGGCGAGCCCCTGGTGCAGCACGTTCCAGGGCTCCAGGCCCAGGCCCGCCTCGACGAGAAGGGCGGAACTCGCGCCGTACAGTGCGAGCCCCGCGTACAGCTGGATCAACCGTCGCCCGAGACGGCCCTGCGTGGACAAGACATGCCCCCTGGTGTGGTGGTAGTGGCCTGACGCATGACACCCTGTGGCTTGCGAAGGAACGGCATCCATGGCCAATTCGGGGAAGGTGGACTGATCTTCATGGCGCAGTGGACCTCGGCGGTAGGTGCCGCGCAGCTCGGCCGGCTGCTCAACTCCCAGCAGGAGCGCCCCGCGGGCCCGGGCACCCGCCGCCCGCCCGCGTACCGCGCGCTCGCCGACGGCATCCGGCTGCTCGTGCTGGAGGGCCGGGTGCCGGTGGCCGCCCGGCTGCCCGCCGAGCGGGAGCTGGCGCTCGCTCTCTCCGTGAGCCGCACCACGGTCGCGGCGGCCTACGAGGCGCTGCGCACCGAGGGCTTCCTGGAGTCACGGCGCGGTGCCGGCAGCTGGACGGCCGTACCCGCCGGGAACCCGCTGCCCGCGCGGGGCCTCGAGCCGCTGCCGCCCGAGGCGCTGGGCTCCGTCATCGATCTCGGCTGCGCCGCGCTGCCCGCCCCTGAGCCATGGCTCACCCGGGCCGTGCAGGGCGCGCTGGAGGAGCTGCCGCCGTACGCCCACACCCATGGCGACTACCCGGCCGGACTGCCGGCCCTCCGGGCGATGATCGCCGAGCGCTACACCGCGCGCGGGATCTCCACCATGCCCGAGCAGATCATGGTGACGACCGGAGCGATGGGCGCCATCGACGCGATCTGCCATCTCTTCGCGGGCCGCGGCGAGCGCATCGCCGTCGAGTCCCCTTCCTACGCCAACATCCTCCAGCTGATGAGGGAGGCGGGGGCCCGACTGGTGCCGGTCGCGATGGCCGAGGGGCTGTCCGGCTGGGACATGGACCGCTGGCGGCAGGTGCTGCGGGACGCCGCGCCCCGGATCGCCTATGTCGTCGCCGACTTCCACAACCCCACCGGAGCGCTGGCGGACGAGGACCAGCGGCGCCGGCTGGTGGACGCGGCCCGCTCGGCGGGCACGGTGCTCGTCGCCGACGAGACGATGAGCGAGCTGTGGCTGGACGAGGAGTTCGCGAGCGGACCGAGGCCGCGCCCGGTGTGCAGCTTCGACCCGGCCGGCTCCACGGTGATCACGGTCGGCTCGGCGAGCAAGGCCTTCTGGGCGGGCATGCGGATCGGCTGGGTGCGTGCGGCACCGGACGTGATCCGCAGCCTGGTCGCCGCGCGCGCCTACGCCGACCTGGGTACCCCTGTACTGGAGCAGCTGGCCGTGAACTGGCTGTTCAGCACGGGCGGTTGGGAGCAGGCGGTCGACCTGCGGCGCGGTCAGGCCCGTGAGAACAGGGACGCGCTGGTGGCGGCGGTACGGCGGGAACTGCCCGGCTGGGAGTTCGAGGTGCCCAAGGGCGGTCTGACGCTGTGGGTGCGCGCGGGCGGCCTGTCGGGCTCGCGGCTCGCTGAGGCCGGGGAACGGGTCGGGGTCCGTGTCCCGTCCGGCCCCCGCTTCGGGGTCGACGGCGCCTTCGAGGGGTATGTGCGCCTGCCGTTCACCGTGGGGGGAGCGTTGGCCGAGGAGGCGGCGGCGCGCCTTGCCGCGGCGGCCCGGCTGGTCGAGGCCGGGGCGACCGGCGGTACCGAGCCACCGCGGACGTTCGTCGCGTAGGGGTCCGTGCGGTCAGGCCTGCTCGGCGGCCACGGCCTCCACCGGCACCGGCTCGGCCCCGGTGTCCACCGGCTGCGTGGGCTCGGCGTCCACCGGCGTCGTCCTTGCGGGCAGCAGCGCCAGCACCGCCTGCCGGTCGGCGTCGCTCGCGGCGTCGTCGTACGGGTCGGGGGTGGAGGGGACCTGAAGCCGGTGGACGGGCCCGTTGCCCAGACGGGCGTAGCCGCGTCCCGGCGGGACATGGGTGAGCGGGGTCGTGTGCGGCGGCGCCCCGAGCACCGCTTCCAGCTGCTCCGGCGCCGCCGGGCCGAGCACCACCCGCGCGCGCGTGTGCTGCCGCACCGGCTCGCTCAGCGCGTCCGCGCTGTCGAAGTGCTCGGCGACGACCACGGTCACATGGGCCGCACGGCCGTGCCGCAGCGGAACCTGGAGCAGGGCCTGCGGGTCCTTGCGGCCGTCCGCGGCGGCGAGATGGGTGAAGACACTGGGGCGGTCCAGGAGGATCCACAGCGGCCGCTTGGCGTCGTCCGGTGTCGGCTGCCCCGCCTGGCGGGCCCGGTTCGCCGCGATGAGCCGCCGCTCCGTCTCGTGCGCGGCCCACTCCAGGCTGGCCAGTGCCCCGGTCAGTCCGCACTCGACCGCCAGGACCCCGTTCCGGCCGGTGAGGCAGGCGTACTCGCCGGTGCTGCCGCCCTCGACGATCAGTACATCGCCGTGCTGCAGCGCCTGCAGGGCGACGCAGCGCAGGAGCGTCGAGGTGCCGCTGCCGGGCTGGCCGATGACCAGCAGATGCGGCTCGGTGGAGCGGATGCCGGTGCGCCAGACGACGGGCGGGACGTCGCGCTGTTCCTCGCCGTAGTCGAGGGGAAGCGTGCGCTGGACCTCGGAGGGGTCGGTGAAGCCGAGCACGGTTTCGCCCGGCGCGGTGACGAAGTGCTGGGCGGCGATGTCGGTGGGCAGGGGAGCGAGCACGGTGACCGCCAGCTGGTTGCCCTCCTCGTCCCAGGCGAAGTGGTACTCACGGCCGCGTCCGGCCTTCGCGGCGAGCAGATGCTCGATGCGTGCGCGGGCCTCGGCCTCCCCGTCCGGGAAGTACGCCGGGTAGCCGATGACGAGGCGGGACACCCGGCCCGCGTCGTCGAACTCGGTGGCGGAGAAGGACTTCTCCCACTCTCCGCCGTGGGTGTACTGCGGTGCCGGGTCGTCGGGGTGCGAGAAGTAGGGCACCAGCGCCTCGTAGAGCGACTGCAACCGCTGCACCTGGGACTCGTCGGGTCCCGCGGCCTCGGGTTCGGCCGACTGCCGGCCCTGCCAGGCTGCCGCCGCCATCAGCGTGATGACGGCGAGCAGCGGTCCGTACGGCACCAGCGCCACGACCAGGACGACCGAGGCCACCAGGAACAGCAGCGGCCCCCGCTTGTCCTTGGGCGTGTCCGCCCACTTGCGCCGCCCGGCCGTGGCCAGCCGGCGCAGTCCGCGGGTGACGGTGATCAGCGGATGGAGGACGTCGGTGGCACTGTCGGCCGCCGTCCGGGCCAGCTCCCGGCTCCGGGCGATCTGTGCGCTGCCGTTGCTCAGGATGCGGGGGAGGGGGCGCCGGGCCACTGCTGTCTCCTGTTGGTGCGTACGGGCGGGAGGGGCGGCGTCAGAACTTGATGCCGCCGAGCAGGCTCGCCAGGCTCTCGCCGCCTGCCTTGATGCTCGGGGCGATGGCCGTGCTGGCGAGGTAGAAGCCGAACAGCGATGAGACACAGGCGTGCGATGCCTTGAGGCCGTCCTTCCGGAAGAAGAGAAAGACGATGATGCCGAGCAGGACGACGCCTGACATGGAGAGAATCATTTGAGGTCTCCTGGTGTCGAGGGGGGACAGTCACCATGAGTTCTTCCAGGATCACAGCATGTATCCATACGACAAAAGGTGCAACTGAGTGGTTTTCGCCCGTTTTCCCTCTCTTGGTGGAACGGTCCGACCCGGTGGAGCAGCACTTATGGCCTCGGATGACCGGGAGCATTGCGCCCGATGACGGGCACTCTTGCGTTCGGCGGCCTTCGCGGTGATCTTTACCTCGGGCACATCGGGTCATGTGCCGCGGAAGCCAGTACCCTGGCGATTCACCCGTACGGCGGCAACCGCTCGCTGCCGTACGCTCCCCCAGTCCCGAAGTTCACAGGAGAGGCGGTCCGTCCGATGACAGAAGCCCCCGACCCCGAGGTCGTGGAGCTGGCGACCAAGATCTTCGATCTGGCGCGCCAGGGCCGGACCGAGGCGCTCGTGGCGTACGTCGACGCGGGCGTTCCGGCCAACCTCACCAATGACCGCGGGGACTGTCTGGTGATGCTCGCCGCGTACCACGGTCACGCCGACGCGGTGCGTGCACTGCTCGCCCGGGGCGCCGAGGCGGACCGGGTGAACGACCGGGGTCAAACCCCGCTAGCCGGGGCGGTGTTCAAGGGCGAGCAAGAAGTGATCAAGGCTCTTCTCGAAGGCGGCGCAGACCCCACCGCGGGTACTCCGTCGGCCATTGACACAGCGCGTATGTTCGGCAAGAAGGAACTCCTGGAATTGTTCGGCGCACAGTGATCCGAACGTCCTGACCAGGTACGACACAAAAAACGGGGGAGGCGGTAAAGGGCCGCCGGAAATACGGTCGCGGCAGGAGAAACCCGCGAGTCATCATGACGTCGTGATTCACGGACGCGATGGCTGGGCAGGTGTTGCCGCACCGCGCGGACCGTGATGCGGTCCGCACGGGCCACTGACGAGAGGCAGAGAGAAATGGTCAGCAGCAAGCAGAAGACGGCGGGCGCCCCGACGTTGTGTCACGCGGCCAGGTAGTGCGTGTTCCCCGGTTGCGTCGACGCTTGATGTGAGGCTGTTTCCCATGTTCGATCCGGTCATAGCGCCCAGCGGTACGCTGCTCGGCCTGCTTCAGCGGGGCCGCGGCGACGGCACGCTGCACGCGCTCACCGCCCCGCGTGCCGAGGCGCTCGCGGCACTGAACCACTGTGTGCTCCGCGACCCCCGCCACGACTGGCAGGTGGAGAACCGCTCCCTCTACTACGCCCGGCTCTACCTCGACCTCGACGGAGAGCTGGACGCCATCGAGGCCCATCTCTTCGACCCCGAGGACGTGCTCGACTCCGACGAGTCCCGCACCGGCCTCGCGCTCGCGGTCCTCGGGCACCTCGCCTCGTACGGCAGGCGGGACGCCCTCGCACTGCTGCGCAGGTACGCCGCCATCGGCTCCAACTGGGCCTGGGCCCTCGACGAACTCGCCCTGCGGGACGACGACGCGGGCCTGCGCGCCCTCGCCGCCCCCGTGCTGGCCCGTTTCGCCACCGACGCGGAGGGCGAGGCCGAGCTGGCCGTGGCCGTGCGGGACGCCTTCGAGCCCCGGCCATGGCGGCTGTGGGCCGAGGATCCGCGCGAATCCGTCGCCACCCGCGTACGTGCCGCCCAGGAGGCCGGCTGCTTCGACCGCTGGCAACGCCAGATGCGACCGAGCGGGCCCCGTCCGGGGTGGAGCGTGCAGGCGGTGTTCGAGTGGGCCCAGCAGGGTGTCGAACGCGGTGCCGCCCTCCATGTCCCGGCCGCCCGCTGCCTCGCCGCCGTCGCGGGTCCCGAGGACCGGCCGGAGATCGTCCGCGCCGCCAGGGAAGGCAGCGAAGGCGCCCGGTGTACCGCCTTGCGGTACTTGGCCGACAGCAACGACCCCGACGCCCTCGACCTGATCGAAGCCGCGGTGACCGACGGCACCACACCCGTCGTGGAAGCCGCCGTCGACGCCTTCGAGCGGATGCGCAGTATCGCCGCCGTCGACCGGGCCCGCGGCTGGGCCCACCGGCCCGACGCCCTCGGCGCCGCCGCCGGACGCATGCTCGCCTGCCGCGGCGGCACCCAGGACAGCGACCTCGTCCTCGGCGCGCTCCGCGAGGCCGTACGCGGCGAGGGCCCCGACGCGCCGACCCTGTGGACCCTCGTCGAGGGCGCCGGACGCCTCGGCATCATCTGTGCGGCGCCTGTTCTGCGCCATGTTTATCGCGAGACGGCCTCATCGCATCTACGCGGCCGCGCCGCTCGCGCCCTGGCCGCCACTGACCCCTCGTTCGCCGCGGGCTTCGCCGTCGAATGCCTGTGGGACTGCGAGGAGACCACCCGCGAAATCGCCGCCCGGCACGCCGAGACCGGCGACGCCCGGGTCGTCGAGCAACTGCGTCGGCTTGCCGCGGATCCGGCAGAGGAGGACGAGGTCCAGACAGCCGTACGGAGTCGGATCACGCCCGACGGGCCGGTCTCATGAACACGAGGTGACTCGCGGGTCAGGAGGGCATGGACGCGGTCTGACCTGCTCGGGTGTGCAGCGCAACGCTCATGGGACGTTTGTCGTCCGGAAAGATCCACTTTGACGCGGCCACGTCCAGTGCGGCGAGAACACCGGTATGCGTGTCGTCATCGTGACCGAATCCTTTCCCCCCGATGTGAACGGCGTGGCCCACTGCGCGCTCCAGACCGCCCGGCACCTCGTCGATCGCGGTCACGCTCCCCTCGTCGTCGCCCCGGCCCCCGCTCCCGGGAACAAGCCCGACGCCTCGGCGCCGTGCCCCGTCGTCCATGTCCCCTCCCTTCCGCTCCCGGGCTACCCCCAGGTCCGCGTCGCCCTGCCCAGCAGGCGCCTCGCCGCGGCGCTCATCGAGCACCGCGCCGATGTCGTGCACCTGGCCAGCCCCTTCATCCTCGGCGTCCGCGGCATGGCGGCCGCCGCCCGGCTCGGCATCCCCGCCGTGGCCGTCTACCAGACCGATCTGGCCGGCTACGCCCGCACATACGTGGGCGCCGGCGAGGCGGCCGCCTGGCGGCGCATCCGCTCCGTCCACTCCGCCGCCGACCGCACCCTCGCCCCCTCCAGCGCGGCGATGCACGACCTGGAGACGCACGGTGTGCCCCGGGTCAAGCTGTGGGCGCGTGGTGTGGACACCGTCCGTTTCCGTCCCGACCACCGTGACGACGCGCTGCGGCGCGAACTCGCCCCGAACGGCGAGCTGATCGTCGGCTACGTCGGCCGGCTCGCCCCCGAGAAGCAGGTCGAACTCCTGGCCGGTGTCTGCGGCCTGGAGGGCGTGCGGGTCGTGGTGGTGGGCGACGGGCCCAGCCAGGAGCCGCTGACCGAGGCCCTGCCCGGCGCGGTCTTCCTGGGGCGCCGCACCGGCGACGAACTCGCCCGGATCTTCGCCTCGCTGGACCTCTTCGTGCACACCGGCCCCTTCGAGACCTTCTGCCAGACCGTCCAGGAGGCCATGGCCAGTGGCGTGCCGGTGGTCGCACCGGCCGCCGGCGGTCCCCTCGACCTGGTCGACCACGGCCGCACCGGGTTCCTGGTGCCGCCGCGCGACGCGGACGCCGTACGGGATGCCGTGCGGGCCCTGGCAGCCGACCCGGCACTGCGTGCCGACTTCGGAGCCACCGCGCGGGCGACGGTCGAGGGCCGCACCTGGGCCGCTGTGGGCGACCAGCTGATCGCCCACTACGACGACGTGCTCGCCGAGCGCCGGGCGGTGGTGGCGGCATGACCACCGACGCCCTGCGCATCGTGCGGCTCGCCAACTTCGTCGCCCCCGCCTCGGGCGGTCTGCGCACGGCGCTGCGGGAGCTGGGCAAGGGCTTCCGCACCGCCGGCCACGAGCCGGTGCTGATCGTGCCGGGCGAGCGGCACACCGACCAGGACACCGAGCAGGGCCGGGTCATCACCCTGCCCGGCCCGCTGCTGCCGGGTACCGGTGGCTACCGCGTCCTCACCGACAAGCGGCGCGTCGCCGCCCTCCTGGAGGAACTGGGCCCGGACCGCCTGGAGGTGTCCGACCGGACGACGCTCCGGTGGACCGGCAGGTGGGCCCGGCGGGCCCGGGTCCCCGCCGTGATGGTGTCCCACGAGACCGCCGACGGCGTGCTGCGCACCTGGGGCGTGCCGGAGAACCTGTCCCGCCGGGCCGCCGACTCCCTCAACATCCGTACCGCCCACACGTACTCGCGGGTCGTGTGCACCACGGAGTTCGCCGAGCGGGAGTTCGTGCGCATCGGCGCGCGCAACGTCGTACGGGCTCCGCTCGGCGTCGATCTGATGGAGCGGCACCCCTCCCTGCGGGACCCGGGCCTGCGGACCCGGCACGCCCGCCCGGACGAGGCGCTGCTGGTGATGTGCTCCCGGCTGTCCGTGGAGAAGCGGCCGGGCACCGCGCTCGACGCCCTGGACGCGCTGCTGCGGCGCGGGCGGCGGGCGGTGCTCGTGGTGGCCGGAGACGGACCGCTGCGGGCGCGCCTGGAGCAGCGGGCGCGCGAGCGCGGGCTGCCGGTGACCTTCCTGGGGCACGTCTCCGACCGGGGAGCACTGGGCGCGCTCCAGGCCTCCGCCGACGTGTCCCTGGCGCCCGGGCCGGCCGAGACCTTCGGGCTCGCCGCCCTGGAGGCCATGGCGTGCGGTACGCCCGTCGTCGCGAGCGCGTCGTCCGCGCTGCCCGAGGTGATCGGGTCCGCGGGCGCCACGGCGGCCGACCACGGCGAGGCCTTCGCCGACGCGATCGCGACGCTCCTGGAGCGGGCCGAGCCCGAGCGCCGGGAGTCGGCACGCGCGCGGGCGGAGTGCTTCGGGTGGGGAACGGCGGTGGAGGCGTTCCTCGCGGCGCACGATGCGTCGGTGCTGCCCCGCGCTGCGGGGGAGGAGGCGGACGGGCACGGCACCTCGGCACCGTCCCGTCGCGTCGTCCCGGAGGGCGTCGTATGAGACCCGTCCGCTTCGTCGCCCTCGGGGACTCGCTGACCGAGGGCGTGGGCGACCCCGCCGGTGACGGGTGGCGCGGCTGGGCCGCGCTGCTGGCCGGGGGGCTCTCGGAGAACCCGGTCGAGTTCACCAACCTCGCGGTCAGCGGGGCACAGACGCGCGACGTCCTGGAGCGCCAGACCCCGGCCGGACTGGAGCTGCGCCCGGATGTCGTGTCCGTCGTCATCGGCGTCAACGACACCCTGCGCTGCACCTTCGACATCCACGCGGTGGCCGCACGGCTCGACAAGGTCTACGCGGCCTTCACCCGACAGGGCGCGGTCCTGCTCACGGCCTGCCTGCCCGACCCCGGCGCGATGCTGGGGCTCCCGGGTGCCCTCGCCCGCCCGCTGGCCCGGCGGCAGCGGGCGGTGAACGCGGTCGTGCACGCGCTGTCCGACCGCTACGGCGCCGTCCACCTGCACGCCGCGGAGGGCCTCTGGCTCACCGACCGTGCCATGTGGAGCGCGGACCGGCTCCATCCCGGCGAGCGCGGCCACCGGCAGCTGGCGCTGCGCTTCCACGCGCTGCTCGCCGGCGCGGGCTTCGCGACCGGGACCACGCCCTCGCCCGAGCCTGAGTTCGCGGCGCCCACCAAGTCGGCGAGCCTGTGGTGGCTGGCCACCGCCGGCACCGCCTGGGTGGCCAGGCGCTGCACCGACCTGCTGCCGCAGCTGCTGAGGCTGGCCGCCGACGAGATGCGGCACCGCGCGCGGGGCACCAGCGCCCGCCTCGACCTGCGGACGTCCGCCGCGGTGTCGGCCGCGCTGGCCGCCCTGTCCGTCGCGGAGCAGCCGGACGCGGCATGACGGCTCAGCGGCGGCGTACGGCCACGAAGCGGACCGGGGTGCCCGGCACCGCCTGCGCGGCCGCCGGGAGGTCGGTGGCGCGGACCACCGCGATCACCGGGTAGCCCCCGGTGGTCGGGTGGTCCGCGAGAAAGACCACCGGGCGGCCGTCCGGCGGCACTTGGACCGCGCCCAGCACCATGCCCTCACTGGGGAGCTCGCCGGGAACGGCCCGTTCCAGCGCGGGCCCCTCCGTGCGCAGCCCGATGCGGTTGCTGGCCGACGACACTCGGTAGGGGCGTGCGGTGAAGTCGCGAACGGCCCGTGGCGTGAACCAGTCGTCGCGCGGGCCCGGCGTCACGCGCAGGACGAGCTCGGACGGTGGCCGCGGCTGCGGCGCGACGTCCACGCGCGCGTGCAAACCGGTCGGAGCGCCCAGCGGCAGCACCGCGCCGTCCGCGAGCGGCGCCGGGCCGAGGCCGGACAGCAGATCTGTGGAGCGGCTGCCGAGGACCGGCTCGACGGCGATGCCGCCGGAAACGGCAAGGTAACCGCGTACTCCGGCGACGGCCGTGCCCACCTCCAGCACTTCCCCGGCCGGAACCACGACCGGGGCGCCCCAGGCGACCGGCCGCCCGCCCACCGTGACGGGGCACGGGGCACCTCCGACCGCCGCGGTGACCGTCGAACGGGGCCGTACGGCACAGCCGTTGAGGGTCGTCTCCAGGACTGCGGCGTCGGGCGGGTTGCCGACCAGCCGGTTGACGAGCGCCGCGGCGGGCGCGTCGAGAGCTCCGGAACGGGGCACACCGAGGTGGGCGTACCCGGGCCGCCCGCTGTCCTGCACGGTGGTCAGCGCCCCGGCCCGTACGACGACGAGCGCGCGGTCGGTCATGCGTCGCCCGCCGGTGCGAGGTCGTCCACCGGTACGAAGCCGTCCACCGGTGTGAGGTCGTCCACCGGTATGAAGCGGACGCGCGTCCCCGGTGACAGCAGCGCGGCCGGCACGCGCGCGTGGTCCCACAGGACCGCGTCCGTCGTACCGATCAGCTGCCAGCCGCCCGGCGACGAACGCGGATACACACCCGTGTACGGGCCCGCGAGCGCCACGGCACCGGCCGGCACGGCGGTACGCGGAGTGGCCCGGCGCGCCACGTCATAGCGGTCCGGGAGACCGGTGAGGTAGCCGAAGCCGGGCGCGAAGCCGCAGAAGGCGACGGTGAATTCGGTGGCCGCGTGGATGCGGGCCACCTCCTGCTCGGACACCTTCCAGTGCGCGGCGACCTCGGCGAGGTCCGGGCCGTCGTAACGCATGGGAAGCTCGATCGCCGCACGTGTGCGTGCAGGAGCGGGCGGTATCTCGGAGGCGGTCAGTTCGGATGCCCAGCGGTCGGGGTCGTCCAGGCCGTCGAGGAGGACCGTACGGGCCGCCGGGACGATCTCGCGGACGGCCAGGGAGCCCTCCGCGCGGCGGCGCAGCAGCTCCGCGTGCAAGGCCTGGGCCTCCGCGCCGGACGACACCTCGACGAGCAGCGCGCTGTCGCCGACGGGCAGGGCCCTCATGCGAAGGCCTCCACCCGGACGCCCGCCTCCGTCAGCCGCGCGCGCACCCGCCGGGCCAGCTCCACGGCGCCCGGAGTGTCCCCGTGCAGGCACAGCGAGCGGGCACGCACCTCAATACGCGCGCCGGAGTGCGCGTCGACAGCGCCGGAGCGCGCCAGATCCACCGAGCGCTCGACGACCGTCTCCGGGTCGCTGACCACCGCGCCGTCCTGCCCGCGCGGCACGAGTGTCCCCTCGTCGGTGTACGCGCGGTCCGCGAACGCCTCCGCGACGGCGGGCAGCCCCGCCTTCTCCGCCACCTCCAGCAGGCGCGAGCCGGGCAGCCCGAGGACGGGGAGCGAGGCGTCCGCGAGGAGCACGCCGTCGATCACCGCCCGGGCCTGTTCCTCGTCGTGCACGACCCGGTTGTAGAGCGCGCCGTGCGGCTTCACATAGGCCACGTGCGCCCCCGCCGCGCGCGCGAAGACCTCCAGGGCGCCGATCTGGTACGCCACTTCGGCCGCCAGCTCGGCGGGCGGCACGTCCATCGCGCGCCGCCCGAACCCCGCCAGGTCCCGGTAGGAGACCTGTGCGCCGATCGTCACACCTCGCTCGGCCGCCAGCTCGCACACCCGGCGCATGGTGGCCGCGTCCCCGGCGTGGAAGCCGCAGGCCACGTTGGCGCTGGTGACGACGGACAGCAGCTGTTCGTCGTCGGTCAGCCGCCAGCGGCCGAAGCCCTCGCCGAGGTCGGCGTTGAGATCGATCGCGGTCATGGATCCTGTTGCCTCCGGTCTTCGTGTCGTGCTGTCAGGCGACGCGGTACTGCTCGTCGCGGGCGTCCGTGAGGAACATCTGGCCGGGTGCGTGGGTGATGGCGAACGGCGGACGCGAGGCCGTCACCGCCGCCTGGGGCGTCACTCCGCAGGCCCAGAACACCGGGATGTCGTCCGGTCCGGCAGTCACGGGGTCGCCGAAGTCGGGGCTGCCGAGGTCGTCGATGCCGAGTGCCGAGGGGTCGCCGCAGTGCACGGGGCTGCCGTGCACCGCCGGGAACAGACTGCTCTCCCGGATCGCGGTGGCCAGGTGCTCCGGCGGCACCGGGCGCATGGACACCACCATGGGCCCGCTCAGCCGCCCCGCGGGACGGCACTGCCGGCTGGTCACGTACATCGGGACGTTGCGGCCCTGCTCGACATGGCGGATCGGGACGCCCGTCCCGGCGAGCGCCCACTCGAAGGTGAAGCTGCAGCCGATCAGGAACGACACCAGGTCGTCGCGCCAGTGGGCCAGCACGTCCGTCGGCTGCTCCACCAGCTCCCCGTCCCGCCACACCCGGTAGCGGGGCAGATCGGTGCGCAGGTCCGCGCCCTCGGCCAGGACCGTGGTCCAGGCACCGGCGTCCGTGACGTCGAGGACCGGACAGGGCTTGGGATTGCGCTGGCAGAACAGCAGCATGTCGTAGGCCCAGTCGGCGGGCACCGAGATGAGGTTGGCCTGGGTGTGGCCCGCCGCGATCCCGGCCGTGGGGCCCGCCAGGCCCGCACGGAAGCGGGCCCGCGCGGTTTTCGCGCTCCACGCGTGCGCGTGCTCGTCGACAAGGGTCAGGGGACGGTCCTGCGTACGGTTCACCCCGGTCACGCCAGTTCCTTCCCGCGCGTCTCCGGCAGCCCGAGCAGCGCCACGGCCGCGATGCCGTATCCGATCGCACCGAAGACCAGCGCGCCGCCCACGCCCCAGCTGTCGGCCAGGAAGCCCACCAGGGTCGGGAAGACGGCGCCCACCGCGCGGCCGGTGTTGTAGGTGAAGCCCTGCCCCGTGCCGCGGACCGCCGTCGGGTACAGCTCGCTCAGGAAGGACCCGAAGCCGCTGAAGATCGCCGACATGCAGAACCCGAGCGGGAAGCCCAGCACGAGCAGCAGGGTGTTGGCGCCCTCGGGGATGTTCGCGTAGGCCAGGATGCAGAGGGCCGAAAGCAGCGCGAAGAGCCAGATGTTGCGGCGACGGCCCAGCCGGTCGGTGAGGTAGCCGCCGGTCAGATAGCCGAGGAAGGCGCCCGCGATCAGGAACGTCAGATAGCCGCCGGTGCCGACGACGGACAGACCGCGCTCGGTCTTGAGGTACGTCGGCACCCAGGTCGCCAGGGTGTAGTAGCCACCCTGGACGCCGGTCGACAGCAAGCCCGCGAAGACCGTGGTACGCAGCAGACCCGGGGACTCCGCCGTGCCCGGCCGGAAGATCGCGGTGAACGAGCCCCGCTGTGCGCTCTGTTCGCGGGCGGCCGCCGCCTCCGGGGCGTCGTGCACCCGGCGGCGCAGCCACACCACCAGCAGCGCGGGCAGCGCACCGGTCCAGAACATGACGCGCCAGGCCAGGTCGTCGTCGGCGACGGAGAAGACCAGGGTGTAGACGATGGCGGCCAGTCCCCAGCCCACGGCCCATGAACTCTGGATCGCGCCGAGCGTACGGCCCCGGTGCTTCGCGCCGGCGTACTCGGCGACCAGGATCGCGCCGACCGCCCACTCACCGCCGAAACCGAGCCCCTGGAGGGCGCGGAACACCAGCAGCGTCTCGTAGTTGGGCGCGAAGCCGCAGGCCACGGTGAACACCGCGTAGGTGATCACGGTGATCATCAGTGCCCTGACCCGGCCGACCCGGTCCGCGAACACGCCCGCCACGGCGCCGCCGATCGCGGAGACCACCAGGGTGACGGTGGTGAACAGACCGGTCTGGCCGCTGTCCAGACCGAAGTACGCCGCCAGCGCGACCATGCTCAGCGGCAGGGTGAAGTAGTCGTAGGAATCCAGGGCATATCCGCCAAAAGCGCCCGCGAAGGCGCGGCGGCCACCGGGGCCGAGGGCGCGCAGCCAGCCCAACGCGCCGTCGTCGGGACCGCGTTCACCCCTGTCGTGCCGGGTGCCGGAGGAAAGGGCCTGGGATGGAGGGGTCGAGCTCATGAGCACCTCGCAGATGAGGGACGGAGGGTGCGGGATTTGAGCCGTGCCGTGCGGAGCACCGTAGAGGATCGTTCAACGATCCTTCAATACCCATGTTGTTTCGTCCTTGTGTCTGCGGTTGAATTCCGGGCATGGCAGAGCAGCTGACGGGACTGGCCGACGACCGTGCCCTCCTGGGCCGTACCAGCACCGCCGAGCGGGTCTCGGACATCCTCAGAAGCCGCATCGCGGAGGGCTATTTCCCGCCAGGGACCCGGCTGTCGGAGGACAGCATCGGAGGGGCGCTCGGCGTCTCCCGCAACACCCTGCGCGAGGCGTTCCGGCTGCTCACCCATGAACGCCTGCTCGTCCACGAACTCAACCGGGGCGTCTTCGTCCGAGTCCTGACCGTCGAGGACGTCGAGGACATCTACCGCACCCGCGCTCTGGTCGAGTGCGCCGTCGTACGCGGGCTGGGCCAGCCGCCGTACGTCCTGGAGGCGCTGGCCTCGGCGGTGACGGAGGGACAGGTGGCGGCCGTCGAGAATGACTGGAAAGCAGTGGGTACGGCCAACATCCACTTCCACCGGGAACTGGTCGCCCTGGCCGGCAGCGAACGCACCGACGAACTGATGCGCAGCGTCTTCGCCGAGCTGCGGCTGGCCTTCCACGTCGTGGACGACCCGCGCCGGCTGCACGAGCCCTACCTCGCCCGCAACCGCCTGATCCTCCAGGCGCTCCAGGCGGGGGACCGGCGCGAGGCGGAGAAGCTCCTCGAGACCTATCTCGCGGACTCGCTCGAGCGGGTCGTCGAGGTGTACCGGCGGCGGGTCGGGGAGGACGTCCGGGACGACGGCTGACGGCCCGGCCGGGGTGCCGGCGGAGGACCCGGCCGGGGTGACGACGAGGGACCCGGCCGGGGTGACGGCCGAGGTCCTCTCACGCTGCTGTGACGGCCGTCGCTTCTGCGTCGTTTGGGTCGTTGTCAGACCGAGGACCTAGTCTGTGCACCGTGACTTCGCCTGCATCGACGGACAGCGTTCCGCCCCAGTTCAGCGCGGGGCCGCGCCCGGCTCCGGGTCCGGCCGCCGACGAGGGACTGGCGCGGCGGCTGCGCGCGCTCGCCTGCACGGCGCCGCTGCACGACCTCGACGCGCGCAAGGCGAACCTGGCCGGCGAGTACTCGGTGTACGGCATGGCGGAGGTGGCCCTCGCGGCCATCGACCTCGTCACCCTCAACATGGACTTCGACACGGGCGCCGACCACGAGCAGATAGTGGCCAGGCTCATCCCGCGCATCGCCGCCCAGGCCCCGCGGCGGCCCGTCGCCGAGCACGAGCGAGTGGCCCGCTGGGTCCTGGAGAACCTGATCAACGTCGGCAGCGTCGACCGCGGCTTCCGAGCCGTGTACGGCACGTTCGCGCCGGACGGGACGTATGTCCGCCGTGACTACGACTTCAAGCTGATCGAGGAGGTTCCCGGCCCCGGCGGCACCGTCTATCTGCGCACGACGGACGAGGCGGTCAACGTCCTGGTCGGCGCGCTCGACACCGATGTCACCAGCGCCCAGATCGCCGCCGAGGTCAAGCTCGAGGTCCTGATCAACCGTGGCCGCCTCGCCGACGCCCAGCTCGCCGCGGAGCAGGCCCGGTACCGGACCGTGCAGTACTCGGAGACCCTGCGCCGGGCCCTGGAGGCGACCCGGCGCAACGTCCGGGCCGTGGACTGGCTCAACGCCGTCCCGGACATGATCGCCGAGGCCCTGGACCACGTCGCGGACCGCTATCGCCACGAGAACGCGATCCTCACCAACATCCGCAAGGCACGCGACGAGACCGAGGACCCCGAG
The DNA here is from genome assembly GCF_032656585.1 of Streptomyces herbicida. Lineage (NCBI taxonomy): Bacteria > Bacillati > Actinomycetota > Actinomycetes > Kitasatosporales > Streptomycetaceae > Streptomyces > Streptomyces herbicida. The sequence goes on from NZ_JAUYWJ010000026.1 coordinate 106,171, forward strand.
CACAAGCGCCGTGCCGCCGAGCTGGTCGACATCGTCAAGGACTGCATCCGGCGGCACACGCAGCTGCAGTCCCGGCTGCTGGAGGCGGGCCCCCTGTTCCGCGCCGAGCAGGACCGGCAGGCCTTCGCCACCCCCATGACGACCTCGGGGATAGACCTCTACGGCCACCTCGTCGCGCCGGTCCTGCCCCTGCCACTGGAGCGGGCGATCCGGGTCACGGACGCCTTCTTCGCGCGCGGGACCGGGCTGCGCACGCCCGCTTCGGTACGGGTCGCGGACCTCGTAGACCTGCTCCTGACACCGCCGGTGGAACGGGAGCACCTGGGGGCGGAGATGCCCGAGCCCGACCTCATCGCCACGCCGGACGACAGCCGGTTCAGCGACGATCAGCTGGCCGCCGCGAAAGAGCTGCTGGACCTGCCCGCGGACGCGCCGAGGAGACTGTCCGGACTGCTCGCGGAGGCGCGCCGACAGGACCCCGACCTCCCGTACCTGGTGGCGCTGCTGGCGGTGCACGCGGCCAGCCCGGCGGTCGGCACGGCATACCGGCAGGGCGAGGAGAAGCTGCTGTTCGCCGTGGACGACGGCACCGAGCTGGACGATCCCGAGTTCGGCGGCGCCGACCTCATCGTCGGCACCGCGCTGCTGGACGCCGCGGGGATGGCGGCGGACCGGACGGAGGCGGCGTGAACGGAGCCGCGCGACGTACGTACGAGTGTGAGAGCAACAAGGAGCTGGAGTCGTGACCGAGCACGTCGACTGGAGCGAGCCCGAGCCTGCCGCCGCGCCGGCCGGCTCCGCCGTCACGCCCGCCGACGCCGCCGACGCGGCGCGGCTCGTCGCCTTCGGACTCCAGCCCAAGCTGCAGCCCGCGCGCGACCAGGAGTACACCGAACTGCTGCGCCGGTACCGCGAGGACCCGCCGTTCGCGCGGCTCGCGGACGCCGTCGCCGCCGGCCTCGGACTGGTCGTACTGGAAGTCTCCCCACGCGCGGGGATGGCCGTGACGGCCGCCGAGGACTCGGTGTTCGCCGTGCGCATGGGCGACTACGCGCGTCGCGCGTCCACCGACTCCGGGGACCGCTTCCTGCACGGCCTCGCCCATCTCGCCGTCGCCGCCCTGGCGTTCCCGCGGCCCGAGGACCTCGCCGACGACGGATACATCGGCCGGATCACCGTCAACGGCGTCGACGCCTTCGTCCGGCAGGCCTGCAGGCGCCTCGAGGAGCGGGCCGACGAACGGGGCGAGAACACCGACCCGGCCACCGACGCGCCCGGTCTGGAGACCGCCTGGCGGATCTGGGCCAGACGCAGCGCGGCCGGCGCCACCAAGGACGCGCGCCGGCTGGCCGGTTCGACGACCGGAATCGTCGGCAAGGCGGCCGCGTTCCTCACCGACTCCGGGTTCCTGCAGCGCACGGGAGACGACAACGGCGGCACCTACCGCACGACGGCTCGCTACCAGCTCCAGGTGCGCGACCTGGCAGGCAGCGCCGCGCTGGCCGAACTCCTCGACCTGGGTATCGTCCCGGTCACCGACGGCACCGCCAGCCTGATGGCCGCCGAGAACACCGAGGATCTGGAGCTCGTGGCCGAGGCCGGGCTGCCGTTCCACTCCTGAGGCTCCCGCAGCACCCGAAGCCGCCGAAGCTTTCGAACCACCGTTCCTTTCCGAAGAATGACGACGAGAGTCCGCCATGTACGAGCTGTCCCGGGTCCGCCTCTACTCCATCGGGCCCGCCGGTGCGCGCTACGCCGACACCGTGCTTGACCTGAGGGGCGTGGGCGAGCCGGTGCCCGACCCTGCCCCGACGCAGGCGGAGTTCTTCGAGGAGGAGCCGGTCGGCCCGCCGCGTCGCCCCGCACCCGCCGGCGTGCTCTTCCTGGAGAACGGCGGCGGCAAGTCGGTCCTGCTCAAGCTGATCTTCTCGGTGATGCTGCCGGGTCACCGCAACACCCTGGGTGGCGCCAGCTCCGGCGTGCTGCGCAAGTTCCTGCTCGCTGACGACTGCGGACACGTGGCACTGGAGTGGCAGCACACCCTCACCGGCGAGTGCGTCGTGGTGGGCAAGGTCAGTGAATGGCGCGGGCGGCAGGTCTCCAACGACCCGCGGAAGTTCGCCGAGGCCTGGTACTCCTTCCGGCCCGGCCCCGGACTGAGCCTCGACAACCTCCCCGTCGCCGAGTCCACGGCCGTGCGGCCGCCCGTCGAGGGTGCCTCCGGCGCGCAGGGCCGTCGCCGCACGATGAAGGGCTTCCGTGACGCCATCACCGAGGCCGGGAAGGCGTACCCGCACCTGGAGGTGCACTGGGAGGAGATCCACGACCGCTGGATCGAGCACCTCGGCGACCTCGGCCTCGACCCCGAACTCTTCCGCTATCAGCGCGAGATGAACGCGGACGAGGGCGAGGCGGCCGGTCTCTTCGCGGTGAAGAAGGATTCCGACTTCACCGACCTGCTGCTGCGCGCGGTCACCGACACCCGGGACACCGACGGGCTCGCCGATCTGGTCGGCGGCTTCGGCAACAAACTGGGCCGGCGGGCCGAGCTGATCGCCGAGCGGGACTTCACCGCCGGGTCGGTCGATCTGCTCGGGCGGATCGTCGAGGCCGCGGAGGCGCGCTCACGCGCGCGCGACATCCACGCGGGAGCCGAGCGCCGTACGCGCACACTGGCACGGCGGCTCACCGCGCGGGGCGTGCGGGAGCGGGTGCGCGCCACCGACCTCGCCCAGCGGGTCACGGCCGCCGCGTACGCCGTCACTCACTCCGAGGGCGCCCGGGAGCGCAGTGCGCTGATCGCCGCCGAACTCGCCTATCGGCACGCCTCGTTGGCGCTCGGCGCAGGGGAGAAGGCCGCCGCCGCGCAGAAGCGCGAACTCGCCGACGCGCGCACGCTGCACTCCGCCTGGCAGGCCGCCGAGGCCGTGCTGCGCCACCGCGCCGCCGCCGACCGCGTCGCACGCGTGGCCGCCGCCATCCAGGAGGCCGAACGGGACGCGGCGCCCGCGCTCGCCGCCCGGGCCAAGGCCGCCGTTGATCTCGTACGGGCCCTGCACGCGGCTGCCGAAAGCGCCGAGACCCTCGCCAACGAGGAGGAGGAGCGTTCCGCCGCGCTCCAGGAGGTCGGCGAGTCCGCGTACCGCGACTCGACCGCCGCCGCCACCGAGGCGCAGCGCGCCCGCAGCGAGGCCGGACATCTGCGCCAGCGCCTCACCGAGGTCGAGCAGGAGACCGCCGAGGCGGTGCGGGCGGGCTGGCTCGACGACAGCGCGCCCGACTCCGACCCGGCCCGCGCGGCCCTCGCGGCCAGCGACGCCGAGAAGACGGCGGTCGCCGCCTGGGACACGGCCCGCGAGACCGCCCGGAAGGCGACGGAGCACGCGCGCGAAGCGGCTTCCGCGGAGGCCCGCGCGGAGCTGACGGCGGCCCGTGCCTCGGATGCGGCCACGGCGGCGGAGCGGGCGTACGACGCCGAGCGCCGTCTCGCCGAGACGCTGGCGGGGGAGGAGCGGCTGGGCGAGCTCCTGAGCCTGCCGGGTGCGTCCGGAGGCGCGCGCGCCGGTGTGCCCGGCCCGCGGGCCGGAGCCGACGGCGGCTCGGCGCACGGCGGGGGCGTGCCGACCGGCTCGTCCGCCGAGGCCGACGGCTCCCACGCCACCCGCGACCTCGCCGAAGGACCCATGACCCCGGAGGACCTGGACCGCTTCGCGGACGAACTGCGCGAGCTCCTCGACTACACCGTCTCCTCCGCCGAACGCCAGCTCTTCGACCTGCGCACCGCCGCGGCGGACGACGCCCGGATCCTCGGCGCCCTCGGTGACGGCGGACTGCTGCCGCCCGGCCCCGACGTGCTGGCCACCGTCGAGTTCCTGGGCGAGCACGGCATCCCCGCGCTGCCCGGCTGGCGTTATCTCGCACAGGCCGTCGACCCGGCCGACCACGCGCGCGTGCTCGCCGCCCGTCCGGAGCTGGTCGACGGCGTGATCATCACCGACCCGGACACGCACGCCCGTGCCCGTGAGGCGCTCAGTGACGCGGCGCTGCTGCCGCGCTCCGCCGTGGCCGTGGGTACGGCGGCCGCCCTGCTGGCTCCCACCCCGGCCGCCGACTCGACCGCCGGTGACGTGTTCCTCGTACCACCGAACCCGGCCATGCACGACGAGCACGCCGCCGACGAGGAGCGGCAGGCGCTGCGCGCGCGGGCGACCGAGCGGGACGAGGAGATCCGGACGCTGGCCGCCCGGCTCGGCAAGGACCGGGAGCTGGCGGCCCGGCTGGCCTCATGGCGTACGGGCTGTCCGGCCGGGCGGCTCGTGGAGCTGGCAGAGGCCGCGGGCACCTCGCGCGCGTTCGCCGAGGAGTCCGAGGCCGAACTGGCCGAGGCGCGCACCGTACGGGCCGAGGCCGACGAGGCCGCCGCCGAGGCGGCGCAGGCGCGCGACGAGCGGCAGGAGGCCGCCCAGAAGGCCCGGCGGGCCGCCGATGCCCTCGCCGGGCTCGCCTTCCGGCTGCGCGAGCGCTCCGGCTGGCAGGTCAAACTACGCGAACTCGCCGACGAGGCCACCGAGTCCGAGGCCCGCGCCCAGATCTGCCTGGAGCGGGCCCGCGCCGCCGACGAGGACCGACGTGCCGCTCAGCGCGCCGCCGACGACGCCCGGCGCACCGCCCGTGCGCTGCGTGCCGAGCGCTCCGAGATCGCCGGCGCCCCCGACGACGTTTCCGAGGACGACTCGGAGGGGCCCAGGGCCCCCCTGCCCGCGCTCCGTGAGGCCTACCGGGCCGCCTCCCAGGTGTACGAGAAGGTCGGCGTCGGTGCCGACCTGCGCGCCGAACAGGCCCGCGCCGAGAGCGACGAGAGCGCGGCCCACGCCGAGCTGGACCGGCTCAGCAACAAGGTCCGTACCCGCGCCGAGCAGCTGCTTCAGTCGCCCGACGGATCCGACGGCCCGTCCCGGCAGGCCGCCGCCGCGCGGGCGGAGGAGCTGGTGCAGCTCCTGGAGACCCGTATGTCGACCGCGAGCGAGCAGCTCGGACGGCTGCGCGGCGAGGCCGAGCGCCATGCCCCGGAGGACGGCGAGGCGCACACCGAACTGACCGAGGAACTGCTCCCGCGCGACGCCGAACACGCACAGGCGCTGCTGCGCACCGCCACCGCGGAACTCGCCTCCCGCACCGAGGCGTTGGCCCAGGCACGCGAGGTGCACGCCGAACTGCTGGAAGCCCACCGGGCCGCCGAGGATGCGGCCGGCGGCTTCGACGAGATCGCCGCGATGCTCCGCGACCTGCTGCGCGAGCACACCGTCGAGGAGGAGCAGGAAGAGCCGGAGCCGTACCCCGGAAACCTGGAGGAGGCCCGCCAGTCGGCCGCCGAGGCCCGCCGCTCGCTGCGCGGCTGCGCCACCGACCTGTCCGCCGCCGAGTCCTCCGTGCGCGAGGCGAGCGACGTCCTGGTCCGGCATGCCAACTCCACCCGCTACGAGCAGGTCCGGACCCCCGCCCGTCAGCAGATCCGCGAGCTGCCGGCCTCCGCACTGCCCGAGCACGCCCAGAAGTGGGCGGATGCCTTCGCACCCCGACTCCGGGTTCTCACGGACGAGCTGGCGCAGCTGGAGCGTAACAGGGACTCCATCGTGGACCGGCTGCGAGGGCTCGTCGAGTCGGCTCTCGCCACCCTGCGGTCCGCGCAGCGGCTGTCCCGGCTGCCCGAGGGGCTTGGCGAGTGGTCCGGCCAGGAGTTCCTGCGCATCCGCTTCGAGGAGCCCGACCAGGCGACGCTGACCGAGCGGCTGGGCGAGGTCATCGACGAGGCCACGCGCGCGGCGTTGAAGAAGAACTCCGACCTGCGGCGCGACGGCATGTCCCTGCTGCTGCGCGGTGTCGCCGCGGCACTCCAGCCGAAGGGCGTTGCGGTCGAGATTCTCAAGCCCGACGCCGTGCTGCGCGCCGAGCGCGTCCCCGTCGGTCAGATGGGCGACGTGTTCTCCGGCGGCCAGCTGCTCACCGCCGCCATCGCCCTGTACTGCACGATGGCCGCGCTCAGGAGCAACGACCGGGGCCGGGACAAGCACCGTCACGCCGGCACGCTGTTCCTGGACAACCCCATCGGCCGCGCCAACGCCACCTATTTGCTGGAGCTCCAGCGAGCCGTGTCGGACGCGCTCGGTGTCCAGCTCCTCTACACCACGGGCTTGTTCGACACGACTGCGCTCGCGGAGTTCCCGCTGGTCATCCGGCTGCGCAACGACGCCGACCTGCGGGCCGGTCTCAAGTACATCAGCGTGGAGGAACACCTCCGCCCGGGACTGCCGCAGCAGCCCCAGGCGGAGGAGGCGGTGCACAGCGAGATCACGGCGACGCGCATGTTCAAGCGCCCAGCCTCCGCGACCCCCTGAACGGGGGCGCGGGACACCGCCGGACACCCCTCGGTGCAGCCGCGGCCTCCGCGTCGGTGCTCGTCCTGGGTTCCGCCCCGGCACAGGCCGGCGGCAGCGTCTTCGAGGCCTACAACGCCCTCACCTCGCCGACCGCGAAGACCGAGTTTGCCCAGGACGGCGAGATCCTCACCGCTGTCGACATGAAGAAGGACGGTCACGGCACCGCCGCCCAGTGGCGCTACAACTCGAGCTCGCCCAGGCACTCGTACTACAACGGCAACGGCTACGCCGTCCCCAAGAACTGGGACCTGTCCTTCGCGGAGGGCACCACCCTGCAGATCCGCGCCTGCCTGCAGGACACGTCCAACGGCACGCCGTACAGCTGCGGCGGCTGGGAGTACGCCAAGGCCTGACCGTCAAAGGACGGCGAAGGGGGCGGGCCCTCGGGCTCGCCCCCTTCGCGTTGAACTCGGCTCCCTCAGGAGTGCGACAACTGCCCTGCGCCGCCCCGGCGCCTTATCCGCTCCTGGGCCCGCTCATCGGCCCGTGCCTGCCGTCGGGCCGCGCGCCGCTCACGCCGCAGCGACCGCGCCGTACTGCTCGGCTCCGACACCACGCCGTTGCGCTGGTTCCACACCTGGCGGGTCACCCAGATGTCGACCACGCCCCATGTGGCGACCACGGTGCTGGCGACACTGCTGATCACCATAGGGAACGCCAGCCAGGACCCCGCCATCGTGCACAGGAACGCCACCATGGCCTGAATCAGTGTCACCGAGATGATGAGCACCGCGCGGACGGCCGACGTCCGCACCGGATCGGGCATCCGGCGCCGCCGCGCCGGCTCCTCTATCCACAACGGCCGGTAACGCGGCTGCGGTTGCCCATCGGCAAACTCTGCATCCTGCCGCTGCGACGGAATGTCGCGATCCGGTGCCTTCTGCCCTCGCCGCGCCGTCGAGCGCGCCTTCACACCGTCCTCGGGCGCCTCGCGCCGCTCCGCCGTGCCCATCACCGTGTCACTCCCCACCGCCGGCAGACCGCTCGCTCCGGTGTTCCAAAACACCGACTCCCCAGTGGCTGCCCGGCTTGCGCTGTTTTACGCCGCCGAGTTGCGTGATGCGGCTCCTGTGGCCGATTCCGCACCCATTTCCCGTAGACATGGACGCACGACATGCCGAGAAGATTCCCAACTGGGGAAAAATTCCGGCCAACCGGGCCGCCGGTCCTGCCCGGTTCGCTCCTGACGCAACTGCCGGATTCGGGGTGGCAATCTCCCGCAATGCCCGGACAACTCGGCATGTCCCGTCGGCGATGCGGAGGTTCGGCTTCCGGACACGTCTTCGAGTTGGTGGCGTGACGGTAGTAGGCTCGCGCCGTTTGTTGACGCACATGTGTACCCCCACACCAGAGGGGGTCGAGCTGGGGGAGGACATGCGCTTTCGCGGGAAGTCGATCCGCCGGAAGATCGTGGCGCTGCTTCTCGTGCCGCTGGTGTCCCTGACCGCCATCTGGGGCTTCGCGACGGTACTCACGGGACGGGAAGCCACTCAGCTGTTCCGCGTCTCCGACATCAAGGAACGCATCGGCTATCCCACCGAGGACACCACCCGTGTCCTGCAGCAGGAACGCCGCCAGACCCTGGTCTACCTCGCCGACCCCAGGGCCTCCGACGCCCTGTTGGCCCTGCGCCGCACCCGGACGGCCAGCGACAAGGCCATCGCCAAGATCCGCAAGAACGCCAAGGACTCCGACCTCCGCGGAGCCATGGACGGCGACGACGGCGAGCGCGTCACTGCCGTCCTCGACGCCTTCGACAGCATTGACTCCCTCAGGCGCAGCGTCGAGGAGGGCACGGTCACCCGCGCCCAGGCCCTCGACCGCTACAACCGGATCGTCGACCCCTGCTTCTCCCTCCTGGCGGGTCTCGAAGGCATCGACGACGTCGAGATGGACAAGCAGGCCCGCGCCCTCGTCAACATCACCCGTGCCCGCGAACTCCTCTCCCGCGAGGACGCGTTGCTCGGCTCCGCCCTGGTGGTGGGCAAGCTCTCCCGCGACGAGACCCGAGACATCTCCGACCTCGTCGCCCAGCGCACGTTGCTGTACGACATCAGCCTGCCGCTGCTCCCCGCCGCCGAGCGCGACCGCTACGAGCGCTTCTGGAAGAACGCCACCACCGCATCGCTGCGCGTGGCCGAGCGGGACGTCATCGCCACCGGGTCCGGCACCCCGCGCGATGTCAGTGCCAAGAGCTGGGACAGCGCCGCGGCCAATGTGCTCGACGAACTGCGCACCCTCGACGACCAGGTCGGCGACCGCTACCAGAGCCGCACCCGTCCCGTGGCCGTGGGTGTGATCGTCCAGGCGCTCGTCGCCGGGCTTCTCGGTCTGATCGCCCTCCTGCTCTCCGTCGTCCTGTCCATACGCGTCGGCCGCAGTCTCATCAAGGACCTGCGGCAGCTCCGCCTGGAGGCGCACGAGGCGTCCGGTGTGCGGCTGCCCAGCGTGATGCGCCGGCTGTCCGCGGGCGAACAGGTAGACGTCGAGACCGAGGTTCCCCGCCTGGAGTACGACAAGAACGAGATCGGCGAGGTCGGCCAGGCCCTCAACACCCTCCAGCGCGCGGCCGTCGAGGCCGCCGTCAAACAGGCCGAACTGCGCTCCGGCGTCTCCGAGGTCTTCGTGAACCTCGCCCGCCGAAGCCAGGTGCTGCTGCACAAGCAGCTCACCCTGCTCGACACGATGGAGCGCAGGACCGAGGACACCGACGAACTCGCCGACCTCTTCCGCCTCGACCACCTCACCACCCGTATGCGCCGGCACGCCGAAGGCCTGGTGATCCTCTCCGGCGCCGCCCCGTCGCGGCAGTGGCGCAAGCCCGTGCAGCTGATGGACGTCGTCCGCGCCGCCGTCGCCGAGGTCGAGGACTACGAGCGCATCGAAGTCCGCCGGCTGCCGCGGATCGCCGTGACCGGCCCGGCCGTCGCCGACATCACCCACCTGGTGGCCGAACTCCTGGAGAACGCGACGGTGTTCTCCCCGCCGCATACCGCCGTCCAGGTACTCGGCGAGCGGGTCGCCAACGGCTTCACCCTCGAGATCCACGACCGGGGCCTCGGCATGGCGGCCGAAGCGCTGCTGGACGCCAACCTCCGGCTCGCCGAGACACCCGAGTTCGAGCTCTCCGACACCGACCGGCTCGGACTCTTCGTGGTCAGCCGCCTCGCCCAGCGACAGAACGTCCGCGTCTCGCTGCAGCCGTCGCCCTACGGCGGCACCACGGCGGTCGTCCTCATCCCCGACGTGCTGCTCACCGACGACGTTCCCGACACCAACGGCATCGGCTTCCGACTCGACGGGGACCGGCCCTCGAAGGAGGCCGAACTGGAGCAGAGCCGCGCCGGCGCGCTGGCCCAGGTACCCGTCCAGCTACCCGGCGTGCCGACCTCGCTCCTGGACGGGCCGGTGGAACTGGAGGCGCCCGTCGACCTGGACGCCCTCGACGACTTCCCGGGCGCCCTCGGCGACGAGGACAGCGAACGCGGTGGGATCTTCCGGCCCCGTCGCTCCATCGCCCGCACGGACGACGAGGCCCCGGCCCGGCTGGGTGAGCTCCCTCAGCGGCCCTCCGACGCCGCGGACCTGTACGTGGCCGACGACCGCCCGAGCGGCCCCGTGCCGCTGCCCCGGCGCCGGACGCCCAAGCTGGTGAGCTCGCACGGCAAGCCCGTCACCGACCAGCGCTCCCGTCGCGAAGAAGCCGGCGAGGAGGCCCCGACGGGCCCGCGCCGCTCCGAACCGGACGGCCTGGCACCGCTGCCGTCCCGCCGCCGCGGCGAGGCATCCCCGCGCCCCGGAGCCGGACGCACCGACCGCGTGGGGCCCCCGGTCACAGGTCATGGTGAACCGTCCGAGCCTCCCGCTTTGCCCCGGCGGACCCGGCGCCCGGCGATCGCCCCCGGCGGCCCGGGCGACACCACCGCGGCCACGGGCAGCACACCCCAGGGCACCGAATCCGGCACCGGAGCGCTGCCCAAGCGCGTACGGCAGGCCAACCTGGCCCCGCAGCTGCGACGGGAGCCCGAGCGGCGGGGCGGCCGGGAGACAGACCCTGCCGAGCGCGACGCCGATGAGGTACGCAGCCGCATGGCCTCGCTCCAGCGCGGCTGGCAGCGCGGCCGCAAGGAGAACGCCGCGGGCGACGGGGCCCGGAACGGCACAGCACAAGGAACCACTAAGGGGGACGGCCGATGACCGCACCGAAGGCGACCGACCACAGCACGACGAACCGGATGGAGCTCAACTGGCTCCTCGACGAGCTCGTCGATCGGGTCGCCAGCATCCGCAAGGCCGTCGTGCTCTCCGGCGACGGCCTGCCCACAGGCGTGTCCAAGGACCTGACGAGGGAGGACAGCGAGCACCTGGCCGCCGTCGCCTCGGGATTCCACAGTCTCGCCAAGGGCGTGGGCCGCCACTTCGAGGCGGGCAACGTGCGGCAGACGGTCGTCGAGCTCGACGAGGCCTTCCTGTTCGTCACGGCCGCCGGCGACGGGAGCTGCCTCGCCGTCCTTTCCGACGCGGAGTCCGACGTCGGCCAGGTCGCCTACGAGATGACACTGCTGGTCAAGCGGGTCGGTGTGCATCTCGGCAGCGCTCCGCGCACCGATCTGCCCGCCGGCGGGTAGAGGGATGACATGAGCGGAGAGGATCAGGGAAGAAGCCACTGGTTCGACGACGAGGCCGGACCGGTCGTCCGCCCGTACGCCATGACGCGCGGCCGCACCACCAGTGCGGCCCAGCACCGCCTCGACCTGATCGCGGTGGTCGTCACCGAGCCCCATGCGGACGACCCGGAGGCGGACCGGACACTGTCCCCGGAACAGGTGGACATCGTCGCGCTCTGCCGCAGCGCCCCGCAGTCGGTCGCCGAGCTCTCCGCCGAACTCGATCTGCCCGTCGGAGTGGTGCGGGTCCTCGTTGGAGACCTCGTGCACGGGGAACTCGTCCATGTGACGCGTCCCGTACCGCCGGCCGAGCTGGTGGACGAGAGTATTCTGCGCGACGTGATCAACGGCCTCCGGGCGCTGTAACGGGCGCGGAAGCGGAGTAGTGACGTGACAGGCTGGCAGTTCTGGGTCGATCGAGGCGGCACCTTCACCGATATCGTCGCGCGCCGCCCGGACGGCCGTTTGCTCACCAGGAAACTGCTGTCCGACAACCCGGCCCGGTACGCCGATGCGGCCGTCGCCGGGGTGCGCGCGCTGCTCGACGGCTCCGAGGAGACCGTCGAGTCCGTCCGCATGGGTACGACGGTCGCCACCAACGCCCTGCTGGAGCGCAAGGGCGAGCGTACCCTCCTCGTCATCACCCGCGGCTTCCGCGACGCCCTGCGCATCGCCTACCAGAACCGCCCCCGCATCTTCGCCCGCCGCATCGAACTGCCGGAGCTGCTGTACGAGCGGGTCGTCGAGGTCGACGAGCGGATCGCCGCCGACGGCACCGTGCTGCGCGCACCCGACCTGGACGCTCTCGCCGGGCCGCTGCGGCAGGCGTACGACGACGGAATCCACGCCGTCGCGATCGTCTGTATGCACAGCCATCTGCACCCCGACCACGAACGGGCGATCGGTGAACTCGCCGCCCGCACGGGCTTCCTGCAGATCTCGCTGTCCAGCGAGGTCAGCCCGCTGATGAAACTCGTCCCGCGCGGGGACACCGCCGTCGTCGACGCGTACCTGTCGCCCGGGCTGCGCCGGTACGTCCAGCACGTGGCCGATGAACTCCAGGGCGTGCGGCTGATGTTCATGCAGTCCAACGGCGGGCTCGCGGAAGCCGGACAGTTCCGCGGCAAGGACGCCATCCTGTCCGGGCCGGCCGGTGGCATCGTCGGCATGGCCCGCATGTCGCAGCTCGCCGGATTCGACCGTGTGATCGGCTTCGACATGGGCGGCACCTCCACCGACGTCTCGCACTTCGCGGGAGAGTACGAACGCGTCTTCACCACGCAGATCGCCGGCGTACGGCTGCGCGCCCCCATGCTCGACATCCACACCGTGGCCGCCGGCGGCGGTTCCGTCCTGCACTTCGACGGCTCCCGCTACCGCGTGGGCCCTGACTCGGCGGGCGCGGATCCGGGACCCGCCTGCTACCGCGGCGGCGGCCCGCTTGCCGTAACCGACGCCAACGTCATGCTCGGCCGCATCCAGCCCGCCCACTTTCCCAAGGTGTTCGGCCCCGACGGCGACCAGCCCCTGGACGACGCCCTCGTCCGCGACCGCTTCACCGCCCTCGCGAACGAGATCCGCGAGGGGACCGGGGACGACCGCACCCCGGAGCAGGTTGCCGAGGGCTACCTGCAGATCGCCGTCGCGAACATCGCCAACGCCGTGAAGCGCATCTCCGTCCAGAAGGGCCACGACGTCACCCGCTACGCCCTCACCACCTTCGGTGGGGCGGGCGGTCAGCATGCGTGCATGGTCGCCGACTCCCTCGGCATCCGCACCGTCCTCGTGCCTCCCATGGCCGGTGTCCTCTCCGCGCTCGGCATCGGCCTCGCCGACACCACATCGATGCGCGAGCAGTCCGTCGAGGCCCCCCTGGAGGCGGCCGCCATGACGGGTGTCCGCAAGACGGCCGACGACCTGGAGGCCGCGGCCCGCGCAGAACTTCTCGCCGAGGACGTCCCCGAGGACCGCATCAGGGTCACCCGTCGTGCCCAGCTCCGCTACGACGGCACGGACACCACTCTCACCGTCGAGCTGACCGAACCCGACACCATGAGCCACGCCTTCGAAGAACGTCATCGTGTCACGTACTCCTTCACGCTCGACCGCCCGATCGTCGTCGAAGCCCTCTCCGTGGAAGCCACCGGCATCACCGAACCCCCCGATCTGTCCGCCCTCGCCACCTACGAGGGCCGCGACGCCGCCCCCGAGACCGTCCGGCTCCACACCGGTGGCGCCTGGCGCGACGTCCCCCTCCACCGCCGCGAGGACCTGCCCCCCGGCGAGACCGTCACCGGCCCCGCGATCATCACCGAGGCCAGTGCCACGACCGTCGTCGACGACGGCTGGCGGGCCGCGACGACCGACGACGGGCATCTGGTCATGGAACGCGCGGCGATTACACAGAGTTCCGACCTCGGCACAAAAGCCGACCCTGTTCTCCTCGAGGTCTTCAACAACCTGTTCATGTCCATCGCCGAACAGATGGGCGCCCGGCTGGAGTCCACAGCCCAGTCCGTCAACATCAAGGAACGCCTGGACTTCTCCTGCGCCCTGTTCGACCCGGACGGAAACCTGGTGGCCAACGCGCCGCACATCCCCGTCCACCTGGGCTCGATGGGCACCAGCGTCAAGGAGGTCATCCGGCGCCGCGGCGACTCGATGCGGCCGGGCGACACCTACGCCGTGAACGATCCCTACCACGGCGGCACCCACCTGCCCGACGTCACCGTCATCACGCCGGTGTTCGACACGGAGGGTGACCGGATCCTCTTCTACGTCGCCTCCCGCGGCCACCACGCCGAGATCGGCGGCATCGCCCCCGGATCCATGCCCGCGAACAGCAGCACCATCGAGGAGGAGGGCATCCTCTTCGACAACTGGCTGCTCGCCGAGAACGGCCGCTTCCGCGAGGCCGAGACCCTCCGCCTGCTGACCGAGGCGCCCTACCCCTCCCGCAACCCCAAGACCAACCTCGCCGACCTGCGCGCCCAGATCGCCGCCAACCGCAAGGGCGTCGACGAAGTCGCCCGCATGATCGAGGACTTCGGCCTCGACGTCGTCCAGGCCTATATGCGGCACGTCCAGGACAACGCAGAGGAAGCGGTGCGCCGCGTCATCGACGCCCTGGACGACGGCGAGTACACCTACGAGACCGACTCCGGCGCCGTCATCCGGGTACGCGTGCGCGTGGACCGCGACGATCGCCGCGCCACGATCGACTTCACGGGTACGGCCGCGCAGCTCGGCACCAACTTCAACGCCCCCTTCTCGGTCGTCAACGCGGCGGTCCTGTACGTCTTCCGCACCCTCGTCGCCGACGACATCCCGCTCAACGACGGCTGCCTGCGCCCCCTGGAGATCATCGTGCCGCCCGGCTCGATGCTGGCGCCGGAGCCGCCCGCCGCCGTCGTCGCAGGCAACGTCGAGACCTCGCAGGCCATCACCGGCGCCCTCTACGCGGCGCTCGGCGTCCAGGCCGAGGGGTCCGGGACCATGAACAATGTCACCTTCGGCAACGAACGCCACCAGTACTACGAGACCGTCGCCTCCGGATCCGGCGCGGGAGACGGCTTCGCCGGCGCGAGCGTCGTCCAGACCCATATGACCAACTCGCGGCTGACCGACCCTGAAGTCCTGGAGTGGCGGCTGCCCGTGCGGCTCGACGAGTTCGCGGTGCGGCGGGGGAGCGGCGGCGCCGGACGGTGGCGCGGCGGAGACGGTGCGGTGCGCCGCATCCGGTTCCACGAGCCCATGACCGTCTCCACGCTGTCCCAGCACCGCCGGGTCCCGCCGTACGGCATGGCGGGCGGCGACCCCGGCGGGCTCGGTGCCAACCGGGTGGAGCGGGCCGACGGTACGGTGACCGAACTCGGCGGAAGCGACTCGGCCGACGTCGGCCCGGACGACGTACTCGTCATCGAAACCCCGGGCGGCGGAGGCTACGGCCGGCCGTCACCCGACCCCCATCAAGCAGGAGAAGAGATCGATGATCTTCGGGCGTTCTGAGCGCGGCAAGCCTCCGGTCGAGCCCGTCACGCTCAAGATCCTGGTGGCCGGCGGCTTCGGCGTGGGCAAGACCACCCTCGTCGGCGCGGTCAGCGAGATCAGACCGCTGCGCACCGAGGAACTGCTCACCGAGGCCGGGCGGCCGGTCGACGACACCAGCGGTGTCGAGGGCAAGCACACCACGACCGTGGCCATGGACTTCGGCCGCATCACGCTGCGCGAGGACCTGGTGCTGTACCTCTTCGGCACGCCCGGGCAGGAGCGGTTCTGGTTCATGTGGGACGAGCTGTCCGAGGGCGCGCTGGGTGCCGTCGTACTCGCCGACACCCGGCGCCTGGAGGACTGTTTCGCGGCCGTGGACTACTTCGAGCGGCGCTCCATACCCTTCCTCGTCGGTGTCAACTGCTTCGAGGGAGCCCCCCGCTATCCGGCCGAGGACGTGCGCCAGGCCCTCGACCTCGACGACGACGTGCCCCTGGTGCTGTGCGACGCCCGCGGCCGCGAGTCGGTCAAGGAGGTGCTCGTCGGAGTCGTCCAGCACGCGATGGCGTACGCGGCCGACCGCCGCCAGACGGTCACCATCTGACGCACGGGCACGGCCCGCACCCCCGCCGACCGGGGTACGGGCCGTGGTCCTTTGCGATCCCTACTGGCCGTCGCCGTCCTCCAGCCAGCCGAAACTCTTCTCCACGGCCTTGCGCCAGTTGTGGTACTCGCGGTCGCGCACCGACGCCTCCATGGCGGGCGTCCACTCCACGTCCTTCTGCCAGTGCGACTTCAGTTCGTCGAGGTCGTTCCACACACCGGTCGCGAGGCCGGCCGCGTACGCTGCGCCCAGACAGGTCGTCTCGGAGACCCTGGGCCGGATCACCGGCACGCCGAGCACATCGGCCTGGTGCTGCATGAGCAGGTTGTTCTTCGTCATGCCGCCGTCGACCTTCAGGGTCGTGATGTGCACGCCGGAGTCCTGGAACATGGCGTCCACGACCTCGCGCGTCTGCCAGCTCGTCGCCTCCAGCACCGCGCGCGCGAGATGTGCCTTCGTGACGTACCGGGTCAGGCCGGTGACGACCCCGCGCGCGTCCGAGCGCCAGTAGGGCGCGAACAGGCCGGAGAAGGCGGGCACGATGTAGGCGCCGCCGTTGTCCTCGACGCTCGCCGCCAGCGGCTCGATCTCGTCGGCGGTACGGATGATGCCGAGCTGGTCGCGGAACCACTGGACCAGCGCGCCCGTGATCGCGATGGATCCCTCCAGACAGTAGACCGGTGCCTCACTGCCGATCTTGTAGCCCATCGTCGTCAGCAGACCGCTCTTCGAGGGCACGGGCCGGTTGCCGGTGTTGAGCAGCAGGAAGCTACCGGTGCCGTAGGTGTTCTTGGCCGTCCCGACGTCGTAGCAGGCCTGCCCGAACACGGCCGCCTGCTGGTCGCCGAGAGCCGATGCGACCGGAACGCCGGCGAGTTGGCCGACGGCGGTGCCGTACACCTCCGCCGAGGACCTGATCTCGGGCAGGACGGCCTCGGGCACGTTCATCGCGGTCAGGATGGACGGGTCCCACTGGAGGGTCTCCAGGTTCATCAGCATGGTGCGACCGGCGTTTGTCACGTCGGTGACATGCTGTCCGCCGTCGGTGCCCCCGGTGAGGTTCCAGATCAGCCAGGAGTCGATGGTCCCGAACGCGATCTCGCCGCGCTCGGCGCGATCCCTGAGGCCCGGCACGTTGTCCAGCAGCCAGGCGGCCTTGGGCCCGGAGAAGTAGCTGGCCAGCGGCAGTCCGGTCTGCTCACGGAAGCGGTCCTGGCCGTCCTTGCCGCCGAGTTGGTTGCACAGGGCCGCGGTGCGGGTGTCCTGCCAGACGATGGCGTTGTGTACCGGCTTTCCCGTGGCGCGGTCCCACAGGACCGTCGTCTCGCGCTGATTGGTGATGCCGAGCGCGCTGAGCTGGTCGGCGCGCAGCCCGGCCTTGGCGAGCGCACCGGCCACGACGGCCTGCACCTTGGACCAGATCTCGGTGGCGTCGTGCTCCACCCAGCCCGGCTTGGGGAAGATCTGGCGGTGTTCACGCTGGTCGACGGCGACGATCGCGCCGCCGTGGTCGAAGATGATGCAGCGGCTCGAGGTGGTGCCCTGGTCAATTGCGGCAACGTACTTCTCGACGGTGTCCGTCATGGCTACCTCTTGATCGCTGGGTCAGAAGGCTACGTTGTAGATGAGGCCCGCGAGCGCTCCGCCGATCAGTGGGCCGGCGACCGGGATCCAGGCGTAACCCCAGTCGGACGTCCCCTTGTTGGGGATCGGCAGGAAGGTGTGCACGATGCGCGGGCCGAGGTCGCGCGTCGGGTTGATGGCGTAACCGGTGGGCCCGCCGAGGGAGAGTCCGATGCCGACGACGAGCAGCGAGACGATGAGCACGGTGGTGCCGGACTCGCCGAGCCCCTTGGTCAGCCCGAACGCGAGAATGGGCAGGACCAGCGACATCGTCGCGATGATCTCCGTGATCAGATTGGCGACGGGATTCCGTATCTCCGGGATGGTGGAGAAGATGCCCAGGGTCGGTGTCGGTTCCTCCGGGGATCCCTCCTTGTGGACGTTCGCCTGGAACTGGGCGAGGTAGACCAGGTAGGCCAGCACGGCGCCGAGCATCGCGCCGACGAGCTGACCCAGCAGGTACACCCAGACCTTGTCCCACTTGCCGGTGTCCACGGCGATACCGATGGTGACGGCGGGATTGAGGTGTCCGCCGGAGAGGGGAGCGGCGGTGTAGGCGCCCGCCAGCACACCGAATCCCCAGCCGAACGCGATCACGACCCACCCCGAGGCGCGTGCCTTGGAGTATCTGAGGGTGACGGCGGCACAGACACCGGCACCGAAGAGGATCAGGATGGCGGTACCGATGATCTCGCCGACGAATATGTCTCCGTTGCTCATGGCGGCTCCTAGACGCTGGCCCGGGGGGTCGACCCCGGTGGGTCCGAGCAGGAACGGTTCCCTTGGCGACTTCAGCCGAGAGCGAGGAGGGTCCCGCGCCCCGCCCGGCGTCCGTGACGAGCGTGCCGTCGCAGTCGAATCGCCAGCGGGGGAACGGGCCATGGCTAGGGCGGCCCGCGGCGCAGTGCCTGACAACGCTGAGAATGTACGGCGATGTCGACCGACACCGGGAAGTGTTCACCGGCGTCTTCAGAGCGTCAAGGTCGTGGACGGCAACGATGACAGCTGCTCGCCCGAGCACCGTGAACTCCCGACGGACGCGCAGGGGCAGCCGTCCGGCCCCGTGGCCCCCGGTCGAGGGGAGCACGCCGGGGACCGTTCAGCCGAGGCGCTCTACGGCCGCGTACCCGGCCGGGGCGGGTCTCATCCCCGTGCCCCGCCGTATCTCGTGCCCGGGCAGCCCTGCTCTCCCCAGCACCCAACTGGCCCCGCTCAGCGCCTTGGCGGCCTTCTTCAGCGGTGCCAGACATGCGGCGGCCTGCCGGTGGTCGGCGACGCTGCCCGGCAGGCACACGACGGTGGCGAGAGACAGCGTGATGGCACGGCCGCCCGCCGACCAGGGCGCGTCGAGCACCGCGGAGACCACCGGATCCAGCCCGTCCTCGTCCGCGAGCACCAGGAAGTCGTCCCCGCCGATGTGCCCCACGCGCGTGGTCCCGGACGCCGCATGCTGCAGCGCCCGCCCCACCGACCGGATCAGCTCGTCGCCCGCCGCGAACCCCGCACCGTCGTTGACCTGTTTGAAGTGGTCGATGTCCAGCCAGCTCAGGGCGCAGGTCCGGCCGCCGGCGATCCACCGGTCCACCTCACCGGTGATCGCGTCGGAACCGGGCAGCCGCGTCAGCGGATTGAGCCCGGCCGCCTCCTCGACCCGGCTCTCGGCCAGCGCCCGTACGAGATCCGCGAGCCGTACGACGCCTACGCACCGCCCCTGACGGTCGACGACCGCCACGTCGTCCGAGGTTCGGGCCCGGCCGCCGACCGCCACCACGTCCAGCACCTCCCAGGCGGTGGCGTCCACGCCGACCGTGCGCGGCGCGTCCCCGAGTTTCGCCGCGGGCCGGTCGGCGTACAGGGCATGCCCGTAGCGGCCCGACATCGTCAGCAGGAACCGGGAGCGGTGCACCGACCTGACCGGCGCCCCGGCCCGGTCCACGAGGAGCACCCCGGACACGTCCGGCGAGCCGGTCAGCAGCGCACGCACCTGACCCGCCGACGCGGTGACGGGCAACAGTGCGGCGGGCCGTACGAACTCCCGCACCGACGGTCCCGGCCGCGGAAGGGCCGCGGCACTCGGGAAGCGGGGCGGAACGTATACGTCCGTCGCCGGGATCCGGGCCGGTGGTGCGAACAGCTCGCCCTGCGCCAGCTGCGCGCCGGCCGACAGCGCGGCCCCGCATTGCAATTCGGTCTCCACGCCCTCGACCGCGACCAGGGCGCCGAGCTGCTCGCACAGCGTCCGCATCGCCCGCACGGCGGCCGGCCGCGTCAGCAGGGAGGCATCCAGTTTGACCAGGTCGGGGGCCAGATCGGTGAGCAGCCGCAGGGGTACGTCCCCGTCCCCGATGCCGTCCGCGCTGATCCGGAATCCTTGGCCGCGCAACGTGGCCACCGCCTCCAGCAGCGCCCGTTGCGGCACGTGCGTGTAGGGCGGGACGACGTCGAGCGTCACCTCCCAGGGCATGCGCCCGGCCTCGCGTACGGCGTCGTACAGCCGGGTGAGGCCGCCGAGGTCGGCGAGCGTGGCTGCGAACACGTTGACGTGCAACGGAAGCAGCGTCTCCTTGCGAGCCGCCGCACGGAGGGCCAACACGGCCAGGCCGCCGTCGAGTTCGGGGTCGCGACGGGCCTCGGCCAGGATGTCGCCGGTCTCCGGGCGGGCGAGTATCTCCAGTGCGGCGATCCCGCCGGTCGTCAGATTGACCACCGGCTGGAAGGCGAAGCGGAGAGTATCCGTCCAGGAGTACACGGGAGCATGATTGCGCTGCTGCGGGACGCCCAGGCCCAGTTCATAAGACGTTCACGCAGCATTCCGGGTCGATCACACAGCGTAGGGGCGCCCCTCGCAACCCGCCCGTCACATGGCTCCCGGCATCCCCCGTCAGCGCACCGCGATCACCGAGGAACCGTGCCCGAACAGCCCCTGGTTGGCCGTGATGCCCACGCGTGCTCCGGCCACCTGCCGGTCACCCGCGGCGTCCCTCAACTGCCAGGTCAGCTCGCAGACCTGGGCGAGTGCCTGGGCCGGCACCGCCTCTCCGAAGGAGGCGAGCCCGCCGCTGGCGTTCACGGGTATGCGCCCGCCCAGGGCCGTGGCGCCCTCCCGCAGCAGCTTTGCGGCCTCCCCTTCGGCGCACAGTCCCAGATCCTCGTACCACTGCAGCTCCAGGGCGGTGGACAGGTCGTAGACCTCGGCCAGGGACAGGTCCTCGGGGCCGATGCCCGCCTCCTCGTAGGCGGCCCGCGCGATCGACGCCCGGAACGTCTCCTCGGGCGCCTCCACCGCCACCGCCGAGTCCGTGGCGATGTCCGGCAGGTCCAGCACGGTACTGGGATAGCGCGGCGTGACCGTGGACACCGCCCGGATCCGCACCGGTCGGTCGACGCCGTGCCGACGGGCGAAATCCAGACTGGACAGCACCAGTGCCGCGCCGCCGTCGGAGGTCGCGCAGATGTCGAGCAGCCGCAACGGATCGGCGACCACGGCCGAGGCGGCGACCTCCTCGGCCGTGACCCGCTTGCGGTAGCGCGCATATGGATTCAGCGCACCCAGGGCGGCGTTCTTCACCTTGACCAGGGCGAAGTCCTCCGGGGTGTCGCCGTGCACCGCCATCCGCCGTCGCGCGTACAGCCCGAAGTACGCCGGGTTCGTCGCCCCCAGCAGCCGGAAACGCAGCCAGTCCGGATCGTCGGGCCGGTCGCCGCCGGCAGGCCGGAAGAAGCCCTTGGGTGCCGCGTCCGCCCCGGCCACGAGCACCGTGTCCGCGAGTCCGGAGAGGATCTGCGCCCGGGCCGCGGCGACCGCCTGCGCCCCGGACGCGCAGGCCGCGTACACGCTGGCGACCCGGGCTCCCTGCCAGCCCAGGGCCTTCGCGAACGTCGCGCCCGCCACATAGCCCGGATATCCGCCACGCACGGTGTCCGCGCCGACGATCGAGCCGATGTCCTGCCACCTCAGGCCCGCGTCCGCCAGCGCGGCGCGGGCAGCCGCCGTCCCGTACTCGACGAAGCCGCGACCCCACTTGCCCCAGGGGTGCATGCCCGCACCGAGCACCGCCACGTCAGCCGTCATGCCGTCACCCCCGTCGGCCGCCACTGCCAGGTCGTCCAGGTCGTCTCCGCGTCCTCGTACAGCACTCCCGGGACGACCTCCACCTCCATGCCCACCGTCAGATCGGCGACGGTGACGCCCGGAACCGCCTGCCCGAGCACCACGATCCGCTCGGACTCCAGCTCCACCGCGATCAACGTGTACGGCTCCCACGGAAGTTCCGGATCGCTCACATAGGGTGATGGAGGCCGGTACCGGCTGTCCGAGTACGACCAGATCCGTCCCCGTCGTGACAGGGGAACCTCCTCCAGGTCGCCCCCGAAGCACCCCGGATTGCGGCAGTGGGTGTCCTCGCGCGGGAAGAAGACGGAGGCACAGGCCGAACACCGTGTGCCGAGGAGCCGGAATGCGTCCCCTTCGCCGGTGAACCAGCCGGAGACCGCGGGCGTGCGTGTGCGCGTCATAGCCCCTCCAGAACGCCGAATCTGACGGAACGTCAGAAGTGTGCCACGGGCAACCGTGAATCGGCAGGCCGCGAGAGCGAACCGGATGCCGCCTTCCGGCGTCGTGGTATCGGGAGGGGCGGGCGGGGCCGACGGGGGTGGTTCCGGCCGCCCCTTCTGTTCCCTTCGTTTCAGCACCGGCTGGCGGGCGGAAGACGTCGTTCCTGCGATCGGATACAGTCCGCGCGTGTCCGAAAATCAGCACCCAACTGCCAACTCCGCTCAAGGCTCGCACTGTTCGAGCTGCGGAGCGGCCTACGGAGACGGAGTCTCCGGCTGGCCCCGCACCTGTCCTGCCTGCAGGACGATCACCTATCGCAACCCCCTGCCGGTCGCGATCGCACTCCAGCCCGTGTACGACACGAAGGGCACCGCCCTGGTCGTCATCACCCGGAACATCGCCCCCGCGCGCGGGGGTACCGCACTGCCCGGTGGCTACATCGACGACCGCGAGGACTGGCGACAGGCAGTCGTCCGCGAACTCAAGGAGGAGACAGGCATCGACGCGGTGAGCCGCGACGTGCGGCTCGTCGACGCGATGAGCTCACCCGACGGGCACCTGCTGCTCTTCGGGCTCCTTCCGGAACGCCCTGCCGAGGGACTCCCGGCCTCCCATGCGACCGACGAGACCGAGGGCTGGCATCTGCTGCGCAGGCCGGAGGAACTCGCCTTCCCGTTGCACACGCTGGCCGCGCGGGCATGGTTCGAGGGCCGGTACTGACCCGCGCTCACCCCAGGCCCCGTATGCGCACCGAGTAGGGCGGCTCGCTCACGCCGTCCTCGCCCTCCCGCGTGACCATCACCCGCCGGCCCTCCCAGCGGGCGACGTAGCGCTCGATCTCAGGCTCGTCCCACCCGTCGCCCGCGCCCGGCACGACCAGGCCGCCGCCGGTCCGCCCACGTGGGGGCGCCCACACCTCCAGTTCCAGCGAGCCGTCGTCGCCCCGCACCGGCAGCACGGCCCCCGCGCGCGCGAGCACCGGAATCCGCGACAAGGGAGCGTCGACCAGGACCTGCCCCGGGCCTTCGTAGACCCGCCCCGTCGCCGTGTCGTACCAACGCCCCCGCGGCAGCTGCACCGCACGCCGGTCCGCGCCCGGATCGAGCACCGGCGCCACCAGGAGGCAGTCGCCCAGCAGGAACGCGTCCTCGCAGTCGCGCAACGCCCGGTCCTCCGGCGCCCCCCACCACAGCGGCCGCACATAGGGCGCGCCGGTACGGCGGGCCAGATGCGCCACTGTCATGAAGTACGGCAGCAGACGCCGGCGTTCGACGAGCACCACGCGCGCGTGCTCCAGCACGTCGGCGCCGAACTCCCACGGCTCCCTGCGCCCCGCCCGCAGACTCGCGTGCGTCCGGAACAGCGGCAGATACGCGCCGAGCTGGAACCACCGCAGAAAAAGCTCAGGCGACGGGCTCCCGTCGAACCCGCCCACGTCCGGTCCCGAGTACGGCACACCGCACAGCCCGAGCCCCATGACGAGCGACAGGGACGCGCGCAGCCCCGGCCATCCGGTGGCCACGTCCCCGGACCACGTGCCCCCGTACCGCTGCATTCCGGCCCAGCCGGAGCGCGAGAACAGGAACGGCCGCTGCTGGGGGGCCAGTTCACGCAGCCCCTCGTAGCCGGCCCTGGCCATGCACAGGGCATAGACGTTGTGCGCCTCCCTGTGGTCGCCTCCACGACCCTCCAGAGAGTGCCGCGCCGAGCGCGGCAGCGTCGACTCGCCGAAGGCCGTGAAGGACGTGGGCTCGTTCATGTCGTGCCAGAACCCCGCGAAACCCTGAGTGAGACGCTCCTCGTAGAGCCCGCCCCACCACTTCCGCACGCGTGCGTGCGTGAAGTCCGGGTAGACCGACTCGCCGGGCCACACCACGCCCCGCACCGTCCGCCCCGAGGCGTCCCGCACGAAGGCGTCCACGGCCTTCCCACCGTCGTACACGGCGTTGCCCGGCGCGGCCTTCACCGCGGGATCGACGATCGACACCAGTCTGACACCGTCCCGCCGCAGCTCCTCCGCGAGCCCCGGCAGCTTGGGGAAGTGCTCGTGGTCGACGGTGAACACCTGGTGCGCGTCGTAGTGGTCGATGTCCAGATGAACGGCGTCCAGCGGCAGACCGCGCTCCCGGTAGCCCGCGACGATCCGCCGTACCTCGTCCTCGCTGCCGAATCCCCAGCGCGCGTGATGGTGACCGAGCGCCCACTCCGGCGGCACGGCGGGTGCCCCCGTCAGGGAGGCCCAGGCGTGCAGCACACGCGCCGGCGTACCCACGATCACCCAGCAACGCAGCGGACCGCCCTCCATCCGGAGCTCGCACCGCCCGGCCCGGTCATGGCCGGAGCCGGCACCCTCCTCACCCTCCCGCAGCGTCACCGTCCCGTCCCACGAGGAGTCGTGGAACACCAGGTGCGTGGCCGCGTCGGCCACCACCAACTGCACCGGCATCGTGATGTACAGCGGATCGTCACCGGGACCGAAGGCACGCCCGGGATCGGTGTTCCACAACCGATACGTCCCGTCGCGCAACCGGAGCCCCGACGCGCGGCCACCCAGCCCGAAGACGCGCGCGTCGGCGGCCACCTCCGAGCGCTGCATCCAGCGCGCCGTGCCACCGCCGACCGGCTCCCACCACCGCGGGGGCAGATCCCGCCGCAACGTCACGCCGCCGGGCGTGCACACCTCCACCGCGCCGTGCCGCGAGACCACGACGGTCGCCCGCTCCGCCACGACGCGCCAGCCGCCGTCCTTGTCCGGCTCCAGCACCGCCCGCGGATCCGGCTCCGGACTGTGTCCCGCGAGCGCGTACGACGGCTCGGGGCCCGCCCCGTCCCAGGCCCAGAAGACGGCCCCGTTCACGGCGACCACGATCCGCAGCTCGGACCGGCTGAAGCGGATGACACCGCCTCCCGGCCCGGGCTCCGCGCTCCGCACCGGGCCGGGCACACGCGCGCGCTCGACGCCGCGTGGCGGCAGCCCCGCGGCGTCGGTACGCCTCCTGCGCCACGCGGCCCGTACGATACGCAAACCCTGAGCCGCCCCCGTCGAACCGACCACCATCACCGAACGCACCAGGTCACGACCGTCCATGCTGTTCACCCTGCCACTGACCGCCCCACGCGCGCGTGTCGTTCAACTGCCGTTCACCCGTGCTAGGACCACATCTTCACGACACGGACTATGTGGGGCGCACCCTGGTGTAGAAGTCGATCACATGGCATCGTCCCTGTCAGCCGCGTCACGCGCACAACCCAGCCCGTGCGCGACCGACGCCCACAACGCGCACAGTCCGGGAGCCGCCCCATGTCGACCGCGAACCCCCTGCCGCTCTGGCAACCAGATCCGGAGCAAATCGCCCAGGCACGCATCACCAGGTTCCAGGCCTGGGCGGCCGAGCACCACGGCGCCCCCGCCGAAGGCGGCTACGCGGCTCTTCACCGCTGGTCCGTCGATCAGCTGGACACGTTCTGGAAAGCCCTCACGCAGTGGTTCGACGTACGGTTCTCGACGCCCTACGCGCGCGTGCTGGGAGAGCGCTCCATGCCCGGCGCGCAATGGTTCCCCGGGGCAACCCTGAACTACGCCGAGCACGCCCTGCGCGCCGCCGAGACCCGCGGGGACGAACCCGCGCTCCTGTACGTCGACGAGACCCACGAGCCGAGCCCGGTGACCTGGTCCGAACTGCGCCGCCAGGTGGCCTCCCTGGCCGCCGAACTGCGCGCCCTCGGCGTACGCCCCGGGGACCGGGTCAGCGGCTACCTCCCGAACGTCCCCCAGGCCGTCGTCGCCCTCCTTGCCACGGCGGCCGTGGGCGGCGTGTGGACCTCCTGCGCGCCCGACTTCGGCGCTCGCAGCGTCCTCGACCGCTTCCAGCAGGTCGAACCCGTCGTCCTGTTCACCGTCGACGGCTACCGCTACGGCGGCAAGGAGCACGACCGCCGCGAGATCGTCGCCGAACTGCGCCGCGAACTGCCCACCCTGCGCGCCGTCGTCCACATCCCCCTCCTCGGCAGCACCGCACCCGACGGCGCCCTGGAGTGGTCGGCCCTGACGTCCGCCGACACGGAGCCCGTCTTCGAACAGGTCCCGTTCGACCACCCCCTGTGGGTGCTCTACTCCTCCGGCACGACCGGCCTGCCCAAGGCCATCGTCCAGTCCCAGGGCGGAATCCTCGTCGAGCACCTCAAACAACTCGGCCTGCACTGCGACCTGGGCCCCGAGGACCGTTTCTTCTGGTACACCTCGACCGGCTGGATGATGTGGAACTTCCTCGTCTCCGGCCTGCTCACGGGCACGACGATCGTGCTGTACGACGGCAGCCCCGGCTACCCGGACACCGCCGCCCAGTGGCGGATCGCCGAACGTACGGGAGCCACCCTGTACGGCACCTCGGCCGCGTACGTCATGGCCTGCCGCAAGGCGGGCGTCCACCCGTCCCGCGACTTCGACCTGTCCAAGGTGCAGTGCGTCGCCACGACCGGCTCGCCCCTCCCGCCCGACGGGTTCCGCTGGCTGCACGACGAGGTCCGCGACGACCTGTGGATCGCCTCCGTGAGCGGCGGCACGGACGTGTGCTCCTGCTTCGCGGGAGCAGTACCCACGCTCCCGGTGTACACCGGCGAACTCCAGGCGCCCAGCCTGGCCACCGACCTGCAGTCCTGGGACCCGAGCGGCAGACCCCTCGTCGACGAGGTGGGCGAGCTGGTGGTCACCAACCCCATGCCCTCCATGCCGATCCGGTTCTGGAACGACCCGGACGGCAGTCGCTACCACGAGAGCTACTTCGACACCTACCCCGGCGTCTGGCGCCACGGCGACTGGATCACCGTCACCTCACGCGGCTCCGTCGTCATCCACGGCCGCTCCGACTCCACACTCAACCGCCAAGGCGTGCGTATGGGGTCGGCCGATATCTACGAGGTCGTCGAACGGCTCCCCGAGATCAAGGAATCCCTGGTCATCGGCATCGAACAGCCCGACGGCGGCTACTGGATGCCGCTCTTCGTGCACCTCGTCCCGGGAGCCGTCCTCGACGAGGCACTCCTGAACCGCATCAAGCAGGCCATCCGCGAACAGCTCTCGCCGCGCCATGTCCCCGACGAGATCATCGAGGCGCCCGGCGTGCCGCACACCCTCACCGGAAAGCGCATCGAGGTCCCGGTCAAGCGCCTTCTCCAGGGCACACCGCTGGAGAAGGCGGTCAACCCCGGCTCCATCGACAACCTGGACCTGCTGAACTTCTACGAGGACCTGGCCCGCAAGCGCGCCTGACCTCCCCGGACGATCCGGTCGACCTCCCTGGGCGGCCTCGGACTCACCGAGCAGGGTGGCGAAGTCCGGGGCCCGCCCGCGCCGGCAGCGACCTGCCTCATTCAGCACCGTCTGGTCCGCGACCACCTCGAGCGCCCCCGTTGTCAGTGCCGCCGATTACTGTGAGTGAGCATTGATCGTCTGCGCACAGGGGGAAACAATGGCGCACACCGACCACCAGACCATGCGACGCGTTCTGCGCCGCGAGATCGCGGGCACCATCGGCCTGCTGACCGACGAGCACGACTTCCGCGCCATGCGGCGCTACCGCAGCTTCACCTTCGACGACCACATCACCTATCTCCAGCAGATGGAGGCCCTCCTAAGGATCCGCGCCGCACAGGGCAGCCACACCACACTGGCCCTGTTCGACCCCGAGGAGTACGCCGACTTCTGCGCGGAGACCGGCCTCGACCCCGACGCCCCGACGAGCCGCGCTCGCTTCACGGCGGAACTGGCCGCCACGGGCGCCACCGTCCCCTACGAGGGCCAAGCCCTCGACGAACTCGTGCCCGCCCTCGTCGACGAGGCCGTCCGACAGGCCACCTGGGAATACGCGAGCACCTTGCTGGCCCGCCTCGGCCCCTGCCCCAGCTGCGGCGAGGACATCGGCCGAGCCGCCTTCACCCACGCCGCCGAACTCCTCGCCCGCATCATCGAAACGGCCTCACCCGGCAACCGGCACCTCGTCTGCAGCGTCTCCGGCCCACCGGAAACCCTCGTCTCCGTCCTCCACGCCGACCAGGACACCGACGGCGACACACACCTGGACGAGGCGGAGGCCCTCGAATTCACCACCGTCCTCGCCCTGGGCATCGCCACCCACAGCCCCGGCGGACTCGTCATGCGCACCAGCGCCCCGGGGACCGCCGACCGGATCTACGGCTGGCGCCTGCGAGGAGACGGCCTCGAACCCCTCACCGCGGGCGAGGTCTTCGACGCCTACTGCACCGACATCGAATCCGGCGACCTCATCTCCCCCGAATCCGGTGTCGACTACTGCGCGCCGCCCGATCTCGGAGAGGGGGACACGACGCCCGGACACCGCCACTGAACACATCAGGGGCGCCCCACCCGCAGGCGGAGCGCCCCTGAACAAAGTCACCTTCGGTGACCGGTGTTGCCTACTCGCCGGACAGCACCGCCTGGGCCGCGCTGCGAGCCTCCTCGGCGCTGTCCGCCGCCCGCGCGGCCGCAGCGGCGCGCTCGCACTGGGCCAGCGTGTACTTGGCCAGCGTCGCCCGGACATAAGGAATGGACGCCGCACCCATGGAGAGGGAGGTGACACCCAGACCCGTCAGCACACAGGCCAGCAGCGGGTCGGACGCGGCCTCGCCGCACACACCACAGCTCTTGCCCTCGGCCTTCGCGGACTCCGCGGACAGCGCGACCAGGTCGAGCAGCGCGGGCTGCCACGGGTCCTGCAGCCGCGACACCGCACCCACCTGCCGGTCGGCGGCGAACGTGTACTGCGCGAGGTCATTGGTTCCCAGCGACAGGAACTCGACCTCCTGCAGGATCGAGCGCGCCCGCAGAGCGGCCGAGGGGATCTCCACCATCGCGCCGAACTTCGCCCGCAGCCCCGCCTCGCGGCACGCATCGGCGAACGCCCTCGCGTCGGCCCGGTCGGCCACCATCGGGGCCATCACCTCGAGATAGACCGGCAGCCCCTCCGCGGCCTTCGCCAGCGCGGTCAGCTGGGTACGCAGGATCTCGGGGTGATCGAGGAGCGTCCGCAGACCACGCACGCCCAGCGCCGGGTTCGGCTCGTCCGCCGGAGTCAGGAAGTCCAGCGGCTTGTCCGCACCCGCGTCCAGCACACGCACGACGACACGGCCCTCCGGGAACGCTTCGAGGACCTTCCGGTAGGCGTCGACCTGCTTCTGCTCCGACGGCGCGTTCTTGCTGTCGTCGAGAAAGAGGAACTCGGTGCGGAAAAGACCGACACCCTCGGCACCCGCCTCCAGGGCGGCCGGCACATCGGCCGGACCACCGACGTTGACCAGCAGTGGCACCTTGTGTCCGTCGGCGGTGGCGCCCGGCCCGGTCGATGCCGCCAGCGCGGCCTTGCGCTCCGCAGCCGTGGCCTCGAGCTGCGTCTTCTTCTCCTCGCTCGGATTCACGAAGATGTCCCCGGTGCTGCCGTCGACGGCGATCACCGTGCCCTCGGCGAGCTCACCGGCACCCGGCAGCGCCACCACGGCCGGAACGCCGAGCGCCCGCGCCAGGATCGCGCTGTGGCTGGTCGGCCCGCCCTCCTCGGTGACGAAACCGAGCACCAGGGTCGGGTCCAGCAGGGCCGTGTCGGCAGGCGCGAGGTCACGGGCCACGAGCACATAGGGCTCGTCGCTGTCCGGGACACCCGGCATGGGAACCCCCAGCAGCCGGGCGACAATACGATTGCGCACGTCGTCGAGATCGGCCACGCGACCGGCGAGGTACTCACCGGCCGCCGCCAGCAGCTCCCGATACGCGGCGAACGCGTCGTACACGGCACGCTCGGCCGTGCTGCCGACGGCGATTCGCCGATCCACGTCCGCGATCAGCTCGGGGTCCTGGGCCATCATGGCCTGCGCCTCGAGCACCGCCTGGGCTTCGCCGCCCGCCAGATTGCCGCGCGCAATCAAGTCGGCCGCCACAGCTTCCACGGCCTGGCGGGCACGCCCCTGTTCGCGCTCCGCGTCTTCCGCCGGTATCTGCTTGGCAGGCGGCTCGAGCACCGCCGTTCCCATGTGCCGAACCTCGCCGATCGCCACACCGTGGCTCACGCCGACGCCTCGCAGCGTTGTCTCCATCTCACCCGTCTCCGATAGTGCGGCGGGTCCCGCCGCCGCGGTGGTTGTCCTACTGGCCGTCATACGACGGCACTGACGTCACTTCCAGTCGAAGAGACTGTCGCCGGCCTTCACATCGCCGTCGTCACGGAGTTCGGAGAGGGACTCGGCGGTGGCTTCCAGCGCCACGATCGGGCAGATCGGGGACTTCCCTGCGGCCTCGACGGCGGCGGGGTCCCAGCGCACGACGGCCTGACCACGCGTCACGGTGTCGCCCTTGCTGACCAGCAGTTCGAAGCCCTCGCCGTTGAGCTGCACGGTGTCGATACCAAGGTGGGTGAGCACGCCGTGGCCCTGCGCGTCGACGACGACGAAGGCGTGCGGATGCAGGGAGATGATGACTCCGTCCATCGGCGCCACCGCCTCGGAAGGCTCACGCACGGGGTCGATCGCCGTGCCCGGGCCGACCATGGCCCCGGAGAAGACCGGATCCGGCACGGAAGCCAGTCCGATGGCGCGTCCTGCAAGAGGGGACGTCACGGTGGTCATGGCAAGCCTCCCAGGGTGGAGCTGCATATATACCGTCGCCGGTGAGCCCGGACGGGGCGCTGAGCAGCAGCGTATGACAGATGAACTACGGGTTCCGCATGAAAGCTACCAGCTAGTGGTCTAGACCACCAGTCCAATCGATTTGCACCCGCTTCGGGGCCCCGTGTACAGTCGTACCCCTGCTTGAGACCGAGTGACGCCACCGAGTGTCCTTGCTCAGCAGCACCCAACTTGTCAGATCCTAATCTCGGGGTCTCCTTCTGCATGTCTGCGGAATGGTGGTCAGAGAGACGGAAAAACACTGATAGAGTTCGGAACACCGAAGGGAAGCGCCCGGAGGAAAGCCCGAGAGGGTGAGTACAAAGGAAGCGTCCGTTCCTTGAGAACTCAACAGCGTGCCAAAAGTCAACGCCAGATATGTTGATACCCCGTCCGTCGGACATTC
>NZ_JAUYWJ010000027.1:0-135565 GCF_032656585.1 Streptomyces herbicida
CTCGTACCACGAGCCGTACAGCGCGCGTTCGCGCTCCACCAGCAGCGGCATCGGCTCGGACGCGGTCACCAGCTCCCGCAGCGGATAGCGCGCCAGCACCTCGTCCACCTCCGGCGCCAACGCCGCCCCGAGACGGGCCTCCAGGGAGAGCGAGTCGTTGCCCAGCGCCCGGGCGGCGGCCAGCACCGCTTCGCGCTCGGGGCCCTCGGGCACCCCGGAGGCGGCCCGGGTGTGGAGGTCCACGCCCTCCTCCAGAACCAGCCCGGTGTCGATGCCCGCCGGGACCTTGATGCGGGCGGTCCGGCGCCAGGTGGCCACCGGATCGCTCCAGGCCTCCACGAGGTAGGTCCAGCGGCCCGTCGCGTCCGGCGTGACCTCCGCGCCCCAGCGGTCGGTGCCCGGGGCGAGTTCACGCATCGGCGTCCACGGGCCGGGGCGGCCCTCGGGGTCGCGCAGCACCACGTTCGCGCCGACGGCGTCGTGGCCCTCACGGAAGACGGTGGCCGTGACCTGGAACGTCTCCCCGGTCACTGCCTTCGCCGGGCGCCTGCCGCAGTCCACGGCCGGCCGGACGTCGCGAACCGGAACTCGGCCGATGGCCGGGGTCGAACTCATGGGTCTCACCTCCGCCGTGCGCGAAGCCGGGCCCCGGGCCCGGCTCGGAATCCCAATGACTCCGGAAGGTCAGTGCCTTCCGGCGCTGGAACGCCGGTCCCACGGCGGAGCCCGCCGCGCCGCGCCGCTCCCATGGGGCCGCCCGCCCTGCTCCTGCAGGTAACTGCCCAGACTGGAGCGCAGATAGCGCTCGGCGGCGTCGGCGGCCTCGCGGGCGCATCGCTTGCCCATCAGCACGCACAGCGTGTAGCCCGAGTCCTCGAACGTGGCCCGCACCGCGCGGTCCGCCGGAGAGGCGAGCATCACGCGTTCCCACGCCCGGTACCGCCGCAACTGCCTGGCCACTTCGGCCTTAGCGGGTAGCAGCATGGCCCTCTTCACCTTCCACGCTCTCGACTGGGCGCGTTTCCCGACGGTCGGGTGGTCTCCGTGCACGGAGAGGCACGGAACCGTTACGGCGATCGAGGCACTTTCACTCATGGTGCACGTGTGACGACTCAGCGTCTTGTTGGATCTTCAACCACCACTCGAGTGCTCTCGTGTTGCACGAATGGCGTAGTACCCGCACTGTGGATCTGACTCAGGAGCGATCAGTGCTCGACGCTCAGTGATCGGGGCCGTTGCCTGCGGGGGCGAGAACGAGCGGCAGCTTCGCCGGTGAGGAGCAAGCGACAATGAAGACCGCAGTGCCCTGCTACTACCACCTCGACGTGGAAGTCAGCCCCGAACGGGTCGGACAGGTCAGCCGCATCCTGGCCGCCCACCTCCGCTACTGGGACCTCGAGAATCTCGTGGATCCCGTCTGCCGCGGCACCGAACTGCTGCTGCGGGCCATTGACGAGCACGCGACGGACAAGCACACATCGATCGAGATGTGGTGGAACGGCCAGCATCTGATCACCGCCGTGGGCGAGGACGACCGCGATCTGCGTCCCGACCAGGACCTGCGCGGCTGCCTGACCCAGATCGCCGCGACGAGCGACGGCTGGGGGTGCTGTGCCTCGGACACCGGCAGCAAGATCATCTGGTTCTCCCAGCGCGCCCGCTCCGGCGAGCGCGTCCCGCTGGTCCCGACGGCCCCGGCGCCCAGCCTGCGCTATGTGCGCCAGGTGCCCCGGGAGGTGCCCGTCGCCGCACTGGCCACCCCGGCGGACCCGGTGGAGGCCGCCCTGGAGGACGCCCGGTGACGGCGCGACCCAAGCGGAAAGGGGTGCCCGTCTGGAGCGGGCACCCCTACCCGTTGGGTGCCGCCTTCGACGGACAGGGCACCAACTTCGCCCTGTTCAGCGAGGTCGCCCAGCAGGTCGACCTGGTACTGGTCGACGACGCCGGCACCGAGACCCGCGCCCCGCTGACCGAGGTCGACGGCTTCGTCTGGCACGGCTACGTCCCCGGGATCGGACCGGGGCAGCGCTACGGCTTCCGGGTGCACGGCCCGTGGGACCCCGACCTCGGCCACCGGTGCAATCCGGCGAAGCTGCTCCTCGACCCGTACGCGCGAGCCGTGGACGGGCAGATCGACAACCACGCCTCGCTCTACGAGCGCGATCCGGGCGGTGCTTCCCCGGCCGACAGCGCCGGGCACTCCATGCTCGGCGTGGTCACCGATCCGTACTTCGACTGGGGCGACGACCGCCCGCCCCGGCGGGCGTACGCGGACAGCGTGATCTACGAGGCGCACGTACGTGGACTCACCCGCACCCACCCCGAGGTCCCGCCCCGGCTGCGCGGCACCTATGCGGCCCTCGCGCACCCGGCGGTCATCGAGCATCTGACCTCGCTCGGGGTGACCGCCGTCGAACTCATGCCGGTGCACCAGTTCGTGCAGGACGGCGTCCTCCAGGACCGGGGCCTGTCCAACTACTGGGGCTACAACACGATCGGCTTCTTCGCCCCGCACAACGCCTATGCCGCCTTCGGCACCCGCGGCCAGCAGGTCAACGAGTTCAAGGCGATGGTGAAGGCGCTGCACGCGGCCGGCCTGGAGGTCATCCTCGACGTCGTCTACAACCACACCGCCGAGGGCAACCAGTACGGGCCCACGCTGTCCTTGCGCGGTATCGACAACGCCTCGTACTACCGTCTCGTCGACGGCGACTGGGCGCACTACTACGACACCACGGGCACCGGCAACAGCCTGCTGATGCGGCATCCCTACGTGCTTCAGCTGATCATGGACTCGCTGCGGTACTGGGTCACCGAGATGCACGTCGACGGCTTCCGCTTCGACTTGGCGGCCACGCTCGCCCGGCAGTTCCACGAGGTGGACCGGCTGTCGGCGTTCTTCGACCTGATCCAGCAGGACCCGGTGATCAGCCGGGTCAAGCTCATCGCCGAGCCCTGGGACGTGGGGGAGGGCGGCTACCAGGTCGGCAACTTCCCGCCGCTGTGGTCGGAGTGGAACGGCAGATACCGGGACGCGGTACGGGACTTCTGGCGGGCGGAACCGGGCTCGCTCGGCGAGTTCGCCTCCCGGCTCACCGGCTCCTCCGACCTCTATGCGCACAGCAGGCGCCGGCCCCGGGCCAGCGTCAACTTCGTGACCGCGCACGACGGCTTCACCCTGCGCGATCTCGTCTCGTACAACGACAAGCACAACGAGGCCAACGGCGAGGGCAACGGGGACGGGGAGAGCGTCAACCGGTCCTGGAACTGCGGCGCCGAGGGCGAGACGGACGACCCGGCGGTCCTGGAGCTGCGTGCCCGTCAGCAGCGCAACCTGATGGCCACGCTGCTGCTGTCGCAGGGCATCCCGATGCTCTGCCACGGTGACGAGCTGGGCCGCACCCAGGGCGGCAACAACAACGCCTACTGCCAGGACAACGAGGTCTCCTGGATCGACTGGTCGCCGACCGGGGAACAGCGCACGCTGACGGACTTCACACGCCACGTCATCGCCCTGCGCGCCGCCCACCCCGTACTGCGCCGCCGCCGCTTCTTCCGCGGCGAGACGGTGACCCACGCCGGGCAACGCCTGCCCGACCTGGTCTGGCTGCTGCCCGACGCCCGCGAGATGACCGGCCGTGACTGGCAGCGCCCCGACGCGCACTCGGTCGGCGTGTTCCTCAACGGCGACGCCATCGCCGAACGCGACCCCTACGGCCGGCGCGTGGTCGACGACTCGTTCCTGCTGCTGCTCAACAGCTACTGGGAACCGGTGGACTTCCGGCTGCCCGACGACACCTACGGCGAGCGCTGGACCACCCTGATCGACACGGCCGACCCCGAGGGGGTCCCGGACGAGCGCGAGCGCAAGGCGGGCACCAGGCTCCGGGTCGACGCACGCAGCCTCGTCCTGCTGTCCCGGCCGTCCCGCGTCGACAAGAGGAACGGACGACGGGGATCCGACGACAGGACCCAGGACGCGGCGACGGGGACGCGGTGAAGATCAGTGCTCGCGGCGCGAGGTCACCGTGAACTGCGCGCCGTCGGGGTCCCGGAGCACGGCCTCCTCCTCTTCCTCGCGCAGCACGCTGCCGCCGTGCTTCTCCGCCGCCCGGGCGCAGTCCGCCACGTCGGCCACGGCGAAGTGGATCTGCCAGTGCGGCCGGACCGACGGATCGGGCGCCGCCTCCACCGCACCGGAGTCGATGCGCGCCACCACGTCGCCCCGGCTGCGCAGCACCACCTCGCCGCCCTCGTACTCGACCTCGCAGCAGCCGGGACTGTCCGTGGCCCAGTCGAGGATCTCGCCGTAGAAGAGGGCGGCGTCGAAGGCGTTGCGGGTGTGGAGCCGGATGAACGTCGGCGCCGCCCGCCGCCAGGTCTCCCAGTTGGAGATGAGCTCGCCCTCCCAGATGCCGAAGATGGCTCCGTCCCGGTCGGCGAGCAGCGCGGCACGCCCGGGCGGGAAGGAGAGCGGACCGACCGCCGCGGTGCCGCCGCGCTCCCGGACCCGGGCCGCGGCCTCGTCCGCGTTCGGGACGGCGAAGTACGGCGTCCAGGTCACCGCCATCTGCCACATGGCGGCGACCGCGGCGATCCCGGCGACCGGCACCCCGCCCGCCAGCGCGATCCGGAAATGATCACCGAGCTTGGCGTTGCGCCAGCGCCAGCCCAGTACGGCCCCGTAGAACTCCTCCGTGGCCTTGAGGTCACGGCTGGTCAGACTCACCCAGCAGGGGGCGCCGAAGACGGAGTGCGTGGAGACGACTTCCTTCTTCTTCGCGTCGCCGGGGAGGGGCGTGTCATGGTTCATCGCACTCGCGTCCTGGTCTCGGGGACCGGTGGCCACCGGTCTTCCACCAGTGTCCAACCGGAAGCGGTCCGAGCGCCTGCCGAGTGCCCTGGTGGCATACGGCCGGACGAGTGACACGATTGATGCATGGGCGAGCGCCACGAGGACGAGACGGATCGCATCTTCGAGCTGCAGGAGGAAGTGCAGCAGCTGAAGGAGGCGGTCGCCTCGCATGCCGTGGTGGACCAGGCGATCGGAATGGTGGTCGCACTGGGCCGGGTCACGCCTGACCAGGGGTGGCAGGTGCTGAAGGAGGTCTCCCAGCACACGAACATCAAGCTGCGCAATGTCGCGGACCTCATCCTCATCTGGGGACGCACCGGTGACATGCCCGCGGAGATCCGCGCCGAGCTGGAGGACGCCCTGGACCGGCACGGTCCGACGCAGGTTCCGGGGACACTGCCGGAGTGAGGCTCATCGCGCCTCGGCCAGCAGATCCTCGCGCAGCCGGTCGAAGCAGCCGCTGAGCAGCCGCGAGACATGCATCTGGGAGATCCCGAGCTGTTCGGCGATCCTGCTCTGTGTCATGCCCCGGAAGAACCGCAGATACAGGATGAGGCGCTCACGCTCGGGCAGCGCCTCCAGACAGGGCTTGACGGCGATGCGGTCGACCACGAGGTCGTAGCCGGGATCACTCTCACCGAGGGCGTCGCTCAGGGCGTAACCGTCGGTGCCCGGCATCTCCGCGTCCAGCGACAGCGCGGAGAAGCACTCCAGTGCCTCGAGACCGGTTCGGACCTCGTCCTCGGTCAGCTGTGCGCGTTCGGCGATCTCGGCGACCGTGGGGGCTCGGCCCGGGATCGTCTGTGCGAGTTCCTTGGCGGTGCTCCGGACCCGGTTGCGCAGGTCCTGGACCCGGCGCGGCACGTGCAGCGTCCACATGTGGTCACGGAAGTGGCGCTTGATCTCACCGGTGACGGTCGGTACGGCGTACGCCTCGAAGGCGCGGCCGCGTGCCGGG
Organism: Streptomyces herbicida; assembly: GCF_032656585.1. Lineage (NCBI taxonomy): Bacteria > Bacillati > Actinomycetota > Actinomycetes > Kitasatosporales > Streptomycetaceae > Streptomyces > Streptomyces herbicida. The sequence continues at coordinate 5,814 of NZ_JAUYWJ010000027.1, forward strand.
TCGTAGTGGTCGACGGCCTTGACCAGGCCCAGGGCCGCGACCTGGTAGAGGTCTTCCAGGGTCTCCCCGCGGTCACGGAAGCGGACGGCGATCCGCTCGGCCATCGGCAGCCAGAGCCGGACCAGCTCGTCCCGCAGCGCCCGGCGCTCCGGGCCGTCAGGCAGTTCCGCCAGGCGTTCGAACGCTTCGGCCGTGTCGGGGGCGTCGTCGTGCGGATGGGGCTTCGTTCTGGTGGTGGTACCCATGGCGGGTGCGCACCTCCCTCAGCAGGTGCTGGATGGGACAGACACCATGGGAGAGCGCGCTCTGGGACCGTTGAGGGGACACCCGGGGCGCCCGGCGAACCGGCTCCCACGGACGTGCCTCCTGTCCGAAGCACTTGCATGAACATTCCCCGGACCGGACATGCCGAAACAAATCACCCGAAATGATGACGCTGCCCAGTCGTCCAGTGTCCGATTTGACCGTTCTTTGGGGTTCTCTTGGGAGAGATACCTCTGACTCAGAGGTAATCTTCAAGTGTGGAACCGAAGGGACCGAAGACGCCCGAGGCCTTCCCGGAGGAGCTGGCGGACACCCTGGTCGGCATCCAGCGGTTGATCCGCCGCCGGCTGCGCAGCGGGCTGACCGCGCCGCGGCTGCGCGGCGCCGAGGTGGAACTGCTGCGCCTGGTCGAGGCCCGGCCCGGCATCGGCATCTCGGACGCCGCCAAGGAGCTCTACCTGGCGAGCAACTCCGTTTCGACCCTCGTCAACAAGCTCGCCAAGGACGGCTATCTGATCCGGGAGACCGACCCGGCGGACCGGCGTGCCGCCCGGCTGCAGCTCACCGAGGCGGCCCGCAACCGGCTGCGGGACTGGCAGCGGCGCCGGGCGGCCCTCGTCGGGCGCCATGTGGACCGGCTCGACGAGGCGGACCGGGAAGCGCTGCGCGCCGCACTCCCGGCGCTGCGCAAGCTGGCCGTCACCCTGCACGAGGAGGCCGGGGAATGATGACGCGGGACACCGCCGCCGGCCCGGCCGAAGCCGTCACCTGCACGCGGCTCGCCTACGCGTTCGGGGAGACCAACGCGGTGGACGGGCTCGACCTGACCGTGCGGGAGGGCGAGGTCTTCGGACTGCTCGGCCCCAATGGCGCAGGAAAGACCACCGCCATCCGCTGCATCACCACGCTGCTGCCCGTCCCCCCGGGCATGGTCCGCGTCTTCGGCCATGACACGGCCGGCGACCGCATGGCCGTACGACGCCTCCTCGGGTACGTCCCGCAGCAGCTGTCCGCCGACAGCGGGCTCACCGGACGCGAGAACGTCGCACTCTTCGCCCGGGTCTTCGACGTCCCCCGCCGCGAGCGGGCCGCACGGGTCGCGCAGGCCCTGGCCGCCGTCGGCCTCGCCGACGCCGCCGACCGGCTGGCGGGCACCTACTCCGGCGGCATGGTCCGCCGGCTGGAGCTGGCCCAGGCCCTGGTCAGCGCACCCCGTCTGCTGATCCTCGACGAGCCGACCATCGGCCTCGACCCGATCGCCCGGACCGGTGTCTGGGAGCACATCAACGCCGTCCGCGCGGCCACCGGCATGACCGTCCTGGTCACCACCCACTACATGGACGAGGCGGACCAGTACTGCGACCGCGTCGGTCTGATGCACCACGGCCGTATCCGCGCCCTCGGCACGCCCGCCGAACTCAGACGGGGGCTCGGTGAACGCCGCCGCGCCGCGGGCGCCCCGGCCACGGACACGCTGCCCACGCTGGAGGACGTCTTCCGCGATGTCGCCGGCAGCGGTCTCGACGAGAAGTCAGGAGATTTCCGCGATGTCCGAAGCACCCGCCGCACCGCCAACCGCGTCGGCTGACCCCGTCCCCACGACGGACAGGGACCTGCTGCTGCGGCCGCCCAGGCCCCGCGCGGGCTGGCGGCTGCTGCCCGCCCGGGTGGTCGCGATGTGCGCCGTCGAACTGCAGAAACTCCGCCACGACCGCACCGAGCTGTACACCAGGGCGGTGCAGCCCGCCCTCTGGCTGCTGATCTTCGGCCAGACCTTCAGCCGGATCAGGGCGATACCCACCGGTGGCATCCCCTACATCGACTATCTCGCGCCCGGCATCATCGCCCAGTCCGCGATGTTCATCGCCATCTTCTACGGCATCCAGATCATCTGGGAGCGGGACGCCGGCATCCTGAACAAACTGCTGGTCACGCCCACCCCGCGCGCGGCGCTGATCACCGGCAAGGCGTTCGCTGCCGGAGTGAAGTCGCTGGTCCAGGCGGTCGTCGTCATCGTCATCGCCGCCCTGCTCGGCGTCGCGATGACCTGGAACCCGCTGCGTCTGCTGGGCGTCGCAGCGGCCGTGGTCCTCGCCTCGGCCTTCTTCTCCTGCCTGTCGATCACCATCGCGGGCATCGTCCTCAACCGCGACCGTCTGATGGGCTTCGGACAGGCGATCACGATGCCGCTGTTCTTCGGCTCCAACGCCCTCTACCCCGTCTCCATCATGCCCGGCTGGCTCCAGGCGGTCAGCAAGGCCAATCCCCTGAGCTACCAAGTCGACGCCCTGCGTGGCCTTCTGCTCGGCACGCCCGCGCATCTCGCCGCCGACTTCGGCGTCCTTCTCGTGGCCGCCGCACTCGGCATCACCGCTGCCTCCTCGCTGCTGGGCCGGCTCGCCCGCTGATCTTGCCCGGACGTGATGTGCGGCACGCAGGCGGACACCGCCTCGGGGCCCGCCGAGAGGATTCCTGCTGCGCAGCGCTTGATCAGCGATCAAAGCGGGCGAATCCCCTGGCCACAGCGCATTCTGCTCATTTGACAGTGTGCTCGGCGCACAGATAGACAGCAGCTCTCCGAGGTCGATAGAGGGGCACTGTGTACGAGCCGAACGTGGTCGGGGACTGGCAGGAGTACGACGAGCATGCCGGTCTGCGCGTCCGCGTCCACAGCCTGGAGGCGGCCGAGCCGCCCCGCGGACGCGACGACGCGGCTGCCGGGCTGACGTACTTCAGTGTCCGGGTGACCATCGAGAACCGCGGCGCGCGCCACTTCAGCGTCCAGCTGGAGGACGGGCAGATCGACGTCCGGGTCGGCCCCGACGGGGAGGGCGCCTTCATCGACTGGCGCAACTCGCAGTTCATCGAGGGCTTCGACGTCTACCCGCTGCGCCGGGCCACCGCCGTGGTGTACGCGGCGGGGTCGGAGGCGTCGCTGACCCAGGTCGACGTCCAGGTCCAGCTGCGGGTCGACGAGGAGTGGACAGACCGCCGGCTGTGGGCGGGCGGCATCGGACTGCTCGAGGAGCCCGTCGCCGCCGCCTCCGCGGCTGCCGGACCGGGCAGCCTGGCCCACCAGGTGAGCGTCTTCCTGAAGGACCTGGAGGACCAGACGGAGCCGGGCACCGCCTGACGGCCCCTATGGCGGGTCAGGCCCTATGGCGGGTCAGTGCGGGATGCCGTCGATGATCTCGCGGGCACCCTGCCGCAGCAGGGACACGGCGACCGAGGTGCCGAGCGTGGCCGGGTCGAGTCGGCCCGCCCACTCGTGGGCGTTCAGCCGCGTCTTGCCGTCCGGCGTGAACACACAGGCACGCAGGGACAGTTCACCACTGCGGTCCACACGGGCACAACCGGCGATCGGGCTGTTGCAGTGCCCCTGCAGGACATGCAGGAACATGCGCTCCGCCGTGGCCTCCCGGTAGGTGTCCGGGTCGCCGAGCCCGCTGACGGCGTCGATCAGCTCGGTGTCGCCCTCACGGCACTGCAGCGCGAGGATGCCCGCGCCGATCGGCGGCATCATCGTCTCCGGGGAGAGCACCTCGCTGATCACGTCACGCCGGTCGATGCGCTCCAGACCGGAGACCGCGAGCAGCAGCGCGTCCGCCTCGCCGGCCGCGAGCTTCTCCAGGCGGCGGTTGGCGTTGCCGCGGAAGGGCACGCACTGCAGCTGCGGGTGGGTGGCGGCGAGCTGGGCGACACGGCGCACCGCGGAGGTGCCGATCCGGGTGCCGGCCGGTAGCTCGTCGAGGGTGAGCCCGCCCGGGTGGACGAGCGCGTCACGGATGTCGTCCCGCTTCAGGAACGCTGCGAACACGGTGCCCGCGGGCAGCGGCCGGTCGGCCGGCACGTCCTTGACGCAGTGCACCGCCAGGTCGGCCTCCCCGGCCAGCAGAGCGGCGTCCACCTCCTTGGTGAACGCCCCCTTGCCGTCCACCTTGGACAGATCGCCCAGCCACTTGTCGCCCGTGGTCTTCACCGGGACGACCTCGGTGCGCACCTGCGGATGGAGGACCGCCAACTCGGCGCGGACACGCTCCACTTGGGCGAGCGCCATCGGTGAGTCGCGGGAGACGATACGGATCAGTTCCGGGACGGACATGGGGACACGATAGACCGTCGCAACGGTCGTCCGTGCCGATCGCCCGCATTGCTCCGCCGCGCCGCGAGTGCCGGTACCGTCATGACTCCATGTGCCAGTCGAAGGGAAACAGGTCCTCCGCCCAGCGGGGATCCGTGGCGAGTGCGGCGGCGTTGACGGGCGTGCGCACCAGGCACCGCCGCAGCAGATCACGGCGCTCGGCAGGGGTCAGGAGCGCCTCCGACGTACCGTCCTCGACGGCATCGACGTGTGCACTGCCCTCGGTGTTGACGCGGTCGCCCGCCCCGGTGCGCAGGTCGACGCGGAAGTCCGTGCGCCACTGGGAATTGTGGCCCCAGCCCTGCGACAGGTCGACCGTGGGGCGGTGCCGACGCCGGAAGGTCCAGTACAGCGGGGAGCGGTCGGCCACACCGCGTTCGGCGTGGTGCACGCCGGCGCGCACCCGCACCCCCGCGCGGCCGAACAGCACCGGCCCCAGCCACAGTCCGGGCCACACCACCTCGGTGATCCGCACCGGCTGGTCGGGGTCATCGGCCTGCTCGACCTCCACGATCTCGTGGCGGAAGGGATCGAAGACCGCGGTCTCCTCGAACGGCACCGCGCCCAGGCGGGCGAACAGGCCCAGGTATTGATCCATCGTCACGCCCGGCCCGGCCCACCCGTCGTACCCCGGCGGCTGGAAGGAGAGCAGCAGCACGTCACTGACCCGGCTCAGCGCGTACAGCTCCCACACCAGGTCCCGGCGCCGCTCGTCCGGTCCGTCGCAGGCAGGCGCCGTCAACACCCCAGGGGCCGTTGCGAGCAGGCCGCGGTAGCCGTCCCCGGCGCGCGTCAGCCAAGGCTCGACGACCGTGGCACACGCGTCGGGCCCCTCGTGGTCGAGCAGCTCGTGGAACAACTGCCGGGCGGCACCTTCGGGGTTCATCCGGTGATCCGCAGGCTGTACCGGAGTTTCTCCAGGGAACGGGCGCCGAGGCGGTCGTAGAAGCGGACCGCGCCCTCGTTCCAGGCGGGGGTCTGCCACTGCACCTCGCCGAGTCCCAGGGCGCGGGCCTCGGCGGCCACGGCGTCGACGAGCAGCGCGCCGAGGCCGAGACCCCGGTGGCCGGGGGCCAGGAACAGGCAGTCCATGTGGAGGTACTCGCGGCCCTCCCAGGTGGACAGCTCGGGCGAGCAGGTGGCGTAGCCGACGACCTCGCCGTCCGGAGTCTCGGCCACCAGACAGCGCAGGCGTGGTGAGGGCGCGTCGAAGAGGAGGGTGGCGAGCCGTGCGGCGAGATCGGGCACGGGTGGCGCGGCGCGCTCGTACTCCGCGTGCTGTGCGGCCAGTTCGCAGACGCGCGGCAGGTCGGCGCGCCCGGCGTGACGCACCAGGGGCGTGCCGGTCAACGGACCGTTCCCGCGACGGCGTCCGCGCCCCAGGCCGCGAGCCGGTCCGGGAGGGCGCCGGTGCCGCCGAGGACGTGCCGGGAGAACGCGCCGCGCTCGTGCGCGAGAACGGCCGCCTCCCACACGCAGGGTGCGAGCCCGGTCCGGCCCGGCCGGAGCTCCTCGGGGCGTCCCGCGGGGCCGGTGAACACGGCGAGGTCGGACATGTGGCCCTCGGTCCAGGTGTGCACCAGGACGTAGTCCCCGTCGCCGCCCGCGTGCACGATCAGCACCGAGAGCCCGAGCGAGCCGCGCAGCCGCCCGAGCGCCAGATGGGCCCCGGCGAGTTCCAGCGCCGCGTCCGTGTCGGCCTCGGTGACCGTACGCCCCGGTGCCGTCAGGGCGTACACCTTCACCAGGTGTCCGGCGGCCTCCCGGGTCCCGGCCGGCCGTACGGTGCGGCCGTGATGGCCCTTGGCGAGCCCGAGCAGGGCGTCCGCGTCCACCGCGGAGGGCAGTTCTCCGTGAAGATCCATCCGGCCATCATGAGGCGCGGACCGGCGGGCGTCCATGGGTTCCCTGCCGCGCCCGGGGCGGCAGGGAACCCGCTCCGGCTCAGGCGTTGGGGTCGAAGGCGATGCCGGAGGGCCTGGCCGAGGAGAGGTGCGAGGCGAAGCTGTCGTCCTTGAGGCCGAAGTGGGCGCTGCCGAAGTCGTACGCGCTCAGCTTGTCGCGCAGGCCCGCCGGGTAGCCGTTCCAGCCGACCAGCGGCGGGTACTGCCAGGTGTGCTTGTGGTTCTCCGGCGGCTCGTCGTTCGAGTTCGCGAGCCGGAAGCAGTGCGTGCTGATGCCGTCCTTGTGGTACACGATCTTCGCGTGCGTGCCCTCGAAGCGGACGTCGGAGACGGGGTGCACGGTGAATGAGCCGTGGTTGGACGTGGAGACGTACTTGATCTGGTCGTTCTGCACCCACACCACGACATGCTCCCAGTCGTGCCGGTGGCCGCCGAGGCTGACTCCGGGCAGTGCCTGGTCCTTCTCGAAGTACAGGCCGTACAGATAGGCGCACCAGCCGTTGTTGCACTTGTAGCGCGAGTAGCTGTTCGTGTTGTCCAGGTCGGAGGCGTCGTGGCACGAGCCGTTGAGCGCACCGGTCGGCTTCAGACCGCCGTTGATCGTGCCGTCGGGGCCGATGGCCGGGCTCGAGTAGCAGCCGTCGGTGTCGTAGTCGAAGGCCGGCTGGTACTTCAACTCCGAGGGCTCGGCGTTGGCGGGGAGCGCCGGGGGCGGGGCGGCGTACGCGGCGGTGGCGGTGGCGACGACGAGCGCGGCGGCGCCCGCGAAACCTGTGAGCCATCTTCTGCGGTGTGCCTTGAACTTCGGTGACGTCACTGCGTCCTCCTCTTTGGGCGCAGCCCAACGGCTGTGGGGGCAAAGGGAGTTCAGCTTCCAGGGTTTTCGACTCCGGGCCAAGGGGTCGCACGCGTACCGGTGGTGAAGGACGGCCCAACTCTCGGATCATGAGGGGGGGCAGGCCGGAAGCAGGATGGAGTGGTCCCGGATCAGGCCGGATCAGACGGGATCAGGCCGGTTCATCGGGGATGTCCGCCGCCGACTCCTCCGGCGCCAGGTCCGGACGCAGCCGGAGCCAGGACGGCTGGCGCAGCAGTCCGGCGCGGGTACGGGTGCTGTAGGCGACCTCGCCGACCAGCCGGGGCAGTACCCAGTGGGCGCCGGAGACCGGCGGGACCGGGTCGAAGGGGCACACGCCGGTCTCGGCGGCCCGCAGCAGCGCGGCCAGTTCGGTGCGCTCGGCCTCGCTCCAGCCGGTGCCCACACCGCCGACGTACCGCAGGCGCCCGGCGGCCCGCTGGCCGACCAGCACGGCACCGGGCAGTCCGGTGAGCCGGCCCTTGCCGGGCAGCCAGCCGCCGACGATCACGTCCTCGCTGCGCATGTTGCGGATCTTGATCCAGGAGCGGGAGCGCACGCCCGGCTCGTAGACCGAGTCCAGGCGCTTGCAGACCAGTCCCTCCAGACCGTGCTCGCGGGTCGCCCGCAGGGCCTCGGTGCCGTGGCCGAAGACGGCGGCCGGGGTGGACCAGTGGGGCCCCTCGAGGCCCAGCTCCTCCAGCCGTGCCCGCCGCTGTGTGTAGGGACGGGCGAGCAGGGACCCTCCCAGGTGCATCACGTCGAACAGCACCAGGTGCACCGGGACCTGGGCCGCGCGGCGCGCCGCGCGCGCCGGTGCGTGGGCCAGGCCCATGCGGCTCTGCAGCAACTGGAAGTCGGCTCGACCGTGTTCGTCCAGGGCGAGGACCTCGCCGTCCAGGATCGCGGGGGTGCTGCCGAGGGCGCCGCCCAGCGGCCGCAGCTCGGGATAGGCGGCGGTGATGTCCTCGCCGGAGCGGGCGCGCAGCAGCAAGGAGCCGTCGCCGGGCAGATAGACCACCGCGCGCTGGCCGTCCTGCTTGGTCTCGTAGGCCCACCGGGCGTCCTGGGCGGTGGGCGGCAGCCTTCCGGGAGTGGCGAGCATCGGCGGGATCAGCGGCAGGGTCACGGCAGAAGTTGTCGACCGCGCTCGGCGCGCTCACGCCCCTTTCGGGAGCGGTTCCCCTGAACGGCACCATCGGGCAGGGCAGCCGGCCGTGGACGTGGTGGGCGAACATCGAGCGCAGGTCGGTGTGCGTCCAGACGCCTGGCCCCGCCGATCCGCCGCATCAGCAGCACCGTCTCGGGCAGCAGGAACGCGCCGACCACCGTTGCCGTCGCGATCGCCACCGGTGCGGAGGGACTTCATCGTGGCCATGGGCTGACTCTCGCTTTCCGATGTGCCGGAAACTGCTGGGGGGAGTGACGGCGGCCGCGCTAGGCGCCCATGGCGTACAGGACGGCGTCCGCCATGCCGCGCTCGCCGCGTTCGTTGGGGTGGACGGAGGCGGCGGGGGAGGCGGGGACGAGAGGTTCGATCCAGCGGGTGGCGGAGGCCGAGCAGGCGTCATGTCCCGCGGAGGGCCTGTAGGTGTCCACATAGCGCGCTCCGGCGGCCTCGGCCCGCCGCCGCAGCACGGCGTTGAGCTGCTGCACTTTCTCGTGCAGGAAGGAGACGTCGCCCGGCGCGAGGTCCATCTCGCGCCTGCAGCCGTGACCGTCGGCGGGCAGGATCGCCGGATAGCCGACGACGTAGACACGGGCGTGCGGTGCGCGCCGCTTCGCTTCGCCCAGCGTGCGCGAGAGTTTCCGCCCCGCCGTGTCGGTCTTCTGCCGCACCTCGTCGGTGTCCCCGGAGACGTACTGCCCGCGGCAGGGCGCGTCCCCCGGCAGGGTCTTGCCGTTGCCGCCGCCGCTCCCGGTGGCGAAGTAGACCGCCCCCGCGGTCACGCACCGCTTGATCAGGCCGATGAGGTCGATGTCGTTGCCGCCGATCCCGACGGTGACCAGCCGGGTGCGCGCGGACAGTGCCGACAGCTGGGGCGGGTTGACCCCGTCGTCCGTGGACTGGGGCGCCGAGAGATCGGCGATGGTGGCCCCGCTGCAGCTCGCGTCGTGGAAGTCGGCCGCGTCGAGGCCGAGTCGACGGGCCACCAGGGTCGGGTAGTTGCGGTCGGACCGGTCGCAGCCGACCGGTATGCCGGTCCGGTCGGGAACCCTCGGGCCCGAGGTGTAGGAGTCGCCGAGCGCGACGTAGGGGCCCTTCGACGGTGTGGAGTCGTCACCGGAGCCGACGTCGTCGCGGACGATGCCGAGTGCGGCGCCGATGACGCCGCAGGCGAGCACCCCGGCCAGCCCGGCTCGTACGGAGTTCTTCATGGAGGTGACCTGTCTCTTCCGTCTCGGTCCCGTGCCGTCGCTCGCTCAGCGGCCCCGGGATCGCGCCGATCCCCGTCCTCACGGGTACGGCGCGTGGGGCCGCCGCCGCTCAGGGCAACTTACTTGAGTTAGGCAAGCATATTTGAGTGTGTCGTACGGCCAAGAAGGCCCCGATCGGCAGGTAGGTCAGCGCGGACAGCCCCGCGGCGGCCGCCGACCCCTGCGCCCCCGGGATGCGCCGGCCCACGACGTAGCGCCCCGAGCGGCAGGCGCCGAGCGTTTCACGGCTGCTCCCCGGACTCCGCGGGTTCGTCGGCGTCCAGCCCCGTGCAGGCCAGTTGCCCGGCCACCTCGGCGCACGCCTCCACGCCCCGCGGTGATGTCACGGCGAGCATCGGGCTGGTGTAGCCGGTGGAGTCGTAGGCCGGATATGTGGCCGAGAGCATGTTCTCGCCCGCGCGTACGGAGATCTCCCGGGCGTGCGGGGAGTGCACCCGCACCTCCGACCAGGCGGTGCGGCAGGCCGGTGAGTAGCGCAGCCGGACGTCGTAGTCCGGGTCGGTGACGGTGCTCTTGGTCTGTGCGTCGCGCGCGCAGGCCGAAGCGTCGGGCAGCTCGCCCTGGCAGGATCTCCCGTGGCAGCGGGGGGCCGCCACGACGGCCTGCGTACCCGGCGAGCCGTGCCGGGCGGACAGAGCGAGGGCGGCCGCCGCGGCGGCCGTGACGGTCAGCAGGGCGAGCACCGCCGGCCGCCGCAACCGGCGCTTTGCCGGGTTCTCTTGGCCGCTCTCGTCCGGCGGGCTGCCGGCAGGATGCTCGCCGGAGGCCTCCCACAGGGCCAGCACCGGGGCCGGGTCGACGCCGGCGATCCGCGCGAGCGCCTCCACGGCCGAGCGGGGAGGCCGCTTGCCCTCGGTCAGATAGCGGTGCCAGGCGGACTTGCTGTACCGGGTGCGGGCGGCCAGCGCCGCCAGGCTCAGCCCCGTACGGTCCTTCAGTTCGCGCAGTCTCACCATCAACGGCTCCTCCGGCGCGGTCGGTTCTGCGGGCTGCCGCATGGTGCGTTCCTCGACTCCGGTTCCGCTATGGGCGTTTCGCCCACTGTTGCCGGAATGGCTTCCCGGGGAAGGGGGAAGTGCAACCTGTCGTGACGTATGAGGTGGGTGAAGTGCGTACACGCCGAAGGCCTGTTCGGGAACGAGAGGTTCCCGAACAGGCCTCGGGGTCAGTGCGTACGGCGGGACGGAGCGGTCAGCACCAGGGGGCGGCGGTGCCGACCCGGACGTAGCGGGCGGACACATAGCCCCTGTGGTGGGAGAGCCGGTACCAGGTGGAGTTGCCGCGCACCCGGGACCCGCCTGTCCGGCAGGCGAGTGCCACGAGCCGGTTCGGGTGCCGGTGGCCGACCACGCGGTAGCCGGTGCCCGGGCCGGAGCGGACGTTCAGCGCGAGGCGGTGCGTGGTCACACGCCCCACGACGGGGAGGCCGTGGTGGTGCCCGGCCGACCGGACGGCATGGCGGACCCGGTGTGCGCAGTGCGTGGTGCTCGTGCGGCGGACGCGGTGCACACGGTGCGTGGTGCGGTGCGCGCGGCGGGACTTGTGGTGCGTCGTGCGGTGCTTCGCCTGACGGTGCGGTGCGGGGGTGGGGAGCGGTGCGGGGATGGTGTACTGCGCCGAGACGTTGGGTGCGGGGAGCGGTACGGTGTGGTCCGCCTCGGCGGCGCCGGCTGCCGTGGGCAGGAGCGCGAGCACCGCGATCGTCGCCAGCAGGCCGCTCTTCACGGTCCGTCGGATCATCGAAACCTCCGGGCTGTCGATCTCGTGACCACGAAGCGTGATCACGAGACCCAGCGTTTCCGTGACGAACCGTCAGGATGCCGTCCCCGCGTCCCGTGGAACGCGGGGGACGTCCCCGGGGACGGATCTTCTCCATTTACTTGAGTTACGCAACGATATGGTTAAACTGGTGATTATGCGCACAGAACCGCCGCACGTCACCTCCGCCGCCTCCCCGGACGTCGTCGAGATCGAGCGTGCCCTCACGCGCATCACGTATCTGAGCACCCGGGCCCGGCAGCACGAGCGGCTGATGGCGCTCGCCGGTGTGCCGCTGGACCGGGCCGCGGTGGCGCTGCTGCGCCAGGTCGCCGACTCCGACCCGCTGCGGCCGGGGGAGCTGGCGCAGCGGCTGGGTGTCGAGGCCTCCCATGTGACCCGCACCGTGCAGCAGTTGCAGAAGTCGGGCTATGTCACCCGGATCCCCGACCCCGACGACCGCCGCGCCCAGCGCATCCGGCTCACCGACGCGGGCCGTGAGGCCATCGACCGGGTCCGGGACGCCGGAGCCCGTGGCATGCAGCTCGCCCTCGGTGAGTGGAAGCCCGAGGAGCTGCGGCAGCTGGCCACACTGTTCCATCGCATGGTCGACGACTTCCTTGCGTGCGCCGTCGAGGAGGAGTCCGGCCACGAGGCCGGTGCGCCGGTGGGCAAGGCCTGAACGATCGGCCCCTTCACCGCCGGCGGCTCCGGCAGGCTTGCAACCGTCGGCTTCGAACTGTCGTCTTCCTGACATGCACAAGATCAAGCAGCAGGCCGGGATCCTCGCCCGCCAGATAGCCCTTTTCGGCTGGGTGCAGGCCCGCTGCTGCGCCTTCGCGGTCGCGCTGTTCGGCGGTATGGCGGCGGTCCGGATGCTGCCGCCGCTCCCCGTGGCGCGCTACGACCTCCTTCTCGCCTACGGCGTGCTGCTCACGGTCGTGTGCCATCTGCTGGGCTGGGAGACCCGTCGGGATCTTGCGGTCGTCGCCGTCTGCCATGTTCTCGGGCTCGTCTTCGAGCTGGTCAAGGTGCATGTGGGTGCCTGGAGCTATCCCGAGCCCGCACTGACCAAGGTGGCCGGCGTGCCACTGTACGGAGGGTTCATGTATGCGGCCGTCGGCAGCTACGGCTGCCGGACCTGGCGGCTGCTGGAGCTGTCGTTCACCGGCTATCGGGCCCGGATCACCGCCGCAGTGGCCGCCTTCCTCTACATCAACTTCCTTACTCACCACTGGTTGCCCGACCTGCGCTGGGTCCTCGGCGGCTTGCTGCTGTGTGCGACCTGGGGCACCTGGATGTACTTCACGGTCGGCGAGCGGCGCCACCGCATGCCGCTCGCCCTGTCCTTCGCGCTGGCCGGCTTCTTCCTGTGGCTGGCGGAGAACGTGGCCACGTACCTCGGTGCCTGGAGGTATCCGTACCAGCTCCACGGCTGGGAACCGGTGTCGATGTCGAAGTGGGTCTCCTGGGCGCTGCTGATCACGGTGTCCTTCGTCGTCCGCGCCAACTGGCCGGGCAGGCCGGCTCGCCAGGCCGGCGCACGGTACTCGTGACGTCCCTGGCGTCCGGCCCGGCCGACGTACCTTCTCCATGGACCGGCCCCGGCCATCCCGAGCGACCCACTGCGCCTACCGTCGAGTAATATCCGGCGACAGGTCGTCAGAGGAGGAACCGTGCCCCGGTCCGAACGCTCACCCTTGCTGCTGGCCGGTCTGCTGGCCACCGCGGGGGTCGCCCACTTCGCCGCTCCCCGGCAATTCGATGCGACGATTCCGAAGATGCTGCCGGGCTCGCCCCGGACCTGGACGTACGCGAGCGGGGCCGTGGAGCTGGCCCTCGCCGCGGGCCTGGTGGCGCAGCGCACCCGGCCGGTCGCCGCGCGGGCCGCTGCCGCCTTCTTCCTCGGGGTGTTCCCCGCGAACGTGAAGATGGCCGTGGACTGGCGGCACCGCCCCGCACCGCTGAAGGCAGCCGCCTTCGCGCGGCTGCCACTCCAGGTGCCCCTGGTGCTGTGGGCCCGTGGTGTCGCCCGCAACGGGGAGGGCCGGTCATGAACGAGCGTGTCGACGTCGGTGGCAAGGTCGAGGACTTCGCGCTGCCGGACGAGACCGGCACGACGAGGAGGCTGTCGGAGCTGCTCGCCGACGGACCCGTCGTGCTGTTCTTCTACCCCGCCGCCCTGACCGCCGGCTGCACCGCCGAGGCCTGCCACTTCCGGGACCTGGCGGCCGAATTCGCCGCCGTCGGCGCGCGGCCGGTCGGGATCAGCGGCGACACCGTCGAGCGTCAGCAGGAGTTCGCCGGACGCCACACACTCGGCATGCCGCTGCTGTCCGACACCGACGGATCGGTCCGTGAGCAGTTCGGCGTGAAGCGCGGTTTCTCCATCGCGCCCACCAAGCGGGTCACCTTCGTCATCGCCCAGGACCGCACGGTCCTGGAGGTCGTCCGCAGCGAACTGCGTATGAACACCCACGCCGACCGGGCCCTGTCCGCACTGCGCACTCATCGGGGCTGAGGCAGGCCGCCGCGCGCTTGATGCCCCGAGGCAATGGGATCATCCTGGGGCATATGGAGCATGTCGCGGCCGCGGCGATCATCGATGCCCTCGGCATGGTGACGGGGTGGAGCGAGGGCGCGCGGCTGCTGACGGGCCACCCGGCGCAAGATGTCGTGGGGCGGCCGGCGGCCGCCCTGCTCGACGATGAGGTGCCCGCGGAGACCGTCGCCGCGCGCACCGGAGTCGTCGCCCTGCGCCACCGGGACGGCCACCGCGTCGAGCTCGCACTGACCGCGTGCCCCGTGCTCGGCCCAGACGGCATGCCCATGGGACACGTGGTCACCGCCCACCGGTCCAGCGGAGCCGAGCCCACCCTGGCCGGACAGGTCTTCCAGCAGGCGTCCATGTCGATGTCGGTCTTCGACACCAGCCAGCGCTACCTGCGGCTCAACGACGCGGCCTGCCGGCAGCTGGGTGTGCCGGAGGAGACGCTGGTCGGCCGGACCTACCTGGAGGACGCCGAGCACAGTCCGGGCTTCCTCAGCCATCTGCGCCAGGTGGTGGAGACGGGCAGACCGGTCCGCTACGAGACCTTCACCGGCGCGCCCGTCCTGCACCGGGACCACGCCTGGAGCATCGAGATGTGGCCCTTGAGGGACTCCGCCGGTGAGCTGACCGCGGTCGCCCTGGCCGCGTTCGACAGCACCGACCAGTACTGGGCCCGGCGGCGGCTGGCCCTGCTGAACGACGCGGCGACCGCAGTCGGCACCACCCTCGACGTGGTGCGCACCGCCGAGGAGGTCGTGGAACTCCTGGTGCCGAGGTACGCCGACTTCGCCAGCGTGGACCTGCTCGACTGGGTCCTCGGCTCGGACGAGCTGCCGATGACCGTGGGTGAGGACGTCCTCCTGCGGCGCGTCGCCCACGGTTCCACCACCGAGGGAAACCCGGGCGCGGCGGTGCACCTCGGCGACGTGAACGTCTACCAGCCGTCCTCGCCGCCGGCGCGAGCGCTGCGCGAGGGCCGGGCCGTGCTCAGCCAGGCCGGCGAGCCGGAGTTCGTCCAGTGGCTGGAGGAGCGCAACGCCCTCTCGCCCGGCGGCCGCGCCTACCGCGAGGGCGTCCACTCCATGATCGCGGTGCCGCTGCGGGCCCGTGGCACCACGCTCGGGGTCGCGGTGTGCGTCCGCAGGACACACCCGAACGACTATGTCGCCGACGACGCCGTGTTCGCCGAGGAACTGGCCAGCCGCGCCGCCGTCTGCGTCGACAACGCGCGCCGTTTCGCCAAGGAGCGGACCACCGCGCTGGCCCTGCAGCACAGCCTGCTGCCGAGGGGACTGCCCGGCCAGGCGGCGGTCGACGTAACCCACCGCTATCTGCCCTGCGGCTCGCTGGCCGGCATCGGCGGCGACTGGTTCGATGTGATCCCGCTGTCCGGCAGCCGGGTCGCCCTGGTCGTGGGCGACGTGGTGGGGCACGGCATCCAGTCGTCGGCGACCATGGGGCGGCTGCGGACGGCCGTACGGACCCTCGCGGACGTGGACCTGCCCCCGGACGAACTCCTCACCCACCTGGACGACCTGGTCACGCACCTCGCGGCCGGGGACGGCGGTGCGGAGGTCGCCGAGCTGGGTGCCACCTGTCTGTACGCCGTCTACGACCCCGTCTCGCGCCGCCTCAGCCTGGCCGCCGCCGGCCACCCGGCTCCGGCCCTGGTCCTGCCGGGCGACGCTGCCGAACTCGTCGACATGACGGCCGGACCACCGCTCGGCGTGGGCGGCCTGCCGTTCGAGGCGACGGAACTGGAACTGCCCGAGGGAGCGGTCGTCGCCCTGTACACGGACGGCCTCGTCGAGGACCGCGACCGTGACCTCGACCGGGCGATGAACGAGATGCTGCGCGCCCTGACCGCGCCCGCCGACTCGCTGGAGGCCCTCGGGGACAACGTGCTGAAAGCCGTCCTGCCGGAACAGCCCGGCGACGACGTGGCCCTGCTGCTCGCCCGTACCCGGGCGCTCGGCGCGGACCGGGTGGCCACCTGGGACGTGCCGCCCGACCCGGCGCACGTGGCCACCACCCGCCAGGCGGCCACCGAGCAACTGGCGCTCTGGGGGCTGGACGAGGCCGCCTTCGTCACCGAGCTCGTCGTCAGCGAACTGGTCACCAACGCCATCCGCTACGGCGTACCGCCCATCCAGCTGCGGCTCATCCGCGACCGCGCGCTCATCTGCGAGGTCTCCGACGGCAGTTCCACCTCGCCGCATCTGCGCCGGGCGCACGCCTTCGACGAAGGAGGCCGCGGTCTGCTGCTCGTCGCCCAGCTCACCCAGCGCTGGGGCAGTCGGCAGACGGGCAGCGGCAAGACGATCTGGGCCGAACAGCCGCTGCCCGAGACGTGATCACCGCTGCGGCAGTGATCACTGGAAGGAGCTGCCGGGGTTCGGGGCGTCCTCGGAGAACGACGCGCCGTGCGGCAGGACGCACAGCACATCGAGCACGACGGGGGTGTCACCGAGGTCGCGGCCCATGTGCACGTTCCCCGGTCCGGTCGCCTCCCGGACCGCGCTGCCCGCCGGATACCTGCCGTCCTGGGCGCGGGCCGAGCCGAAGTGGCTGAGGGTGCCGTGCTTGGGGGGTGGAACCCGTCAATCCGAGTGTCCAGGAGGCAAGTTGCCCGACGATCACTTCCCCTCGGCGTCCGCGGCGACCTGGGCGAGGGTGCGGCCGGTGCGCACCGACCGGGCCCGGTGGGGGTCGGGCGTGCCGTGGCCGTGGGCGCGGGCCGATCCCTTCTTCACCAGGAGCCAGGCGTCGTCGCTCCCGTCGGTGCGCAGCCGGGTGAGGGCGTACTCGCCGCGCAGCTTCGAGCCGTGCAGCCGGAAGGTCGCATGCCCTCGCTCCAGGGACTCCTCGAAGTCCACCGGCCGCCCCCGGCGGTCGTGGCTGAGGGGCTCGTACGTCCCGCGGTCCCAGACGATCACGGTGCCGCCCCCGTACTCGCCCTTCGGGATCACGCCCTCGAAGTCCTCGTACTCCAGCGGGTGGTCCTCGGTGGGCACCGCCAGCCGCTTGTCACCGGGATCGGTGGACGGCCCCTTGGGGATCGACCAGGACTTCAGCACACCGTCGACCTCCAGCCGGAAGTCGAAGTGCATCCGCCGCGCGTCGTGGATCTGCACGACGAACCGGGGCTCGGCAGCCGCGGGCGCCGAGCCTCCCGCCGGCTCACCCGTCCGCTCGAAGTCGCGCTTGCCGTGGTACTTCCGCAGCCGGTCGTCCGCGTCCATCGGCGATTCCCTCCGTACCACGTGCCCCCCACGCCTCGCGACTCCGGGTACCCCGGCGAGAGCCCCGGCAAAGACCGACGCCGATCAGCCCTGCCGCCCGATGCCGTCCAGCTCGGCGATCGCGTCGGCGGGCAGGGCCAGACGGGCGGCGGCGATGTTCTCGCGCAGGTGCTCGGGTGAGGACGTGCCGGGGATCAGCACGATGTTCGGCGAGCGACGCAGCAGCCAGGCCAGCGCGACCTGCTGCGGCGAGGCGTCCAGCCGGGAGGCGACCTTGGTCAGCGTCTCGGACTGCAGTGGGGTGAAGCCGCCCAGCGGGAAGTAGGGCACGAAGGCGATCTTCTCGGCGGCGGTGCGCTCCAGGAGGGCGTCGTCCTGCCGGTTGGCCAGGTTGTACAGGTTCTGCACGGTGACCACGGGCGCGATCGCCAGTGCCTCGTCGAGCTGGCCGGCGGAGGCGGCGCTGAGCCCGAGGTGGCGGATCAGACCCTGCCGGCGCAGCTCGGCCAGGGCGCCGAACTGGTCGGTGACCGACTCCGAATTTGGGGTGTCCATGTCGCCGAGGCGCAGATTGACCACGTCCAGGGTCTCCAGGCCCAGGTGCCGCAGATTGTCGTGGACCTGTGCCTTCAGGTCCTCGGGGTGCCGGGACATGATCCAGCCGCCGTCGGCTCTGCGGCGGGCCCCGACCTTGGTGACGATGTGCAGGCCCTCGGGGTAGGGGTGCAGGGCCTCCTTGATGATCTCGTTGACGACCACGGGGCCGTAGAAGTCGGCGGTGTCGATGTGCGTGATGCCCGCCGCCACCGCCTCGCGGAGCACGGCGACGGCCCGGTCGCGGTCCCTGGGCGGGCCGAAGACGTGCGGCCCCGCGAGCTGCATGGCGCCGTAGCCCATACGGGTAAGGGCCGGACCGTCGGCCGGGGTGAAGGTTCCGCCGAGCGTTGCAGACATGTCGTACCTCTCGTGCTGTCCGTACCGGCGGGCCGGTGATCCGGTGGCCCGCCCTCCACATCCACCCTGCGCCGGTCCCGCCGACGGCGGCAGTGCCCCCGCGTTCCTGGGAGTGACAGGGCCAGTCACCGGGCGGGACCCGGCCCTACGGTGGTGGCATGGACGGAACGAACGCGCTGGGGGAGTTCCTGCGGGCCCGCAGGGCGCTGGTCCGGCCGCAGGACGTGGGGCTGCCCGGCGGCGGTCTGCGCCGGGTGCCGGGACTGCGCCGCGAGGAGGTCGCCCTGCTCTCCGGCATCAGCTCCGACTACTACCTGAGACTGGAGCAGGGCCGTGACCGCAACCCGTCCGTCCAGGTGCTGGAGGCCGTCGCGCGGGTGCTGCGGCTGGACGAGGACGCCACCGCCCATCTCGTCGGCCTGGCCCGGCAACGGCCCGGCGGCCTACGGCACCCGGCCCGGGCGCGCTCGCCGCGCACGCAGGAGCAGGTGCCCGTCAGCATCCTCCAGCTCATCGACGGCTGGCCGCGCAACCCCGCCTACGTCCAGAACCGCTACACCGACTGCCTGGCCGCCAACATCCTGGCCCGGGCGCTGAGCCCCAACTACCGGCCCGGTGTGAACCTGCTGCGGGCCGTGTTCCTCGACCCGGCCGAGCGGGAGCTGCGCCGGGACTGGGCGGACCTCACCGAGGAGGGCGTGGCCACCCTGCGGGCCCACGCCGGCCCGGACGCGGACGACCCGCGGCTGCGAGACCTGGTGGGCGACCTGTCCGTGCGCAGCGAGCGCTTCCGTCTCCTGTGGGCCCGGCACGACGTCCGGCCCCGGCGCGGGCGGGTGAGCCGTCTGACCCACCCGCAGGTCGGCGACCTCGACCTGCACTCGGACAAGCTGTCCATGGACGGCACCGACGGCCTCACCCTGGTCGTCTTCCACGCCGAGCCGGGCAGCCGCAGCGCCGAGCTGCTGGACATCCTCGGCAGCCTCACCGCGACCGGGGCCGGCCGTGACACCGCCGGGGAGCGGGTCGAGGAGCAGTAGGTCAGAACTCCTCGTGCACCTCGGGGTCCGCGCCGAGCCGCGTTCGGGCGTGGTCGGAGATGGCCGCCATCTGGGCGGGGCCCAGTTCGAAGCCGAACACGTCGAGGTTCGCGCGCTGCCGGCCGGGATCGGCCGACTTCGGGATGGGGACGGCGCCCAGCTGGACGTGCCAGCGCAGCACCACCTGAGCGGGGGTCACCCCGAGGGCCTCGGCCACGGCGACGACCGTGGGATCGGCGAGCAGCAGACTGCCCCGGCCCAGCGGGCTCCAGCTCTCGGTCAGGATGCCCTTGCCCGCATGGAAGACCCGCAGCTCGTCCTGCGAGAAGAGCGGGTGCAGCTCCACCTGGTTGACGGACGGCAGGACGCCCGTCTCCCGCTCCAGGCGCTCGATGTGCTCCGGCGCGAAGTTGGAGACGCCGATCGACCGCACGAGACCCTCCTCGCGCAACCTGATCATCGCCTGCCACGAGTCCACGTACCTGCCGACGCGGGGGAGCGGCCAGTGGATCAGATACAGATCGACGTACTCCAGGCCCAGCAGCAGCCGGGACTCCTCGAACGAGGCCAGGGTCTCCTCGTACCCGTGGTGGCGGCCGGGCAGCTTCGTGGTCACCACGATCTCCTCCCGGGGCACCCCGCTGCTCGCGATCCCGCGGCCGACACCGGCCTCGTTGCGGTAGTTGGCCGCGGTGTCCACGAGCCGGTAACCGAGGCCGAGCGCGCCGCGTACGGCCTCTTCCGCCTGCGTGTCGTTCAGGGGCCAGGTGCCCAGGCCGACGGCGGGGACCGTCGTACCGTCGTTGAGCTTGCGCGCCGGAGTGCTGATCAAGGCGGGACCTTCCCTCGGCTGTGTCGTACACCCAGCGTCACGGATAGGGTGAGCGGTGATCAACCGCAGAGCGGGGCGGCCCGACCGAGGACGGCACCGGATCGGAGCGTGCATGACGACGGACAGGGGCACGGCGGAGCGGGACGCGGGGATCGAGGTGAGGCCGGTCGCCGGCCACATCGGAGCCGAGATCACCGGGGTCGACCTCGCGGAGGAGCTCGACGACGCGGCGGTCGCCGAGATCCAGGCGGCGGTGCTGCGCTGGAAGGTGGTCTTCTTCCGCGACCAGAAACTCGACCACGCCGCGCATGTGGCGTTCGCGCGCCGGTTCGGTGAACCGGTCGTCCTCGGGCGGCGCGGCAGCGCCTCCCCGCCGGACTTCCCCGAGGTGGAGACCACGGCCGACCGGCTGGAGCTGGGCGGACGGTTCGGCATGGAGCACGACGAGTGGCTGCGACGGCGCCGGCACACGCTGCTGCGCGGCTGGCACTGCGACCACGGCGCCCGTATCGACCCGCCGGCCGCGACGATCCTGCGCGCCGAGACCGTCCCGCCGTACGGCGGCGACACCACCTGGTCCAATCTGGCTGCCGCGTATGCCGGGCTGTCGGCCCCCGTGCGGGCGTTCGTCGACGGGCTGCGGGCCGAACACCGGCTGGGCGTCGGGTATCAGCCGCGGCCCGGAGACGACGCGTATCTGCGGCATCTGCTGGACCATCAGGTCGCCTCCGTCCACCCGCTGGTGCGGGTGCATCCGGAGACGGGGGAGCGGGTGCTGTTCGTCAACGGCTATTACATCGAGCAGATCGCCGACGTGGCGCGGCCGGAGAGCGCGGCGCTCCTGGAGATGCTGCTGGAGCAGGCGGTCAGGCCCGAGTACACGGTCCGTTTCCGCTGGGAGCCCGGCAGTGTCGCCTTCTGGGACAACCGGGCCACCATCCATCTGGCCCCCAGCGACAACGCCCACCTCGGCTTCCCCCGGACCATGCACCGGGTGATGCTCACCGGTTGCGTGCCCGTCGGCGTGGACGGCAGACCGTCGGAGGCGATCGTCGGCACCGAGCCGGGCCGTTGGTGACGGACGCCGAGGGGATCAGCCGGCCGGGCGCCACCCCAGTGCCGGACCCAGCCGTGCCGCCATGTCGGTGAGGATCTGTACGTAGTCGTCGTGCTCGAAGGTGAACGGCAGCGCGAACGCCACCTCGTCGACCTCCCGGAACGCGGCGTGCTCGTGCAGCCGCTCGGCGAGCTGTGCCGAGGTGCCCACCAGGTCGGGTGCGAACAGCAGCCGCGCCGGGCCCTGCGGTGATTCCGTGCGGGGCAGGCGCGCGGCGGCGTACGCCTCGTACTTGGCGCGTTGCTCGGGCGTGGCGGAGTCGGTGGGGATGACGACCAGGCCCTGGGAGACGCGGGCCTTCTCGCCGTCGGGGTGGCGTTCGCGGAACGCGCGGATGTGGGAGAGCTGGATGTCAGCGAAGTCGACCGGTCCTTCCGGGTCCTCCGCCTTGACGACGCTGCTGGTCAGGAAGTTCATTCCGTGCTCGCCCGCCCAGCGCGCCGAGCTCAGGCTGCCGCCGCCGTACCAGAGGCGGCGCCCGAGCCCGGGGGAGTGGGGCTGGACCACGTCCGAGCTGTATTCGACATGCGGCTGCCGCCGCGTGGCTTCGAAGCCCTCGGCACCGCTGAAATCGATCGCCGGCTCGCCCCGCACGAAGTCGAGCAGCCTGCGCACCCGCTCGTAGCCGAACTCCTCCGCGTCGGCCGAGTCCGGGTACAGGGCATGTTTGACCCGGGCGTAGTCCATGGGCGGGCCCACGCTGACGCCCGGGTTCAGCCGGCCGCCGGACAATATGTCCACGGTCGCCAGGTCCTCGGCCAGGCGCAGCGGGTTCTCCCAGCCCAGCGGGACGACCGCGGTGCCGAGCTCGATGCGGCTGGTGCGCTGCGAGGCCGCCGCCAGGACGGCGACGGGGGACGAGATGCCGAACTGCAGATGGCGGTGCCGCACCCATGCGCTGTCGAAGCCGAGCCGTTCGCCCAGCTCGATGATCTCCAGCGTGGACTGGTGTCCCGGGCGCGGATCCGCACCGTCGAACAGGCCGATGGTGAGGAAGCCCAGCTTGCGCAGCGGGCGTCGAGTGGACGGCACAGCTCCTCCGGCAGTCGTTCGGCTGCTCTGCGCTTCTGTCCCCATTGTGGCAGCCGAACATTGCGCCCGTGTGATCAGATCAGCGGGATGCTGATCTCGTCCTCGACCGGCGGATCGAGCTCCTGCGGGCGGTTACCGGTCGCGGCGAAGCAGCGCAGCCGGACCGCCTCCGGGGTGACGTCCAGACGCAGGAAGCACTTGAAGAACGGCGGGCTGTACGTCGCCGAGCCCGGTGAGAACAGCTGCGTGTAGATCTTCCGCACGGGAAGCCGGAACCGGGAGGTGCGCTCGGGGCGGCCACCGGCTCCCAGGAGGCTCGCGACCAGCCGGGTGCGCCGGGTGACGCGCACGTCCGGGCCCGGGGCACGGCCGGGCCTGATGCCGAGCCGCTCGGCGATGACGGCCGTGGCCTCGGCCTCCGTGAGGGTGAAGAAGCGGCGCAGGCGCAGCCGCCGGCCGTACAGCCGGCTGTAGAAGGCCAGGGAGTCGCCGCGCAGCGGGTAGCAGCGGAAGTCGTCCTCGGTGACGCCGGCGATCTGCACGCGCGGGATGGTGTGCGTGGCGTGCATGAAGGCTCCGCCGCCGCCCGAGACCACGTACTGGATGGTGCGGCCGTCCACGTCGACGGGATAGCGCTGGTAGTTGTGGATGTCGCCGCCTATCGCCGCGACGTAGTGGTGAGCCGGGTCGCGGACGATGTCGTCGACGGTGCCGCCGCCCTCGATGGCGCAGGGGTGGTGTTCGCCGTCCACGTACAGCGGGGATCCGGTGACGAGGATCTTCGGGCGGGGTCCCTGTGACACCTCGCGGAGCCAGGCGCCCTGCTCGGCGTCGATCGTGCCCAGCAGGCCGGTGTCGATGCCTATGATCCGCACCGGTCCGGCGTCGATGGCCCAGTACGGGCCCGGCTGGACGGCCTGCTGGGCCGGGGCAGAGCGCAACTTCCGTGCCTCGGCGAGGCGTTGTTCGTCCGTGGGGCGGGGCCTGTGCCACAGCAGGGCACGCCACCAGGCGCGGGTGAGCGGGCGGGGCGCGGGCTCGGGGGCGAGGGGCGGGGCGTCGTCGCAGAAGACGCGCATGAACGCGCCGAGGTCCTCGTACCAGTCGTGGTTGCCGGGTATCGCGTAGATCGGTGCCGGGTAGTCCCGGTACGGGCGGAAGAACTTCGTGCCGTAGTCGTCGGTGGCGCCGACCGGATAGATCACATCGCTTGCGATCACCGTGAACGACGTGTCCTGACTGGCCTTCAAGAAGCCTGGCACGACGGCGTACTGGGAGTCGTCGCCCTCTCCGGTGTCACCGATGACCATGAAGGAGAAGCGGTCCGCCTCGTCCCGCCGGACCACCTTGTCGGCGGGAGCGCCGGCGGCCCTGCGCTGCGCCGCCCAGCGACTGCGGGTGCGGCCCGTCGGGTCGCCGAACCAGGACGCCACCACCCCGTTGCGGGCGGCCCACAGCGTCTTCGGGCTGAGCCACGACAGCTTCTCGACATGGTCCGGCATCAGCTGCTTGTAGGCGCCCCGTTCGGCGGTGCCCCAGCCGGCGCCTTCTGCGGTATCGCGTGAGGAGTCAGACACGGCGTGAACCGTAGCAACGGCCGGTACGCGGTCCGCCAAGGGCTGGCCCACGAAAGGCTGTTGACCGTGTCACTGCCGAGGCCCCTGAGTCGCCGGGGCACATCGTCGGGCAGGACGTCATAGGGAAAACCCTTGAATGTTACCGACGGTACTGACATGGGCGAGTCAATGCTGGGATCCTCCCTCCTGCCCCCCACACCGTTCCTCCCCGGTCTGTTCACGGACCACGCTCCCGCACAGCTGAGCTCGTCCCGGACAGCACACCCCGTCTGTCCGGTCTGTCATCGGCCGCGACCCGGCGGCCGCAGCAGGAGGAGTTCGAGTGAGACGCCTTCCCCACAGACGTTCCGCGGTCGGAGTCGCCCTGGTTTCGACCGCGGCCTTCCTTGCCGTCGGCATTCAGTCCGTCCCGGCGAGTGCCAAGCCCGCCACCCCCCACCCCAGCCCCCTCCGCACCGGCGGTCTCGAGGCCAAGCTCAGTCCGGCCCAGCACCGGGCACTGATCAAGAGCGCCCAGCAGAAGACCGCCGCGACAGCCCGCACCATCGGCCTGGGCGCCAAGGAGAAGCTGGTCGTCCGGGACGTCGTCAAGGACAACGACGGCACCGTGCACACCCGTTACGAGCGCACCTACGCCGGGCTTCCGGTCCTCGGCGGCGACCTCGTCGTGCACACCCCGCCGGCCTCTGTGGCCGTCGGCACGGTCAGCACCACCTTCAACAACAAGCACACCATCAAGGTCGCCTCCACCACCGCGGCCCTCACCAAGGCGGCCGCCGCGACCAAGGCACTGAAGGCTGCCAAGGCCCTGGACGCCAAGAAGCCCTCGACGGACAGCGCCCGCAAGGTGATCTGGGCCGGCCACGGCACCCCGAAGCTCGCCTGGGAGACGGTGATCGGCGGCTTCCAGGACGACGGCACGCCCAGCCAGCTGCACGTCATCACCGACGCCACCAGCGGCAAGGAGCTCTACCGCTACCAGGCGATCAAGACCGGTACGGGCAACACCCAGTACAGCGGCACGGTCTCACTGAGCACCACGCTCTCCGGTTCGACGTACCAGCTGTACGACACCACACGCGGCGGCCACAAGACGTACAACCTCAACCGCGGCACCTCCGGCACCGGCACCCTGTTCACCGACTCGGACGACGTCTGGGGTGACGGGACCGGCTCCAACACCCAGACCGCCGGCGCCGACGCGGCCTACGGCGCGCAGGAGACCTGGGACTTCTACAAGAACACCTTCGGCCGCAGCGGAATCAAGAACGACGGCGTCGCCGCGTACTCGCGCGTCCACTACAGCAGCGGGTACGTCAACGCGTTCTGGGACGACGACTGCTTCTGCATGACCTACGGCGACGGCTCGGGCAACACCCACGCCCTGACCTCGCTGGACGTGGCCGGCCACGAGATGAGCCACGGCGTCACCTCCAACACCGCCGGTCTCGAGTACAGCGGTGAGTCGGGCGGCCTGAACGAGGCGACCTCCGACATCTTCGGCACGGGTGTGGAGTTCTACGCCAACAACTCCAACGACGTCGGCGACTACCTCATCGGCGAGAAGATCGACATCAACGGAGACGGCTCGCCCCTGCGGTACATGGACAAGCCCAGCAAGGACGGCGGATCCGCGGACAGCTGGTACTCCGGCGTCGGCAACCTCGACGTGCACTACTCCTCGGGCCCCGCGAACCACATGTTCTACCTGCTCTCCGAGGGCAGTGGCACCAAGGTCATCAACGGCGTGACCTACAACAGCCCGACCTCGGACGGCGTCGCCGTCACCGGCATCGGCCGGGCCGCGGCCCTGCAGATCTGGTACAAGGCGCTGACGACGTACATGACGTCGAGCACCGACTACGCCGCGGCCCGCACCGCGGCCCTCAACGCGGCGGCGGCCCTGTACGGCACCAACTCGACCCAGTACGCCGGGGTCGGCAACGCCTTCGCCGGCATCAACGTCGGCGGCCACATCAACCCGCCCAGCAGCGGCGTGACGGTCACCAACCCGGGCAGCCAGACCGCCACCGTCGGTACGGCGGTCAGCCTGCAGATCCAGGCGAGCAGCACCAACAGCGGTGCGCTCACCTACAGTGCCTCCGGTCTGCCGGCCGGTCTGTCGATCAACAGCTCGACCGGCCTGATCTCCGGCACGCCCACCACCGCGGGCAGCTCCAGCACCACGGTCACGGTGACCGACTCCACCGGCGCGACCGGCACCGCGACCTTCGGCTGGACCGTCAGTTCCACCGGCGGCGGCTGCTCGTCGACCCAGTTGCTCGGCAACCCGGGCTTCGAGTCGGGGAGCACGAGCTGGTCCGCGACCAGCGGGGTCATCACCACCGACAGCGGTGAGGCGTCCCACAGCGGTTCCTACAAGGCCTGGCTGGACGGGTACGGCTCCTCGCACACCGACACCCTGTCCCAGTCGGTGACGATCCCCGCGGGCTGCAAGGCGACCCTGACCTTCTACCTGCACATCGACACCTCGGAGACCACCAGCAGCACTCAGTACGACAAGCTGACGGTGACCGCCGGTTCGAAGACCCTGGCGACGTACTCGAACCTCAACGCCGCCTCCGGCTACAGCCAGAAGTCCTTCGACCTGTCCTCGCTGGCGGGCTCGACGGTCACGCTGAAGTTCAACGGAGTCGAGGACTACTCGCTCCAGACCAGCTTCGTCGTGGACGACACCGCCCTGACGACCGGCTGATTCGCAACGACGCGGTCCCGCACCCCGGATGCCCTCCGGGTGCGGGACCGCACCATGTCAGTCGAGCGGATCCAGCGTCAGATACGCCTGCTGAGGGCTTGCGTCGTGGACCAGCGACTCATGGTTCCCGACGTCGTCGAAGGCGAAGGCGTACGCCTTGCCGTCCGCCATCTGCGCGTGGATCTTGCGCGCGTAGTGGTTGGTCACCGCGTCCTGGTAGAAGTTCGCCGACGAGGTGTCCGGCTGGACGGGGTTGACCAGCAGGGTCGACCGGTTGAAACCGGCGCACAGCGTACGGGAGATGGGTCCGCGCACGGTGTCGTTGGGGGCGTCCAGCAGCTTGTGACAGCCGAAGATGCTGTCGGCGTCCGGCTTCTGGAAGCTGGTGACGACCGCTCCCGAGGAGTTGGCGAAGTTCATGACGTTCCCCGACACCCGCCCGTAGTACTTGGTGTTCGGCTGGTCGGTGAACGGGGTGACGGTGAGTGTCGTCGTGGCGTACTTCTGCCAGACCCGGTTGACGTAGTCGGCCATGACGTTCGCCGGAAGGGCCCCGGTCTCCACCCCGTACAGCGGGGAGAGCGCCCGCAGGACGGTCCCGTCGGGCCGCGTCTGGATCAGGTTGGCCCAGCCGCCCGGCTGTCCGCGCAGCGCGTTGAAGAATCCGTTGTAGCCACCCGGCTTGAGGTGTCCGGTACTGCTCACACTCCCGTCGGAGCGCTGCACCCCGACCGCGTAGGGCGCGGAGAACATGTCGACCTGGGTGCTGTTCAGCCACAGCCCGGAGTCGCCCAGTGTGTACTCCGACCAGTTGAAGAGGATGTTGCGGTTGGGGTCGCTCGGATTCTGCACGGCCGGCTGCACCAACCCGCCGGTGGTGAGCCGGAAGTCGAGCTTTTTGCCGTAGGAGAAGTAGATCCGGCCGGAGAACTTCGGGATCCGGATCGTCTTCGACTGCCCGGCGGCGGGCCCGGGAATCGCGGCGTCGGGCGCTGGTGTGGGCGGGTTGCCGCCCGCGGGCCAGGCGTGGAAGGCGCCGCCGGCGTCCGCCCAGCCCTGCCGGCCCGTCGACAGCTGGGTGCCGAGATCGTAGATGTAGACCGCTTCGCCGCGGCCGGAGTTGTTGGTCACCTTCAGCGGGATCGTGTCCGGCACGGCGGCACCGGCCGGTTCGGGTGTGGCCAGCGCGAGCAGTGCGCCGATCAGGGTGGCCGCGGCCGCACAGGGCAGCGCGGGACGGGTGAGTCTTGCGAGCACTCTCCACCTCCGTGTGGGGTCGGGGTGGTACGGATATTGGTCCGGACCAGTTTGAGAGCGCTCTCAGCGTTGCGTCGGGGCGCGTGCATGTCAATGAGTTGGACGAAGTCCATGTGGCGCCCGTCGCCCGGCGGGCACCACACGGTCCGGTTCAGAAGGTGCGGTCCAGCAGGTCGAGCAGCGCCACCCAGTGCCGCTCGTCGGCCTTGCGGTCGTACGCCGGGGTGTCCGCCTGGGTGTACCCGTGGTCGGCACCCGGGTAGACCTCGCAGCGATGCCGTACGCCCGCCGCGGTGAGCGTGTTCTCGAGCCGCTCGATCTGCTCCTCGGGCAGGGAGGGGTCCTGGTCGGCGTGGCCGAAGTACAGCTCGGCGGTGATGTGTTCGGCGACCAGGTGCGGGCTGTCCGGGGTGGCGGTGGCGAGCCGTCCGCCGTGGAATCCGGCCGCGGCCGCGATCCGGTCCGGGTGCGTGCCGGCGGTCAGCAGGGCCAGCCGCGCGCCCATGCAGTAGCCGGTCACCGCGACCGGGCCGTCGGCGACCAGCGGGCTGTCGGCCAGCCAGCGCAGATAGGCGCCCGCGTCCCGCTCGACGAGATCGGGCGTCAGTGACTGCACGATGGGGCCGATCCGCTCCCAGATGGTGGGGTCGGCACCGGGGTCGATGAACTCGGGCAGATCGATGACCGGTGTCCGGCCGTGACGGTAGAAGACGTTCGGCACCAGCACCGTGTAGCCGGCCGCGGCGAGCCGGTCGGCCATCGACCTCAGGTGCGGGCGCAGTCCGTAGGCGTCCTGGTAGAACAGGACGGCCGGACGGGGGCGTTCGTCGCCGGGGTGGGCCAGGTAGGCGTCGGCGATGCCGTCCTCGGTCCGGATGTCCACGGCTGTTCCCTGTACGGCGGTCATGGCGAGAGAGCCTCCCTGAGGAATCGTCGTTCGGAGGGGGACCTCCGTGACGCGGCGTGTACACGGTCATGGTTTCACGCAAGATCACCATTCCCGTATCCGGCCCACCGGCCCTCGCGGGTCACTCGAAGCGTGACGTGTCGCCCGCTCCCCGCCGGACGATCTCCGCCTCGCCGCCGGAGAAGTCGATGACCGTGGTCGGTTCGGTGCCGCAGTCCCCGGAGTCCACCACCGCGTCCACCGCGTGGTCGAGCCGGTCCTTGATCTCCCAGCCCTGCGTCATCGGCTCCTCCTCGTCGGGCAGCAGCAGCGTGCTGGACAGCAGCGGTTCGCCGAGCTCGGCCAGCAGGGACTGGGTGACCGTGTGGTCGGGGATGCGCACGCCGACGGTCTTCTTCCTGGGGTGCAGCAGCTTGCGCGGCACTTCCCTGGTCGCCGGGAGGATGAAGGTGTAGCTGCCCGGGGTCGATGCCTTGACGGCTCGGAACACGTCATTGTCCACGCGCACGAACTGTCCCAGCTGCGCGAAGTCGCGGCACATCAGGGTGAAGTGGTGCCGGTCGTCGAGCCTGCGGATGGAACGGATCCGGTCGATGCCGTCACGGCTGCCGAGCTGGCACCCCAGCGCGTAGCACGAATCGGTCGGGTATGCGATGAGCGCCCCCGAGCGCACGGCGTCGGCGACCTGGGCGATGCTGCGCGGTTGCGGGTTCTCGGGGTGCACGTCGAAGTACTTCGCCATCCGCCGAGCTTATGCCGTCGGCGGGCGCCCGCGACGCAGGCGGGCTCCGGGACCCATGGCCGATCCGAGCGAGGCATGCCCGGCCGATCGCCCGATGCCCTGAACTCCCGCGCGTAGCCCGCCGGTTCCGGGGAACCCGAACCGGGAGCCGCTCGGGGACCTCCCCCGGCCCCGGGCCACACGGCTCCGTCGGCGGTCCCTCCCCCGAGACCACCGGCGGAGCCGCTCCTTCGGCCTCGGCCCGCTCGCCCGGGAGCCCCGCGACCCCGGACCGTCCGTCGGGTAACGTCCACCTCCGAATGCCGAGGTCAACGCGATGGACGAGGAGAGGGCAGCCGTGGGTGGCAGAGCGGACGAGGACCCGCGCGCACAGACGCCGTACGACACGGACGCCGCGTGGGCCGAGGAGCTGCTCGATCATCTCCGTCCCACCGGGCGCGACCTGCGCCGGGTCCTCGCCTGGCTCGCGCACGCCGTGG
Organism: Streptomyces herbicida; assembly: GCF_032656585.1. Lineage (NCBI taxonomy): Bacteria > Bacillati > Actinomycetota > Actinomycetes > Kitasatosporales > Streptomycetaceae > Streptomyces > Streptomyces herbicida. The sequence continues at coordinate 35,622 of NZ_JAUYWJ010000027.1, forward strand.
GGGGAACGGCCTGCCTCCAAGGCGCCGACGGTGTCCTGCTCGCCGGAGAACGGATGACGCTCGACGACGCGCTGGTCGCCGGCGTCGTCGCCGGGCGCATCTCCTCCGCGGCCGTCGAGGACGCGGGCCGGCACATGCGCCTGGTGGCCGTGCGGCACCCCGGCCCGCGCCCGGCGTCGACGGGCCTGCTGGCCGTGGCACGCGAGGCTCCGTTCGACCGGCGCGCCGCCGAGATCGTCACCCGGACCGCCGCGGTCGTCGAACTGCTGCTCAGGGACCGCGAGCTGACGGCCGCCGGCCACCGGCTGCGGCGCGCCGCAGCCGATCTTCGGCTGGCGATCCTGCAGCTGCTGATGGTGGAGGACACCGTCTCGGCCCGACGGGTCGCCGCGGGCCTGTGGCCGGGACTGCTCGACACCGACACGGCCAGTGTGTACATCGTCGAAGGGACCGCCGAGGAACGGGACCGTCTCGCCGACGAATGCCTGGACGTGATCGGCGGTCAGGCACTGGTCGTGCGCTGTCCCGCCATGGACGAGCACGTCATCGTCGTCAGCCCGGTGGCCGCGGCGGGGGAGCGGCTGCGTACATTCGTCGGCGGCCGCCCCGGCACCTTCCTCGGTGGCAGCACCCGGCAGAGCCTCGCACAGACCGCCACCGCCTACGGCCAGGCCATCAGCGCGCTCGCCGTCGCCCACTTCCGCCCGGACCACGCGGCCGTCTACGCCGAACGGACCCATCCGGAACGGCTGATGGACTTCGCGGCACTGTGCGCCTGGTCCGCCGACCTCCTTTGCCCCCTGGACACCCTGCCCCACCACACCCGCGCCGAACTGCTGGCCACCACCCGGCTGGGCCTGGAGTTCACCGCGGTGAACGCGGCCAAGGTGCTCGGCGTCAGCCGCAACACCGTGCGTGCCCGCATGGACCGGGTCGAAGGCCTGCTGGGCACCGACTTCTCCGATCTCACCGTCCGTGCCGTCGTCCACCTCGCCCTGAACACCCAGGCCGGATGCGCGGAGGGCACCGCGTCCGGCGCGGACCCGCGGCCGGGTGCCGTCCGGATCGGCGACCTGCTCGCCGGGACCGTGCTGCGCACCTGGGCCCATGAGCTCCTCGGGCGGCTGATCCGGGACGGACGGGACCTGCGCGGCACGCTGCGTGCCTGGATCGCCGCGGGCGGGAACGCCGAGCGCGCCGCCCAGGACCTCGGCGTCCACGCCCAGACCGTGCGCGAACACGTCCGCAGCGCCGAACCCGTCCTGGAACGCCAGCTCCTGGCCGCGGGCACCGACCTGTACGAGGTCGTGCTGGCTCTGCTGGCAGTCGGTGACCTCGCCGAACCCGCACTCCACGGTACGTAACCGGGTCATTCGGACGCACCTGTGCACGGGTGAGTCCTCCGTGCCCGGAAACGGGCACCGCCGCGATACCCAACGGCTCCACCTGCACGTAAGTTCACATTCCGCAGGGGCACGACCGGAACGGGGGACCGGTCGCGCCCCCTTTTCGCGTTCAGCCCCGCAGGCGGACCGGAATCTCCCGCCAGCCGAAGGCGATGAAGGACGGCACCTGCCGCAGCTCGTCGTCCGCGACGGCCGGCCGCAGCTCCGGGAACCGGTCGAACAGCGCGGGCAGCGCGGTCAGGGCCTCCATCCGGGCGAGCGGGGCGCCGATGCAGCGGTGCACGCCGATGCCGAACGAGAGCTGGTCGTCTGCCGCCCGCGAGGCGTCGAAGACATCGGCGTCGGGCCCGTAGTGCGCGGGATCCAGTCCGGCGGCGGCGTACGTCGTGATGATCGCGTCCCCGGCCGCAATGGTGACGCCCCCGACCTTCAGGTCGCTGACCGCGAAGCGCAGCGGGAGCGAGGCGATGGAGGGGTGCACCCGCAGCGTCTCGTCGATCACGGCGTCCCAGGAGACGGCACCGGAGCGGACGGCCGCCAGCTGCCCGGGGTCGCGCAGCAGGGCGACGACCGCGTTGCCGATGAGGTTGACCGTGGTCTCGAAACCGGCGCCGATCACCAGCAGCAGCGTGTAGAGCAGCTCCTCGTCGCTGAGCCGGTCGCCGTCCTCGTCCCTGACCCGGATCAGCTCCGTGGTCATGTCGTCGCCCGGCTGCGCCACCTTGAACGCGATCAGCGCGCCCAGCACCGCGCCGATCCGCTCCTGCACCCACGCGGCGTGCTCCGGGCTCGGGTCGGAGGTGTCCATGATGGCCGCGATGAGTTCGGCGGTGTCCTTCCGCATCTCCTCGGGCACACCGAACAGGTCGCAGATCAGCCGCATCGGAAGCGGGTGCGCGAGCGCCTGGCGCACATCGACCGCCTCGCCGTCGGCGCCCGCGGCCTCCAGGGCGTCGAGCAGCTCCGCGGTGATCGCCTCCACCCGCGGCCGCATCGCCTCGGTGCGCCGGTGCGTGAAGCTGGGCGCCACCAGCTTGCGCAGCCGGGTGTGGTCGGGGCCGTACGTGGAGAGCATGTTGACCACGCCGACCCAGCCGAGGATCCAGGCCCAGGAGGGGTTGGCGCCGATCTCGGGGAACAGCCGCCAGTGGAGCCGGGGATCCTTGCTGACCTGGGGGTCGAGGATCAGTTCCTTGAGGACGTCGTAGCCGGTGGGGGCCCAGGCGGGGATGCCGCCGGGCAGCTCGACGGGCACGATCGGGCCGAGCGCGCGCAGCCGGGCGCTCTCGGTGGGGATGTCGGCGCCGAACGGGTCGATGGCGATGCGGTCGATGCGGTCGGTCACGGTCACGGCAACTCTCCTGGCTGGTCGGGGAGCGGGGGGCTGAACCGCACGGGCAGGGACGTCAGCGAGCGATGGAAGGGGCCGGGCCGCCGGTCGAGGCGGTCCCGGGGCACGACGGGTTCCAGGTCGGGCAGCCACTGGGTGAGCTGCTCGATCGCCGCAGGCCGGTACCCGGCGGACGCTTCGCATCTGTCCTGGGGCGCGGGCCCGCACGCCTGACCGGTCGGACATCACGCCGCTCACCGTGACCGAACGCGCCGCGCGGCGAGGTGCTCGATCACGGCGGTGAACGCCTGCTGGGCGTTGTCCAGACGGGCCCGTAACCCGGTCAACTCGGCGAGGAGCGATGCTCGTTGGCGTCGGGACCGGAGCAGACCGCCGCCGAGCGCAAGCGCGGACAGCGTGCCGGCGGCGAGGCCACCGGCCACCAGGTCCGGTAATTCCATCATCGACAGGGGTCCAAGGAAGTCGGGCAGGGAGCAGGGCAGGAAGCTGTGCGGGAAGCGAGGCAGGGGGAGTCCGTGGCGCTCACTGAAGGCGCCCGCAGCACAGTACACACCGTCATCGACCGAACTCGCACGGTTGGGCGATAACTCTCTTCGAATCGGTCCGAAATCTGTTCGCTACTGTGCGGACTGTCTGGAATTGCCATGTCCACACGGCCGGGTGGCGGCGTGAGCCCCGCTTTCGGGTGACCCGGCCGCTTGTCGGCCTGTGCGAGGGCTGCCCGTGACGGAGCATCGCAGTCGGCCGGGCACGACTGCCCGGTGCGTCGTCCGCCGGGAGTACGCCGTGCACATCCTGCTCGTGGCCAGCGCCTTCAACAGCCTCACCCAGCGCGTCCACGCCGAGCTGCGCGACCGCGGCCACACCGTTGCGGTGGAGCTCGCCCTGCCGGGCCGGTCGCTCGCGCAGGCCGTCGAGCGGCACGCCCCCCGGCTGGTCCTGGCCCCGATGCTGAAGACGGCGATCCCCCGGGAGGTGTGGTCCGCCCGGCCCTGCCTCGTCGTGCACCCGGGACCGGCCGGGGACCGGGGGCCGTCCTCGCTCGACTGGGCCGTCCAGGAGGGCGCCGAACACTGGGGAGTGACGGTTCTTCAGGCGGAGGAGGAGATGGACGCCGGAGCCGTGTGGGCCTCCGTGCGCTGCCCGGTCCCGCCGGTGTCCAAGAGCGACCTGTACCGGGGCGAGATCGCCGACGCCGCGCTGTCGGCCGTCCTGCTCGCCGTGGACCGTTTCGCCGACGGGCGTCACACCCCGCTGCGCCAGGACACCGGGCACACCCGCCCGTACCTCGACCAGAGCGTGCGCCGGATCGACTGGGCGGCGGACTCCACCGAGACCGTCGTCCGTAAGCTCCGCGCCGCGGACTCGCAGCCCGGCGTGCTCGACGTCCTGCTCGGCGACGAGTGGTATCTGCACGGCGGCCACCCCGAGACCGGCCTCCACGGCGCCCCGGGAGCGCTGCTGGCCACCCGGGCGGGGGCGATCTGCCGGGCCACGACGGACGGCGGCGTGTGGATCCCGGAGCTGCGGCGCCGACGCGGTCGGGAGCAGCCGCCCAGGTTCAAACTGCCCGCGGTGACGGCCCTCGGCGACCGACTGCCGCCCCTGCCCGAGCTGTCCTCGTCACCGGCCTGCGCCGGCAAGAACTGGGCGGACATCCGCTACCGGGAGGAGGGGACCGTCGGCTTCCTGTCGTTCTCCTTCCCCGGCGGTGCCATGAGCACCACTCAGTGCCGGCGCCTGCTCGCCGCGTACCGCGAGGCGTGCGCACGCCCGACGACCGTGCTGGTGCTGGGCGGGCAGCGGGACTTCTTCTCCAACGGCATCCACCTGGGCGTCATCGAGGCCGCCGCCGAGCCCGCCGCCGAGTCCTGGGCGAACATCAACGCCATCGACGACCTGGTCGAGGCGGTCCTGACGACCACCGACCGGCTCGTCGTCGCCGCCGTCGGGGGCAACGCCGCGGCCGGCGGCGTGATGCTCGCCCTGGCGGCCGACGAGGTGTGGTGCCGGGCCGGGTCGGTACTGAATCCGCACTACCGGCTGATGGGCCTGTACGGCTCGGAGTACTGGACGTACACGCTGCCCCGCAGGGTCGGCCCCGCCACGGCCGACCGGCTCATGAACGAGGCCCTGCCGATGAGCGCAGCGAGCGCCGCGAGCCTGGGCCTCGTGGACCGCGTGGTCGACTGCGGGCCCGGGGACTTCGCCGCCGAGGTGGGCGCGCTGGCCGCCCGGCTGGCCGCGCTGCCGGGCACGCCGTCCCGCATCGCCGCGAAGAAGGACTCCCTGGACCACCAGGAGAGCACCGAACCCCTTGCCGAATTCCGGGAGCGGGAACTGGACCGGATGCGCCGGACCTTCGACGACCCGGACGCCCCGTACCACGCGCTGCGCAGCGCGTTCGTCCACAAGGAACGGCCCGCCGGCACACCGCCGCACCTCAGCGCGGCCCCGGGCGGCCGGGGAGTCGCGGGACCGGACCCGTCCGGGGCCGACGTCACTGGAACGGCCGTCGTCGGCGTCTCATCGCCACCGAACCACTGGTAGCAAGAAATGCAAGGAATCCAGTAATCGAAAAACATGCCTTCGTCCCTTACCTCCCCGAGGAGGCGGTCCCATGACACCGGCGATGCCCGACACGGCCGGCACGACGCACACCGCCGGCGCGCCCGCCGACGAGACGCCCACGATCCACATCCTCTGGATCAACGCCGGACTGAGCTGCGACGGCGACTCGGTCGCGCTGACGGCCGCCATGCAGCCGAGCATCGAGCAGATCGCGCTGGGCGTGCTGCCCGGGCTGCCGAAGATCGAGGTCCACTGGCCCCTGATCGACTTCGAATGCGGACCGGTCGGCGGTGCCGACACGTTCATCGAGTGGTTCTTCAAGGGTGAGCGCGGCGAGATCGACCCCTTCGTGCTGGTCGTCGAGGGGTCCGTACCGAACGAGGCCATCAAACCCGAGGGCTACTGGTGCGGTTTCGGCGACGACCCGGCCACCGGCCAGCCGATCACCACCAGCGAGTGGATCGACCGCCTCGCGCCCAAGGCACTGGCCGTCGTCGCCATCGGCACCTGCGCCACGTACGGCGGCATCCACGCGATGGAGGGCAACCCGACCGGCGCCATGGGCGTGCCCGACTACCTCGGCTGGGACTGGAAGTCCAAGGCCGGCATCCCCATCGTGTGCGTCCCGGGCTGCCCGATCCAGCCCGACAACTTCGCCGAGACGCTCACCTATCTGCTCTACCAGGCGGCCGGCTCGGCCCCGATGATCCCGCTGGACGACAAGCTCCGCCCGACCTGGCTGTTCGGCGCCACCGTGCACGAGGGCTGCGACCGCGCCGGCTACTACGAACAGGGCGACTTCGCCTCGACGTACGACTCGCCCAAGTGCCTGGTCAAGCTCGGCTGCTGGGGCCCGGTCGTCAAGTGCAACGTGCCCAAACGGGGCTGGATGAACGGCATCGGCGGCTGTCCGAACGTCGGCGGCATCTGCATCGCCTGCACCATGCCCGGCTTCCCGGACAAGTTCATGCCCTTCATGGACCAGCCCCCCGGCGCGACCCTCTCCACCACGGCGAGCGGTGCCTACGGCGCCGTGATCCGCAAGCTGCGCTCCGTCACCCTCCACACCGTCGACAAAGAGCCGAAGTGGCGCCACAAGGGCCGCAAGCTCACCACCGGATACCGGCGTCCGTGGTGAACCCCCGGCGCGCCTGACCCCACCTCCGCCCACCTCCCGACCCCCGGCACACGAAGGACACCACACAGACCATGACCCCGAAGACCAAGGCGGCCGGCGACGGCAGCGGCCTGATGGAGATGTCCTGGGACCCGATCACCCGGATCGTGGGCAGCCTGGGCATCCACACGAAGATCGACTTCAAACAGAAGCGGGTCGCCGAGTGCTACAGCACCTCGTCGGTCTTCCGCGGCTACAGCGTCTTCATGCGCGGCAAGGACCCGCGCGACGCCCACTTCATCACCAGCCGCATCTGCGGCATCTGCGGCGACAACCACGCCACCTGCTCCGTGTACACGCAGAACATGGCCTACGGCGTGAAGCCCCCGCACCTCGGCGAGTGGGTCATCAACCTCGGCGAGGCCGCCGAGTACATGTTCGACCACAACATCTTCCAGGAGAACCTGGTCGGGGTCGACTACTGCGAGAAGATGGTCAAGGAGACCAACCCCGGCGTCCTGGAACTCGCCGAGCGCACGGAGGCTCCGCACGCCGCGGAGCACGGCTACCGCACCATCGCCGACATCATGCGGGCCCTGAACCCCCTCGAGGGCGAGTTCTACCGCGAGGCGCTGCAGGTCAGCCGCTACACGCGCGAGATGTTCTGCCTGATGGAGGGCCGCCATGTGCACCCCTCCACGCTGTACCCGGGCGGCGTCGGCACCAACGCCTCCGTCCAGCTCTTCACGGACTACCTCAGCCGGCTGATGCGGTACGTCGAGTTCATGAAGCGGGTCGTCCCGCTCCACGACGACCTCTTCGACTTCTTCTACGAGGCCATGCCCGGCTACGAGGAGGTCGGCCGCCGTCGCGTCCTGCTCGGCTGCTGGGGCGCGCTCAACGACCCCGAGTACTGCGACTTCACCTACGCCAACATGACGGACTGGGGCCGGCGGATGTTCGTCACCCCCGGCATCGTCGTCGACGGCAAGCTGGTCACCACCGACCTCACCCGGATCAACCTGGGCATCCGCATCCTGCTGGGCAGCTCGTACTACGAGGACTGGGAGGGCAAGGACCTCTTCGTCACCCACGACCCGCTCGGCAACCCGGTCGACCCGCGCCACCCCTGGAACCAGCACACCATCCCGGCCCCGCAGAAGCGGGACTTCGACGACAAGTACAGCTGGGTCATGTCCCCGCGCTGGTTCGACGGCAAGGACCATCTCGCCCTGGACACCGGCGGCGGCCCCATCGCCCGGCTGTGGACCACCGCCCTGGCCGGACTCGTCGACACCGGCGGCGTCAAGGCCACCGGTCACAGCGTGATCATCAACCTGCCGCGCACCATGACCAAGCCCGAGACCACCTTCGAGTGGAAGATCCCGAAGTGGAGCAACGCGCTGGAACGCAACCGTGCGCGCAGCTACTTCCAGGCCTACACCGCCGCCCTCGCCCTGCACTTCGCCGAGCAGGCCCTGGACGAGGTCCGCGCCGGACGCACCCAGACCTGGGAGAAGTTCGAGGTCCCCGACGAGAGCATCGGCGTCGGCTTCACCGAGGCGGTCCGCGGTGTCCTCTCCCACCACATGGTGATCCGCGACGGCAAGATCGCCAACTACCACCCCTACCCGCCCACCCCGTGGAACGCCAGCGTCCGGGACTCCTACGGCACGCCCGGCCCCTACGAGGACGCAGTGCAGAACACGCCGATCTTCGAGGAGAACCCGCCGGAGAACTTCAAGGGCATCGACATCATGCGCACCGTGCGCAGCTTCGACCCCTGTCTGCCCTGCGGTGTCCACATGTACGTCGGAGGCGGCAGGACCGTGCAGAAGATGCACGTGCCCACCGGCCTGAGCGGACTGGGCGGATGAGCGCGACCACGGCGGCCCCCGCCACGCGCCCGATGAGCGCGGAAGAGGCCGGGCGGCGGATCGAGGACGTCCTCGACCGCCTGGCCGGCACCGGCGACACCGCCGCGGTCGCCGCGGCGGAGGAACTGGTGCGGTCCCTCATGGAGTTCTACGGCGCAGGGCTCGCCCGGATCGTGGACCTGCTGTCCGCGGGCGCCCCGGTCGAGGCCCTGTTCGGCGACGAACTGGTGGCCGGCCTGCTGGTGCTCCACGACCTCCACCCCGAGGACCGGGAGGCCCGCATCGCCCGTGCCCTGGCCACCGTTGCGGACCAGAGCCTGGAGGTCGAGGACTTCGACGAGCCCACGGGCACACTCCGGCTGCGGGCGGCGGCCGGTGCGGGCTGCGGCTGCGCGGCCACCGCGTCGGCGGTGCGGCAGGCGGCCGAGGACGCCCTCACCTGCTTCGTGCCGGAGGTCAGCGCCGTCGAGGTGCGGACCGCCGGGGCCCCGGGCGAGCCCGCGCTGCTCCAGATCGGCACCCGGCCCGGGGTGCGCGGATGACCGCGACGTCGGCCCCGGCGTCCGGCCTGCGCAGATTTCTCGCCGAACGCCCGCCGCAGCCCGAGCGGTGCGGACTGTGCTCGGTCGTCGTGGCCGAGGGGGAGCACCGCCACCTCGTGGACACCGAGCAGCGGGCGCTGGTGTGCGCCTGCCCGCCCTGCTTCCTGCTGATGGACCGGCCGGGCGCCGGCGCGGGCCGTTTCCGGCCGGTCCCGGCCCGCCACCTCACCGACCCGGACCACCGCCTCGACGACAACGCCTGGAACACGCTGCGCATCCCGGTCGGTGTCGCGTTCTTCTTCCGCAACACCGCGCTCGACCGGCTGGTGGCCCTCTACCCGAGTCCGGCCGGCGCCACCGAGAGCGAGCTCGAACCGGAGGCCTGGACGGGAGTCCTCGCCGCCACCGGGCTCGCCGGGCTGCTCGAACCGGACGTCGAGGCACTCCTGCTGCGCCGCACCGATGCCGGTGTCGAGTGCCATCTCGTACCGATCGACATCTGCTACGAACTGGTCGGCCGGATGCGCCTGTTGTGGCAGGGCTTCGACGGCGGGGCCGAGGCCCGCGCCGCCCTGGACGCGTTCTTCGCACGGGTCGCGGCCCTCGCCCGGCCCGTCGGCGAGGAGGACCGGCCGTGACCGCACTCTCCTTCGCCTGCACCGGAGTACGCGCCGACCGCTACGCGGCCGGACCCACCCTGGTGTTCCGGCTGCGCATCACCAAGCCCGACGACGAACCGGTGCACGCCCTCCTGCTGAACTGCCAGATCCGTATCGAGCCGGCCCGGCGCGGCTACGACGGCGCCGAGGCCGAGGCGCTCACCGACCTCTTCGGCGAGCGCTCCCGGTGGGGCAGCACTCTCCAGCCGGTGCAGTTCGCACAGGTCCCGCTCATGGTCACGGGCTTCACCCGGGAGACCGAGGCGGACCTGGTGGTGCCCTGCACCTACGACATGGACATCGCGGCGACCCGCTACCTCGACGCCCTGAGCGGTGGCGAGGTGCCGCTGCTGTTGCTCTTCTCCGGCACGGCCTTCACCGGCAAGGGCGGCTTCCGTGTCGAGCCCGTCCCCTGGGACCGGGAGGCGACGGTCCGGATGCCCGTCGCGACCTGGCGCGAGATGGTCGAACAGCACTTCCCCGGCTGCGGCTGGATCCGGCTGCCCCGCGACACCATGGACGCCCTGCTCGCCTTCCGCTCACGCCGGGCACTGCCCTCCTGGGAGGCGACCGTACGCGCCCTGCTGGACGAGACACGGAGCGCATCCGTCACCGGCGCCGTCATCACCGGAAGGACCGCTCCGTGAGCGTGACCACCTTCGCGCCCGAGACCGAGGCGCGGCTCGCCCTCGCCCGGCAGGTGGCCGACGCCGTGCTCTTCGAGGGCTATGTGCTCTACCCGTACCGTGCCTCCTCCGCGAAGAACCGGCTGCGCTGGCAGTTCGGTGTGCTGGTGCCGCCCGCCTGGGGTGCCGAGTGCGAGGAACACTCCTTCCAGCACACCGAGTGCCTGATGGAACCCCGGTCGGGCGCCACCCTCGCCGTCGAACTGCGCTTCCTGCGCGCCCGTCGCCGCACGGTCCAACGGTCGCTCGCGGACGGTGGGTTCGAGACGGTCCCCGAACTCCGGCTCACCGACCGGGTCCTGGTTCCCTGGGACGAGGGCGTCGAGGAACGCGTCGAGGCGGTCGTGCCCGTGGCGGACCTGCTCGCCGGCGACGTCACCATCCCCTTCGCCCGCCCCGCGGGCGAGGACAGCGAGCCCGTCCTCGACGAGACGGGCCGCACCGTCGGCCGCACGATCCACCGGTACGAGGAACTCGGCGCAATCCTGCGCCTGTCGGCGCGCGAACTCGACGGGCCCTACCGGGTCGCGCGGCTCACCGCCGTCGCCGAGAACACCAGCACCTGGCTGCCGCCGTCCGGACAAGCGACCGACCGGGACGCGGCACTCCCGCGCTCCCTGGTGGCCGCCCACCTCCTGATGGCGCTGAGCAAGGGGTCGTTCCTGTCGATGACCGATCCCCCCGAGTGGGCGAAGGCCGCGATCGCCTCCTGCCGGAATCTGCACACCTGGCCGGTGCTCGCGGGCGAACCCGGCCGCGCCGACGTCGTCCTGTCCTCACCGATCATCCTCGAGGACCACCCGGCCATCGCGCCCGAAAGCCCCGGCGCCCTGTACGACGCCACCGAGATCGACGAGATCCTCGCCCTGCGCACCGCCGCCCTCACCGACGAGGAGAAGCGCGAGGCACGGGGCACCGACGAGCGGGCCGCCGCCGTGATCGACCTGGCCGACTCGCTGCCCCCGGAGGTGCTGGAGCGCCTGCACGGCACCGTGCGCGGACTGCGCGAGGTGACACGGCCCACGCCCGCCGCGGGCTTCCCCGGCGAGCACGGCGTACCACAGCCCGACACACCCTGGTGGGACCCGGCGGCCGACGCCGGCTTCGACCCCGCCCGCGACCGGGTCACGGTCGGCGGCCGGCCGGTGGGCGCCGGCAGCCGGGTCGTCCTGAACCCCGGCCTGCGCCGCACCGACGCCCAGGACCTGTTCCTGCGCGGGCGCACCGCGACGGTCGAGGCCGTGCTGCACGACGTGGACGGCGCAGTGCACCTCGCGGTGACGGTGGACGGCGACCCCGGCGCCGACCTGCGCCGTGAACAGGGCCGCTATCTGTACTTCCAGCCCGACGAACTGACCCCCCTGGAGGACGACGCATGAGCCCTTCCCCGGAGCGGGGCCATGGCGGCCGTGTGCTCGTAGCGGGCATCGGGAACATCTTCCTCGGCGACGACGGCTTCGGTGTGGAGACCGTGCGCGCCCTCGCGGCACGTGAACTGCCCGGCCACGTCGAGGCCGTGGACATCGGAGTGCGGGGCGTCCACCTCGCCTACCAGCTCCTCGACGGCTACGACACCCTGATCCTGGTGGACGCCACGGCCCGTGGCGGAGCCCCCGGCACCCTGTATGTGATCGAGCACGACGACATCGGCGCGGACGGCACGGAGCACGCCCCGCTCGACGGCCATCGGATGACCCCCGACGCCGTGCTCGCCCTGCTGGGCACCCTGTGCGCCGGAACCGGCGGCCGGCCCCCGCGCCGCACCGTGGTCGTGGGCTGCGAACCGGCCTCCGTGGAGGAGGGGATCGGCCTCAGCGGGCCGGTGTCCGACGCCGTACCGCAGGCCGTCCGGCTGATCGAAGAGCTGCTGGCCGCACCGCCGGAGCCCGGGGCGCGGCCCCGGGCCGCCGAAGCCGTCAACTGAGGAGACACAGAATGAAGAAGAACATCGCGCTCGGAGTGCTGTCCGCCGCCATCGCGGCCCTGGTCGTGCAGTCGCTGCCCGACATCAGGCGCTACCTGAAGATCAGCCGCATGTGAGACAGGCCCCGTCCGCCCGGCGACACGTTGCGGCGAACGGCGTACGTGCCCGGGCGGCGACGGCGTGCCGAGCCGCCCGCCCGTGCTGCCGCGCCTGTAATGGGACCCGGTGACCGGCGCGCACACCACGCGCCAGGACGGAGACCGATGCACGAGATGTCCATCGCGCTGGCGGTGATCGGACAGGTGGAAGAAGCGGCCGAGCGGGCCGGGGACGTCACCGCCGTGCGCTCGGTGCGCCTGGAGGTGGGCGAACTCGCCGGTGTCGTGGCCGACTCCCTGTCCTTCTGCTTCGAACTGGCCTGTGCCGGCACCGTGCTGGAGGGCGCCGAACTGGTCACCGACACCGTGCCGGGGCGGGCGCGCTGCGCGCCCTGCGCGCACGAATGGGCCGTCGGCATGCCGCCCTCGCTGACCTGCCCACGGTGCGCCGGCGGGACCACCGAGCTGCTGTCGGGCCGTGAACTGCGCGTCACCAGTGTGCGGTGGGACGACGGCGGCGCGCCCGCGGCCGCCCGCGAACCGATCGTCGAGGAGCGCTGAACCATGTGCCGTGTGCTCGACCTGCAACAGGCGGTCCTCGCCCGCAACGACGAGGCCGCGCACGCCCTGCGCACCGAACTGACGGCCCGCGGCACCACGGTCGTCAACCTGCTCTCCAGCCCCGGCAGCGGCAAGACCGCACTGCTGGAACACGAGTTGACGCTGGCGCGCGAGCGGTCCGTGCCGGTCGCGGCGCTCACCGCCGACCTCGCCACCGAGAACGACGCGGCACGACTGGCGCGTTCGGGCGTCCCGGTCAAGCAGGTCCTCACCGACGGACTGTGCCACCTGGAGGCCGGGATGCTCGCCCGCCACCTGGACGGCTGGCTGCCCGAGCCCACCCGGCTGCTGTTCGTGGAGAACGTGGGCAACCTCGTCTGTCCCGCCTCCTACGACCTCGGGGAGACGCTCCGCGTCGTGCTGGCCTCCGTGACGGAGGGCGAGGACAAGCCGCTGAAGTACCCCACCGCCTTCGGCCTGGCCCAGCTGGTGGTGGTCACCAAGACCGACATCGCCGAGGCGGTCGGCTTCGACGAGGCCGCCTTCCGCGCGAACGTGGAGCGGGTCAATCCCGGCGTCGAGGTGCTGCTGACCTCGGTACGCGCGGACCAGGGACTCGGCTCCCTGCTCGACCGGGCACTGGCGGCCGCGGAGGGCACCCCGCCGCACAGTCCCGTCATGGCCCGCCGGCCCCTTCACCACCATCACCACGACCACGACCACGCCACGGTCCCGTCCCGATCGTGAGCGTCCTGCCCCCACCCGTCGAAGCCGAAGGCCGGACCCGACTGCGCCGCCGGGTCACCGTGCGCGGCGTGGTGCAGGGGGTCGGCTTCCGGCCGTACGTCTTCACCCTCGCCACCGCACTGGACCTGTCCGGGCACGTGACCAACACCCCGGAAGGCGTTGTGGCGGAGGTCGAGGGCCCGGCCGAGGCGGTCGCCCGGTTCTGCGCCCGGATCGCACCGGACGCGCCGCCCCTGGCCCGTGTGGACGCGGTCGACCACCGGGACGTGCCCGCCCTCGGCGGCAACGGGTTCACCATCCTCGTCTCGCGCACGGCCGGACCCGTCGGCACGCTGATCCCCCCGGACACGGCGACCTGCGCGGAGTGCTTGCGCGAGCTGACCGACCCCGCCGACCGGCGCCACCGGCACCCCTTCGTCAACTGCACCCACTGCGGCCCGCGGTTCACGATCGTCACCGGCCTGCCCTACGACCGGGCGCAGACCACGATGGCCGGCTTTCCGATGTGCCCCGACTGCGCCCGCGAGTACGCCGATCCCGCCGACCGGCGCTTCCACGCCCAGCCGGTCGCCTGTCCGGCCTGCGGGCCGCGTCTGCGGTTGCTGGTGCGCGCACCCGACCCCGGAGGCCGGCCGGCCCCGGTCGCCGCGGCCGACCCGGTCGCCGAGGCCCGCGCTCTGCTGGCGCGCGGCGCGATCGTCGCGGTCAAGGGCCTCGGCGGCTACCACCTCGCCTGCGATGCCACCGACCCCGGCGCGGTCGCCCTGCTGCGCGACCGGAAGTCCAGGGGAGACAAGCCGTTCGCCGTCATGGCCCGCAGCCTCGACGACATCGAGCACCTCGTGCGCCTCGGTCCCGAGGAGCGCGCTCTGCTCACCGGCGCCTGCCGCCCCATCGTCCTGCTGCGCCGCCGCACACCCACCGGTCCCGCGAAGCCCTGGCCGGCGAAGACCGTCGCCCCCGGCAGCCCCGACCTCGGCATCATGCTCCCGTACACCCCGCTGCACCACCTCCTGTTCGGCCTGCCCGGCGACCCCGAGGGCACCCGGCTGCTCGTCATGACCAGCGGCAACGTCTCCGGCGAGCCGATCGTCACCGACGACGCGGAGGCGCTGGAGCGATTGGCCCCGCTCGCCGACGCCTGGCTCACCCACGACCGGCCGATCCATGTGCCGTGCGACGACTCCGTGGTGCGCGTGTGCGACGGCAGGCCGCTGGTCGTGCGCCGGGCCCGCGGCTACGCCCCGCTGCCCCTGGACCTCCCCGTCCCCGTGCACCCGGCCCTCGCGGTCGGCGGCGACCTGAAGAACACCCTCTGCCTCGGCGAGGGACGCCGGGCCTGGCTGTCGGCGCACATCGGCGACATGGACGACCTGGCCACGCAGCGGGCCTTCGAACGTGCCGTGGGGCAGTTGCAGTCGATCACCCCGGTACGGCCCACGCTGCTGGCCGCCGACCGGCACCCCGGCTACCGCTCCGCGCGGTGGGCGAGCAGGAACGCCGACGGCCGGCCCGTCGTCCGCGTCCAGCACCACCACGCCCATGTGGCCTCCACGATGGCCGAACACGGACTGGACGGCAGCCGCCCGGTGCTCGGCGTCGCCTTCGACGGCACCGGCTACGGCGACGACGGCGCGGTGTGGGGCGGGGAGTTCCTGCTCGCGGACTACGACGGCTTCACCCGCTTCGGACACCTGGCCTACGTACCGCTGCCCGGCGCGGACGCCGCGGTGCACCGGCCCTACCGCATGGCCCTCGCGCACCTGCGCGCCGCCGGGATCGAGTGGTCCACCGACCTGGCCTCTGTTGCGGCCTGCCCTTCTGGCGAACTCGCCGTTCTGGCAAAGCAGTTGGAGCGAGACCTGAACTGCGTTCCCACCTCCAGCATGGGCCGGCTCTTCGACGCCGTGTCGTCGCTCGCGGGGGTGTGCCAGCTGGCCGGGTACGAGGCCCAGGCGGCCGTCGAACTGGAGGCCGCGGCCCTTCAGGCGCCCCCCGAGGACACCGCCGCCTACGCGTTCGCGCTGCTGGACGGCGAACCGGTGCGGGCCGATCCGGCGCCCGTCCTCTCGGCGATCGTGGCCGATCTGCGCGCGGGTGTCGCTCCGGCGCGGGTGGCGGTCCGCTTCCACCGGGCCGTCGCCGAGATCGTCCACCGCGTCTGCGTGCGGGCGCGCGAGCGGCACGGAGTGGACACCGTCGCCCTGACCGGCGGTGTGTTCCTCAACTCCCCGCTCTCCTCGGCCTGTACGGCGGCGCTGGACACGGACGGTTTCACCGTGCTGCGCCACCACCTGGTCCCGCCGGGCGACGGCGGTCTGTCCCTCGGCCAGCTCATGGTGGCCGCGCGGAGCCCGGTCCCCGACTGACGAACCACCCCACAGCGAGGAGAGGCCCATGTGCCTGGCGGTACCCGGCAGAGTCCTGGACATCGAGGAGCGCGACGGCACCCGGTTGGCCACCGTCGACTTCGGCGGTGTGGTCAAGGAGGTGTGCCTGGAGTACCTGCCCGACCTGCAGGTCGGCGAGTACGCCATCGTGCACGTCGGGTTCGCGCTGCAGCGGCTCGACGAGGAGTCGGCCCGGCAGACGCTCGAACTCTTCGCCGAACTCGGCATGCTCCAAGAGGAGTTCGGCGACCCCTGGGAAGCGGCCGCGGGCGCGGGAGCGACCCACGCCGCAGAGGAGGCGCGGAAGTGAAGTACATCGACGAGTTCCAGGACCCGGCGCTGGCGCGGCGGCTCCTCGACGAGATCCACGCCACCGTGACCAGGCCCTGGGCGCTGATGGAGGTCTGCGGCGGGCAGACGCACTCCATCATCCGCCACGGCATCGACCAACTCCTCCCCAAGCAGGTCGAGTTGATCCACGGTCCGGGCTGTCCCGTGTGCGTGACCCCGCTCGACGTCATCGACAAGGCCCTGGAGATCGCCTCCCGGCCGGACGTGATCTTCTGCTCCTTCGGCGACATGCTCCGGGTGCCCGGCACCGGGCGGGACCTGTTCCAGGTGCGCGGCGAGGGCGGCGACGTACGGGTCGTCTATTCACCGCTCGACGCCCTGCGGATCGCCCAGCAGAACCCGGACCGCCAGGTGGTGTTCTTCGGCATCGGCTTCGAGACGACCGCACCCCCCAACGCCATGACGGTCCATCAGGCCCGCAGGCTGGGCATCCGCAACTTCAGCCTGCTGGTTTCACATGTGCGGGTCCCTCCCGCCATCGCGGCGATCATGCGCTCCCCGAGCTGCCGGGTGCAGGGCTTCCTGGCCGCCGGGCACGTGTGCACCGTGATGGGCGTGGACGAGTATCCGGAGCTGGCGGAGCGCCACCGCGTCCCGATCGTCGTGACGGGCTTCGAGCCCCTGGACATCCTGGAGGGGGTACGCCGGACCGTCGCGCAGCTGGAACGCGGGGAGCACACCGTCGAGAACGCCTACCCCCGTGCCGTCCGCGCCGAGGGCAACCCGGCCGCGCGGGCCATGCTGGAGGACGTCTTCGAGGTCACCGACCGCGCCTGGCGGGGCATCGGCGTGATCCCCGACAGCGGGTGGCGGCTGTCCGCCAAGTACCGCGACTACGACGCCGAGTCGCGCTTCGCCGTCGACGGCATCCGCACCTGCGAGCCGGCCGAGTGCCGCAGCGGCGAGGTCCTGCAGGGCTTGCTCAAGCCGAACGAGTGCGAGGCGTTCGGCACCCGCTGCACCCCCCGCACCCCGCTCGGAGCCACCATGGTCTCCAGCGAGGGCGCCTGCGCCGCGTACTACCTCTACCGGCGCCTGGACATCACCCCCGCGGCCCGGGAGGCGAGCCCCGTTGCCTGACAGCACCTCCGACACCCTGGACCCGACCGGGTGGACCTGCCCGGCCCCGCTGCGCGACCAGCCCCGGATCGTCATGGGCCACGGGGGCGGCGGCACGCTCTCCGCCGAACTGGTCCAGCACATCTTCGCGCCCGCCTTCGGGGGTGAGGTCCTCGCCCAGATGGGCGACGCCGCCGCGCTGTCCCTCGGCGGTGTGCGACTGGCCTTCTCCACCGACTCCTTCGTCGTACGGCCCCTGTTCTTCCCGGGCGGCAGCATCGGTGACCTCGCCGTCAACGGCACCGTCAACGACCTCGCGATGAGCGGGGCCCGGGCGGCCTACCTCTCCTGCGGATTCATCCTGGAGGAGGGCGTGGAGCTGCAGACCGTCTCACGGGTGGCCGAGGCGCTCGGCGCGGCCGCGCGGACCGCGGGCGTCGAGGTGGCGACCGGCGACACCAAGGTGGTGGAGGCCGGTCACGGCGACGGTATCTACCTCAACACCGCCGGCATCGGCCTTGTCCCGGCGGGTGTCGACCTGCGGCCGCAGCGGGTCGTCCCGGGCGACGTCGTGATCGTCAGCGGCGCGATCGGGGTGCACGGCGTGGCCATCATGAGCGTGCGCGAAGGCCTGGAGTTCGGGGTGGAGATCGAGAGCGACTGTGCCGCGCTCGGCGGTCTCGTCGAGACCATGCTCGCCGTCACGCCGGATCTGCACGTGCTGCGTGACCCCACCCGCGGCGGCCTCGCGGCCTCGCTCAACGAGATCGCGGCCGCCTCGGGGACGGGCGTGGTCGTCACCGAGCGGGACGTCCCGGTCCCGCCCGAGGTGGCCAACGCCTGTGCGGTGCTGGGCCTCGACCCCTTCTATGTCGCCAACGAGGGCAAGCTCGTGGCCTTCGTCCCGCGCGAGCACGCCGACGCCGTCCTGGACGCGATGCGGGCACATCCGCTGGGCGAGGAGGCGAGGATCATCGGCGAGGCGGTGCGCGAGCACCCCGGGATGGTGGTGGCCCGCACCGGCCTCGGGGGCACCCGGGTCGTCGACATGCCCCTGGGGGAGCAGCTGCCTAGGATCTGCTGACCGGGCCGGGGCACCTGTCGTTCCGGATGCTTGTCGCACCGGCGGGTGCCCCGATCGGGCGGCGCACTCACCCGACACGGTGAGCGCCCGGGTGCGCGCGTACCACCGGCGCACAGTACGCGTTGCTCCGGCATGGACCGAACCTCCGTCGCGTTGCGACGCTCACAGAACCCGGAGCCCGACCCGCCCCGCTCCGCGCAGCCGACCGCCGCACTGCGGACCCGTGAGCCGATCTACGCGCAGCTCGTCGCGGAGTGGCGCGCCGAGGGGCGGTGCGTACCCGCGGACCCGGACCTGAAGTGGACCTTCCTCGCCGGACTTCCGGTGCGCATCCGGCCCGGGGTGGGGCGTCTGTGAGGCGTTAGCCGTCGGCCTGTGGCCCGAGGACCGCGAGCGTCCCGTTGGCCTGGCGCAGCGCCATTTCCAGGGTGCCGGGACCGTGCAGCGAGCCGGTTCCGTCGGGCGGGATCAGCCACTCCAGCGAGCGGGCCGAGCGGTACGGCGGCGGTACGGCCACCCAGGACCCCTTGGTCGCGTACCGCAGCCCGGCGCCGACCCACCGACCCGACGGGTCGGGCGGCAGGAAGAAGCCGACCCGGTGCGCCACGGTGTCCACCAGAGTCGGCCCGGGGACGGGCAGCGAGGGCCGCCACAGCAGGTCCAGGGTGAGCAGACCGAGCCGGTCGGGAACGCTCAGCACGTCCCAGAAGCGTCCGGCCTCCAGCAGCGCGATGCCCTCGCCGTGGTCCCACTCCCATTTGCACGCCCGGGGGTTCGCCGCCGCCGCGGCAAGCCATTCCACGCCCTGCATCCACATCGGGTTCATCATGCACCGCTCCGGGTGATCTCCGCTCGCCTGACACGGGCGCGGGCGCGGCGTCTGTCACCGGGCACTTCGTGCGACTTCACGCCAACACCGGATATGCATGCTGGTAGATAGATCCATGTGGCGGAAGGGGTGGCGCGCCCTGGCGTTTCGTGCCCGACATTCGAAAATCGAGCAGGGATTCGGGCTGTCGAGCGAGTAATCGTTACTTCCAGTGACGAGATGGGCGCTCGAATCGCGTGCTCGAACAATCGAATCGAGCGTACAGGGTTGATGTATCAGCTGCTTCGGTCGTACGCTCCGCATGTTCCGTTGTCATTGCCGTCGCCGCTGGGGTATTCCATGGACCGCACCCGTCTCCACCACCTCCTGGCCCGCGAGAGCGCCGAGGCCGAGCGCCGCAACCCGCGTTCGAAGGCGGCCTACACGCGGGCCGACCACCTCTTCGGCCGGGTGCCGATGACCTGGATGAACAAGACCGCCGGCGCCTTTCCGCGCTATCTGGCAACCGCCCGGGGAGCCCGGGTCACCGACATCGACGGACACCAGTACATCGACTTCTGCCTCGGCGACACGGGTGCCATGGCCGGTCACTCACCCGCAGTGGTGGCCGAGGCGGTGAACCGCAGGTTCGCCGAGCAGGGCGGGGCCACCGCGATGCTCCCCACGGAGGACGCCGAGTGGGTCGGCGCGGAGCTGACCCGCCGCTTCGGGCTCGCGCGCTGGAGCTTCTCGCTGACCGCGACCGACGCCAACCGCTGGGCGATCCGGCTCGCCCGGGCCGTCACCGGCCGGTCCAAGATCCTCGTGAACAGCTACAGCTATCACGGCAGCGTCGACGAGTCGCTGATCGTCGTGGGCCCGGACGGCCGCGGCACCGCCCGCCCCGGCAACGTCGGCGCCCCCTGCGACGTCACCCTGACCAGCAGGGTCGCCGAGTTCAACGACCTGGCGCAGCTGGAGCGCGAGCTCGCCCACGGCGACGTCGCCGCCGTCCTCATGGAACCCGCGCTGACCAACATCGGCATCGTGCTGCCCGAACCCGGCTACCTGGCCGGCGTACGCGCTCTCACCCGGCAGTACGGCACCCTCCTCATCAACGACGAGACGCACACCTTCTCCGCCGGGCCGGGCGGCTGCACCGCCGCCTGGGACCTGGACCCCGACCTGCTGACCATCGGCAAGGCCATCGGCGGCGGCATCCCGGCCGGCGCCTACGGCCTCTCGGCCGACCTGGCCGAGCGGCTGCTCGCCCGCGACGACCTGGACCTGGTGGACATGGGCGGGGTCGGCGGCACCCTGGCGGGCAACGCGCTCTCCGTCGCCGCGATGCGGGCCACCCTGGAACACGTCCTCACCGACGAGGCGTTCGCCCACATGGCCAAGCTGTCCGAACGCTTCGAGGCCGGCGTCCGCGCGGGCATCGCGGCCCATGCGCTGCCCTGGTCGGTCAGCCGCCTCGGCGCGCGCAGCGAGTACCGGTTCGCCGACCCGGCACCGCGCACCGGCACCGAGTCCGAGGCCGCCGCCGACCCGGAGCTGGAGGACTTCCTCCACCTCTACCTGGCCAACCGGGGCATCCTGTTGACCCCGTTCCACAACATGGCGCTGATGTGTCCCGACACGACCGAGCAGGATGTGGACACGCACACCGACGTCTTCGCCGCCGCCCTGGCCGAGCTGAACGGCTGAGACAGGACCTAGGGTTGACCCGAGCAGGCCAGGGCGGGGAGAGGAAGCACGTGGACGAGATCGACCGGGCCATCCTGCGTGAACTGCAGACCGACGGACGCATCGCGTACGCCGACCTCGGTCCGAAGGTCGGGCTGTCGGCCTCGGCGGCCCGGCAGCGGCTGCAGCGGCTGCTGGACACCAAGGCCGTCCAGGTCGTCGGCGTCACCGACCCGATGGCCATGGGCGGGCAGGCCATGGCGCTGCTCGGCATCGGCGTGGACGGCGACCCGCGCGCGGTTGCCGACGCCCTGGCCGACCGACCCGAGGTCGTCTACTCGGTGCTCACCTCGGGCGGCTTCGACCTGTTCGCCGAGGTGGTCACCCCCGGCCCGAAGGACCTGCTGGACTTCGTCAACGACGTGGTCCGGCCGATCGAGGGCGTACGGCAGGTCCAGTCCTTCCCGTATTTCGCGATCCACACCCACCGCTTCCTGTGGGACGTGGGCTGACCCGGTCAGCGCAGATCGGGGGCGAGGACGAGCATCGTCGTGTCGTCGCGGATGGTGCCGCAGTGCCGTACGAGATCCGACCAGACCAGGTCGGTCAGCGCGGTCGAGCGGTCGCCGGCCAGCTCCGCGAGCCGTTCGGGCAGCGGATAGAAGCCGCCGGAGTCGTCCCGTGCCTCCCACACCCCGTCCGAGGCCAGGAACAGCCGGTCGCCCGGCGCGAGCGCCACCGTGACCTCCTTCGGCGGATCGACACCGACGAGACCGAGCCCCAGGGGAGTGCCCGACTCGACGCCGACCTCGCGGACCCGCCCGTCGTGCAGCAGCAGCGGAGGCGGATGGCCGCAGGCCACGATCCGCACCGAGCGGGCGTCGCCGGAGAACTCCAGCAGCATGGCGGTGGCGAACAGTTCGGCATGCCGCACCCCCGACGAGTCCACCGTCAGTCTGCGGTCCATGCGGGCCGCCACCGACTCCAGGTCGGGCTGGTCGAGCACCGCCTCCCGGAAGGCCCCGAGCAGTGACACCACCGTCGCCACGGCCGACAGCCCGTGCCCCTGGACATCGCCCATCACCGCCCGGACGCCGTACGGTCCGTCGCGTACGTCGAAGAAGTCCCCGCCGACCAGCGTCCCGTGCTGGGCGGCCCGGTACAGCCCCGTGCACCTGATCCTCCCGACCCGCTCCGGCAGCGGCGGCGCGACGGCACGCTGCACCACCTCGGCGACCGTCCGCTCCGTGACCAGCTGGGCGTCCCGGTGACTTCGCACATAGGACACGAACACGCTCAGTACGGCGACGAAGATGATGGTGAGCAGATCGGTGTTGCCGGGCCGGTTCAGATGGGTGGCCGGCACGTGCAGCACCACGACGACCATGGCGCCGAGCAGCGCGGTGGCCAGCGGACCGTACGACAGGACGGCCAGCGGCGGAATCGCGCCCAGCAGGAACCCCAGGTCGAGGTAGTTGCGACTGGCGACGGTGACCGCGGTGACGCCCACCAGCAGGGCGACGGGCAGCACCCGCACCCACCGCGGCGGCGGAGCGCCCCGCAGCCAGCTGCGCTCGTCCCGGTACTGGCGCGACCAGCGCCCGCCCACCGTCCTCACAAGCCCAAGCTACGCCCCCGCCCGGTCCCGGGCTCGCCCGCGAGAAAGCGATGGACGCACGCGTACGCACCCGCTTACCGTGTGGCATCACGCCCGACGACCGGACGGAAGGAGGCGAGTGCCATGAGGTTCACCACCATCCAGCGCTCCCTTCCCGTTGCCCGGGCGGGCCACAGCTGACCCGACCGGGAGCGCTCCACGGCGTACGCATCCCGGAGGAAGCCATGACCACCCTGGTCATTCGCACGCTCGACGAGAGCAGCGCCCATGTCTTCGACACCATGCCCGACCCGCTGCGCACGCGGGAGGCGTTCCGGTCGGCCCGGCACCGCCCCGACTGGAAGCGCGTCGCCCTGCGCGACGGCACGGTGGTGGCGAGGGGTGTCTGGTGGGGCGGCCCCGACGACCCCGAGCCGCTCACCGTCGACTGCTTCGACGTGGCCGAGGGTGAGGAGAACGCGGGGGCCGAGCTTCTGCGCACCGCACCCTGGCAGGTCGACGGCCTGGAGCTGAACCTGCCGAGCGGCTGGCGTGCCGAACCCCTGTTGCGCGCCGCCGCCGAGACGCGCTTCGACGCCGCACGCAAGGCCGGGTACGAGCTCCTGGTGGAGCGCTTCGTGTACCGGTGGACACCGGAGTGCGGCCTCCCGGAGCGGCCCGGCCGGCTGGTCTTCTGCGCCGAGCCCGAGGATGCGGTGTTCTTCGACGCGCTGCGCCGCATCGACTCCGCCACCCTGGACGCCCGCGCCCGCAGGGCCGTCGAAGAAGGCGGAGTGGACCGGGCTGCCCAGGAGGAACTCGACTTCTTCCGTTGGTGCCCCTCACCGCGCCAGTGGTGGCAGGTCGCCCGCACCCCCCAGGGGGACCCGGTCGGCATCCACATCCCCGCACACAATCCTTCGGGGCCGTGCATCGGTTTCATCGGCGTCCTGCCGGAACAGCGCGGTCACGGCTACGCCTACGACCTCCTCGCGGAGTGCACCCACTTCCTCGTCGAGCGGGGAGCCGAGGTCATCGCCGGCGCCACCGACCAGTGCAACTTCCCCATGGCCGCGCATTTCACCAGGGCCGGGTATCCAGTCGTCCGGGAGCTCGCCACTTTCCGGTCGGCCCGGAATGTCAGTGCCGGGTGACATGCTGTCCGCGTGGTGATCGACAGCGGGCGGCGGAGGGTGCGGGCATGGCGTTCGACGGTTCGGTGTGGCGCGTGCACAGTGGCGGGGAGGCCGTGGGCGAGATCCTGATCGACGACATGGACTTCCCCTGGCTGTCGGGGAGGTTCACCCCCGGCCCCGCCTTCGGCTCCGTGCAAGAGCTCTTCGCCCGTGAACTCGCCCTGGCCGACCGGGACGACGACTGGGAGCAGTGGGAGGAGGCGTACGACGAGATCCGCCGCAGGGTGTCCCTGTCCTCGCCGGGCGGGCCCGTCCCCGAGTTCCTGCTGCACATAGAAGGGGACCGGGCCTGGTTCCGGTGGAGCGACGAACCGTTCGACGAGGAATGAACTGACGGACGCGGCCTATTCGGTCTTGCCGTTGAGGCGGGCCTCGGCCGTCGCGAGTATCTCGGTGACCCGCAGGCCGAACGCCGCGTCGCAGGGGTGCGGGCGGCCCGTGCGGGAGGCCGCGAGGAGGGCGTCGGCGGCTCTGGTGAGGGCCGGGACCGCCCCTTCCGAGCTGCGCGGCAGGAGGGTCGCTCCCGCCTCGCCCCGGAGTTCGACCGCCGCCCCGGCCGCCGCGGGCGGGGCGGTGAGGCTCAGGGTCAGGGTGCTCGACGTGCCGGTGACATGATCGAGGACGAGATGGACGGTGTCCCCGGGACCGTGGGCCGCGGCCGTCACCTCGCGGACGTCGCCGAGGACCGGCAGGAGCACGGAAAGCGCGTGCGGGCCCACGTCCCACAGCGCGCCCTTCGCCCGGCGCCAGGGCGAGGCGGCGAACGGGCTGTCGCTGGTGAACACCGCGCCGAGCCATTCCGCCCGCGCGGTGAACCAGCCCGCGACGGCGGCCTGTTCGTCGATCCAGGCCTGCGGCTCCTTCTGGAACCGTGTGGTGAAGAACACCACGGTCGCGACACCGGCCCCCTCGGCCGCTTCGACCACCGCCCGCCCGTCGGCGACGTCGAGCGAGAGCGGTTTGTCCAGCAGCAGATGACAGCGCGCCCGGGCCGCGCGCACCGCCAGGTCCGCCTGCACGGTGGGCGGCAGTGCGACGGCCACCGCGTCCACGTCGTCGAGCAGGGCGTCCACGTCGTCGTACGCACGCGTGCCGTACTGCTCGGCCAGCGCCGAGGCGGCCTGCGGACGGCGGCCCCACACCCCGGCGAAGTCCAGTTCGCCGTGCCCGCTCAGCGCGGGGGCGTACGCCGCCTGCGCCCACGGTCCCGTCCCGAGCAGTCCCACGCGCATGCGGTGGTCCCTTCCTGATGTCGTCGCCGATGCCGTCAAGGAGTCGATCTCCTGCCGCCATTGACGTACGGCCGTGCCGGTTCGGTTTCCTGCGCCAGCCACTGCGCGATGGAGCGGGCGATCGGCTGACCGGTGTCCATCTCGATGAAGCCGAACTGGCCCGAC
Organism: Streptomyces herbicida; assembly: GCF_032656585.1. Classification (NCBI taxonomy): domain Bacteria; kingdom Bacillati; phylum Actinomycetota; class Actinomycetes; order Kitasatosporales; family Streptomycetaceae; genus Streptomyces; species Streptomyces herbicida. The sequence continues at coordinate 60,732 of NZ_JAUYWJ010000027.1, forward strand.
TGGTTGCACTCCAGGAACCACCAGATCCCGTCGGCGTCCTCGGCGAAGTCGAAGGCCCCGTAGGCGATTTCGGCCTGCTTCATATAGGTGTGGACGGCCTCCGCGGTACGTGGGGGCACGTCCACGGGAACCCAGGGGGAAGCGGACGGGGCGAAGCGGACGTCCACGTCGTCGGGGTCGGCGTCCGGGGCGACCGGCTTGCGCGCGGCGAGCAGTCGGTCGCCGACGACGGTCAGCCGTATGTCGGCCCGCTTTCCGACCCGTCGCTGCAGCAGGGTCGGCCCGAAGGCGACGGCCGAGAAGTCGGTGTCCGGCGCGACCCGGCTGGTCGGCACCGCCCGGGGCGGTTCCTGCGGATGCGCGCCGGAGACCGGCTTGACCACCAGGTCCGGGAAGCGCTCCGCGAACTCCCGGGCCGCCTGCGGAAAAGTCGTGATGAGGGTGGCGGGCACCGGCAGTCCGCTGCGCTGGGCCAGCTTCAGCTGCCAGGGCTTGTGCCGGGCCCGCCGGGCCGCGTCGGGGTGGTTCATCCAGCGGGCGTCGGTGCAGCGCAGCATGCCGTACAGCGCCTGGGAGGACTCCTCGGTCAGCCAGGCGGTCGGATGGGCGGCCCGGGCGGCCGCCACTCCCGGTCTGCGCACCCAGATGGAGCGCAGACCGTTCATGCTCACCAGGCGGCCCGCGATGGACAGATGTCCACGGCTGACGCCCTGCACGTACTCGCCCGAGAGGGCGACCCGGCTGGTGAGATCGGCGGGATCGAATCGGACGACGGGCACACCGGCCTCGTTGAGCCGGAGGACCACCATGTCCGCCGTCACGTCCTCGTCGGAAGTCAGGATGAGCACGGTCATCGGGGGATCCGCGGTCAGTCGTCGAAGTGCGTCTTGGAACCGGCCGTGGAGGTCGTGGTCCCCAGCGCTCTTAGCGTTGCGTGATCGGTGGCAGCGATCCGGCCATCGGGGAACACGTTCAACTGCAGTCCGGAGTCGTACGCGTACGGAGCGGTGACTTCCAACTGCACTGCGGGGCGCGCGTAGTTGAGCGTGAACGGTTGCATGGTCTCTCCCTGTTTAAAGCTTCCATGCACTTATACGAATCGAACGCCTGGTTGGTTTCCTTACTCTGAGTAATCTCAGCCCGATTTAAGTTCCCATTAAGGAACCAACAGAACGTTGTTTCGTTGGGTTACTGAGATAGCATGCCCGCATGGCACATGACACCCAGGACGACGAGGCCCGTCGGCGGCTGTCCGCCCTGGGGGAACATCCCGTCGACGACGGTGCTCCGGCACACCGGCTCGCCCGGGACGCGGCGCTGCTCGGGCGACTGCTGGTGGCCGCCGACGCCCCGGTGCCGGAGGTGACGGTGGACGACGTCGGCGCGGCGCTGAGCCTCTTCGACGATCTGCGCCACCAACTGGACCGTCTGGAGAGCCAGGTGGTCATGGAGGCGCGGCGCCGCGGCATGGACTGGCGGCGGATCGCCGGGTACCAGGGCCTGAACTCCTCCCAGGCGGCCTCGCAGCGCCATCAGCGGCTGACGACCCGGCTCGAAGAGATCCGCCAGGGCGTCAGGTAGAAAGACGGATGTGGAAATGACGGACCAGCCCGATGAGCTGTTCGCGGCTGTCGACTCCCTGCTCGCCGCCGTCGACGGCGGCACCGTGCTACCCGCGCCCGCGGAGCGGCTGAGGCTGCGCGAGACCGCCGGGCTGACACAGGCCGCCGTGGCCCAGGCGCTCGGGGTACGTGTGCCGAGCATCCAGGCCTGGGAGGCGGGCCGCGCCGAACCCAGGGGCGAACGCCTCGAGGCCTACCGCAGACTCCTCGACGGCCTGGCCCACCGCTATCCGGCTGCGCCGCCGCCCGAACCGGCGACGGGCGCGGGTCCCGAACTCCCGCACGCGCAGGGAGCGCCGCCGCTCGACGTGGACGGCGCCCCAGAGGCGGCCGTCGGGGAGCATCGGGCGTCGGTCGTGGGCGGTGAGGGGACGTCCGCCGGGCGGAGTACGGCCGGCGGCGCGAGCGCCGGGCAGCGGCCCGCCGGGGTCGATTCCGAAGCGGGCCCGTCCGGCCGGGAGTCGTCCGGCCGGGAGTCGTCCGGCCGGGAGTCGTCCGGCGCGCGCCCGGCGTCGGGAGCGGCGGGGCGCGCGCCGGCGTCGGCAGCGCGCCGTCCGGCCGCGAGGAAGGGCGCGGCCAAAGCGCCCCGGGACGCCCCCAAGTCCGCCCCTGCCGACGCCGCCGACCCCCGCTTCGTCCATGGCCCCCTCGCCGTGGTCGACGCGGCCGACGGTGAGGTCACCGCGTACTGCGTCGGCGGGCTGGTCCTCGACGTCCCCGCGAAGTCGCTCCCGGCGCTGGTGGAGTGGACGCTGGCGGAGGCGAGGCTCGGGCAGCCACGGCTGCATCGCTCGGGCAAGGACGCGGACCCCCTCGTCGTGCTGACCGCGGCGGCGTGCGAGCGCTACGGGCTGCCCGCCGAACTGAGCGACGAGGAGCGCCTCGCGGGCCGTGTCCCGGAGTCCCACAAGGTGGTCCGGCAGCTGAAGAAGGCCGACTGGCAGCTCACCAAGCGCGGATTCGGCCCATGGGCCCGGATCTACCGGCCCGCACAGGGCGGCCGGCGCAACTGCGTCCAGCTCTGCATCCCCGCCTGGCACGCCCTGGACGCCCGTCACTGGGGCGACGCCGCCGAACTGCCGCCCGCCGAACTCGCCCGCATTCTCGGCACCTACGCCGCCCGGGTCCTCACCCCGCGCGGTTCCACCGCCGTCACCGGCCTGGAGCTGATGACCGCGCTGCACCCGCCCACCCGCGCGGTGAAGGACGACCACGGCCAGTGGGTGTCCGCCCCGAACCCGGGCGCGCTGACCCGGGTGGTGGACTGTGCCCCGTGCGAGGCCCCCGACGGCCATCCGCTCCTCGCCCATCTGCCGCGCTTCCACCAGCGCACCCCGGCCGAGATGCTGCGCGAGGAGGCGTACGACTGGGCCCGGCCGCTGACCGACGAGGAGTGCATGCAGCCGTATCTCGTCGGGATCGACGTCAACATGGCCTTCGCGGCGGCCGCCAACCGCACCGTCGTGGGCCTCGGCGCGCCGGTCCACGTGCACAACCCCGCGTTCGACCCGTCGCTGCCCGGCTCCTGGCTGGTGGACCTGTCCCACATCCGGCTCGACCCGCGCCTGCCGAGCCCGTTCACCCCGGACGGCGACGCGCCGCTCGGACCTGCCTGGTACGCGACGCCGACCGTGGCGTACGCGCAGGAACTCGGCTACGAGGTGGCCCCGTTGGAGGCGTACGTCCGCCCCGAGCACGGCCCCTACCTGGACGCCTGGTACACCCGGCTGCGTGACGCATACGTCGCGACCATGGCCGACCTCGGCGTGACCACCGGCATGACGCCCGAGGAGTTCCTGACGGCGATGGACGGCCACAAGGACCGGGACCCGCAGCTGGCCCTGGTGCTGGCGGCGATCAAGGCCACGGTCAAGGGCGGCATCGGCAAGCTGCGCGAACGGGCCCGCACCGGATGGCGTCCGGGGGAGCGCTGGCCGGCGCTGGAACGGCCGACGTGGCGGCCCGACATCCGTGCCGCCGTCATCTCCAAGGCGCGGATCAACATGCACCGCAAGATGCTCGCCACCGCCCGGACGACCGGGCAGTACCCGGTGGCGGTGCTGTCCGACTGCGCGGTGTACGCCTCAGCCGGACCCGGGCCGCTCGACTTCCTGCCCTGCAAGGACGGCAAGCCCCTGCCCGGCGGCTTCCGGATCGGTGTGAGCCCGGGCATGGTCAAGCACGAGGGCACCCAGAGCGTGCTGTGGGCGGAGGGGCTGCGCGAGGAGCACGGCGACCATCTCAACCTGGCCCGCTACATCAAGTCCGGCCAGATCCAGCTCCCGGACGCGGGGGAGTAGTCCGGCAGACACTCTGCCCAGGAAGGACCCCTCGGCCCGGGAAGGACCCCTCGGCCCGGTCGCGCCGTCGAGGCCCGGTCAGGCCGCCGCGGCCCGCCGGGCGACCGCGAGGGCCTGTTCCGCGTATCCCCGGCCGAACAGCACCGCGTGCACCAGCAGCGGGAACAGCTGGTGCACGCCGATGCGGTCCTCCCAGCCCTCGGCCAGGGGTGCCGCCTCCCGGTAGCCCTCCAGCACGCGGTCCAGGTGGGGGCAGCCGAAGAGGTGGAGCATCGCCAGGTCGGTCTCGCGGTGTCCGCCGTGCGCGGCCGGGTCGATGAGCCAGACACGACCGTCGGCTCCCCACAGCACATTGCCGTTCCACAGGTCGCCGTGCAGCCGGGCGGGCGGCTCGGCGGGTCCCGCGAGCTGCGGCAACCGCTCGCAGACGCGCTCGACGACGGTGGCCTCGCCGGGTCGGACCGTACCGTTGTCGACGGCGCTGCGCAGATACGGCAGCACCCGGTGCTCGGCGTACCAGCGCGGCCAGTCGGTGCCGCGGACGTTGCGCATGGGGGCGAGACCGATGTACGCCGCCACGGGGCCGTCGGGCGGCGGGGCCCCGAACGCCGGTGCCCCGGCGGTGTGCAGGGCGGCCAGCTCATGGCCGAAGCGGAGCGCCGCCTCGGCGCCGGGCCGACCGTCCGGGACGCGGTCGATCACCATCCACCGCTCGTCGTGACCGTGCACGTGCGGTACGCGGACCGCCCGGGCGGCGGCCAGCCAGCGCAGTCCGGCCACCTCGGCCCGTACGGCGCCCGGGCCGTGATCGCCACGCTTGGCGATCACGGCCCGGCCGCTCTCGAGCATCACCTCGGCAAGGTTCCCGGACATCGCCCGCTCACTGGTGACCGGACGACCGGTGAGCCGGGACACCGCGGTGCCCGGCCCCTCGCCCGCTGATTCGCCGCGCTTGCCCACGGCCATCAGCGTACGGTCCGAGTGGGATCAGCTGCCCCAGGTCCCCTGGTCCGAGGCGCAGTTCCAGCCCGTGCCCTTCAGGGTGAACTTCACCTTGTAGTTGTGGGTGTTGAGCAGATGCGTCGGCACCTTGACGCCGAGGCTGGCCTTCTTCTTCAGCGTCAGGGTGTACACCGACACGACCTTGGTCGTGTTCTTGGTGATCTTGCCACCCGTGGGCTTGGCCGTGCCGAAGCGGATGTTCTTCACGTCGGTGACCGTGAAGGTGACCTTCGAGAAGCTCTTGGTCGTGCTCTTGTTCTTGAGCCCGAAGTACAGGCCGCCGTTGGTGACCCAGCCGTGCGAGTCGACGTAGAAGCGGCTCGGATAGACGAGGTTGATCGGGCAGCCGGAGCTCGTCGACGCCGAGGTCTGCGCGGACGCGGCTCCCGCGAGGCCGAGCTGAGCGGCGGTGACGATTCCGGCCGCGGCCAGGACCGTGGCGGACGTGCGCATGCGATTCACTGTGGTGTTACCTCCCCCTGTGGCCCGGACGGGCCCGGACGGCACAATCTCATCTCCGGCATCCCGAAGACGTCTGAATTACACGGCACTTCGACGGTTACTACGACTGTTTTTCGCCAAACCCTGTCAGTCACCCCCTGTGTCGACCCGGTGCGGCTAGCGTGAGGGCGCCGCGTCGCCACACCAGGGGCACAGGGCCCTGACGGGACTAGCGCGCGGCGGAGGGTATCCCCCTTGACCACAGCATCCGTGCTGATGGCCGACGTCTTCGAGGTTCAGCCCTACACCTCCCACTGCGAGGTCATCTACGGCGAGGGCACACACGCGTTGATCGGTGTGTCCCCGGGCAACAGCTACTTCTCCGCCCAGCGCCTGCATGCCCTCGCCCGCTGGGGCCTGGACCACTTCGACAGGGTCGACTTCGTCTACACCGATCTGTATGTGGCCGACATGTACGAGGCATCCGGCTACACCCCCGACGAGGCCCGCCGCAAGGCGGTGAAGAATCTGCGCGGCGTCCGGGCCAAGGTCCGTGACGCGGTGTCGGAGGCCGATCCCGACGGGGAGCGGCTGCGCTGGCACCCCATGTCCGGCTTCCGCGCCAACGCCTCGTACCAGGAGATCCACCGGCACCTGAAGAGCCGACTGGAAACGGACGCCGACTTCCGGGCCGTGTGCGATGCCCTGGTGAGCCGTTTCCTGTCGTCCAGAGGGAACGCCGTCACCCAGCGGCAGCGTGCGGTGTGCCTGGAGTACGTGTGCGCCGAGGCCCCGTTGTTCCTCGACACCCCCGCCATCCTCGAGGTGCCGTCCTCACTGAACTGCTACCACCAACTGCTGCCGATGGCCGAGCTGTTGTACGCGCGGGGCGCGGGCCTGCGCGCGTCCCGCAACCAGGGCCACGCCGTCGTCACCCCCGCCACCCCGGAAGGAGCCGCGGCATGACCACCGCCACCGAGGTCACCGCCGACGATGCCCGGGCCGACGGGCCCCGGCTGCTCGACTTCCCCTTCTCCTGGGACGGGACCCGCATCCCCGCCGAGGTCGAGGAGCTGCGCGCCACGACACCGGTGAGGCGTGTGCGCACCATCGCCGGCGACGAGGCCTGGCTGGTTTCCTCCCATCGCCTGTGCCAACAGGTCCTGACGGATGACCGGTTCTCGCTCAAGGACACCTCGGCGCCGGGCGTTCCACGGCAGTACGCCCTCACCATCCCGCCCGAGGTCGTGAACAACATGGGCAACATCACCGGAGCCGGGCTGCGCCGGGCGGTGATGAGGGCGCTGAACCCCAAGGCGCCGGGTCTGGCGGGGTGGATGCGCGAGGAGGCCCACCGCCTGGTCGGCCAACTGGTGGCGGCCGGGCCGACGGCCGATCTGCGCGGCGCGTTCTGCGAGCCGTACTCGGCGGGGATGCACTGCCGCATCCTCGGCATCCCCCAGTCGGAGGCACCGGCCTTTCTGCGCAGCCTCGACATCGCCTTCATGAACGCGCCGTGCCCGGTCACGGGCGCGCGGATCAACTGGGACCGGGACATCGCCCGGATGACGGCGCTGCTCGACGACCCGGCGACCGGCGGGCTGATGGGTGAACTCGCCACCCTCCGGTGCGACGACGACTACGCCCATCTGACGGACGAGATGCTGGCCACGGTCGGCGTCACCATGTTCGGCGCGGGCGTGATCTCCACCTCGGGCTTCCTCGCCATGGCCCTCGTCCATCTGCTCACCCGTCCGACCGATCTGCACCTCCTCCGGGAGCGCCCGGACCTGATCGGCCCCGGGGTCGAGGAACTGCTGCGGGTGAACCTCTCGATCGGGGACGCCCTGCCCCGCCTGGCCCTCGCCGATGTCCGGCTGGGTGAGGTGGAGGTCAGGGAGGGCGAGCTCGTGCTGGTACTGGTGGAGGGCGCGAACTTCGACCCGGAGAAGTTCCCGGACCCCTACCGGTTCGACGTCCACCGCGACAACGCCGCCGACCATCTCTCCTTCGGCGGCGGCTCCCACTACTGCCCCGCGACCGCGCTCGGCCGTGCCCACGCCCGTATCGCCCTGGAGGTCCTGCTCGACCGTCTGCCGGACCTCGCCCTCGCCGTACCGGCCGGGCAACTGGTGTGGCGCACCGGCTTCATGAAACGGATCCCCGAGCGGCTGCCCGTGATCTGGTAGTCCGAGGCCGGCGCTCCCGGTGTCCCCACCCGGCATGACGGGGACACCGGTGCGGCGGCACCGATCAGTGGCCGGGGCCGCGCGGTACGCCGACCGGGTTGCCGGACGGCAGCACCCCGGAGTCCCAGACGGTACGGGCCAGAGGTTCGAGGAGGACGGCGAGGCGCTCGGTGCGGTCCGCGCCCAGAGCGGCCCACGGTCGCTCGGCGGCGGCGTCGGTCTGCGCCTCGACGGCCGCGCGCCCGACGGTGCCCGCCGGGGTCAGGGTGCCGTCCTCCCCGAGCCAACCGCGTTCGCGCAGTGCGTTCTCGGCCGCCTGCCATGCCGAGACCTCCCACTTGCGGGTATCCCGCAGCATCTCCCGGTCCCCTTCGCGGGCGGCCGCCTTCAGCACCATCGCCTCGACCGGTCCGAGCCCCTGACCCACCAGAACCGCGAAGTGTCCGTCACCCCGGTGCTCCCGCAGTGTGGTCAGGGCCTGCCAGAGCCGCACATGAGATGGCCCGGGACGGTCCAGGGCCTGGTTGGCGGCGGCGAGCACGCGACCCGCCGTGTCCGCGGCCATGGCCGCCTCCCAGGCCAGATCGGCGGCCTCGGCCATCTCCGGTGAGCCGACGACGTCCGCGCCGAACAGCCGCGTCATCGCGGCGTCCATCGCCTGCTGCCGCGCCGCGAGGGCGTCGGCCGGGGCGGCGTATCCCCAGGCGTCGGGCAGCGCCCGCGCCACGCGGTCGGGATGGAAGACAAAGAAGGATCCGGTCACGACGGAGGCGGGCACCGCGCCCAGCGGCGCCGCGCGCAGCGCGAAGTACCCCATCCAGAAGCCGCGCATCCCGAGCCCGTCCGCGGCTTGACGCGCCTCCGGAGTGAAGTAGACGAGGTCGTGCACCGGCTCGTACCGCTCCCACATCGCCCGCGACATCCCGTCGCCCACGGCATCCTCCCATTCCTCGGCCTGCACCTTCGGTCCGCACGATCATGAATCGTGCCCGGAACAGGGTGCGTCATGACCGCGGCCGCGACAAGTCCCGGCCCGGGGGCGCGAGTCCGGCTCGGCCGGCGTGATCCCAGCTGGACGTCGTTCCGCTCGTACAACCACCCCACCCGCTGCCTCGGGTACGCCACCTACGTTCTGCGCATCGACCCGGTCTCCAGGGCCATCGAGAAGGCGGACGCCACCTTCTTCATCGGCTACTGAGCCCAGGCACCGGGCTCTACGGTGATGTCCGTGACCGACATCGACGAGGGCCTGGTGCGGTCCCTGCTTCAGGAGCAGCACCCGGACCTCGCGGAACTGGACCTGCGTCGGGCGCCGGGCGGCTGGGACAACCAACTGTGGCGACTGGGCGACGAGTTGGCCGTACGTATGCCGCGCACCCCGCGCGCCCCTTCCCTGCTCCGCAACGAGCACCGATGGCTGCCCGTCCTCGCCCCGCGCCTCCCGCTCCCCGTGCCCAGCCCCGTCCGGATCGGCGCCCCCTCGGCCCGCTTCCCGAGACCGTGGACCGTCGTGGCCTGGGTGCCCGGCGAGCCCGCCGACCGCGGGGCGGTCACCCGGGACCACCACGCGGCCGGCACACTGGCCCGCTTCCTGACGGCGCTGCACCACGAGGCGCCCGCCGAGGCACCGGCCAACCCGTTCCGGGAGGCTCTCCTCCGGTCCCGTACGGATGAGTTCGAGGAGAGGTTCCACGTCGTCGAAGGCACCGGACTCGCGGCCGAGGCGCGCGCGGTGTGGTTCGACGCCGTCGCGGCCCCGCTCTGGAAGGAGCCACCGGTATGGATCCACGGCGACTTTCATCCGGCGAACGTGGTCCTCGCCGACGGCACGGTCGCCGGAGTGATCGACTTCGGTGACCTGTGCGCCGGCGACCCGGCGACCGACCTCGCGGCCGCCTGGCTGCTCCTGCCGGCAGGCGCGGACACACGGTTCCTCGAGCTGTACGGCCGGCCCGACGAGGCGATGATCCGGCGCGCCCGGGGCTGGGCCGTCCTGCGCAGCCTCTCCCTCATCGGTATCGGTCTGGCCTGGGAGCGCGGTCTTCCCGGCGGTCAGCCGACGTGGGGGAGTGCGGGCCGTACGGCTCTTGAGAGGGTGCTGCGCTCTCAGTGGCAATAGGAGGCGGGGCTCACGTCATGGCGGAGCCAGACCGAGTCGATCTCGCGGCCGTCGGGCAGGGTGTGGCGGGCTGGGCCCTCGTCCGGGACGAAGCCCGCGCGTTCGAGTGAGCGCCGGCTGGCGAGGTTGCCCGTCTCCGCACCCGCTCGGACGGTGTCCATGCCGAAGTGGGTGTGGGCGAGAAGTGCGCCGGCCCCGAACAGCTGCGCGCCCAGACCCTGCCCGCGAAGGCCGGGCGCCAGCCAGCCGCCTATGTGGCCCTTGTGCTGTTCCAGTTGGAGGGCTCCGGCGTACCGGCCGTCGTCCCGCAGGACGCAGACGAGGAACTCCGGGTCCTCGGGGTCCGGTTCGAAGGGCTGGGTGAGTGGCCGTGGGATGCGGCGCCGGGGGTCGGCGAGGGGGTTCATGCGGAGTATGGCCCGCCTGGTGTCGGCGTCGGGGAACAGACGGTCGGTCTGGAGGCCGAGCCAGCGCAGGGCTTCGGGATCCGCACCGGACGCGATCGCGGCCACCGCGTCCAGCTGGGTCCGCGGTGTGTAGAGGAGCAGACTCTCCGTGGCGAGGACGTGCCGACCGGGCGCGCACGGACCGGGGGCCAGGGGCCAGGACACGGCGCGTCTGCGACGTATGCGTGACCCGAACACGTGAAACCCCGGCGGACGAAGCGGACAGGACGCGCGGTGAGCCGTCGGCGGTCCGGCCGTCGACGATCGCCTGCGCTCCGACTGTACCGGGGGTTGAGCAGGGGGAATCGCACGATGACCGCCGCACGCCGGGCAGTGGCCTCGTACCGCGAGGTCGGACGAGGACCGGCACGGAGTGCGGCAAGCGCGGGTCAGGGGTGTGTCCATGCGGCAAGGGTCCTTCGGCCGAGTGGGGGAGGGGCCGTTCGGAGGCGCGGGTGACGCCGGCTTCCTCCTCTGAACGCCCCTGCTCTCGCCGAGAGTTGGACTTGACCTCCTTACCCCGGCATCCCCTGGCCGAATGGGAGCAGCACATCCGGGACGAGGACATCGCGATGTACGCGGCGGTCGCCCGTAAGCCGTGAATGCGCCGGGACCACGGCCGGGGAGCGCCTCCCCGGCCCCGAGCCTCAGCCGGCATCCAGATGCGCGCCGGAACCATGGCGGAACCCGTCGGCATGGGTCAGCCGTCCATGGTGCCGGCGGTGGACGGTCGAGGTGCGGTGGAGGGCGATGAGGGCCGCGTCGTCGTCGAGGCGTCCGCCGCAGTGGCCCAGCAGATCGCGCCGGATGTGGTGCATGAGCGCCTCCGGGCTGGCCTCGGTCCACTGCGCGACGCGCTCCGCGAGCGGGTAGAAGTCGCCGCCCGCGTCGCGGGCCTCGATGACGCCGTCGGTGTACAGCAGCAGGGTGTCGCCGGGCTCGAAGGAGAACACGTCCAGCGTGTAGTCCCCGGGTTTCGACGTGTGGACCCCCAAGGGGGGCGCCGGATGCAGGCTCGGGACGGAGACCGCGTGACCGGGGCTCAGCAGGAGTGGCGGAGGGTGGCCGCAGCTGGTCATCCGGGTGACCGCGTCGTCCTCGGGGATCTCCACCAGCAGGGCGGTGGCGAAGCGCTCACCGGCCTCCTCGGGCGGTTCGAAGTCGGCGGTGTAGCGGGTCACGCTCTGCTCCAGCGTGGCGGCGAGGTCCGGCAGGGACGTGTGCCGGTGGGCGCCCTCGCGGAAGGCGCCGAGCAGCAGCGCGGCCTCGCCGATGGCGGACAGACCCTTGCCGCGCACATCACCGATCAGGACGCGGACGGTGCTGTCGACCCGGGTGGTCGCATAGAGGTCCCCGCCGATCTGGGCCTCGTCCTCGGCGGCCAGGTACAGCGAGGCGATCCGCAGATGGCCGATCTCCTCCGGCAGCGGCCACATCAGCACGTGCTGGGCGGCCTCGGCCACCGACCGGACCTGGGCCAGCTGGGCACGGTGCCGGTCGCGGATCGCGCAGTAGATCACGATGAGTGCCGAGAGCACGGCCAGGGTGACGATCTGCACGATGTGGTTCGTGGTGGTCAGCCCGCCGTGGAAGACGGCGACGACGGTCTGGGCCGCGACCGCGAGCGCCCCCACCAGCGCGGTCGCCCAGGGCCCGGCGAAGGACGGGGTCAGCGCCGGTGCGATGACCAGCGTGGGTCCCAGATGGACGTCCTCGGGGGAGCGGATGTCGACCACCGTGATGACCACGATGAGCGCGATCGGAAGCAGCAGCAGCGCGTGACTCGATTGCCAGGACTGCCGCAGACCCACGAGGCTCTGCCGCGCACCCACCCCTCCAGCGTGCCCCACGCCCGTTGGACTGGCCATTTCATGGCTGTCGGCCGCCGGCCGCCAGGGCCTGATCTCTCGCTTTCTCGCCCGTATGGACGCCGTCGGCGTGCTCACGCACCCGCCCGCTGACGGAATGGGGTGATCAGGCACGCACCCTGCCGGAGGCCCCATGAGCGATGCGCACGAGCCCGGTTCGTCTCCCGGCCCTGGCCCGGAAGGCACCTCGCCGGCCCCGGGCGGTGCGGGGACGGCCCACGGGTCCGCGGCCGGCCGGGTGGCCCGCAAGGTCACCTCGGCCGTGCTCATCGTGCTCACCTGCATCCTGGTCCCCGTCGCCCTGCTGACGACCTGGGTGCACGACATCGTGCTCGACACCGACCGGTACATCTCCACCGTCGCCCCCCTCGCCGCCGAACCGGCCGTCCAGGACGCGGCGGTCCAGCGGATCACCCAGGCCGTGGGCGTGCATGTCGACGGGCAGCAGGTTGCCTCGGACGTCGCCACCTGGCTGGAGTCCCAGGGACTGCCGCCCCGCGCCGCCGACGCCCTGAAGGGCCTGGGACCGCAGCTGAACTCCGCGGTCGACCAGGCCGTGACCAAGGTGGCCACCCGGGTGGTGCGGAGCGACGTCTTCGCCAAGGTGTGGACGGACGCCAATCGGGCCGCCCACAACGCCGTCGTGCACGCGCTCACCGGCAAGGGGCGCGGCTCGGTCGGCGTTTCCGGCGGCACCGTCACCCTCGACGTGGGCGAGGCCGTCGAACGGGTCAAGAAGCAGCTGGTCGACGCGGGATTCTCCCCGGCGCAGCACATCCCCACGGTCAGCAAGCAGCTGGTGCTCTTCCACTCCGACGAGCTCGCCAAGGCCCGCAAGGGCGCCCGGCTGCTGGACGCGCTCGGCAACTGGCTCCCCATCATCGTCGTGCTCATCGGCGTCGGCGGTGTGCTGCTGGCCCGCGGGCGACGGCGTGCCCTTGCCCGGACCGCACTGGGAGCGGCCTTCGCCTGCCTGGTCGTGGCCATTGCGCTGATCGTCGCCCGCGACTACTACCTGGACCACCTCCCGCCCGAGGTGCAGTCGAAGGCGGCGGCCTCCGCGGTCTTCGACACACTGGTGCGCTTTCTGCGGGTCAGCCTGCGCACGGCGATCGTCCTGGGTGTCGTCATCGCGCTCGGCACCTACTTCATCGGCCCGGGAAGACTGCCCGTGGCCGTCCGCAGCAGGTCCGAGAGCACCGCGGACGCGACGGCCCGGTGGGCGGCGGACCACCACATCCGTACGGGCCGGGCGGGGGAGTGGGCGCAGTCGTACCGCCGGGCGATCACACTCGCCGCGCTGCTGATCGTGGCGCTGGTCTTCGCCCTGTGGAACCATCCGACGGTTCTGACGGTCCTGCTCCTGGTGCTCGTGCTGCTCGCCGTGCTGGCCCTGCTGGCTCTGCTGGCCGCGAGCGGCCGCGCGGAGGCCGCGGGGCAGCCGGCGGCGCCGGGCCCGCCGGGGGAAGAAAGAGCCTGATCAGCGGAGGTCCCTCCTGATCAGCGGGAGTCCTTTCGTGACGCGAAGGACTGCTCCGTCCAGATCGTCTTGCCCTCGTCCCCGTACCGCGTGCCCCATGCGTGGGCCAGCTGTGAGGCGATGAACAGACCCCGTCCGCCCTCGTCGACCGTGCGGGCGTGACGTAGATGCGGCGCCGCGGCACCGCCGTCGCGGACCTCGCACGTCAGGCTGCGGTCATGGATCAGGCGGAGCTCCAGGGGCGGGTCCCCGTACCGGATGGCGTTCGTGACCAGCTCGCTGACGATGAGCTCGGTGTTGAAGGCGGTCTCGTCGTCCACCTTCCAGGCGGTGAGCTGCGCGCGGACACGGTGCCGGGCCTCGGACACCGCGGCGGGATCGGCGTCCAGGTACCAGGAGGCGACACGGTCGGCGGGCAGGGCTCGGACCCGCGCGACGATCACCGCGGCGTCGCCCGCACCGAGGTCCGGCGGGAGCGCGTACACGACCGCGTCGCACAGGTCCTGCAACGGGCGGTCGACGTACTCCGGCGACGAACGCAGGGGCCCCGGGGAGTCGGCGAGGTACGAGGTCAGCAAGGGATCACTGGTGAAGACCAGGACGCTGCCCTCCGGCGCCTCGAAGTCGACGGATGTGAACGGCACGTCCTCGTCCGTGCCCAGCCGGGGCCCGGACGGCGGGTCCGGGATGCCGACGGTGCCGTCGGGCCGTACGAGGAGAGGGGCCAGCCGGCCTGCTCCCGCGATCACAAAGGTGCCGGTCAGGGGATTGTGGATCGCGTACACGCAGTCCGCGGCGAGGGTCTCGCGGCGCAGTGGATCGCCCAGCGGGAGATTCGCGCGCTCCGTGGCCAGCTGCGCCGTCGTGTCGTGCAGCCGGGCCAGGAGCTCGTCGGGCGCGATGTCGAACGCGGACAGCGAACGGATGACCGTGCGCAACTGGCCCATGCTCGCGGCCGCGTTGAGGCCGCGCCCGGACACGCTGCCCACCACGAGCGCGGTCCGGGCGCCGGACAGGGCGATGGTGTCGTACCAGGACCCGGGATCTGCACCGGTGACGGACAGATAGGCGGCCTCCAGGGACGCGTGGCTCTCCGGTGTGCGGGGCAGCAGCTGGCGCTGGATCGTCGCCGCGACGGTGTGCTCCCGGATGAAGCGCCGGGCGTTGTCGATGCACAGGGCCGTGTGGGCGGCCAGCTCGACCGCGAGTCGTCTGTCGCTCTCGTCGAAGGGGGGTGTCTCCCGCGCGCGGTAGAGGCTCACCAGGCCCACCACCGTGTCGCGCAGCGTGAGGGGCACCGCCAGCAGGGTGTGGGCCCGCGACGAGCGGATGGCCTCGGCGCGCGCGGGATCGACGTGGAACCACGGGGCGTCGGGCTCCAGGGCGACCACCCGCGGTCGCAGGTCGGCCAGCGCCTGGGAGAAGGGAGTGGGGGCCGGCAGCCGGCGAACGTCACCCACCGGGTGCGCCTCCGGTGGGTGCGACCTCGTGGCGCGGAACGCGGTGCGCATCAGCGGCGTGCCCTGGGGCAGCGGGGCGAGCGGCGGATCGTCGCCGCGGATGACGGCGTCCACCACTTCGACGACGGCGACGTCGGCGAACGAGGGCACCAGGGCCCCGACGAGTTCCTCACCGGTCACCGCCGCGTCCAGCGTGCGCCCCACGCACCGGCGCACCGAGTCGAGGACCTCGACGCGGGTCCGGTTCCGTTCGCGTTCGGTGACGTCGACCGCGGTGACGGCCAGGCCGAGCACGGCGCCGGACGGGCTCTCCAGCCGCAGTACGGTGATCTCGAAGTGCCCCACCCGCGGCGGGTCCCCCTTGAAGCGTGCCCGGACGACGCGGTCCCGCAGCGGGACCCCGGTGTCCCGGACCCTGAGCACGGCGGCCTCGAGTTCCTCCTCGTCGTCGACGACGTCGTACACCTCGCGGAGCGGGCGTCCGATCACCTGGTCCATGGAGACGTTCCGCATGACTGGTGTGGCGGTGTTGACGCGTACGACGCGCAGCTCCGGGTCCAGCAGATGGAGCCCGACCGGTGACTGCGTGAACAGCGCCTCCACCATCGAGGCAGCCCTCTCGTCCACCTGCCGGCCGGGACGGCTGTACGCCACAGGAACCACCTCCGGGGCTCACGCGCACCTCCCAGCGTGCCCCGCGCCGCAAGCCACCGCATTCGGGGCCTGAAGGCACTGGCCGGGCGCGGTGCGCGGCCCGGTGCGCCGTACTCTCCCCGTACCCCGCTTCCCGCCGTATCACCTCTGCGGGGTGAGGCAGGGCGGCGCGTCGCGGCGGAGGATCGCCAAGAAGCCACAGTTCGCCTGCGCCACACTCCACCCACGGGGAGAGCAGCTCATGCGGTACGAGATCCGCATCGACGGACACCTGTCGGACACGCTCGTCGAAGCCTTTCCCGAGCTCGACCATGTCGTCGTGTCGGATCAGACGCTGCTGTTCGGCCCGGTCGTGGACGAGGCGCACCTCTACGGACTGCTGGCCAGGTGCCAGTCGCTGGGACTGCACGTCCTGGAGATGCGGCAGCTGCCGGAGTGAGCGGGACGGGGCCCGTACCCGATCCGCTGCCAACGGGAGAGGAGGAGACATGACCGCACCGTCGCATTCGGGACCTGGTGCCGGACCGGACCAGGACCCCTTCGGCTCGGCCTCCGGGCCGCAGGGGGATCCGCTGGAGGTGATGGCCGCTCTGGGCGCCTCCTGGGGCTGGGCGCTGACCTCGGCGCTCGTGACGCTGATTCCGGGCATTGTGATCCTGGTGTGGCCGCACGGGACGCTGCATGTGGTGGCGGTCGTCATCGGCCTGTATCTGCTGGTGAGCGGCGCACTCAGGTTCGTCTCGGCGTTCGCCCCGGAGGCGCACGGCGAGCGGTTCGCACGGATTCTGCTCGCGACGCTGTTCGTCGTGGCCGGTGTGCTGTGCCTGCGTCACCCCCTGCAGACCATCGCCGCGCTGTCCCTGATCGTCGGCGTGGCCTGGCTCGTGTCCGGCATGCTCACCCTCTACACCGCCGTCGCCGTCAAGGGCCTGCCGCACCGGGGCGTCCTCGCCGGCGTAGGTGCGCTGGGCGTCGTCGCGGGGATCGTGGTCCTCGCGCTGCCGACCGAGTCCGCGGTCGTCCTGACACGGCTGCTGGGCCTGTGGCTGGTCCTGCTCGGGCTGGCGGAGCTGGTGATGGCGTTCGCCCTCCGGTCCGCGATCCGCAGGGCGGAGAAGGACACGGTGTGAGCCCCGGGCCGCCGATCACCCTCATCGGGTGAGGCGCACGGCCGCCGCGGCGGACACGCTGAGGTGGGCACGGACCGCCACAAGGGCGTCCACCCCGAACGGAGGAGGAGACAAGTGGCTGTACACACGTACCTCGCCTACGACTATCCGCTCCTGAGCGCGTTCTGGACGATGCTCTGGTTCTTCGTGTGGGTCATGTGGTTCATCCTGCTCTTCAAGGTCATCTTCGACATCTTCCGCGACGACTCGCTCGGCGGCTGGGGCAAGGCGGGCTGGCTCGCCCTGGTCATCCTCGTTCCCTTCCTCGGTGTCTTCGTCTACGTCATCGCGCGGGGCAGGGGCATGAGCAGCCGCGAACTCGCTTCTGCGCGTGCGCAGAAGGAGGAGTTCGACACCTACATCCGGCAGACCGCCGGCGGGCCGTCCGAGCCGAGCAGCGTCGACCAGCTGGCCAAGCTGTCCGAGATCCGCGCCCGGGGCGACATCACGGAGGAGGAGTTCCAGCGGGCGAAGGCGAAGGTCCTGAGCTGACCGACGCACGCCGTACACCGACCACAGCCGGACGACGACCGCAGTCGGACGACGACCACAGCCGGACCAGACGAAACGAGGCGGAGCGATGACCACCACCCCCCGCACGCAGACCGGAACGAAGCAGGCATGGGCCGCAGGTCTGATGACCTTCGCCGCCGTCATGCTGATGATCACCGGAGTGCTCGGCATCTGCCGCGGCATCATGGCGATCCTCCAGGACGACGTCTTCCTCCTCACGCCCAGCTACGTCTTCCGGTACGACCTGACCGGTTGGGGCTGGGTCCATCTCTTCCTCGGGGCGATCGCCGTCGTGGTCGGCCTCGGGCTGTTCCAGGCGACCTTCTGGGCACGGATCGCCGGCGTCGCCATCTCCGCGCTGATCGTCATCGCCAACTTCCTGTCCCTGCCGTACTACCCGGTCTGGTCGATCCTGATGATCGCCATCTCGGGGTTCATCATCTGGGCCCTGTGCGTCGCGAAGACCGAGGAGCCCGTCTGAGCGCCGAGTGCGCCTACGGAAGCAGGGTGGGGGTCCCGAACCGGACGGTGACCCCGGGGGAGTGGAGCACACTGGCCGGCGGGCCCGTCAGGGGCGGGAGCCCGGCGGCCGTGACCAGGTCGTCGTCGAGGTCGAGCAGCCGGGCCCGGTGCAGTGGCCACGGTGCGTGCTCGTTGGGCAGGTGCACCGTGCGGCCGTGCCATGACACATGCAGACCCCACCGCGCGGTCAGGAACCGCTCCAGCGGCGTCGGTTCGGTGATCGGCTCGCCGACCCGCACGACGGCCCGGCTCCCCTCGCTCCGGCCTCCCGGGCGCCTGCGCCGGCAGCTGTAGGTGATCACGTCCCCCGTGCGGCGCAGACGCATGGCGGACCACACGTACGGCAGGCGGACGCCGAGCCGCCCCACCAGCACCGGTATGAGCCGGGCCGCGTCCAGGGACCGGAAGACGACACCGCGCCGGCCGTGCTCGTCCACCGAGTACAGGCGTACGTTCGTCTCGCAGAACGTGCCCAGGTACGGCAGCCCCGGCCCAGGCCCCAGGCCCACGCCGCGCATCAGGAAAGGGACCAGGCCGACGTAGGTGACCCCGTCCAGAGTGTCGGGGCGGGTACCCGGCGGCAGCAGACCCGCCACCCGTTCCGGCTCCACCGCCCAGTGCAGGAAGGCCAGTTCGTGCCACCCCTGCACGAGCGTCGGCCGCCGCACGGGCCGCGGGGTGGACAGGGTGATCGGCTCGGTCTCCATGACGTAGCGTTCTAGCACGGAGACCGGGCCGGTCCGTCAGTGGTCCGCCGACTGCCGGAGCATGGCCAGGGTCAGGACCCGGCCCCCGATGCCCCAGCCTCCGTCGGTCACCTCCTCCACCAGGACCATGGTGTTGGCGCGGGCGCGCTCACCGTAGATCTCCACGTACAGCTCGGTGGTGCGGGTGACGATCAGCTCCTTCTGCTTCTCGTCGAGGCTTCCCGCGGGAACCTTGAAGTTCGCGAACGGCATGGTGGGGTCTCTCCTTCTTCGGGACGGGTTACTTCGGGACGGGTTCTTCGGGACGCGAAATCAGAGCGAGCTGCCTGCGGTGAGCAGGTCGTCGAGTCCGGCGCGGCGGAAGAACTCGGCACGGACCCGGTCGGCGACCGCGGAGACGACTTCGCTGCCGTCGCGGCTCGGGTCCGTGTGGGTGCGCAGCGGCCGGGTTCCGGCGGGCAGGCCGACCAGGTGGACGACGGCATCGGCGACCTGCGAAGCATCGGCCTGCGGCGGTATGAGCGCCGCCAGCCTCTCGTCGAGACCGGCCAGCAGGGCGCCGTAGCGTTCCTGGTAGGCGGCGGCCCGCTCGGTGTCGGCGGGTGCACCGGCGTGCAGGAAGTGATGGGTGCCGAAGGTGAAGGCGCCCGGGACGACGATCGCGGTGTCGACGCCGAAGCGGAGCACCTCGGCGGCGTAACTGACCGCCAGGGCGTCCATGGCCGCCTTCGCCGCGAAGTACGGCGCCAGGAACGGCGGGCAGCCGCCGCGGGTGCTGGAACTGCCGATCCACACCAGCAGACCCTCGCCCCGCGTGCGCAGGTGGGGCAGCGCGGCGCGGTTGACGCGCTGGGCGTCGAGGACGTTGACGTCGTACGACTGCGCCAGCTGCTCGGGAGTGAAGGCCTCGGCGGGACCGGTGACCATGTGTCCCGCGTTGTGGACGATCACATCGAGCCGTCCCTCGGCGGCCATGAGCTGGGCGACGGCGGCGTCGGCGGACTCCTGGGAGGTGACGTCGAGCTCGACGGCGTGCAGGGACACGTCGTGCTCGGCGGCGTACCGGTTCAGCTCGTCCACCGCGGGCGCGTTGCGGGTGGCCGTCTGCCGGATGCCGGCGTACACCGTGTGCCCGGCGTGGGCGAGAGCACGTACGGTCAGCGCTCCGAAGCCGCTGGAGGCGCCAGTGACCAGGACGGTTGTGGGGGTGTCGGAAGGCATGGGGTCCTCACACGAAGGGGGGAAGTACGGAAATGAAAGGGGCGGGCACGGACAGTGGCGGGCGCGTCCGGGCGGCTGGACGATGCCCTGGACGATGCCGCAGTCGGTCAGACGATGCCGCCGTTGGCGCGCACGACCTGGCCGTTGACCCAGTGACCGGCCGGCGACGCGAGGAAGGCCACCACCTCGGCGATGTCCGCGGGGGTGCCGAGCCGCTCCAGCGGGGGCTGGGCGGCCAGCCGGGCGACGGTCTCCTCGTCCTTGCCCTCGAGGAAGAGATCGGTGGCGGTGGGACCGGGAGCGACCGCATTGACGGTGACGTCCCGTCCGCGCAGCTCACGCGCGAGGACCATGGTGAGCGCCTCGACCGCGCCCTTGCTCGCGCTGTAGGCGCCGTACCCGGGGAACGCCAGGCCCACCACGGAGGTGGAGAAGGTGACGAACGCCCCGCCGGCGCGAAGCGTCCGGGCGGCCTGCCGGGCGACCACGAACGTTCCGCGGACGTTGGTGCGGTGCATCGCGTCGAGCTCGGTCAGGTCCAGCTCGGCGACCGGGGCCAGGTACATCCGGCCGGCCGCGTGGACGACCACGTCGACCCCGCCGAACTCGGACCCGGCGGTGGCGAACAGCGCGGCCACCTGCTCCTCGTCGGCGACATCGGCCCGGACGGCGACCGCCCGGCCACCGGCCGCGACGGCTTGTTCGACGGCGGCCTCGGCCAGGTCGCGGTTGCCCGCGTACCCGACCACGACGGCGTATCCGTCGGCGGCCAGCCGACGCACCGTCTCACGGCCGATGCCGCGCGAGCCGCCGGTGACGACGGCGACGCGGGGCGCCTCGGACACGGTGGGGGCTGCGGCGGTTTCCTGGGTGGACATGGTGACTCCTGCGCAAGGTGCGGTACGAGGGCGCCACGACGCGTGGTCCGTGGCGCCGGGCGACCCGGCGTCGCCCTGCCTGCGTCTCAACCCTCGGCCTCAGTCCCCGCGACAACCACGGCTGTGTCCACCCTGGGGTCGGCAACCCCTGGTTCCGCCCGCCGTCAGGCGTGACCATGGACAAGTGAACCAATCGGAGCTCGCCGCCTACCTGAAGTCCCGCCGCGACCGGATCCGCCCGGCCGACGTCGGTCTGCCCGCCGGTCCCCGGCGCCGAGTGCCCGGACTGCGGCGCGAGGAGGTCGCCCAGCTGGCCGGGCTGTCCGCGGACTACTACACCGAGCTGGAACGCGGTCGCGGCGCCCAGCCCTCCCCGCAGGTCCTGGCCGCGCTGGCCCGCGCGCTACGGCTGAACGGCGACGAACGCGACCACCTCTTCCACCTCGCCGACCGGCCGCTGCCCCCGGCGACGCACGGCCCGGCCGCCCATGTCCAGCCGGCCCTGCTCGGGCTGCTGGACCGGCTGACCACCACCCCCGCCCAGGTCATCACCGACCTGCACGAGGTGCTCGTACAGAATCCACTGGCCGCGGCGCTCGTCGGCCCGCCCCCGGCCGTCAGCGGACCCGCGGCGAGCTTCGTCCACCGCTGGTTCACCGACCCCGAGTCCCGTGGCCTCTACCCGCGGGAGGACCACCCCCATCACTCCCGGGTGTTCGTCGCCGACCTCCAGGCGGTCGCCGCAAAGCGGGGCAGCGATCCCGAGGTGACCCGGATGGTGGCCGCGCTGCGCCGCCGCAGCGAGGAGTTCGCCGCCCTCTGGGACACCCATGACGTCGCGCTGCGCCGGACGGACCACAAGCGCATCGTCCACCCCGCGCTCGGCGTCATCGAGCTGGACTGCCACAGCCTGTTCAGCGAGGACGGGCGCCAGCGCCTGCTCTGGTTCACCGCTCCGCCCGGCACCGAGGGCGCCGCCCAGCTGGAGCTTCTCTCGGTCATCGGGACCCAGGACATGACGACCGCGGCCGACGGGTTCGGGCGACGGGGATGAGTGGGCTCTGCGGGCGGGCCGGGGTGCAGACTTGACTCTCCCGCTGGGGGAGACAGCAAGGTGGGGGCATGGACGGCGGCACCCTCTACTCGATCGGTGAGCTCGCCCGGCGCACCGGGCTGACGGTCAAGACGATCCGGTTCTACTCCGATCGCGGCATCCTGCCGCCGGCCGACCGCACCCCCGCCGGTTATCGCCGTTACGGCCCCGAAGCCGTCGCCCGCCTCGCCTTCGTGCGGACGCTGCGTGAACTCGGACTCGGCCTGGACGCGATACGGCACGTCGTGGACCGGCAACTCGCCCTCCCCGAGGTCGCCGCGGAGCACGCCGCCGCGCTGGACATGCAGATCCGCGTCCTGCGCCTGCGCCGGGCGGTGCTGACGGCCGTGGCCGAACGGGAGCCGACCCCCGAGGAGATGGAACGCATGCACCAACTGGCCAAGCTGTCCGAAGCCGAACGCAGGCGTCTGACCGACGACTTCCTGGACGCCGTCTTCAACGGCCCCGCCGGGCCGGGCGACAACTCCGGCCTTGCCGCGGCCCGTCGCTCGATGACTCCCGAGCTGCCCGACAACCCCTCGGACGAGCAGGTCGGTGCATGGGTGGAGCTGGCGGAACTGTCCCTCGACCCGGACTTCCGGACCAGTGTGCGGCGCCTGGCCGAGGACCAGAGTGCCGGGCCGGCCGATGACGGCCCCGTCCCGCCGCGACCCGACGTCGTCGCCGTCGCCCGCGACGCGGTGGGCGCTGCCGTGGCATCCGGAATGAGCCCGGAATCGCCCCGGGCCGACGCCGTCGTGGCGACCCTCACCGCACGGTGCGCGCTCGCCGGCGTCCGCGCCGACGACGCCGAAGCACGGCGGTGGCTGCTGGAGCGTCTGGAGACCGCGATCGATCCGCGCAGGGACCGTTACTTCCAGCTGCTCGCCCTGATCAACGGCTGGCCTGCCCCGGAACACCTCGCCCCGCTGCTCACCTGGACCGTGACGGCACTGCGCGTCCGGGCGCCTCGATGACGGGGCGGTTGCGGGCCGCGGCTCCCCGCAGGTGACGGACCGGGCTCTGTGCCGTACGGGTGTCTCCCGGTGGCGGGTCCGGTGGGGAGGAGGCTTGCTGGTGGCGGGGGCCGCCGGAACCGCCGGAGAGGAAGCGAGCCGCGCATGCAGAACATCGGGCCGGGGGAGCAGGCACTGCAGACCCCGCGGGCAGCCGGGCTGGCGGGGATCGTCTTCGCGCTGCTGCTCGCGGCCGCCATCGTCCTGATCCGGCTCGGGATTCCCCAAGGCGCCGACGCGGTCACCGTCCAGGGGTTCACCGACTCGGCGCGACGCGGTGCAGTGCGCGCGGCCCTGGAGCTGGTGCCGTTCGCCGGTATCTTCTTCCTGTGGTTCGTCGGCGCCGTACGTGCCCATGTCGGCGACGCCGAGGACAAGTTCCTCGCCACCGTCTTCCTCGGCAGCGGCCTGGTCTTCACCGCCACCATGTTCGGCGCGGCAGCGGCGGCCTGGGCCGTGCTGGCCACCCATCAGCCCTCCGGCGCCGCCCCCGGGCTGCCCACCTGGAACTTCGGCCGCCACTTCGCGTACACGCTGATGACCGGGTATGCGATGCGCATGGCTGCTGTCTTCGCGGGCTCCCTCTCGGTGCTGGGGCGCCGCCTCGGCGTCCTGCCCAGATGGCTCACCGCGCTCGGCTTCCTCACCGCCCTGACCCTGCTCTTCATCGCGCCGAACCTCCCCTGGTCCGAGCTGGTGTTCCCGGGATGGTCGCTGCTGTTGAGCGCATACATCCTCGCGGTGAACGGTCGTCGCCGGCGGGCCGCCACGGTCGGGTGAGGACACCGCCGCGCGGTGTCACCCGATCGGCATGTCCCGGCGCGCGCGGCCACGTCCCGGCTTCCATGCTGGCGTGCGGGAGATGACCGCAGTCCCGAGGCGATTGCCCGCCGTGCGGGTGGAGCGCCGACGGACCTGGCCGCCGAAAGGGCGGAGCGTCGATGAGGCTTGTCGTCGATCTCAACAAATGCCAGGGGTACGCGCAGTGCGCGTTCCTCGCACCGGATGTCTTCGCCATGCACGGCGAGGAGTCGCTCGTCTACAACCCGCGGGCCGAGGCGGAGCAGCGCGAGAGGCTCGCGCGCGCGGTCGCCGCCTGCCCCGTGCAGGCCATCACGGCCGACGGGCTGGACGGCGTGGGCGGCGCGTCCTCGGCACCCGCTCGGGAGTCGTCCGATGCCGGCTGACTACCTGGACTGGCTCCGGCGCGAGGGCCGGATCGTCATCGTGGGCGCCTCGCTCGCCGGACTGCGGGCCGCCGAGACGCTGCGCGACGAGGGCTTCGCCGGTTCGCTGACCCTGATCGGCGACGAGCCCTACGAGCCGTACGACCGGCCGCCGCTGTCCAAGGCGGTTCTGCTGGGCAAGGCGGACCCGCGCCACACCGAGCTGCCCCGGCGCCGCGAGATCGACGCCAAGTGGCGCCTGGGCGTCCCCGCGACCGGCCTGGACATGACGGCGAAGCGGGTCAGGCTGGCCGACGGCGACGAGGTCGAGTACGACCGCCTGCTGATCGCGACCGGCGTACGGGCCCGGCCCTGGCCCAAGGAGCCGGAGGCCCAGCTCGACGGCGTCTTCGTGCTGCGCACCCGGGACGACGCGGTCGGACTGCACCGGCGGCTGAAGGCCGGTCCGCGCCGGGTGTTCGTCATCGGCGCCGGGTTCACCGGTTCGGAGATCGCCTCCGCCTGCCGGGAGCAGGGCATCCCGGTCACCCTCGCGGAGCGTGCGGGCGCGCCCCTGGCGGGTGCCCTGGGCGGGGTGATCGGTGCGGTCGCCGCGGACATGCACCGGGAGAACGGAGTGGACCTGCGCACCGGCGTCATGGTCACCGCGCTGGAGGGCGACTCGGTCGGCCGGGTGCGCGCCGTCCATCTGTCCGACGAGAGCGTCGTGGAGGCGGACGTCGTGGTCGTCTCGCTCGGCGCCACCCGCAACACCGAGTGGCTGACCGGATCCGGGCTCGGCGCGGGCCCCCGGGGCATCGCCTGCGATGCGGGCTGCCGTGCCTTCGACTTCCGGGGCATCGTCACCGACGACATCTTCGTCGCGGGCGACGTCGCACGGTCCCCGCACGCGCTGTTCGGCTACCAGTTCCTCTCCCTCGAACACTGGGGCAACGCCGTCGCGCAGGCCGAGACCGCCGCGCACAACATGATCAGCCCCAGCAGCGATCGCCGCCCACACCTGTGGGTGCCCGCCTTCTGGTCGTCGCAGTTCGGCGTGAACATCAAGTCGGTGGGCGTACCGCCCATGGGCGAGGAGCTCATGATCACGCAGGGCTCGCTGGCCGAGCGCCGTTTCGTCGGGGTGTACGGCTACCAGGGCCGGATCATCGCCGCCGTGAGCTTCGACAACACGCGGTGGCTGGAGTTCTACGAGCGGATGATCGAGACGGGCGCGCCGTTCCCGGTGGAGTTCCCCACGGTGGACCGCCGTCCCGAGGGCCGCACGCCGGTAGCGGCCGACTTCCCCGATCCGTCGCTGCCGACCCACGGCCCGACCGTGACCCTCAGCGGTTACTCACCGGCCGACCGCCAACTGGTCTTCACCCCGGCCCGGCACTGACCGACGGCCGGCCCCGCTCGACGTCCGCCCGGACCTGCACGCCCAAGGACCCCTCATGACGCAAGCCTCGATCCTGCGGCAGATCACCGACTACTCCAATCGTGCCAACCCGTATCCGCTGTACAAGGAGCTCCACAAGACGCCGGTGCTGCAGGACGAGGAGGGCGGTCCGTACGTCATCAGCTCGTACTGGGACATCAAGGGCCTGCTCCACGACCCGCGGATCAGCTCCGACGCCGCCAACCTCGCCGCCGCGGGCGACGACCAGGCGGGGATCGAGGAGACGGGGCTGCCGCCGAGCTTCATCCGGCTCGACCCGCCGGAGCACGACCGGCTGCGGCGCATCGCCAACAGTGCCTTCGGTCCGCCGCACCAGCCCCGTCGGATCGAGTCCATGCGTGGCGAACTCGCCCAGATCGTCTCCGATCTGATCGACGGCCTCGGGGACGAGCGGCAGATCGACCTCGTCGACCAGTTCGCCTACCCCTTCCCGGTGACCGTGATCTGCCGGCTGCTCGGAGTGCCGCGCGAGGACGAGCCGCGATTCCGCGCCTGGGTCGACCCGCTCGTCGCCTCTCTCGATCCGGACACCCGCGAGAGTGCCACCGCCGAGTTCCGCAAGTCGGCGCAGGAAGCACGGATGCAGCTGGGCATGTATCTGGCCGGGCTGGTCGAGGAGCGCACCAAGAATCCTCGCGACGACATGCTGACCGACCTGGCGACCAGCCGCGGCCCGGACGGCGCCATGACGATGATGGAAGTGCTCAGCACGGCGGTGCTGCTGCTCATCGCGGGCCACGAGACCACCGTCAACCTGATCACCAACGGCATGCTCACCCTGCTGCGCCACCCGGACGTCCTGCAGCGCCTGCGCGACGATCCCGGACTGTCCGTCAACATCGTGGAGGAGTTGCTGCGTTACGAGCCACCGGTACAGCTCGTGCCGCAGCGCACCTGCATCGCCGACATCGAGCTGCGCGGGGTCACCATCCCGAAGGGCTCCCGCATCTGGCTCGTCCTCGCGGCGGGCAACCGGGACCCGGAGCGCTTCCAGGACCCCGACCGCTTCGACCCGGACCGCGGGGACATCCAGCACCTCGGCTTCGGCAGCGGCATCCACAGCTGCTTCGGCGCCCCGCTGGCCCGCCTGGAGGCTCAGATCGCGCTGTCGGAACTGGCCCGCCGGCTCGGCAACCCCCGTCTGGTCGAGGACCCGCCGCCGTACCGCCCGAACGCGGTGCTGCGTGGCCCGCGCCATCTGACCATCGCCTTCGACGACCTGCTCCCCTAGGCCCTGCCGGCCCTTGCCGCACCGGACGTCGGGCCGAGTGCCGGAGCTACTCCTTGGCCCGGCGGTGCGGGATCTGTTCCCGGGCGGACTGCCAGCGTGAGCGTGCCAGTGCGACCACGCTGTCCCACTGGCGGCGGACCTCCCTCTCCGAGGGGCGCTGTCCCCGCCGGATCCGGCCGAGTTCGTCCCGTACCTCACGCCCGATCGCGGAGGACCCGACGATGACGAGCATGGCGCCGAAGAGGCCGGAGATCATCGCGAACACGGCTCCGACCGAGCCGTACCGGGAGGCGTAGGAGTTGAACAGACGCGGCATGTAGACCGTCGCGCCCACCTGATAGACCCCGGTCAGCAGGGACGCGGTCACCGCGAACGGGAACAGGTCGACCCAGCCGATCCGGTTGGCGGACAGGAGCCGGCCGCTCCACAGGAGGAAGCCCGCGGTCACCGGCACGTCGCACAGCGCGGCGGCCAGACCCAGCCGTCCCGGCGGAAGGACCGCGTACAGCCAGCCGCTGACCGCCAGATAGCCACCCAGGGCGAGAATCCACCACAGGCCCTTGCGGGTGTTGCGCACGCTGAGCGGCTTGAGCTCCCAGGTCTGTTCGAACAGCCGCTGCGAGGTCCGTGCGAAGCTCAGCGCGGAGATGGTCAGGAACACCACCCCGAACACGCCCACGCTCGAACTCGTCTCCCCGGCGGGCGTGAAGAGGGAGGTGACCGCTTCGGCGCCGCCCCCGGTGAGGTGGTAGCGGGTGATGATGCGGTTCGCGACGTCATTGCCGTGCGCGATGTTGTCGAAGACGACTCCGAGGACGATCGCGAGCGGGATCAGCGCCGTCAGCGCGCTGGACGCCAGAGCCATCGAGCGGTCGAAACCCACGATCTTCTGGAACCGGTTGATGACGCGCAACGCGAAGTCAGGACGCAGCCAGAACGTCAGCGTTCTGACGAGGCGTTCGCGGTTGATCGTTGCCAGGCCTGTCTCCGGGAAGATCGGGTCCGGTGGGGCGGCGCCAGCCTAACGGGCGATCAGGCGCACGGCGGGGGGACTCGCGTCCGCTCCCGACCGTCACCCGCCCGGCCCATCGGGCCGGCGCGCGCCGTGCGGAGTCACCCGGCCACGAGGTGGCCGCCGATCGTCGAGGCGACCTCGGCGTGGGAGAGGTACTCCACGATGCTGTGGGCCCGGTCGCGGGCGTTGAGGACGGCGAGGTCGACCAGTCCGTCCGCCCAGTCGTCGGCCAGCGGGCAGCCGATGGCCACCGCGTCGGTCGGACACCACGCGTTGAGCCAGTCCGCCACGTTGTCGGGCCGCTTCGGCCCGCCTACGAGCAGTCTGCGGTACACACTGTCCAGGCCCAGCGGGCTGCCCGCCGTGGTCAGGTGCACGGCGTGCACGCCGGGGGACAGCCGTGTGGTGAGGTCCAGGCCGACGACCGTGCCCAGGCTGTGGCTGACGAGGACCACGTCTCCCTCGTCCGGCATCGCTTCGAGCACACAGTCGAGCACTTCGTCCCGGATGCGCCGGTCGTCGAGGTAGGCGGCCACGTCACGGAAGACCAGGGCGATGGCCCACGCGTCGACGTCGCTGCGGGCGGCCAGCCAGCTCAGCTGCTTCTGCAGCCTGCCCACCACGTCCGGCAGGCCGATCCGTTCGGTGGCCAGATGCCTCTCCTGCGGCATGTCCCAGGCGGCGGCCGCCTCGCCGATGATCTCCTCGTACACCGCGCGGGCGGTGGGCGAGGCCGGCGCGACCACCTCCGCCGCCCTGGCGGCCGGCGCCTCGACGACGTGCGGGACGGCCTCGTGCGCGGTGAGGGCCTGCACCAGCCGGTCGCCGTAGAAGGGGAACCAGACATCGGCGGGGTCGACCGGCGCAAGCCCGGCGCGGACGAGCCCCTGATTGAGCCCGGCCGCCCACTCGCGGCGGAGCTTCTCGGGGTCCTTGCCCTCCTGGGAACGGCCGTGCAGGAAGACCAGGTGCCGATGGCCGCCGAACGCTCCGCCCCGGGCCCGAAGTCCCGCCGGCGCGACGGTCCGTCCGGCTGCCGGGCGCGGTACGGACACCGCGGGAGCCGGTGCGGGAGCGGTCACGGCCTCCGCCGCGCCCAGGCCGGACTCGGCACCCATCTCCCGCAGCAGCGGGGAACCGGGGCGCAGCGTGGCGAGGTGCTTCAGGACGGAGCTGACGCGCACCCCCTCGTTGGCCACCCAGTCGATGGCGTCGTCGCCGTCGGCGGGCTGCCAGACCTGCCCGTCGCGACGCAGCGTGCGGCCCTGGTCGTCGGTCCTGGGCACACCGCTGTGGTGCAGGGCCACGACCTCCCACTGGTCGTTGAAGACGGGGGAGCCCGAATTGCCGGGCTCGGTGTCCGTCTTGTA
This sequence comes from Streptomyces herbicida, assembly GCF_032656585.1. Classification (NCBI taxonomy): domain Bacteria; kingdom Bacillati; phylum Actinomycetota; class Actinomycetes; order Kitasatosporales; family Streptomycetaceae; genus Streptomyces; species Streptomyces herbicida. The sequence continues at coordinate 89,676 of NZ_JAUYWJ010000027.1, forward strand.
GTGCAGGAAGTCGTCGAGCCGGAGCTGGAGCATGTTGTCGCGGACGGCGATCTCCTTGAGGCGGCCCATCGGATGCCCGACGATGTTGACCGGCTCGCCGATGACGAGCTTTCCCGGCTGGGCGCTGAGCCGGTTCCAGCCGAACGTCTCACCGGGCGGCCGGCCGTCCGGTCCGGCGGCGACCATCACCAGGGCGAAGTCGAGGCGCTCGTCGGCGGCGAAGAAGCCGCCGGGATCGAGCTCGAGGCGGGTCACCGGCTGCGGTGTGTTGTCGATGGTGACCTGGGCGTCGAACTCCACGAAGCACTGCCGGGCCGCGTCCGCGTCGGTGAGCACATGATGGTTGGTCATCAGCAGGTTCGGCGACACCAGGAAACCGGTGCCGAGCGGCAGTTCGCGGCCGTTCTCCCGAAGTGAGATCCGGGCGACGGTGCGCGCCGCCCGGGCCGCGGGGCAGGAAGCTCCACGCCTGCAGCTCCTTGGACACCCCGAGGATGCGCTCGTACGCGGCGGGTGCGGCCAGCGGCTGCGCGCGTACGGCCTCCACCACCAGGGCGGCCGGCACGGCATGCCGGTCCAGCAGGCGCGCGGCGCGCGCGGCGATTGCCTGCGGTGAGTCGGGGAAGTCCACTCCGGCGTCCCGCTGTCGCTCCACGGCCTGCCGCTGGTCGCTGGTCTCGCGATACCGCGTGGCGGCCGCCGCGACCTGGCGGTCCCGCTGCTCGCGGGACCGCTCCTCCGCCGCCATCTCAGGTCCCCGTCCGGCCGGCGGTGTGCCACGGCACGAAGGCGTTGGTCAGTCCCGCGAGGGCCGTGCGCAGTTCGGGGTGGTGGCGCAGCAGCACGGTGACCATGCTGTTGTCGTCGATCCAGGCCATGCCTGCCTTGGAGTACACCTCGGGGGTGTAGTACTCGGTGAAGAACCGGTCGCTGTTCAGCCGGCGCGAGGCCATCAGGATGAAGATGCGGAACGCCGTGTCGCTGAAGGCGAATCCGGCGGGCAGCTTCTCCGCGTACAGCCCGACCATCAGGTCGACCTTCTCGATGTCGCCGTCGTAGAGCCACTCGATCTGCTCGGCCCACGCCCGGTTCTCCGTCAGCTCGAGGAAGTTCTCCGCGGGCTTGAGCCGCAGCAGCCGCCGGAACTCGTTGTAGCGGGGGACGCCCAGCTCCCGGGAGCGCAGGATGTCGGTGGCGGCCAGGTCCTGGAAGTGACCGTCGGGGCGCTCGAACTCCTGCAGGAACTTGGGGAAGTTGTGCAGGGTGACCAGTCCCGGGTGCAGCGTGCCGAAGCTGTAGAGCAGATCGGACATTTCCGTGGTCTCCAGGAACTTGAGTGCTCCGGGGCCCGAGATGTCGCGCAGGGTGCAGTGGCGCAGGGACGAGTCGTCCGTGGCGGAGCGCAGGTGCCACTCGTCACGGATGAGCGGGTGCATGCGGTAGACGGCGACGAACTCCTCGGTGAGGGAGTACGGGACGCCGTAGTGGTCCGTCTTGCCGCCCGGGATGCCGCTGATGACCTCGCTGTCGCTGATCCGGCCGAAGAGGTTGTGCGCGCGTTCGCCGGCGATGCCCCACCAGTTGGCGCGCAGCGCCTTGACGGTGGTGGGGTGGCTGATCACGGCCGGGGTCCACTCCACGGTGTGGATCTTGGCGAGGAGTGCGGCGTTGACCAGCCGGGCGCGCTGGAACAGCTCCTCGTCGTCCCAGGACGGGTAGATGGCGTGCAGATGGTCGCAGATCGCGTTGTGCTCCCGGGTGAACAGGTCGTGCATCATGGCCAGGCCGAGCCAGAAGCCGGGAACCTGTGAGGGGTCCTGGGACGGGTCGGAGGGGATGGGGGACTGCTCGTCGTCCCACAGATGCAGCTTGCCCGTCCGGCCGGTGCGCATCTGGCGCTGCTCGGCCTCGTTCTTCCCGTAGATCTGGGACGCGTCCCACCAGTGGGAGGACACGTTCACGCGGGTGTCGGGCGTGCCGGCCGGCGCCAGTGGGTCGCGGGTCGGGTCGTCCGGGGTCCGCATGATCTTCATGGGGTGTTCCGGCCACGGGTCGTCGTCCATGAGGGGCACTTCCCAGGGCCGGTCCGCGGGGCTCGTACCGTGGCTGAACCAGTCGCGGATCATGAACTGCAGCCAGGCGGCGACCAGGGAGTTGACCGATTCGGCCGGGACCAGTTCGTCACGGGTGAGCAGCTCGCGGCTGACCTGGCGCGGGTTCGGCCTGGACAGCACGTCCTTGGGCGCGGCCGGGGCGATCGACTCCAGGGGGATGTTCCGGCCGAAGCGGGTACCCGCCATGCCCATGCGGGGTTCACCGAGGTCGTTGTGGCTGCCGTCCGCTGTCCGGTTGATCCGGTGGCTCGCGGAAGGAGGCGCGGGATCGGGTAGATCGACCGAGGGCAGGACGCCGGTGTCGTGCAGGTTCTTCTGCCGGAGCCTGACCCGGAGTCCGAGGAGCGTCAGCAGGCCCGCGATGACGGGGAGCTTGTCCCAGCCGATGCGGCGGTCGGCGTATTCGGCGAGGTCGGTGATGATCCGCCAGGGCAGGGACGTACGGTATCCGGCTGTCGCGGACCCCCCTGCGGCGCGTCGTTGCTTGCTCATCGTGCTGCTCCTTCGCTGGCTCCTGCTCGTCTCGCGTCGGGGACGACGAGCCCGCGCCGGTTCAGGCGCGGGCGGCGTCGCCGAGGATCACGTCGCTCGCCTTCTCACTGATCATGTAGATGGGGGAGGCGACGAAAAAGCCGGGAATGCGGGGGAAGACCGAGGCGTCGACGATTCGCAGGCGCTTCACCCCGCGCACCCGGAAACGGCTGTCGACGACGGCCGAGGGATCGTCCGCGCGTCCCATCCGGCAGGTGCAGGAGGCGTGGTGTCCCCAGGCCTCGTCCTGGACGAAGCGGCGGATGTCGTCGCGGCCGTCGACCTCCTCACCGGGCCACAGCTCCTTGAGGATCACGGACCCCGCCCTGCGGTTCATGCCGCGCACGAACTCCACCGCACCGGCCACCGCTTCGAGGTCCAGTCCGGCCTTGTCCGTGCCCTCGTCGAAGTAGTGGAAGTTCACCAGCGGGGTGTCCCGCGGGTCGGCGGAGCGCAGTCGCACCCGGCCCCCGGTGTTGTGGGTGCGGCTCTTGAGGATGGCCCAGGTGAAGCGGTCCTTGTGACCCGTCAGGTCGAGCGAGTAACCGGGACGGTAGCCCCGGAAGTCGAAGGGGCCGCCGAAGATGAACAGGTCGGGTACGTCGAGTTCGGGCCGGGACTTGCGGGTGATGCCGAGGACGGCGCCGTTGGTCGTGTACAGGCCTTCGCCGCGCTGCCAGGCCCGGTAGCAGCGGTCGGGTTCGGTTCCCGGCTGCGGCGCATGGAAGCCGCAGTCCTTGATGACCGGGAACTCGCGGTCCATCTGGCTGACCACGCCGACCTCGTAACGGTCCTGCAGATTGGCGCCCACGCCCTGGAGGTCGACGCGCACCGGGATCCCGTGCGCCTGCAGCTCCGCACGCGGTCCGATGCCCGAGAGCATCAGCAGCTGGGGCGTGTTGAAGGCACCGGCGGCCAGTATCACCTCGCGGGAGACGAGGACCCTGCGCAGCACCGGCGCTCCGGTGACCGGCCGGACGGCCGGGTCGGCCCCGTACACGTGTGCCTCGTCGAGGTAGTCGACACCGGTCGCCGCACCGCTCGCGTCCACCACGACGCGGGCCGCCAGGGCGTTCGTCCGCACCACCAGATTGCCGGGGTGGCTGCGCTGCACCGCCTGGACGCGCTCGCGCACAGCGCTGCGCCGCCCGTCCGCCGTGGAGATCGGGATCTGCCACAGGCCCTGCAGCGCATGGGTCTGCGCCCGCCAGTCGTTGGGGTCGACGAAGGAGCCGAGCCCCTCGAGCGGGGAGAGCGGCCGGTCGAGGAAGTCGGCGAGCGTGTCCTGCGCCGCGGAGAGGATGACCTTCAGCAACTGCTTGTCCTGGACTGCCAGTTCGGGGTCGGCGAGGGCGGTCGGCAGCCAGCCGTCGAATCCGTGCCGGGCGTCGTTGCGGTAGCGCGCGGCCACGAAGGGCACGCGTCTGAGCAACGCGGCCAGCACCGGGCTGTCGGGCAGTGCCTTGGGCCTCGGCCGGTAGGCGCAGCGCTCCAGCCGCTCGAAGTACCGGCGCATGGCGGCGCTCTGCCAGGACGGGTCGCCGGTCTCCGCCGCGATGGCGTCCCAGTCACGGTTGTACGGATACACGGTGATCAGCGCGTGGTGCGCGGTGCATCCGCCGACCGTCCCGGCGCGCGGATACAGGATGCCCTTGCCCGGGACGAACTTGCTGTCGCGTCGGTGCTGCTGATCGTCGGCGTAGTGCCGTACGAAGTAGTTCCAGCACTGGACGGGGTCTTCGGAGGCGTCCGCGTGGAAGGCGGGCACCAGATAGTTGTCGTTCTCCTCGGCGCCACCCGCGTCGAGCAGCAGGGTGCGCATGCCCGCGGCGGCCAGGTTGGCCGCGAGCGGCCCGCCGCCCGCGCCGGCCCCGATGACGACATAGTCGAAACCCGTCTCGGCGGCCGGAGCGGCGCCGGGCTCCGCGGTCACTTCCGCTTCCCCTTCAGGGGGTTGGTGAGCGAGGTGGCCGCCAGCACGGTATTGCCGGCCGAGATGAGCGTGGTCAGCGCCGCGGTGCGGGGCGGGACCTGGCCGCTGATGCCGAGCATCGCCGCCGTCGCGGTGTCGCTGCCGTGGATGAGCACGCCCTCGGACAGATCCTGCCGCAGCTGCTCGCCGTCGTGCGCCAGCAGGGCGAGGCCGAGCAGGACCGTACGGATTCCGAAGAGCCGGAAGGCGTAGACGGCCGCCGGGCTGGGCGGCTCGCGGCCGGGGTCGAGGCGACGGATGAGGAGATCCGGTGCCAGGAGTCCCGCGGCACCGTTGAAGAGCCGTATGGCGGCGAGTGCGTAGACCGCGGCAGGGCGGGGGACGGCAAGATCCGTGGCCATGTTGTCTCCAGGGGGTGCGGTGATTCTTGCGGTGACGGGATCTACCGCCGAACCTCGCGACACGGGAGAGGCGGACCCTGGAACGCTCCAACTACCACGTTATGGGACCAATTGGCCGCCTGCACCTTGAGGACATGACAGTCATGACGGGACATGAGTCAACCCGAGGTGTGATCCACACGTCTATACGGTGGCGGGAGGCAACAGTGACCGGCGGACAGCCCCTGCCAGGGGGAGTTCATGAGTGCTGGAGTGGGTGGGGAGTCGGCTTCCGCGGTCTCGCGGGTCGTGTCGTGGGTCTGGCGTGTGCTGCGGGACGAGTGGCGGGGCATCATCGTCGAACCCTTACGGCAGCTGCTGCGACGCAGGCTGTCCGGGCTCTTCCTGGCCTTCGTGGCCGCGTTCGGGGTCGTCTTCTTCCACGACATCGCCCAGCACCCGGCCGGGGCGAGAGCGGTGTGGCTGCTCGGGGGCGTCAAGGCCGACCTGCCGCTGTGGCTGTCCCTGCTGCGCACGCCGGTGTCGCTGTACGTGCCTGCGCTCGATCTGCCGGTGTGGGCGGGCATCACCCAGCTGTTCCTGGCCTTCGCCCTGGCCGAACTCTCGCTCGGCCGGGCCAGAACCCTGTTCGTCGCCTACGCCACCACATTGGCCGGCACGCTCACCGCCCGGGTGATGATCGCCCTGGGTCCCGGCTGGTGGGGCTTCGGGCTGCCGCCCGAGTGCGGGAAGGTGCTCGACACCGGGCCGTCCGCGGCGGTGGTCGGCCTTTTCACCTACATCGCGGTGATCCGGCGCGCGCCCGTCGTCTTCAGCCTGACCGGCGGGTCGATGGTGTGGGAGTCGATCGCGGTGCCCAACCTGGCCGGCCGTGAGCATCTGATCGCGGTGGGCGCGGCGATCGTCCTGGGGCTGTGCCACGGACGCCGGGAGTGGCTGCCGGGGACCGCTCCGGGTACCCTGCCGAGCCCGGCCCTCGGTGGTGCGCAGGGAAATTCCGGACCGCGGGTTTCCGCCGTTTTCCTCGAACGTTTGTATAGCTCTCCCGCATCGTCTCCATCAAGAATGAGCAGAAGCCTTTCCCGTGAATCCGGGAAGACGAAGACATAGCGATCTTCTAATTCCCTGCCAGACTCCCCGCCATTGCCTGAAGTGGCCCATTTGATAAATCGGGGGGCGCGGGTCCATGAAGGTCGGTGTGACGCTGCCCGGCAGGCGGAGGCGGCCGCGTTCGACTCGGTCTGGTGCTTCGACCACCTGCTCTTTCGTGAGGGTGACGGCCCCACCGAGGGATTCTCGGAATCCTGGACGACGCTCAGTGCGCCGGCCGGGGCCACCCACCGGATCGAACTGGGCACGCTCGTCCTCTGCACCGCTTTCCGGAATCCGGCCGTCCTCGCCAAAATGGCGGCCACGCCCGACTCCATCAGCAACGGTCGGCTCATTCTCGGACTGGGTTCCGGCCGGCACCGGCCGGAATTCGAGGTGTTCGGTCTGGATTTCGACGGCCGTTGTTCCTGGGTCCTCGACAAGGTGCGGGCCGCCTGCGCGGACGTCGGCCGGGAGCCGTCGTCCCTGGGGCTGACCGCCGGCGTGCACGTCGTACCGCTCGCCGAGACCACCGCGACGGACCCGCACCGACCGGTGCTCACGGGCGAGCCCGCGGACATCGAAGGGGTTCGCCGGCTACCGCGACCTCGGTGTCGAACACCTCGTCTGCAATGTTCGACCCGACCGAGGAGGGGACCTCACGCGAATGCCCGTTGTCAGTGGTGCCTGCGACCCTGCACACCATGGATGAGCAGGAGTTCATGCGCGGCAGGGTGTACGGGGCCGATCACGACGACGCGGGCCCCCGGCCGGGCCACACCTATGTGCAGTTGGTCGGGGGACCGCTGGACGGGCTGTTGCTGGACCTGACGGACCGGTCCGACGGGTCGCCGGGGGAGCAGGTGGCGCTGGTGACCGAGATAGGCCGCTACGGCCCCGGCGGCCGGGCCTTGTACGCGCCCCGTCCGAGCGACGGCCGCCGCTACGACTGGCGCGGCGACGTGCCCTGAGGGCCCGGCCGCCTCAGCAGGCGCCCTCGTCCTGCCAGGGACCCCACTCAAAGGCGCCGGGCACCTCGTTCTGGGTCCACCACTTGGCCTTCCAGTTGTGTTTGTTGTACGAGACCTCGTTGCCGTTCGTGTACACCGCCGTGGCACTCCAGGCCGGCTTGCACGAGGTGCCCGGTGGCGTCGGCGTGGGAGTGGGCGCGGGGGGCGGGGTGGCTCCGGCGAACCTCACCGAGTACTTGGCGAAGTCCCAGGAGTTCTGGGCCACGCTGGAGCAGGTGCCGGAGGTGCGGCCGCCGTTGTCGGCGGGGGTGCACTGGCGGTCGCGGTTGAGGGACCAGAAGGTGAAGCGGTCCATGTTGTGGCTCGTGGCGTAGTCCAGGACGGTCTGGAAGTCGGCCTGGGAGAAGTACTCGCCGGTGTCGCTGCGGCCGTTCATCCCGGAGAAGCCCTCATGGGCGTAGGCGGTCGCCTGGTCCCAGCCGAAGGTGGACTGCAGGATGGAGTTGAAGTTGGTGAGGGCGCCGGTCTGGGAGGCCGCCCCGTTGAACCCGCCGTCGAACGGCATGATGGAGAAGTTGTTCGGGGTGAACCCCTGCGACTTCGCCTCCAGCAGCATCTGCTTGCCGAACCAGCCGGTGCCGTCCGCGGTGCCCGCCGTGGTGACGGAGACGTAGAGGCCGGGGTTGTTCTGCTGCAGCATCTTGGCGGCGCCGATCTCGTTCCTGATCGCCGCCGTGTTCTCGTACTCCGGCTCCTCCAGGTCGAAGTCGATGGCGTGCAGCCCGTACTTGGTGATGACCTGCTGGTAGGCCGCCGCCGTGGATGCCGCGTCCGGGCACGTCTGGCCCAGCTTGGTGCCGCCGTATCCGCCGATGGAGACGGAGACGTCGCCGCCCTTGGCGCGGATCGTGTTGACGACCGACTGGACGGCGGTGTCCGAGGAGACGGGCGCCGTGCCGCCCCAGGTGGGGGAGCAGCCGCCGCCGTTGGGGGCGAGGACGAAGGCGAGCTGGAAGGCTTTGAGGCCGGTGGCGTCCATGATGGCCGCCGGGTCCGGCGGGTCGTTGTCCAGGGGCATCAGATAGGGGGCGGCGGCGTACCACCGGTTGCTCAATGCGGTGGTCGCGCCCGAGGCGTTGCCCGCGACGAGCGCGGTCGTGCCCGCCGCGGCGAGCCCGACGGCGGCCGCCGCGCCCAGACATGCGCGAAGACGTCTCACTGCCTGCCTCCAGAGGGGTGGGGGGAGAGTTGCCCCAGCCTCCGGGAGCTGTCGCGACCACGTCAATAGGTTGGTCTAGTCCAGGATGCACTTTGGACTAGACCATACGCTTTCTTTACCGTCGCCCGTACCGACGAAGCCGATCGGTGCGGGCGGGCGGCGCATCATTCGCCCGGAACGTGGTTGACGCAACGGCATCGGCGGGCATCCCATGGGCATATGTGAAAGGCAAGACGGGATACCGAGTGCAGCTTTGGCGCGAGAAGTCAGGGTTTGCGTTCAACATGCCGAAATCACCCGACCGGGCCTGCCGAGTTGCACCCTCCCGACCCCGGCCGCGATGTCAATGTGATGTTTCCCGCCTTCAGCGAGCCACGGGCACACCCCTAACGTGGCCGCGTGGCACGGCAAGGGGATGGCCGACACCATGGTGTTCGTCGCCGGCAGGCTGAAGGGATCGAGAATGTTCCGCAAGGTGCTGGTCGCCAACCGTGGCGAGATCGCGATTCGCGCGTTCCGCGCAGGTTATGAGCTGGGGGCGCGGACGGTAGCCGTCTTCCCCTACGAGGACCGCAATTCGCTGCACCGGCTGAAGGCCGACGAGGCCTATGAGATCGGGGAACCGGGCCATCCCGTGCGGGCGTACCTCTCCGTCGAGGAAATCGTCGGCGCCGCCCGCCGGGCGGGAGCGGACGCTGTCTACCCGGGCTACGGCTTCCTGTCCGAGAACCCCGAACTGGCCCGCGCCTGCGAGGAGGCGGGCATCACGTTCGTCGGGCCGAGCGCCCAGACGTTGGAGCTCACCGGGAACAAGGCCCGCGCGGTGGCCGCCGCCCGCGCGGCCGGCGTGCCGGTGCTCGGCTCCTCCGCCCCCTCCAACGACGTCGACGAACTGGTGCGCGCCGCCGAGGACATCGGTTTCCCGGTGTTCGTGAAGGCGGTCGCCGGCGGCGGCGGACGCGGTATGCGCCGTGTCGAGGACCCCGCCCAGCTGCGCGAGTCCATCGAGGCGGCGTCGCGTGAGGCGGCCTCCGCGTTCGGTGACCCGACCGTCTTCCTGGAGAAGGCCGTCGTGGAGCCCCGCCACATCGAGGTGCAGATCCTCGCCGACGGGGACGGCAACGTCATCCACCTGTTCGAGCGCGACTGTTCGCTCCAGCGCCGTCACCAGAAGGTGATCGAGCTGGCCCCCGCACCCAACCTCGACCCGGAGCTGCGCGACCGGATCTGCGCCGACGCGGTGCGCTTCGCCCGCGAGATCGGCTACCGCAACGCGGGCACCGTGGAGTTCCTGCTCGACCGGGACGGCAACCACGTCTTCATCGAGATGAACCCGCGCATCCAGGTCGAGCACACGGTGACCGAGGAGGTCACCGATGTCGACCTGGTGCAGGCTCAGTTGCGCATCGCCTCCGGTGAGACGCTGGCCGACCTCGGGCTGTCGCAGGAGACCGTGACCCTGCGTGGAGCCGCGCTGCAGTGCCGTATCACCACCGAGGACCCGGCCAACGGCTTCCGCCCGGACACCGGCCGCATCAGCGCCTACCGCTCGCCCGGCGGTTCGGGCATCCGCCTCGACGGCGGCACCACGCACGCGGGTACGGAGATCAGCGCGCACTTCGACTCGATGCTGGTGAAACTCACCTGCCGGGGACGGGACTTGAAGGCCGCGATCGGCCGGGCCCGGCGTGCCGTCGCCGAGTTCCGCATCCGCGGTGTGGCCACGAACATCCCGTTCCTGCAGGCCGTCCTCGACGACCCGGACTTCCAGGCCGGGCGGGTCACGACATCGTTCATCGAACAGCGGCAGCACCTGCTCACCGCCCGATCCTCCGCGGACCGCGGCACCAAGCTGCTCACCTACCTCGCCGACGTCACGGTGAACAAGCCGCACGGCGAGCGTCCCGAGCTGCTCGACCCGCTCACCAAGCTGCCGCCGCTGCACGCCGGTGAGCCGCCCGCGGGCTCCCGGCAGCGCCTCGTCGACCTCGGCCCGGAGGGCTTCGCCCGCTGGCTGCGCGAGTCGCCGACCATCGGAGTCACCGACACCACCTTCCGCGACGCCCACCAGTCGCTGCTCGCCACCCGGGTGCGGACCAAGGACCTGCTCGCCGTCGCCCCGGTCGTCGCGCGGACCCTGCCCGAGCTGCTGTCCCTGGAGTGCTGGGGCGGCGCCACCTACGACGTCGCCCTGCGCTTCCTCGCCGAGGACCCCTGGGAGCGGCTGGCCGCCCTGCGCGAGGCCGTCCCCAACATCTGTCTGCAGATGCTGCTGCGCGGCCGCAACACCGTCGGCTACACGCCGTACCCGACCGAGGTGACCGACGCCTTCGTCCAGGAGGCCGCGGCCACCGGCATCGACATCTTCCGGATCTTCGACGCCCTCAACGACGTCGGCCAGATGCGGCCCGCCATCGACGCCGTACGGGAGACCGGCACGGCCGTCGCCGAGGTCGCCCTCTGCTACACCTCCGACCTGTCCGACCCGAACGAGCGCCTGTACACCCTGGACTACTACCTCCGCCTGGCCGAGCAGATCGTGGCGGCGGGCGCCCACGTCCTGGCCGTCAAGGACATGGCCGGGCTGCTGCGTGCCCCGGCCGCGGCCAAGCTCGTCTCGGCGCTGCGCCGGGAGTTCGACCTGCCGGTGCACCTGCACACCCACGACACCGCGGGCGGCCAGCTGGCCACCTACCTCGCCGCGATCCAGGCGGGCGCGGACGCGGTGGACGGGGCGGTGGCCTCGATGGCCGGGACGACCTCGCAGCCGTCGCTGTCGGCGCTCGTGGCCGCGACCGACCACTCCGAGCGGCCCACCGGCCTCGACCTGCAGGCGGTCGGCGACCTGGAGCCGTACTGGGAGAGCGTCCGCCGCATCTACGCGCCGTTCGAGGCGGGCCTCGCCTCCCCGACCGGACGCGTCTACCACCACGAGATCCCCGGCGGCCAGCTGTCCAACCTGCGTACCCAGGCGGTCGCCCTGGGCCTCGGCGACCGCTTCGAGGACATCGAGGCGATGTACGCCGCCGCCGACCGGATCCTGGGCCGCCTGGTGAAGGTCACCCCGTCGTCGAAGGTGGTCGGTGACCTCGCGCTGCACCTGGTCGGCGCGGGAGTGAAGCCGGAGGACTTCGAGACGACGCCCGACAAGTACGACATCCCCGACTCCGTGATCGGCTTCCTGCGCGGCGAGCTGGGCACCCCGCCCGGCGGCTGGCCCGAGCCGTTCCGCACCAAGGCGCTCCAGGGGCGCGCCGACGCCAAGCCGGTGCAGGAGCTGGCGGCCGAGGACCGCGAGGGCCTGGAGAAGTCGCCGCGCGCGACCCTCAACAGGCTGCTGTTCCCCGGCCCGACGCGCGACTTCGACACCCACCGCCAGGCGTACGGCGACACCAGCGTCCTGGACAGCAAGGACTTCTTCTACGGTCTGCGTCCCGCCAAGGAGTACGCCGTCGACCTGGAGCCGGGCGTACGGCTCCTGATCGAGCTCCAGGCCATCGGCGAGGCCGACGAGCGCGGTATGCGCACCGTGATGTCGACCCTCAACGGCCAGCTCCGGCCGATCCAGGTGCGCGACAACGCGGCGGCCTCCGACGTACCGGTCACCGAGAAGGCCGACCGGGCCAACCCGGGCCATGTGGCGGCACCGTTCGCCGGTGTGGTGACCCTCGCGGTCGCCGAGGGCGACGAGGTGCAGGCGGGTGCCACCGTCGCCACCATCGAGGCGATGAAGATGGAGGCCACGATCACCGCCCCGAAGGGCGGCACGGTGTCGCGGCTGGCCATCAACCGGATCCAGCAGGTGGAAGGCGGCGACCTGCTGGTCGAACTCTCCTGACCCGCTCGCCCCGGCGCCCCGGCGGCCGGACCGGAGGAATCGGTCCGGCCGCCGATCTGCGCACCCCTGCTATAGTCAACTGTGCACATAGGTGCCGAAGTGATTAAGGCGTGGGAAGGCGGTCGCCCGGTGCCGGTCGGGGAGTATCCGCGCTACGTCGCCCTGGGCGACAGCCAGACCGAAGGCCTCGGTGACGGGGACGACATCGGTGGTCTGCGAGGGTGGGCCGACCGCCTGGCCGAGCTGATCGCCGGCGGAAATCCTGATCTGCTCTACGCCAACCTCGCCGTACGCGGCCGCCTGGCCGGGCAGGTGCGGGCCGAACAGCTCGCCCCGGCGCTCGCGATGCGGCCGGACCTCGCGACCGTGGTCGCCGGAGTGAACGACGTGCTGCGTCCCCGCTTCGACGCCGACGAGGTGGCCGCCCACCTGGAGGCGATGTATGCCGCGCTGAGGGGACAGGGCGCCCGCGTGGCGACGCTCACCTTCCCCGACGTCTCCCGCATCACCCCGCTGGCCCGCCCCCTCGCCCACCGGGTGCTCGCCCTCAACGACCGCATCCGGGAAGCCGCCGGGCGCCACGGCGTCGTGGTGGCGGAGACTTCCCACCATGCGGTGGTGACCGATCCCCGGCTGTGGAGCCCCGACCGGCTGCACGCAAGCCCCCTCGGCCATGAACGCATCGCGGCCGCGATGGCCCACGCCCTCGAACTGCCGGGCAGCGACGACAGTTGGACGCGACCCCTTCCCCACGGGCGGACGCCCTCGGCGCTGCGGGCCGCGGGCGCCGAACTCCGCTGGGCCGGCTCCTTCCTGGGGCCCTGGCTCGTCCGCCGGATCCGGGGCCGCTCGTCCGGCGACGGCCGCAGGGCCAAGCGACCCGCGCTGCTCCCGGTGGCCGCGCTCGCCGAGGAACCCTCCTGACCGAGCCCCGGACAACTCCCCTCAATCAGTGATCAACGAGCTGTTAGGTTGAGTTCATGGCTCTGCGCAATGCGGTGATGGCGGCACTCCTGGAGGGCGAGGCGTCCGGATACGACCTCGCGAAGGGGTTCGAGGCCTCGGTCGCCAACTTCTGGATGGCCACACCGCAGCAGATCTACCGGGAACTCGAGCGCATGGAGAGCGAGGGCCTGGTCTGCGCGCGCCTGGTCCACCAGGAGCGCAGGCCGAACAAGCGGCTCTTCTCCCTCACCGGGGCCGGCCGTGAAGCCGTGCGTGCCTACACTGCCGAACCCTCCAGCAAACCCATGGCCATCAGGGACGAGTTGATGGTCAAGGTCCAGTGCGTCGACGTCGGCGACCTGGCGGCCGTACGGGCCGGGATCACCGAGCGGGTGGAGCGGTCGGCCGCCAAGCTGGCCCGCTTCGAACGCATGCGGGAACGTCTGCTGGCCGGCCGCACCGAGGAGGAGTACCTCGTCACGGCAGAGCGCGTCGGCCCGTACCTGACCCTGCTGGGCGGTCTGGCCCTGGAGCGGGCGAACGTGAAATGGGGTCAGACGGTCCTGAAGACGCTGGAGCGGCGCGCCTCGATGCCCATCTAGATCGCAGGCCGGCGCTCACGTAGATCGCAGGCCGGCGCTCACGCCGCCCTTCGGCAGTCATACCCTCGCCTTCGAGGACGCCGGCGGAGCTGGCGGCCGGCCAGTGGCCCGACCGCACCCCCCCCATCCGCTCGACAGGCCCGCGCTCGCACCGGCACATAGTCGACCGGTCGTACACTCGCACCATGGGACGCACCAGCGACGCCAGGGGGAAGATCCTCAGCGCCGCGCAATCGCTCATCGAGCTGCGTGGCTATTCCGCCCTGGGGGTGGCCGAGATCTGCAAGACCGCCGGTGTGCCCAAGGGGAGCTTCTACTACTTCTTCGAGTCCAAGGAAGCCCTCGCTCTGACCGTCATCGACGAGCACTGGGCCGCCCAGCGACGCGACTGGACGCGCGTTCTGACCAGCGAGGCGGAGCCGCTGCACCGGCTGCGCCTGCTGTTCGAGGAGACGGAGGCCGAACAGCGCGCGGGGCAGCAGAGCTGCGGGACCGTGTCGGGCTGTCTGTTCGGGAACCTCTCGCTGGAGATGAGCAACCACACCGAGGCCATCCGTGCACGGCTGCAGCAGATCTTCGACGCACAGGTCGAGATGGTCGACGGGGTGATCACCGAGGCCCTCGGACGGGGCGAGGTCACCGTGACCGACACCCGGGAGGCCGCGCGGTCCGTGGTCGCCCAGTTGGAGGGGCAGGTGCTGTTCGCCAAGCTCTACAACAACACCGGACGGCTCGGCCCGCTGTGGGCGAACTGCCTGGCCCTGCTCGGCGCCCCGGCGGCAGGGGCGCCCGTGGTCCGCGTCTGACGGCCCCCCTGCCCGCGTCCGCGTCATGGGGCCCGCCAGATGTTGTCGAAGGCCGCGTCCTCGATCTCGCGTCGCTGCCGTACGGCCGTCAGCTCCGTCACCGCGTCGTTGACGGCGGCCAGCACGGTCACGATCGCGTCGTCGGTGAGGCCCTCGAGGTTCTCGGTCGGCTCGTCGTGGGTGCCGACGGCGGCCGCAAGGCCGACCAGGACGGGGTCGCCCGAGGCCAGGCGCTCGGTCGCGTGGTGGAGCTCCGGTGAATCCGCCGGTGCCGTCCGGTCGCTCCGCAGCGGGAACCAGCTCCGGCGTCGCCGGGTGAGCTCGCCCTTCGCCTCCAGGGCGGAGACATAGGCCGCCGACAGCCCACGCCCGCGGCGCCACAGCCAGTCCTCGACGGACTCGTACGGCTCCTGCCGGCTGAGCGACGACACCGCGTCGTCCAGCAGACGGTCAGCCATGTCCAGCGGCGCGCCGGGAACGACGCGGTCGCCGTCGAGGGTGACGGCCCGGGCCTCGACGAGGTCGATCAGTTCGGCTCCGGCGAGGGCCAGCGAGAGGTCGCCCTGCTCGACGGGACGGTCGGAGGCGACGTTCAGGGCGGTGATCAACAGGTCCCGTGCAGTGGTCATGTCGGACTCCATGTCAGAGGCGTCGTCGGCAACCGGTCGCCGAGCAGTCTGCCGGAGCGGGTCGTCGTACCGGTGCGGCAGGTCCCACCACCACCATGTGGTGCGGGAAGCCGATGCGCAGCACGGCGGCGGTCGCGGCGGCCGCGAGGACCACGACGAAGGCCAGGACCAGCGCCTGCCGGCAGTCATGGCGCAGGAGTGGTGCTGCGGCCAGGGTCCGAGCATCTGGCCGACGGACCAACCGGTGGTGAGCCGCGCGACGGAGCGGGGAAACCGCAGGTCGGCGCCGATCGCCAGGGCGAGGGTGCTGACGCCGATGAACGTCGCGCCGAACAGGAGCGCCGAGACCAGGGCGGCCGCCGTGCCACCGGGCAGGGCGGGGAGCGCGATACCGAACGTCTGGATGGCGAGCGCGGGGAGCAGCGGGCCGGGGCGGGACCGGCGCAGCCCGAGCCGGTCCCACCGCTCCGGGGACGGGACGGCTGCCGGACCGACCAGCACCCAGGCGCCGCGGCCCACCGGAGACCTCGTCACCGGACTCCCTGGATGCCGTCGGCGCTGCCGCGGGTTGCAGCCGCCAGGAGGCGACGGTCAGAAGGGCGGCGAGCGCGGCCGCGGCCCGCCCGGCGGCACGCCGGTACGACGACGGAACGCACGGCGAGGACGGGCGGCCCGGACAGTGCGCCACCGGCACCGACGTCACCCACCACCAGGTCTCCCGCCTCGGTCGGGGCGCCGGCGCCCGGCGGTCATGAGGTCACCTTGGCGATGAACGCGGCGAGGTTCGCCACGGTCCGCTGGATTTTCTCCTCCAGGGTGAGCGACTCATGGAGCCGGGCGCCGGCGCCCGCGTCCTTCTTCCCCCGCACATACAGCGAGCAGGCGAGGTCGCTGCATATGTAGGCGCCGACCGAGTTGCCCTGCTGCCCGGCCTTCCCCGCCTTCGGCGCGACCATCAGCGAGACGCCACCGGTGTGGGAGGTCAGGCACATCGAGCACATACTGCGCCTCGTCTGCCCGGCGACGGGGTTGCCCGAGCCGCGCAGCACCAGGGCCCTCGGGCGGCCGTCGAGCTCGGTGACGAGGTAGGCACGGTCGGGGGCACGGGGATCTCGCCAGCCGAGGAAGTCGAGGTCTTCCCAGGGGTGCTCGGCCAGGTCGCGCGGGACGGACAGGCGCTTCGCCTCGCCCTTGGTGCAGTTGACGAACGCGGCACGGATCTCTTGCTCGGTCAGTGGTTTCATAAGGGTCACGCTAATTTGCCTAAAGGGTGCAGGCAAACGCATAATCCTTTCTGTCTGGCGGGAGGAAGGTTATGGCGCGCGCAGGACTGACCACGGAACGCCTGACCCGGGCGGGCGCGGAGCTGGCCGACGAGGTCGGCTTCGACCAGGTGACCGTCTCGGCGGTCGCCAGGCGGTTCGACGTCAAGGTCGCGAGCCTCTACTCGCACCTGAAGAACTCCCAGGACCTCAGGACCAGGATCGCCCTGCTCGCCCTGGAGGAACTCGCCGACCGGGCCGCCAACGCGGTGGCCGGCCGGGCCGGCAAGGACGCCCTGACCGCACTGGCGAACGTCTACCGCGACTACGCCCGCGAGCATCCCGGACGCTACGCCGCGGCTCAGTTCAGGCTCGACCCGCAGTCGGCGGCCGCGGGCGCGGGCGGCCGGCACGCCCAGATGACCCGCGCGATCCTGCGCGGCTACGAGCTCACGGAGCCGGACCAGACCCATGCGGTCCGGCTGCTGGGCAGCGTCTTCCACGGCTACGTCAGCCTGGAGATGGGCGGGGGGTTCAGCCATAGCGCCCCCGACACACAGGAGACCTGGTCGCGGATCCTGGACGCCCTGGACGCCCTGCTGCGGAACTGGCCCGGGGCCTGACCCGGACCACGGCGCAGCGGCGCATCCGATCGACCCGAGTACGACGACAACAGGCCGAGGTCATGCACTCCACCGAGCGCGACTGGATCACCACGCCCCTCACGGCACGCCTCCTGCGCGGCGCCCTCGATGTG
This sequence comes from Streptomyces herbicida, assembly GCF_032656585.1. NCBI lineage: Bacteria > Bacillati > Actinomycetota > Actinomycetes > Kitasatosporales > Streptomycetaceae > Streptomyces > Streptomyces herbicida. Next base: position 106,773 of record NZ_JAUYWJ010000027.1, read on the forward strand.
GAACGCACCGCGCACGGGCTGCTGCCGCACCGGCTGCCTGCGAGGGCCCGCGCCCAGGTCCCCGACGAACAGCTCGCCATGGCGGAGGCCCAGCCCTCCGGCGTGCGGCTGGTCTTCCGGACCAGCGCCTCCGCGGTCGAACTGGACACGCTGCCCACCAAGCGGATCTACACCGGCGCCCCGCCCCGCCCCGACGGCGTCTACGACCTGCTCGTCGACGGCCGCCTGGCCGGCCGGTCGGGTGTGACCGGCGGCAACACCCTGACCATCGACATGCGCACCGGAGCCACCGAGACCCGGCCCGGCCCGCCCGGCACCCTTCGTTTCACGGGTCTGGGTGACGGAGAGAAGGACGTCGAGATCTGGCTTCCGCACAACGAGACCACCGAACTCGTCGCCCTGCGCACCGACGCCCCCATCGAGCCCGCGCCGGATCGGGGCCGCAAGGTGTGGCTGCATCACGGGAGTTCGATCAGCCAGGGTTCCGACGCGGCGAGCCCCACCACCACCTGGCCCGCGCTCGCCGCCTCCCTCGGCGGGGTGGAACTGATCAACCTGGGCCTGGGCGGCAGCGCCCTGCTCGACCCCTTTACCGCCCGCGCGATGCGGGAAACCCCCGCGGATCTGATCAGCGTCAAGATCGGTATCAACCTGGTCAACACCGATCTGATGCGCCTGCGCGCCTTGACTCCCGCCGTCCATGGCTTCCTGGACACGATCAGGGACGGCCACCCCACCGCGCCGCTGCTGGTCGTCTCACCGATCCTGTGCCCCATCCACGAGGACACGCCGGGACCCAGCCTCCCGGACTTGAGCGCCCTCGGCGACGGACGGCTGCGGTTCCGGGCCGCGGGCGATCCGGCGGAGTGCGCGAGCGGGAAGCTGACCCTGGGCGTCGTACGGGACGCATTGGCCCGGATCGTGGAGCAGCGGGCGGCCGAGGACCCGAATCTGCACTACCTGGACGGCCGTGACCTCTACGGCCGGAGCGACTTCGCCGAGCTTCCGCTGCCCGACGCGCTCCATCCGGATGCCGCCGGCCACCGCCGTATCGGCGAGCGCTTCGCCCGGCTGGCCTTCGCCTCCGAGGGCCCCTTCGCGGAACGCGGCCGGGCCGACCGCGACACGCGATCGGCCCGGTGACACGGTCCGGCTCAGGAAGGCTTCGCCGCCGACACCGCGGTGACGGTGACCTTGTTGTCGCACTGGGCGACCTCGCCGTCGTCCAGGGCGATTTGCTGTGCCCCGGAGCCGGGCAGGCCGATCACCAGCGTCGGATACACGACGGGCTCGGCGCCCGACTTGCAGTAGCCGTCGGCCTCACCCTGGACCTGGACGAAGGTCAGCTTCACCCAGGCCTTGGCGCCCGGCGCCACCGTCACCGGCGCGGCAGTGCCCGTGGGGGTGACGGCCAGCGGCTTGTTGCGCTCCGGCGAGCCGTTGCCGGCCCCGGCCACCGTCGGATGTCCCTGCAGGACGCATGCCTGTGCGGAGACGTTGGTGAACTCCACGATCGCCGCTCCGGTTCCCGTGCCGACGGGACGGTTGGCGGCCTGGGAGGCGGTCACCTTCAGTGCGGTCGCCGCGCACGCCTTGGCCGTCGTGCCCGACGAGCCCGATCCGGTGGAAGCGCTCGCGGCGGGCGCCTTCGGCGTGCCGGCGGTGGACGGCTTGGCGGCCGGGGTGCCCGCCACCGGGGACGAGGTCGCCGCCTTGCTCGGCGCCTGCGACGGCGACTTGGCCGCGGAATCGTCGCTGTCGTTCTGGCACGCGGTCACCACCAGCGCGGCCGAGATCGCCGCCATCGCCATCGCCGTTCTGCGGATGCTGCTTCCGTACTGCATGACGCCCCCCGAATTCGGATTGCACGGGGCCGGCCCGTCGCCGGCCACTCGCCCATGTAGACAGGGGTCCTGGACTGCGGGTTTCCGCTGTTGATCACCTGTGACACGGCAGTGACAAAGCGAGCCGTCCGCGTCGCCGGGCTCGGCATCGCCGATGGTTTTGGCCTCGGCGAACAAGTCCGTGAGCAGGTGCTCAGCCGGCCAGCTGCTTGAGGACCTCGACCGCGGCCGGGGCGGACGAGGACGGGTTCTGGCCGGTGACGAGGTTCCGGTCGACGACCACGTTGGGGGCCCACGGTTCGCCGGCACGGACGTGCACGCCGGCCTCGACGAGCCGGGTCTCCAGCAGCCACTTCGCCTTGTCGGCGAAACCGGCCTGGGTCTCCTCGGCGTTGGTGAACGCGGCCACCTCGTATCCCGCGAACGCGTTGGAGCCGTCCTCCAGGGCGGCGGCCAGCAGCGCGGCAGGGGCGTGGCAGACGACGCCGAGCGGTTTGCCCGAGCCGAGGGCGTCGATGAGCAGCCGGCCGGAGGCGGCGTCGACGGCGAGGTCCTCCATCGGGCCGTGACCGCCGGGGTAGAAGACGGCCGCGTACTCGTCGAGGTCGACGGCCTCCAGCGTGATCGGGTGCTGCAGCTCGGTCATCGCCGCGAGACCGTTCGCGATGTCGTCGGCGCCCTCCTGGCCGCCGTTGACCTCCGGGGCCAGGCTGCTCTTGTCCACGGTGGGGACCACGCCGCCCGGCGTCGCGACGACGATGTCGTGGCCGGCGGCCTTGAACGCCCGGTACGGGGCGACGGCCTCCTCGGCCCAGAAGCCCGTGGGGTGCCGGGTTCCGTCGGCGAGCGTCCAGTGGTCGACGCCGGTCATCACGAAGAGGATCTTCGACATGCTGTTTCTCCAAGAGAGCTGCGGGCCTTGGGGCGCCTCCTGACCCTGCGGACGCAGATCGTCGGTGTGGCGATGTCCTCGAAGGTAGGTCCGCATGTCATACGTTTCCAATGAGGAATCACATGCCTGCCATTGGATTCCCAATGGGTGGGAACGTGTCGGGCGGTCGAGTGCGTTGCAGGAGTACCGGAAGGGAGAACGGGCCATGACCACACTCCGCACCGCGGCAACCGTCCGGACCACGCCCGAGGGCCTTCTGTGGGAACCGAGCGAACGCTGGGTGCGTGGCCACAAGGGTGAGGTCAACGTCGTGGACAGCCGGCACCCCGTCCTGGTCTGGGAGCCCGGCCTCCCCGTGCCGCTGTACGCCTTCCCGCGCGAGGAGGTCCGCACAGACCTGCTCCGCCCGGCGAAGAACCCGCCCGCCGGCGCCCACGGCGGATCGCGGCTCTTCTACGACCTCGACGTGGACGGCGACCGGACGGAGAACGCGGCCTGGACGTACCCCGCGGCCGACCTGGCCGGCCACATCGCCTTCGAGTGGTTCGAGCGCACCGGCCGCGGCCTCGACCACTGGTACGAGGAGGAGGAAGAGATCTTCATCCACCCTCGCGACCCGCACAAGCGCGTGGACGCCCTGCCGAGCAGCCGCCATGTCGTGGTCGAGATCGACGGCACGGTCGTGGCGGACACCCGCCGCCCGGTACTGCTGTTCGAGACGGGCCTGCCCACCCGCTACTACCTCCCCCGCGAGGACGTCCGTCTCGACCTGTTCGCCCCCACCGACCACAGCACCGGCTGCCCGTACAAGGGGACGGCCGAGTACTGGTCCTGGCGCGGCGAGGCCGACGTGCCGCCCAACGTCGTCTGGAGCTACCGGGATCCGCTTCCCGCGGTGGCCGCGGTCAAGGGACTCCTGGCCTTCTACAACGAAGTTGTCGACATCGTCGTGGACGGCGAGCGCCTCGAGCGCCCCGCCACACCCTTCAGCCGGGCGCTGTCGACCCGCTCCAGGGCCTGACGCATCCGCCTGCGCCCGGCCTCCGCGGCCTCACCTGGCTCGGTCATTCGCCCTGCATTCTCCCATTGCGGGAGGCACCCTTGACAGCGTGCGTACTGTTTCGCGACGTTTGAGCCTTGCCCGGCAATTCGGAATCTCGGTCGTCGATCGCAAAACCAGCGCGTACACCGCGTGGATCAGCAGAGATCCAACGAAGTGGCAGAGAGAAGTGGCAGGACGCGGACATCGCGTCATAGGGGGGAGCGGTCGCCGATGCGATCCAACAGCCATGATCCACACGCCCGACCGGCTCGTGCCGCCACAGTCGCGTCTCACGCGGATGCTGCGGAAGGGCGGTCGATCTGAGTGGACATCACGATCCACAGGCCGGGCGAGCTGACCGAGTCGCTGCGCCGGGACTGGCACCGGGCGATGGACGAGTCACCGGAGTACGCCAACCCCTTCCTGGCACCGGAGTTCGCGATCGGGATCGGCAGGCACCGCGGCGGGGCGAGGGTGGCGGTCCTGCGCGAGGGAGGGGAGCCCGTCGGCTTCTTCCCGTACGAGCGTGACGCGTTGGGTGTCGGACGGGCGATCGGACTCGGTCTTTCGGACTGTCAGGCCCTCGTGCACCGCCCCGGGGTCACCTGGGACGCCCAGGACCTGCTGCGGGCCTGCCGGCTGTCCATTTTCGAGTTCGACCATCTCGTGGAGGAGCAGAGACCGTTCGCGAGACATGTCACCGGTCTGTTCGCCTCCCCGGTGATCGACGTCAAGCCGGGCGACGGCGGCTATGCGGAGTGGCTGCGCGGGACCTACCCGGGGCTGGCCAAGACGACGCTGAAGAAGGAGCGCCGTATCGGGCGCGACGTGGGCGAGGTGCGGTTCGTGTTCGACGAGCGCGACCCGCGGATGCTGCGCACGCTCATGCGGTGGAAGTCCGCCCAGTACCGCAGGACGGGACGGATGGACCGGTTCGCCCGGCCGTGGATCGTCGATGTGGTGGACCATCTGTTCCACGTCCGCGAGGAGCACTTCACGGGTGTGCTGTCCGTGCTGTACGCCGGCGACCGGCCGGTGGCCGCGCACTTCGGACCGCGCTCGAGCACGGTACTCGCCGCCTGGTTCACCGCGTACGACCCCGAACTCCACTACTACTCGCCCGGCCTGATGATGCATCTGCGGACGGCGGAGGCGGCGGCCCGCAACGGAGTGACGCTGGTTGACCTGGGGCGTGGCGACAAGGAGTACAAGGACTGGCTCAAGACCCGTGAGCTGCGCGTGGGAGAAGGGTTCGCGGCCCGGACCCACCCGGTGGCGGCGGGGTACCGCCTGTGGCGCCGGCCCGCGCGCGGGCTGCGGAACACGGTGCTGGCCCATCCGCGGCTCCGGGAGCCGGCCGACCGGCTGCTGAAGACGGTCGGCACGCTGCGCACCTCACGCCGGACGGGCTCCGCGCGGACGTGAGCCGGCCGCGGCGCATTCGTCAGGTGGCCGCCGGACCTGCGGTGTCCGACGATGGGAGGGAACTGGATCAGGACCCCGTCGGGGAGCGCACATGGCCGACACCCAAGTCCTGGTCGCGGGCGCGGGACCGGTGGGTCTGACCGCGGCGCTGGAACTGCGACGGCGAGGCGTGGACTGCCGTCTGATCGACCGCCTGCCGAAGCGCCTGCCCTACGCCAAGGCGGTGGGCGTACAACCGAGAACCCTGGAGATATGGGAGCGGTCCGGTGTCGTACGAGCGGCGCTGGACGCCGCGGTGCCGCTGCGGGGACAGCTCGTGTACGTCAACGGAGCCGAGCAGGCAAGAGTCGAGCTGGCGCTGCCGCCGCAGGTGCCCTACGGCTTCGCCGCGCTGCCGCAGTACGAGACCGAGCGCATCCTCGAGGAACGGCTGTCCCGCCACGGCACGGGCATCGAGCGGGAGACCGAACTGGTGTCCTTCACTCAGGACGCGGACGGGGTCACCAGCAGACTGACCACCGCGGCGGGGGAGGACCTGGAGGTGCGGGCGCAGTTCCTGGTGGGCTGCGACGGAGCGCACAGCGTCGTACGCAAGCAGCTGGGGCTGTCCTCCGAGGGGGGCGCGTTCCACGAGGAGTACATGCTGGCGGACGTCGAGCTGGACTGGGACCTGCCGGCCGGCTACACCGTGCGCGCCATGCACCGGAGCGACGACGGGACCGTCGACGCACTCCTCGTCTGCATCCCCTTGCCGGGGCGCTCCCGGTACCGGGTGTCGATGCTGGCCGCCCCCGAGCTCGCCGGAGGCGGGCAGCCGCAGCCGGCACCGGCGGACGGGGTGTCCCATGGCCTGGACAGCGGTCCGCTGCCCCGGATCGAGCACATTCAGGAGGTGCTCGACCGGCTGTCGCCCGGACCGGCCGTCGCCAGGGCGATGCGCTGGTCCTCGGTGTTCCGCATCAGCCACCGGATCGTCGACCGCTACGCCGACGGCCGGGTCTTCGTCGCCGGGGACGCGGCGCACATCCATCCGCCGACCGGTGCGCAAGGCATGAACACCGGCATCCAGGACGCCCACAACCTCGCCTGGAAGCTCGCCCTCGCCGTCAAGGACATCGCACACACCGCACTGCTCGACAGTTACGACGCGGAGCGCAGACCCGTCGGCGAGGAGGTCGTGGGCCGTACGGTGCGGCACGCGGCCCAGGGTGTCCAGTCGGACCCGGACGACCTCGCCACGGTGCTGATGCGGGAGGCCCAGTTGCTGATCTCCTACCGGGGCGGTCCCCTCGTCGGGACGGCGGCCGACCACCCCGGACCGGCCCCGGGCGATCGCGCCCCCGACTGCGGGGGACTGCGGGACCCGATCGCCGCCCATCCCCTGCGGCTGTACGACCTGCTGCGCGACCGCGACCATGTGCTGGTGCTCTACGCCGACGCCGCTGAACAGCTCACGGCCTTCGACGAACTGGCCCACGCGGCACGGGACGCGGCCCGGGGAGAGCTGACCTGCTACGGCCTGCTCGCCCCGGACGTCGAGGCGTCCGGACTGCTGCTGCCCGTGATTCATGACCACGGAGCGGAGTTCCGCCGCGCGTACCGCACCGAGGGGTCCGCCGCCGTTCTGATCCGTCCGGACGGGTACATCGGGGTCCGGACGGACCCGGTCGGCAGGGCCGAGGTGCTGTCCGGTCTTGCCCGCGTGTTCGCATGATCCGTTATCGGCCTTTCCGCCCCTGATTTTCGATATCGATCTGTAAAGGTAAAATCAAGGGGTTTATCCATGAGGGACTGCTGTCTCGAGGGACTGGTGTCCCGCCGGAGTGATCATGCCCCGCAAGCGCTCAACGGCCGACGGAGACGAGCTGCTGGTCAGACTTCGGACGCTCACCGCGCAGGCGCGCGAGCGGGCGGAGCTGCAGCGCTCCCAGGTCGAGCTGGCCATCGCCCTGCAACGGGGCATGCTGCCCCGGGATCTGCCCACCGCCCCCCGCTTCCACCTGGCCGTTCAGTACGCGCCCGCCTGCTACGGCCTGAACGTGGGCGGCGACTGGTACGACGCCTTCGCGATGCCCGACGGCCGCATCGGGCTGTCCATCGGTGACGTCCAGGGCCACAACATCGAGGCGGCCGCCTTCATGGGCCAGGTCCGGGCGGGACTGCGGGCGCTCGCCTCCGTCACGAGCGAGCCGGGCGAGCTCCTCACCCGCACGAACGACCTGCTCCTGTCCCTGGGCAGCGAACTGTTCGCCACCTGCACCTTTGTGCGGCTCGACCCGTCCACCGGGGTGCTGGAGAGCGCCCGGGCCGGCCACATCCCCTTCGTCTGGGCCACGGCGGACGGACAGGCAGGGATCGCCGGGGACGACGGGGGACCGCCGCTCGGTATCGAGAAGGGCGTGGAATACCCGGTGGCCCGCTTCCGCCTCACCACGGGCGGAGTCTTCATCCTCCTCACCGACGGCGTCGTGGAGGGACCTCGGCTGAGCGTCGACGAGGGGCTCGACCACGTCGTACGGCTTGCCGGTGGCGCCGCTGTCGCGGGTCTGGACGCGGAATCGCTGGCCGCCGCCGTGATCAAGGGCGCCGAGCTCGTGGGGCACGAGGACGACGCGGCCGTACTCGTCGTGGGCCACGACGGGCCCGGCCTTCAGCCATAGGGCTTGGTCGCCGTGTTTCTCGCCTCGCCGACCGCGCGGCGTCGGTGTCTGATGGCTGCTGTGGTGGGTACCCAGGAGCTGCGCCGACCGGTCGTCTACGTCCTCAAGGTGCTGGCCGTCGCTGTCTGCTACTACGCGGCAGGGCGCCTCGGGCTCCTGCGCCAGCTCGTCGTCGAAAGAGCCGTGGTCACCCCCATCTGGCCGCCGACCGGCGTCGCGGTGGCCTGTCTGCTGATCCTCGGCGTGGGCATCTGGCCCGGCATCGCGCTCGGCGCCTTCCTCGTCATCGCCTCCATCAGCCCGCCGGGCTCCGACGCGGCCGGCATCGTCGCGGGAAACACCGTCGCACCGCTGTGCGCGTACCTCATGCTGCGCCACGTCGGCTTCCGGACCGACCTCAACCGGTTCCGGGACGGCCTCGCGCTGGTGTTCCTCGGCGCGCTGGCCGCCATGCTGATCAGTGCGACCGTCGGCGTCGGTCTCCTCGTCCTGGTGGGCAAGCTCCCCGCGCATGACAGCGGGATCATCTGGCTCGCGTGGTGGGTGGGCGACGCGATGGGCGTCCTGATCGTCACTCCGATCCTGCTGATGCTGCACAGGACGACCTGGCCGCCGGGGATGTCGCGGTGGAAGGAGGCCCTGGTCGTCACGCTGGTCGCCTGCGGTCTCGTACCGCTGGCCACTCGCAGCTCCGTCAGCCTGCTGTTCCTGGTCTATCCGCTCCTCGTCTGGGCGGCGCTGCGCTTCCGGCTCGCGGGCAGCATGCTGTGCGCCCTCCTCACCTCCATCCTGGCCACCATCGCGGCGACGGAGCACATCGGGCCGTTCGCGCGGCTGACCCCCGTCGAAGTGATGATGAAGCTCCAGGCCTTCAACGGGACCATGGCCCTGACCGCCCTGCTCCTGTCCGCAGTGATCACCGAGCAGCGCAACACCAGACTGTCCGTGGAACAAGCCTGTCAGGAACTCGTCGAGGTGCTCGAACATCTGACCGCTGCCGATACCCCGCCGAGCCGCGCGCCGACGGACGAGGCCACAGGGGAGGCCGACGCGAAACGCGGCGAACGCCGGGAACCCCCGCCCTGACGGGTCAGAGCGGGGGTTGCGCCGTTCGGTGTGCGGGGACCGGCGCTCACCCCGTCGGCGCGGTGATCTCCCGCTTGAGGATCTTGCCGCTGGGGCCCGTCGGCAGCGCGTCCACGAGCCAGACCGATCGCGGATACTTGTAGGCCGCCACCCGGTCCTTGACGAACTCCCGCAGTTCGTCGGGCGTCGCCTCGGCGCCGTTGCGCAGTACGACCGCGGCCGCGACCTCCTCGCCGAGCCGGTCGTGCGCCAGGCCCACCACGGCCGCCAGCGCGACGGCCGGGTGCTCGTGCAGGATCTCCTCTATCTCACGCGGGTAGACGTTGTAGCCACCGCGGATGATCATGTCCTTCTTGCGGTCGACGATGTACAGATAGCCGTCCTCGTCCTTCCGGGCGAGATCACCGGTACGCAGCCAGCCGTCCGGAATCGCCGTCGCCGTCTCCTCGGGCAGGTTCCAGTAACCCTTCATCACGTTCGGTCCGCGCACGGCCAGTTCGCCGACCTCGCCGGGGCCCACGTCCTTGCCCTTCTCGTCGAGCAGCCGGACCTCCACGTCCTGGATCGGGGTGCCGACCGAGCCCGGCTTGCGCGGCCGGTCGGGGTGGTTGAAGGAGACGACCGGGCTCGTCTCGGACATGCCGAAGCCCTCCAGCACCATGCAGCCGAAGCGCCGCTCGAAGCCGTGCAGCACCTCCACGGGCAGTGAGGCTCCGCCGGAGACGCACATCCGCAGCGTCGACACGTCCGCCTCCGCCGGATGCTGCAGCAGCGCCGCGTACATCGTCGGCACGCCCTCGAAGACCGTGGCCCCGTCACGGGCGATCGCGTCCAGCACGGTCTGCGGGTCGAAACGCGGGATCAGCGTGAGCGAGGCGCCGCTGCGGACGGACACGCTCATCGTGCAGATCTGACCGAAGATGTGGAACAGCGGCAGACAGCCGACGACCACGTCCTCCGCCGTGATGCGCTGCACACGGACGGCGTTGACCTCGGTGTTGTGCCGCAGGCTCCCATGGGTGAGCGCAGCGCCCTTGGGCCGTCCCGTGGTGCCGGAGGTGTACAGCAGTACGGCCACGTCGTCGGCGGCCGTCTCCGTCACCTCGGTCAGCGGCTCCTGGCCCGCCAGCAGCGCGGCGAAGGAGGAGGACTCGACCGCGAAGTGCCGCACCCCGGCCGCGGCCGCTCCCTGAGCGCCCTCGCCGGGTGCCTGGTGCCACTCGAACAGCAGCGCCGCCCCGGAGTCGTTCAGGTGGTACTCGGTCTCCCGGGTCTTCAGCAGCGGGTTCATCGGCACGACGATCGCCCCGGCGCGCAGCGCGCCGTAGTACAGCACGACGAACTCGGGCACGTTGGGCAGCATCAGAGCCACCCGGTCACCCGGCCGTACACCCTCGGCCCGCAGCAGCGCCGCGACCCGGGCGCTGCGCTCGTCCAGTTCGGCGTAGGTGGTGACCTGCGTTCCCAGACGCAGCGCGGGACGCTCCGGCTGCCGCTCCGCCGTCCCCACCAAGAACTCCGCCAGATTGGGCATGCCCCGCCTCCACGAATGTCACCGTCGAAATCCGCCGTTCACGTTGACGACATGGTGCTGCCGCCGAAGGCGACGACCTATGGGAGGGACGACAGCTTCCCTTTTCCCGCGTTGTTCCCGGGAACAAAAACAGGGCGTTACACTGCGCCGATGGACTTCTCGGGTGTCGCCGCGGCGATCCACGCGCGGCTTCCTGAACTGGGCGAGCGGCTGGCGGAGCGCATACGCTCCGACGTCGACGCATACAGGGACGAATCGCTCATCCCCTTCGACTCGCTGCGCCGCTCGTGCACGGCCAACGCCGACCTGGTCCTCAGGCACTTCCACCGCGCGGGCAACCCGGACCCGGGCCCCGCCCGCGAGACGGGCCGCATCCGCGCCGAGCACGGCATGCCCCTCGCCGACACCCTGCACGCCTACCGGATCGGCTTCGAGTTCCTGTGGTCGGAGATCGTCAAGGAGGCCGGCACCCATCCGGAGGTCCCGGACGCCGAGCTGGTCGCCCGCTCCGCCGAGATCTGGTCGCTGTTCGGCCTCTATGCCGAGGCCGTGGCGGAGGCCCACCGGGAGACCACCGCCGAACTGACCCTGCAACGCGAAGCCCGCCGCTCCGCACTGGTGGAAGCGCTGTTCACCGGCGCCATCGCCGACCGCACCACGCTGTGGGAGGCCGCCCGGGAACTGGGCCTGCCCGAGCGCGGGCGCTACGCCGTGGTCGCCGCCGAGTCAACGGCACCGGGCACGGAGCCGCTGGCCGGAATCGAGACCGCGCTGCGCCAGGCACAGCTCCCGTCCGCCTGGCGGCTGTTGCCCGACCAGCAGATCGGTCTGGTCGCCCTGACCACGCCGACGGCGGAGAGCACCGGTCTGCGCATCCTGCGCCGCGCACACGCCCGCGTCGGCATCAGCCCCGGCTTCCACTCACTGCGTGACACCCCGCAGGCCCTGCGTTTCGCCCGGTTGGCCCTGGCCGGCCTTCCGGGCACCGGCCCGGGCGTCGCGCGCTTCGACGACAACCCCCTGGCGATGGTCGTCGCGGCCGCCCCGGCGGAAGCCGCCCACCTGGTGACGGTCACCCTCAGCCCCGTCCTCGACCTCCCGGCCCCGGAACGTGCCCGTCTGCTGGAGACCCTGGAGCACTGGTTCGCCGCGGCCGGCTCCGCCGCCGATGCGGCCCGGAGCCTGTTCGTCCACCCCAACACCGTCCGCTACCGGCTGCGCCGTATCGAGGAACTGACCGGCCGTTCCCTCTCGGACCCGCGAACGGCGGCGGACCTGGGCGCAGCGCTCCTCGCGGTCCGCGGCGCCACGCCGAACGGCGCGGGAGCGGACGGCCCGCCGCGGCCGAGGTCGGCGGATCCCGCGTTGCGTTCCCTGTGAGAGCCCGGTTCCGGCTCCGTTTCGGGTGCGCAGCTTCAGGATGGGCGGCGCCTCGACACGGTCGTGCCGCGGCACCGGAGCGCTGAGGTCGTGGCCTACTCGCGTTCCCCGGCCGTCAAGAGGAATGATGAGACGTCGAGCGACGGATCAACCGATGCGGAGGAGCGGACCCATGCCGCACGAGCGAGCGGGCAAGCCGGCCGGTCCCGAGGACCTTGTCGACGTGGCCCGGCTGGTCACGGCGTACTACGCACTGCACCCCGACCCGGCCGAGCCCGGGCAGCGGGTGGCGTTCGGCACCTCCGGACACCGCGGATCATCACTGGCGACCGCGTTCAACGAGGACCACATCGCCGCCACCAGCCAGGCCATCTGCGAGTACCGCGACAGCCAGGGCATCGACGGGCCCCTGTTCCTGGGAGCCGACACCCATGCGCTGTCGGAGCCCGCGAAGGTCACCGCCCTGGAGGTGTTCGCCGCCAACGACGTGACCGTGCTCATCGACAGCGAGGACGGCTACACCCCCACCCCGGCGGTCTCGCACGCCATCCTCACCCACAACCGGGGCCGCAGCACCGGCCTCGCGGACGGCGTCGTGGTCACCCCGTCGCACAACCCGCCCGCCGACGGCGGCTTCAAATACAACCCGCCGAACGGCGGCCCGGCCGCCTCCGAGGCGACCTCCTGGATCCAGGACCGGGCCAACCAGATCATCGCCGGCGGTCTCAAGGACGTACGGCGGATCACCTACACGCGTGCGCTCGCCGCACCCACGACCGAGCGGTACGACTTCCTCGGCGCCTATGTCGCCGACCTGCCGAGCGTGCTGGACGTCGACGCGATCCGTGCGGCAGGTGTGCGGATCGGCGCCGACCCGCTGGGCGGGGCGTCCGTCGCCTACTGGGGCCGCATCGCCGAACAGCACGGCCTGGACCTGACGGTGGTCAACCCGCACACCGACCCCACGTGGCGGTTCATGACGCTGGACTGGGACGGCCAGATCCGCATGGACTGCTCGTCGCCGTACGCCATGGCCTCGCTCATCGAGCGGCGCGACCGCTTCCGCATCGCCACGGGCAACGACGCTGACGCCGACCGCCATGGCATCGTCACACCGGACGCGGGTCTCATGAACCCCAACCACTATCTCGCCGTCGCCATCGCCTACCTCTACAAGCACCGCGAGCAGTGGCCCGCCGGCACGGGGATCGGCAAGACGCTGGTGTCGTCCTCGATGATCGACCGCGTCGCCGCCGACCTCGGCCGTGAACTGGTCGAAGTGCCCGTGGGATTCAAGTGGTTCGTCGACGGGCTGCTCGACGGGTCGCTCGGCTTCGGCGGCGAGGAGTCGGCCGGGGCCTCCTTCCTGCGCCGGGACGGTTCGGTGTGGACGACGGACAAGGACGGCATCCTCCTGGCGCTCCTCGCGTCCGAGATCACGGCCGTCACCGACCGGACGCCGTCCGAGCACTACGCCGAACTCACCGACCGCTTCGGCCGGCCCGCGTACGCGCGCATCGACGCACCGGCCTCGCGCGAGGAGAAGGCCCTCCTTGCGAAGCTCTCGCCGGCCCAGGTCACCGCGCAGAGCCTGGCGGGGGAGGACGTCACCGCCGTCCTCACCGAGGCGCCCGGCAACGGCGCTTCGATCGGCGGCATCAAGGTGACCACCGCCAACGCCTGGTTCGCGGCGCGGCCTTCGGGCACCGAGGACGTCTACAAGATCTACGCCGAGTCGTTCCTCGGGCCCGACCACCTCGCCCGGGTGCAGGAGGAGGCCAAGTCGGTGGTGCTGACGGCACTGGGCGGCTGACGCCCACCCGCGGTCCCGCGGGAACGGCGCCGTCGACGTACGGTCCTCCTAGGACGGTGACGGCGCCAACCTCATTGCCAGGGCCGAGGCGGCCGGGCACCCCGAATACGCCGGCGCGGGGCGGCGGTTCGTAGCCGAGGAACAGCACCACACCCGTCTGCCGGCCGGCCTGTTGGCCGCCGGTGGCATACCGACGCCGGCGGGCCACCGAGCGGCTGCATGCCTCCTTCCTGGAACTGCCCCGGCTGCAGCGGCGCCCCGCGACGGCCCTGCGGCAGTTGCTGCTGCTCGCGGTGGTCCTCGTGGTGGCCGCCGTCCACGGCGCCGGTCTGCGCCGACTCGGCGTCGGGCGGCTGCGTTTCGTGGCCGACGTCATGGTGTCGTCGAGGGGCGTCGTCTGCGCGGTGCTGACGGCCGTACCGCGTCCCGCGACCGTGCTGCGCCGAGGAGCCGGCGACCTCTGTCAAGCCCCCACCATTGCCCGTACACTGCCAACTCACAGACATATGGGTCGTGTTGACGGGGGGAGCCCTCATGTCCGGTGATCCGTACGGCCCCAGCCATGGATTCGTTGTACCGCCCATGCCCTCGAGCCCGCCGCCCGCACCGCCGGACGGGCGGCGGGCGGCGGCGGTCGCACTGCTCAATCTCAGCGGCCTCGGCCTGGGATACGCCCTCGTCCGTCGCTGGGTCCTGATGGCCGTGTGCTGGGCGGCGACGGCCGCCCTGCTGCTCGTCGCCCTGCCCGCGGACGCCGACGGCGTCCCGGGATTCGCGCTCTTGGTCTACCTCGTGTTCCTTGCGCTGGCCGCCGTCCACGGCGCGTTCGCCGGACTGCGCACCAGACTGGCCCGGTCCGGAAGACCGCCCCTCGCGCTGCTGCTGGGCGTGCTTCTGCTCGCCGCGCCGGTCGGTGGCGCGCTCCTGTACGACGACGCCCGCCAGGAAGCGATCGAGCAGCAGCTTCTCGACCGGCTCGACAAGGCCGACGACCTGGTGGCGGAGAGCGGCCGGCGGTCCTTCGAGAGCGCGAAGTCCGACTACCGCACGGCCCTGGACGTCTACGAGGACCTCGTGGCCCACCATTCCGGCTCCCGCGCGGCCGGCCGTGTCCCCGACAGCATGGAGACCTACTACGCGACGGTCGGCGCGGCCTACGGCCACAAGCGCTACTGCGAGGCGATCGCGCCGCTGAAGTATCTGCGTACGGTCCCGCGCACCATGCCGAAGGAGGAACTCGGCGCGCTGACCCGGTGGCCCGAGGACCGGCTCGCCACCTCGCTGTACGAGTGCGGATCGAGCAGCCTGTCGTCCGGTGAGGCGGACTGGGTCACGCACTTCGGTGAACTGCTGAGCACATTCCCCCGGTCCGAACAGACGACGAAGGTCGCGCCCGCCGTCGACTCCGCGGTGGCCGGTACGGAGAAGAACGTACGCGGCTCCGACCCCTGTGCCGCTGTCGAGGAGCTGCGCAGCCTGAACACCCGGATCACCGATCTCTCGGGGAGCGCGGGTGACGCCGCCGGTGATCTGTCCAAGAGTGCCGACCGGGCCGACCGGAGCGCCGACTCGGGGGAGTACGCCTGCGGAGTCGACCAGTACAAGGACGGCGACTTCGAGGCGGCGCAGAAGACCATGGACGGGTTCGTCGCCGACAACAAGAGCGACAAGAACCGGGCCCGCGCGAAGAAGATCTCCATCGCCGCCGAAGTCGCCCAGACGCTGCCGGCCGCCGGGAAGCGGCTGCCCACCACCGCCTCCGGCGGCAGCATCTCCGTCACGGTCAAGAACGACAGTCCCGACCCCATCACGGTCTACTACACCGGCCCGGTCACCGGCAGCTTCTCGCTCAAGGCGTGCGGCAGCTGCAAGGCCTATTCCTTCGCCAGCTCGATCACGATCGGATTCAAGCCCTGCAGCGACAGCGGCAAGCACTACCCGCAGCGCACGATCGGCCTGCCCCCCGGCACCACCTACTTCGTGCACAAGCCGCGGGGCAACAGCACCGCGACCCCCGCCTCCGACACCGCCAAGCTCCGCTCCGGCTACCTCTACACGGAGTGCGCCTACACGACACAGACCCTCGGCAGCAGCTACTGACACCCGGACGCGGCGGGCACATCAGCTCTTGAGCTGGTCCCATGCCGCCTTCGTGTCCGACCTCAGCCAGTCGGTGACCTCGTCGAGCTGCGGCGGGTCCTTGTCCTCGTCGTACCAGGAGAGACAGGGGCTGCAGCTCACCGTGCAGGTCATCCAACCTCTGCGGACGAGTACCCGCAGGACGGCAGCTCCCCGAGCCACAACTCCCTCAAGGGCCACGGCCCACAGCACGGCCGGTCCGGCGGCGCCGTTGCCACCGCCCGCCGACGGAGGCCGCACGCTCTCCTGGGCTGGGCGGGCCCGGCACATGAGGACCATCGGACCCCTTGCGGGCCATCCGGCCGCTGTCCGCACCTCTGCGCCCCACAGAAGCATGGCTGGCGGGCCGACCCCTCCGTAACGGACCGCACAAGGAGCACAGCCATGGCCAGTACCACGCGCAGAGGAGATCGAGCGGCGCCCACGGCCGCCCTCGGTCTGCCGGCCGCGTCCGCGCTCGTGATCGGCAGCATCATCGGCACCGGAGTGTTCGCCCTCCCCTCCGCGCTCGCCCCCTACGGCCCGATCTCCCTCGTCGCCTTCGTCGTCGTGACCCTCGGCGCCCTCGCGCTGGCGCAGACCTTCGGGGCCCTGTCGAAGCGCGTTCCGGCGAGCGGCGGACCGTACGTCTACGCTCGTGAGGCCTTCGGTGAGTTCGCGGGTTTCCTCAACGCATGGTCCTACTGGATCACGGCATGGGCCGGTAACGCGGCGATCGTGGTGGCCTGGGTCGGCTATGTCGAGGTGTTCGTCAACACCGGCCACAAAACCGGCATCTCGGTGCTCATCGCGCTGGTCGGGCTGTGGATCCCGGCCGCGATCAACCTCACCGGCGTGCGCAACATCGGCGCCTTCCAGGTGATCACGACCGTGCTGAAGTTCGTCCCGCTGGTCTTCATGGCCACCGTCGGGCTGCTCTTCATCGACCCCGGCAACTTCGGCCCCTTCAACGCCAGCGGCCGGTCGGCGCTGGGCGCGGTCTCCGCGGCCGGGGCCATCGCCCTGTTCAGCTACCTCGGCCTGGAAGCGGCCTCGGTGGTCGCCGGGCGGGTCCGCGAGCCGGGCCGCAATGTGCCGCGCGCCACCGTGTACGGCACGCTCGCCTGCGCCGTCATCTACATCCTCGGCACCCTCGCGGTGTTCGGCACCGTCTCGCACACCGACCTGGGCTCCTCCACCGCGCCGTTCACCGACGCGGCGAACAACATCTTCGGCGGCACCTGGGCCGGCGACATCGTCGCCGCGGCCGCCATCGTCTCCGGCATCGGCGCCCTGAACGGCTGGACCATGCTGTGCGCGGAGATGCCGTACGCCGCCGCCCGCGACGGCCTCTTCCCCGGCGTCTTCGCCAGGCTGCGCGGTGAGAGCGGGGTCCCGGCCTTCGGCATCGTCGCCTCCACCGTGCTGGCCTCACTGATCACCGTGTTCAGCTACACGCGCTTCGAGGACGTCTTCACGAAGATCGTGCTGCTGAGCGTGCTCACCGCCGTGATCCCCTACCTGTTCTCCGCCGCCGCCCAGCTGTACTGGCTGCTGGTGCGCGGCCGGGAGAGCCTCAGCCCCCGCCGGCTGGCCCGCGACATCTCGGTCGCCTCCCTCGCCCTCGCCTTCTCCTACTGGTCGATCCAGGGCAGCGGCTACCAGACCGTCTACTACGGCCTGTTCGTCCTGCTGCTCGGAATCCCGGTCTACGTCTGGCTCAAGCGGGGCCAGGGCAGCTACGGCGAGCCGACGGCCGCCAAGGCACCGGCGATCCCGGCCCAGGAGGACCGGGCACCCGAGACGGCCCCGCCCACCCAGCGGCTCTCCCGCGGGCTCCGGACGAACCGCACCGGCGGCACCCGCGGGCGCAACGGCCTCGGCCACCACGACTGACCGACCCTCGGCACGAAGGAACTCTCCCACCATGAACGTCTTCCACGTCGACTCAGAGGTCGGCCCCCTGCGCCAGGTGATCCTGCACCGCCCCGGCCTCGAACTCTCCCGCCTCACCCCGCGCAACGTCGACGCCCTGCTCTTCGACGACATCCTGTGGGCCAAGCGGGCCCGTGAGGAGCACGACGCCTTCGCCCAGGTCCTCAGGGACCACGGCACACGCGTCCACTACTTCGCCGACCTGCTGGCCCAGACCCTCGACGTCCCCGAGGCCCGCGACTGGCTGCTCGACCGGGCCATCACTGCGGCCACCGTGGGCCCGGCCCTGATCGACCCGGTGCGCGGACTCTGCGCCGACCTCGACGGGGAGACCCTGGCCGGCTATCTCGTCGGCGGGCTCCTCATGAGCGATCTGCCGATCGCCGCTCCGCACAGCCTCGTCTGGAACGCCCTCGACGCGGACGACTTCGCGCTCACCCCGCTGCCCAACCATCTCTTCCCCCGCGACAACTCGTGCTGGATGTACAACCGTCTGTCGGTCAACCCGATGGCCAAGACCGCCCGCCGACGCGAGAGCCTGCACGCCGAGGCCATCTACCGCTTCCACCCCAGGTTCGCCGGCGCCATCACCGAACCGATCCTCAACGGCACGGTGGGAACCATCGAGGGCGGCGACGTCCACGTCCTCGGCAACGGAGCCGTCATGGTCGGCATGGGCGAGCGCACCACCGCCCAGGCGGTGGAGAACCTGGCGGCACGGCTCTTCGCCACCGGCACGGCGAGGCGGCTGATCGCCGTCCAACTGCCGTCCGCACGCGCGTACATGCACCTCGACACGGTCCTCACCATGGTCGACCGCGACGCCTTCACCATCTATCCCGGCCTTGCCGACTCCCTGCGCTCGTGGACGCTCACGCCCAGTGACACGCGCGAGGCAGGCTTCGACGTCGCACCGAACTCCGACCTCGCGACCGCCCTCGCCGAGGCCCTCGACCTGGACAAGGTCCGCATGCTCTGCGCTCCCCAGGACATCCGCAACGCCGAGCGCGAGCAGTGGGACGACGGCAACAACTTCCTCGCGATCGCCCCCGGAGTGATCGTCGGCTACGAGCGCAACGTCACCACCAACACCTATCTGCGCAAGCAGGGCATCGAGATCATCACCATCGCCGGCGGTGAACTCGGCCGAGGGCGCGGCGGCCCGCGCTGTATGAGCTGCCCCATCGAACGCGATCCGGCCGTCTGATCGAGTACCCGATCCAGCAAGGGGAACCACCATGACCGTCGACCTGCGAGGCCGCTCCTACCTGAGCGAACTCGACTTCACCCCCGCCGAGATCCACCATCTCCTCGACCTCGCGGCCCGGCTCAAGGCGGCCAGGCGCGCGGGTACCGAGCGGCCCCGGCTGACCGGCAAGCACCTCGCGCTGATCTTCGAGAAGACCTCCACCCGCACCCGCTGCGCCTTCGAGGTCGCCGCCGCCGACCAGGGCGCCGCCACCACCTACCTCGGTCCCGGCGACACCCACATCGGTGCCAAGGAGTCCATCGCCGACACCGCCCGCGTCCTCGGCTGCATGTTCGACGCCATCGAGTACCGGGGCTCCGCCCAGTCGATCGTCACCGAACTCGCCGCCCGCTCCGGCGTCCCCGTCTACAACGGGCTGACCGACACGGCACACCCCACCCAGAGCCTGTGCGACGTGCTGACCATGCACGAGCACAGCCCCAAGCCCCTGCCGGACATCGCCTACTGCTACCTCGGCGACGCCCGCAACAACATGGGCAACTCCCTGCTGTCCATGGGTGCCCTGCTCGGCATGGACGTACGCATCGCCGCTCCCCGGCGGCTGTGGCCCGACCCGGAACTGGTCGCCACCTGTCGCACCCTGGCCGACCGCAGCGGTGCCCGCATCACGCTCACCGAGGACATCGAGACCGCCGTACGCGGTGCCGACTTCCTCCACACCGACGTCTGGGTCTCCATGGGCGAGCCCGCCGACACCTGGGGCGAGCGCATCGAGCTGCTGCTCCCGTACCAGGTCAACGACAAGACGCTCGCCCTCACCGGGAACCCGGACGTAAAGTTCATGCATTGCCTCCCCTCGCTGCACGACCGCAGTACCCGCCTCGGCCGGGACCTGTTCGACACCCACGGACTGGACGGACTGGAGGTCACCGACGAGGTCTTCTCATCTCCGGCGTCGATCGTCTTCGACCAGGCGGAGAACCGGCTGCACACCATCAAGGCCGTGCTCGTCGCCACCCTGGAGGACTGAAGCCATGCGCATCGTCGTCGCCCTCGGCGGCAACGCTCTGCTCCACCGCGGCGAACGCCCCGACGCGGCCGTCCAGCAGGCCAACATCGACCGGGTCGCCACCGCGCTGGCCGCCCTCGCCCATGAGCATGAGCTGGTCATCACCCACGGCAACGGCCCCCAGATCGGCCTGCTCGCCGTGGAGAGCGCCGCCGACCCCGACCTGAGCGCCCCGTACCCGCTGCATCTGCTCGGCGCCCAGACCCAGGGCATGATCGGGTCGCTGCTCGCCTGCACCCTGCACAACGCCCTGCCCGGCCACCGGATCGCCACCCTCGTCACCCACACCCTCGTACGGGCCGACGACCCGGCCTTCGCCCGGCCCACGAAGTTCGTCGGCCAGGTCCACCCCCGTGACCTGGCCCGGTCCCTCGCCTGCAAGCGCGGCTGGCACATCGCCGAGGACACGGGGGGCTGGCGGCGGGTCGTGCCCTCACCGGACCCCCAGCGGATCGTTGAAACCGAAACGATCCACGATCTGCTCGGCAGCGGGGCCCTGGTCATCTGCGCCGGCGGGGGTGGAGTCCCCGTCACCGCCGACCCCGTCACGGGTGCGCTGACCGGCGTCGAAGCCGTCGTCGACAAGGACCTCTCCGCGGCCCTGCTCGCGGAACACCTCAAGGCGGACTTCCTGCTCGTCCTCACCGACGTGCCGTACGTCTACGAGGGTTACGGCACCCCCGAGCAGCGGCCCCTGCAGGACGTGACCCCCCTCCAGCTGCGCCGCGGCGGCTTCCCCGAGGGCTCCATGGGGCCCAAGGCGGAGGCGGTCGCCCGGTTCGTCGAGAACACCGGCGGCCTGGCGGCGATCGGAGCACTGGACGCGGCGTACGAGATCGCCCACGGCAGGTCGGGCACTCTGGTGCGAGCGGATCTCATGGGTGACTGAGCGAACGGGCACGTCGGCACATGCGCCCGACGGGGCCTACGACGGCACTACGGCGACCGGGCACGTGCCGGCTCGCAGCAGGCTCCGCGTGGTGTCTCCCCACGCGGAGCCCGGCCCGTGTCCCACCACGACCAGGGCGGCGTGTGCGCAGTGATGGAGCAGGGCCTCGGACGGGGTGAACAGGACGACGTCCCGGAGCACCGGTACGTCCGGGTACTTCGCGCGCCAGGGGCGCAGCGCGTCCGAGAGCAGTTGGACCTCGTGGTCCTCCCAAGTGGCGCGGTCCTCCTCCGGCACGGCGAAGGGCAACCCGGCCGCGCTCGACGGCAGCTCCCAGGCGTGCACGGCGTGCAGCCGTACGCCACGCAGCCGGGCGCTCTCGAAGGCGAAGTCGATCGCGGCGCCGGCGGGCCGGCGGGCGTCGATGCCGAGCGTGACCCCGCCGATGCGGTTCGAGCGGGCCGATGCGTCCGGGACCAGGATCAGCGGGCAGGTCAGGGCCTCGGCATGAGCGGCCGTGTCCTCGACGTTCGGGCCCAGGCCCGTGACCGTGACCCGGGCCTCGCCCAGGTCCGGCGGCCATCCGCGGACCACGCACAGCGGCAGATCGCGCAGTCTCGCCTCGTCCTTGGCCCAGCCGGCCGCGGTCCGGCCGTTCGCCGAGGGATCGACGCAGGCAAGGATCACTCGCTGCATGAGCGTCCACCTCTCCGCCGCGAGGGAGCGAGTCCTCCCCAACGCGCCCTCCACCCTGACGGCTGCCGCCGTGCCTGTTCAGGGGCCGAACGGCCCCGAATCGCGGGGACTTGGGGCCACGGCCCCCGCGCGGGGAGGCGCGTCAGCCGATTCCGTCCGGGGGCTTCAGATGGGTGGTGAACCAGTCGCGGGCGAGTCCGGCGACGACGGGCAGGGTGCCCGGCTCGGCGAAGAGATGGCTCGCGCCGGGTACGACCGCCAGGCGGTGCTCACAGCGCATCCGGTCGGCGGCGAGCCGGTTCAGGCTGAGCACCCGGGTGTCGAGGCTGCCGACGATGAGCAGCGTCGGTGCCCGCACCTGGGCCAACGAGGCGGGGGAGGCCAGATCGGGGCGGCCCCCGCGGGAGACGACCGCGCCGATGGCGGAGTCGTCGGCGGCGGCCTCCAGCGCCGCGCCGGCACCCGTGCTGGCGCCGAAGTAGCCCACGGGCAGGTCGGTCTCCCGGCGCAGCCAGAGCGCCGCGGCCTGCAGCCGCCGGGCCAGCAGAGCGATGTCGAACACGTTCTGCCGGTCGCGTTCTTCGTCCTCGGTGAGCAGATCGAGCAGCAGCGTGCCCAGACCGGCCCGGTTGAGCACGGCGGCCACGTACCGGTTGCGCGGGCTGTGCCGGCCGCTGCCGCTCCCGTGCGCGAACGCCACGACGGCCCGGGCCGGTTCCGGAAGCACGAAGCGCGCGGCCAGCCGCACCCGTCCGGCCGGCATCTCGACCTCGCGGTTCGGCGGGGGCGCGTCGGGAGGGGCGGGGGAGCGGGACGCGGGGCGCGCCAGGAGGTCGGTGACCTCGTCGTCGCCGGTCTGATCGAAGACGCGGTACCAGGCGCCGACCGCGCCGAAGTAAGCCGGGCTGTGCAGACACACGACCTCGTCGGCCACCGGACGCAACAGAGGGAGCGCCCGCCCGGCTCCGACCGGGACGGCGAGCACGATCCGGGCCGCGCCCCTGCCCCGTACGACACGGCACGCGGCCTGCGCGGTGGCACCGGTGGCCAGTCCGTCGTCGACGACCACGACGGTCCGCCCGGCGAGCGGTACGGGAGCGCGGCCGGCCCGGTACTCGCGCACCCGCCGCTCCAGCTCGACCCGCTCGTCCTCCTCCACGGCCGCCAGCTCGGCGGACTCCAGCCCGGTGTCGCGGATGACGTCCTCGTTGAGCACACGGACGTTCTGCTCGCCGATCGCGCCGAAGCCCAGCTCCGGCTGCCACGGCACGCCCAGCTTGCGGACCACCAGCACGTCCAGCGGCGCGCCGAGCGCCCGGGCCACCTCGTACGCCACCGGGACCCCGCCCCGGGGCAGCCCGAGCACCACCACGTCCGCGCCCCGCAGATACTCCAGTCGCCGGGCCAGGCGGCGCCCGGCGTCCGTACGGTCGTCGAATCGCATACGGCACCTCCTCACGCCCGCAGCCGGCGGTGAACCGCCCCCTTCCATTGCAGCGCGCTCGGGCCGACTCGGCAGCGGGACGGGTCAGCCCGTCTTGTGCCCCCACCGCGGGCCGACCAGAGCCCACTCCCGGCCCCAATGGTCGATGCGCCGCCGGTCGAGCCGCCACCGGGCGACGGCCCCGGCGGCGACGGCGGCACCGGTCAGGGCGAACGCGGCCCCGGCCCCCAGGAAACCGGCCTCGACGGACGCCTCCGTACGATCGGTCGGCCGGTCGGTGAGCCGGCCGCGCCGGTCCTGCCAGATCATGACCGTGGCTCCGGCCGCCAGATCGGTGCCGACCAGGGTCCGGCCGGTACGGGTGGTGCCGTCCGGCGCGTTCCAGCGCACGGTTGCCCATGCGCGGTCGCCCCGGCCCCATGTCGCCAGGGTGCTCGCGGGGGTGTCGGCGAGGAGCACGGCCCGGACGGGATGGCGCCCGGCGCGCTGCCGTGCGAACACCTCGTCCGCGGCGTGGGCCGTCACCAGGCCGGCGACGGCGCCGCCCAGCACGACGACCGTCCATACGGCCAGCACGATCCAGGCCTCGACGATGTCGTCGTGCCGTCGCAACGGGTTGCTCCGCCAGCGCCACAGCCACCGCCGCCGTGCGGACTTGCCTTCGCGCATCGCTGCGCACCCCCTCGTCGTCTTCGTGGTCCTGGTGACAGTTCCGAAGGTGACAGCAGGCGGTGCGGTGCGACATGGGCCGACCAGGGGCCGCAGGGACCCCGTCCGGCAGGCGCCCGGGGCCGTACGGCCCAAGCGGAACCCGTCAGGGCAGGGCAAGCTGGATCTACGGGGCAAAGAGGTTTTCCCTGCCCCCCGCCCGACCGGAAGGAGGGTGAAGGCGTCATGAAAGGCTTCGTCTTCCATGGCCCGGGACAGTCCGCCTGGGAGGAGGTCCCCGACCCCGCCATCAAAGAGCCCACCGACGCGATCGTGCAGATCGGCGAGGTCACCATCTGCGGGACGGACCTCCACATCCTCAAGGGCGACGTACCCGAGGTGCAGCCCGGCACCGTGCTGGGGCACGAGGCCGTCGGTGAGATCGTCGAGGTCGGCAGCGACGTACGGACCGTACGGCCGGGCGACCGGGTCCTGGTGTCCTGCATCAGCGCCTGCGGCCGTTGCCGCTACTGCCGGGAGCGCTCGTACGGTCAGTGCCGGGGCGGCGGAGGCTGGATCCTCGGGCACCTGATCGACGGCACCCAGGCCGAGTATGTGCGAGTCCCGTACGCCGACCTGTCCGTGCACGCGCTGCCCGCCGGGGTGGCGAGCAGAGACGCGGTGCTGCTCGCGGACATCTTCCCGACCGCCTACGAGGTGGGCGTGCTCAACGGGCACGTACGCCCGGGGGACACCGTCGCTGTCGTCGGGGTCGGTCCGATCGGACTCGCGGCGATCACCACGGCGCATCTGTTCGCGCCCGAACGCATCATCGCCGTGGACCTGGCTCCGGCCAGGCTGGAGGCTGCCCGGCGGTTCGGCGCGGATGCCGTGGCGGACGTCCACGAGGCTCCCGGACAGCTGGTCGACGACCTCACCGACGGGCTCGGCGCGGACGTCGTCATCGAGGCGGTCGGCGTTCCGGAGAGCTTCGAGCTGTGCACCCGCATGGTGCGGCCCGGCGGGCACGTGGCCAACATCGGTGTGCACGGCAAGCCCGCGACCCTGCACCTCGAAGAACTGTGGATCAAGAACGTGACCATCACCACCGGGCTGGTCGACACATACTCCACCCCCACCCTGCTGCGGATGGCGGCCGCCGGACGGCTGCCGACCGAGCAGATGGTCACCCACATCTTCCCGCTCGACCGCATGGAGGAGGCGTACGAGGTCTTCGCCGGGGCCGCCGAGACCGGCGCGCTCAAGGTGGTCCTCGGCGGGGAGCAGCACGAAGTGGCCGTGCGCACGGACTGAGCGAGCCCGACGAGAGGATGTGACGGCTCATGGCCGAACGGATGAAGGCGAACGGGGCGGACGGAGCGCCGGCCGGCGACCTGGGCCGCCGGCTCGCCGCCCGGCGCGCCCGACTCGGCCTGACCCGCGCGGAGACGGCCACGCGCGCGGGCGTCGCCCCCAGCTATCTCAGATACCTGGAGGAACAACCCGGTGCCGCACCGGGCTCGGGCCTCCTGGTCCGGCTGGCCGAAGTGCTGGAGACCACGGTGTCCGAGCTCACCGGCGGCGACACCGAGCTGCCTCCGGGTCCCGGACGGGCCGGGCGCGCACCCGAGTTCATCGAACTGGGACCGCGCGAGTGCGGGGAGCTGCTGTCGACGCACGGTGTGGGCCGGCTCGCGGTGTCCACGGATTCGGGACCGGTGATCGTGCCCGTCAACTACAGCGTCGTCGACGGCTCCGTCGTCTTCAGGACCGGGGCCGGTACGACGCCGTCGCTGGCGGCGGGCCATCAGGTCGCCTTCGAGGTCGACCGCATCGACGACGCGTTCAGCCGCGGCTGGAGCGTGGTCGTGCGCGGACAGGCGCGCACGGTGACGGATCCCGACGAGCGGAGCCGGCTCGATGCGGAGGCCTACAGCACACCGTGGACGGGCGGCCCGCGCGACCTGTGGGTGCGCATCGCCCCCGACACGGTCACAGGACGCAGGATCAGGGTCTGAGCTGGGTCCTGCTCCGCTTCGGCGGGGCGCACGGGCGGAGCGACACCGCGGGGGATCGGTGCCGCTCCTGTCTCCACTGTCTCGTGGACCGCGCCCCCACGACAGGTGCCAACCGGTCGCTTTGCGGGCGCGGAATTCCCGCCGCGCGCCGTCGCGCCGACACCGTCGCACCCGACCTCGCACGACCAGTCGAAGGGGGACCGCCGGCGTGACGGGCTGGACCTGGGAGTACGACGGCTACGAGCCCGCGGACGAGCGTCTCAGGGAGTCGCTGTGCGCACTGGGCAACGGCTGTGTCGCCACGCGCGGGGCGCTGCCCGAGTGCGCCGCGGACGATGTGCACTACCCGGGCACCTATGTGGCCGGCTGCTACAACCGGCTCACCTCGGACGTGGCGGGACGCCGGGTCGAGAACGAGGACATGGTCAACCTCCCGAACTGGCTGCCGCTGCGCTTCCGCCCCACCGGGCTGGCGTGGCTGACGCCGGACACCGCCGAGGTGCTCGACCACCGCATGGTCCTCCACCTGGACTCCGGCCTGCTGGAACGCCTGACCCGCTACGGCCTCGGCGACGGACCGGTCCTGCGCGTGCGGCAGGTGCGCATCGTCCACATGGCCGACCCGCACCTGGCGGCCCTGCGCACCGAGTTCACCGCCGAGGGCCTCACCGGTGAGCTGGAGGTCGAGGCCACGCTGGACGGCGGTGTCACCAACGCCGGGGTGGCGCGCTATCGGGACCTGGACGGCCGTCATCTGACCCATGTGCAGACCGGCACGGCCGCGCCCGACACGGTGTGGCTGCGCTGCCGTACCCGCACCTCGGACATCCGTATCGGCATGGCGGCCCGCCTCAGTGCCGGCGCACCGGTGTGGGACCGGCACGAACCCCCGCGCGCCGTCCAGCGGCTGACCCTCCCGCTGACCGCGGGCCGTACCGTCACGGTCGACAAGACCGTCGCCGTCCACACCTCGCGCGACCCGGCGATCAGCGATCCGCTGCGCGCCGCCGTCGACCGGGTGGGCGCCGCGCCCGGATTCGACGAGCTGCTGGAATCGCATCTGACGGCCTGGGACCAGCTGTGGCGCAGGGCCGAACTCGATGTCCCCGGGGAGGCCGGACGCATCCTGCGACTGCACCTCTTCCATGTGCTCCAGACCCTCTCCCCGCACACGGCCGACCTGGACGTCGGGGTGCCGGCCCGGGGTCTCAACGGCGAGGCCTACCGCGGCCATGTCTTCTGGGACGAGCTTTTCGTCCTGCCCTACCTCAACCTGCACTTCCCCGAGGTCTCCCGCGCCCTGCTCCGCTACCGCCACCGGCGCCTGGACCAGGCCTGTGCCGCGGCCCGCGCCATGGGCCGGCGCGGCGCGCTGTACCCGTGGCAGAGCGGCAGCGACGGGCGCGAGGAGACACAGGCACTGCACCTCAACCCCCGCTCGGGGCGCTGGCTGCCGGACCACTCCCGGCTCCAGCGGCACGTCGGCTCGGCGGTGGCGTACAACGTCTGGCAGTACTGCGAGGCGAGCGGCGACGCCGAGTTCCGGCACACCAAGGGCGCCGAGATGCTGCTGCAGATCGCCCGCTTCTGGGCCGACTCGGCCATCTACGACGACCATCTCGGACGGCACCGCATCCGGGGCGTGATGGGACCCGACGAGTACCACGACGCCTACCCCGACAGGCCGGAGCCAGGACTCGACGACAACGCGTACACCAACGTCACCGCCGCCTGGGTGCTCGCCCGCACCCTGGACCTGCTGCACACCCTGCCCGAGCCGCGCCGCCTCGAACTCGTCGAGCGCACCGGCCTCGGCAGTGCCGAGCTCCAGCAGTGGGAGGACGTGTCCCGAACGCTCCACGTGCCCTTCCACGAAGGCGTCATCAGCCAGTTCGACGGCTATGGCGACCTCGCCGAGCTCGACTGGGACGGGTACCGCAGGCGCTATCACGACATCCGGCGCCTGGACCGGATCCTGGAGGCCGAGGGCGACACGGTCAACCGCTACCGGGCGTCCAAACAGGCCGACGTACTGATGCTCGGCTACCTCTTCTCACCTGCCGAACTACGCTCCCTCTTCGACCGGTTGGGCTACCGGCTGGACGAGGAGACATGGCAGCGCACCGTCGACCACTATCTCTGCCGGACCAGCCATGGATCGACCCTCAGCGGTCTGGTGCACGGCTGGATCCTGGCGCGGGCCCGACGGGCCGAGGCGTGGGCGTACTGCCAGGAGGCCCTGCGCGGCGACATCGCCGATCTGCAGGGCGGCACCACCGGTGAGGGCATCCACCTGGGCGCCATGGCGGGCACCGTCGATCTGGTCCAGCGCGGACTGACCGGCCTCGAGACCCGTGCCGGGGCGCTGTGGCTCGACCCCGTGCCGCTGCCCGAGCTGTCGTCGTACGGTTTCGTGCTGCGCTTCCATGGGCACTGGGGCGTACGACTGCGGCTGGAGCGTGGTCAGTTGGAGGTCACGGTGCCGTCGTCCGACCGAGCCCCGATCGACCTCCGGCTGCCCGGCCGCTCGGTCCGGTTGCAGCCGGGTGAGACCTGCTGGCTGCCAACAGAGCCCGGACGTGGGCCGGTTGGTCCCCGGTGAGGTCCTGCCAGCCCCTCCCGGTCGGGCGCCGGACGCAGGACGCTGGCATCGGGAAGCAGGCCCAACACCTGGAGGTGGCATGATGCTTCCGCCCGTCGCCGTCGGAGTGGACGGATCCGCCGAGAGCCTGGCCGCAGCGCAGTGGGCGGCCCGCGAGGCCGCGCGCCGCGAGCGGCCACTGCGTCTGGTCCATGCCTGGAACCCGCCGCCGAGCGCGCAGGAGGACGGCACGGCCGCCGCCGGCCGCCGCTACCTGGCCCGGCGCACACTGCGTCAGGCGGAGGACGGGGTGCGTGCCGCGTGCCCCGGGGTCCGGCTGTACGACGAGCTGGTCGAGGGGCCGGCGGTCGAGGTGCTGCGGGAGGCGGCCGAGGGGGCCGAGCTGGTGGTGCTGGGGTCGCGGGGGCTGAGCGGTTTCACGGGGTTCCTGGTGGGTTCGGTGGCGCTGGGGGTGGTGGGGCGGGCGACGCGGCCGGTGGTTCTGGTGC
>NZ_JAUYWJ010000028.1:0-135071 GCF_032656585.1 Streptomyces herbicida
GGGACTCCGGGCGGCCAAGTCCTTTGAGCCTTGCCAACGGCGCCCGCATGACAGCCATACCCAGAGCCCCTGGGCCTTCCGATCTTACGAATGACCAGATCAGACCCACGCCTAGAAAGGTAGGACCACGCATGCACGTGGCGAGGAAGCCCAAGAAGGTCGGTTCGTGGCAGGCGGTCGGCGCGCTCGTGGCGCACTTCCGGAAGCGGGCCCACCATACGCAGGAGCAGTTTGCGGAGTTGGCGAGCGTGCACGTCGACACGGTGGGGTCGATCGAGCAGGGGCGGCTTGCGCTGCAGCCGGATCGAGCCGATCAGTTCGATGAACTGCTGGGTACGGGCGGCGCATTGGCCGTGCTGGTGGCGAAGATGCCGGTGCGGGAGCGGATGCCGCAGTTCGCCCAGGGGCTCGTCGATATTGAGCAGGAGGCCGTGAGCGTCCTCTCGTACGAGACGCAGATGGTCCCTGGCCTCCTCCAGACCCAGGACTACTGCCGCGCGTCCTTCGACTGCCGCTTCCCCCGGTTCGAGGACGAGACGGCCGAACAGTGGGTGGCTTCTCGCATGGAACGGCAGCAGATCTGGCAGCGCAAGCAACCGCCGTTCGGCCATTTCATCCTGGAGGAAGGCATTTTGCGGACAGCTCTCGGTGGACCTCAGATCATGCGCGAGCAGATTCGCAAGCTGCGCGAGTTCGGCGACCGTGCCCACGTGGGGCTTCAGATCATGCCCTTGGGTCGCGTGCCGCACGCCGGCCTGGCAGGACCAATGTTGCTGTTGGAGACGCCTGACCACGAGCAATTGGTCTACCTGGAGGTGCAGCGCGCCAGCTTCTTGGCCGATGACCCAGGTGAGGTGAGCGTCTATCAGCTGAAGTATGGAATGCTGCGGTCACAGGCCCTCTCTCCGGACGAGAGTGCGTGCCTCCTGGACAGACTGCTAGGAGACCTATGAGCACCGCACTTGAGTGGTTCAAGTCCAGCCACAGCAGCAACGAGGGCGGCAACTGCGTCGAGGTCGCCACCACCCCCGCCTCCATCCACATCCGCGACTCCAAGACCCCCGACAGCCGCATCCTCACCGTCTCCCCCTCCACCTGGAGTGAGTTCCTTGACCGCGTCACCCGCGACTGAGCAGATCGACTGGGTCTACGTCCTGTCGTTCGAGAACATGCCGGGGCGTCCTCACGGCATCACCGCCCTCTGCGCTTGACTGCGTGAACGCGGCATCGACTGGATGCCGTTCGCGATGGAAGAGATCCGGTGCGATCTTTGGTGCAGCCGTGAGATCAATGGGCACCGGAACGGGTGGACCGGCCTTTCCGTAGATGCCCGTGCCCTCTGGCGGCTCGGGCTGCACCCCGGTCAGCCGAGCTCCGTCGTCGTCAACGGACCCTCCCCGCCTACCTGGTGGCATGCCGCCGGCGAGCGTTACGCCCTCCGACCGAAGCCGGTCGTCAAGCGCCACGCGTCCTGAACAAGCGGAGCCACCCGTGCCACGTGGCTGGATCGCGGCACTTGTGTGTGGGGTCACAGCGTTCTCATAATCCAGCAACAGGATTTGACCAGCCCATGCCAAAGAAGGATCGCTTCTTTGCGCAAGGGTGGCATGGGCACGTCAGCCTTCACCCCCCACGGAAGGCATCACGTTGAAGAGACTCCTCACGGCACTCAAGAGATGCGCGGTCGTCGGCGCCGCCGCCCTCGCGATCGCCAGTCTTCAGCCCGTCTCGGCCGCGCAGGCCGCACCGCAGCCCGTCGTCGGTGGAACCCGAGCCGCACAGGGCGAGTTCCCGTTCATGGTCCGGCTCTCCATGGGCTGTGGCGGCGCGCTCTACACACAGCAGATCGTGCTCACCGCCGCGCACTGCGTGGGCGCGAGCGGCAACAACACCAGCATCACCGCCACCGCCGGTGTCGTGGACCTCCAGTCCACCAGCGGCCGGGTCCGGGTGAAGTCCACCAAGGTCTACCGGGCTCCCGGCTACAACGGCGACGGCAAGGACTGGGCGCTCATCAAGCTCGCCGCTCCCATCAACCTGCCGACACTGAAGATCGCCACGTCCGCGGAGAACAACACCGGCACCTTCACCATCGCCGGATGGGGCGCCGCCACCGAGGGCGGCGGCCAGCAGCGCTATCTGCTCAAGGCCACCGTGCCGTTCGTGAGTGACGCCACCTGTCGTTCGTACAGGGGCTACAGCGGCCTCATCGACAACGAGGAGATCTGCGCCGGTTACGCGGCGGGCGGCGTCGACACCTGCCAGGGCGACTCCGGCGGCCCCATGTTCCGCAGGGACGGCGCGGGCGAGTGGATCCAGGTCGGCATCGTCAGCTGGGGCATGGGCTGCGCGCGGCCCAACGCCCCCGGCGTCTACACCGAGGTCTCCACCTTCGCCTCGGCCATCGCCTCCGCCGCGTCCACGCTCTGACGCACACCGAACCCAGTACGACGTACGGCCCCCACGGGTCCGGTGCCGCGCAGGCGCCGGGCCCGTGTCCGTACACGCGGTCGGGCGGATCGGTCGGAATCTGCCGCGGGTCCTGTCCGAGCCGGGGCTGCGGGACCGCACTCGGGCGGTGCTCATGGCGTACGAGTCGGGACTGGTCGTGCCGCGCTCGTCGTAGGGCGTTTCGGGACCGGCAGCAGCCACCACGCCGCGGCGACGGACAGGGCGGCGCCCACGGCGATCGCGGCCAGGCGGGTGGGGAGCAGGGTGCTCGCGTCCTGACCGAAGTAGCCAAGGAGCAGGGACAGGGCGGTGGTCATGCCGGCTGCCCAGTAGGCGTAGTTGAGGGGCCGCAGCCACAGGGCCACGGCCAGGACGGTGAACATGACGGCCACCGCGGTGTGCCCGGTGATCCCCGTCGCCGCCACGCCGGTGGCCAGCAGCGTGCCCGCGCAGGCTCCGGCGAAGCGCTCGACTCCCTTGCGCAGTACGTCGGTTCGGCCATGGTTGCCGCTCCCGACGACGTACGCGGTGAGCACCGCCCACGGCCAGTGGTGGTCGAAGAGGAGCCTGCCGAGGGCGAAGGCGGCCGCGACGGCCACCGCCATCTGCACGGCCATACGGGTGCTGGGGCGGGGGCGGAGCCGGGACGGTCGCCGTGGGGAGGGAACGGTTGCGGCTTCGGCGGGCCATGGGCCGTACCGGTCGGCGAGCGCCTGCACCAGCCAGACGCAGCCGCAGGCCAGCACCCCGATCAGCGCCGACCAGGCCCAGCTCACCAGCGCGTCCTGCGCCTCGGACGGCAGTGCGGGGCCGGGGACGACCAGGAGCGCGACGAACGGCAGGGTCGTGAGCGTGCCCGCCCTGGTGGCGGCGGGGCCGTAGCGGCGGATCCAGATGGGCAGCGAGATGCCGGCGGTGAAGACGGCGGCGCCCACCGCGTAGTGCGCGGCGATCAGATGGCCGACCAGCGCGCAGACCGCGGCGACCGCGGGGAGCAGGACGAGGGCGGTGAGCCGTTCACGGGTGTCGGCCGTCCGCCCGCTTCTGGCGAGCGTGAGGGTCAGGGCGACCGCGAGGACGACGGAGTCCGTGTGCAGTCCGGCGGCGCCCTCCAGGCGGAGGGCGGCAGCCCAGCAGAGCAGCACAGCCGTCATCGTCAGCGCCGATTCGTACGCATTGCGTATTGGTTTGGCGGTCACTCGGGCGATGCTACGGGGGGATTCCCCGCGCAGACAGTAAGGGATGGCGTACGATTTTGGTCATGGATGACCTCTCCGAAGCCGCCCGCGTCCGACGCGGCGTCGTACGGCTGAACCGTCGGCTGCGTCAGGAGCGCGGGGACGGGAGTCTCAGCCCCAATCAGCTCGCCGTCCTCGGGCATCTGCACCGGCACGGCTCCGCCGCCCCCGGAGAGATCGCGGCGGCCGAGCGGCAGCGGCCGCAATCGCTCACCCGGGTCTTCGCGGAACTGGAGACGGAGGGGCTGATCGCGCGGGAGCCGGGCACGGAAGACCGGCGCCGGTCGGTGCTGACGCTCACGGCTCACGGGCGGCGGGCACTGGAGCGGGACATGGCCGACCGCGACGCCTGGCTGGCCACCGCGCTGGCGTCCCTCGGCGAGACCGAGCGGGGCGTGCTGGCGCTGGCGGGCGCGCTGCTGGAGCGGCTGGCCGACCTCCCCGGACCGGAGGAGGCCTGAGCGGCCGGACCGGTGAGGGCCTCGGTTCAGAAACTTCCGCCGAAGTCCCCGCCGCCCCCGCCGAAGTCGCCGCCACCGCCGAAGTCCCCGCCCCCGCCGTCCCCGAACCCGCCCCCGAAGTCACTGGGGTCGAAGTCCGCGCCGGAGACGTCGCCGCCCTCGTAGCCCCCGCCGAAGTCGCCGTACCCGGCGCCGTAGTCGGCCGCGTAGGACGGAGTGGCCATGGCACTGCCGAGCAGGGTGCCGACGAGCAGTCCCGGCAGGATGCCGCCGCCGAAATAGCCGCCCGCCCAGGGGCCGTAGGCCGGGCCCGCCTCCCAGTAGGGGCGGCGGCCGTAGTCGGTGTCGACCTCGCGGACGACCGGGTCGCGGCCGTCGGCCAGCCGTGTCCGGTCTGCCGCGCAGACCGGCACCTCGCGCGAGGAACCTCCGGGAGGCGTCCAGATCGCGTCGGCGACCGAGGGGCCGTGGCGCGGGTCGAAGAAGCACGGCGGACGGCGCTCGGGCAGTGAACGGCCCTCGCGGCGGGCGGCCAGCTGGGCGAGGGAGAACCGGCCGTCCTCCAGGGCCTGGGTGACGGCCCGGACGTCCTCCGGTCTGCGGGCCTCCGCCATGGACTGCTTCGCCTGTTCATAGGCGTCCAGCGCGCGCTCGTAGTCCGCTCGCATCGCGTCGTCGGCACCCGCCTCCGCCGGGTGGAAGTCCAGCCGGTCCAGCTCCTCGCCGAAGGCGGTGATGTCCTCGTCGACCACCACACGCAGCCGCTCCAGGGCGGCCCGCTGCTCCTCCTCGTGGCGCCTGCGGCCGCGCCGGACCAGTGCGTACGCGCCCGCGCCGACCGCCACCACCACGACACCGGCCGTGATCAGCGCCGTGCCGGAAACGCCGTGGCCGCGGGAGTAGCCCCAGGACGCGGGGGCCTTGCCGCCCATGTTGGCCAGGGCGCGGTCGGTGAAGTCGGTCAGCTGGGTCTTGGCGGACTCACCCTGGACGCTGGTGACCAGGTTCCGCACGGCCGTTCGCGGCAGGACCGAGGAGTCGGCACGGGCGTCGAAGCCGTTGCCGAGGCGGATGGCGTAGAGGCCGGTGATGCCGGTGGCGGTCCGCAGGTCGGTGAAGAGGCTCCGGGTGGGGTAGCCGGCCGGCAGGACCGCGATGAACAGCGGCTTGCCGGCGTCACTGATTTGCTTGTCGAGCGCATGCACGTCCGCCGCCGACAGCTGCCCGGAGGCCGCCGGGTCGACGTACACGGGGTTCTTGCGGAGGGCCTCGGCGATCGTCGAGACATTGGTGGCCGCCGAGGCGCCCGGCGCGAGCACGGTGAGAAGGGCGAGCGCCAGGGCCAGCAGCAGTCCGGCGGGGCTTCGGGTCCGTACGACGGCCTTCATGACTCGAAGCTACCCGAACCCACCAAAAATGGTCAGATATGCAGCTGGGAGGCGCCCACCGTCAGGTGCGCCTCCCAGCTGCCGCTCAGGCCGCCCGATAGGCCTCGGTCAGCTCCCGCACCGCCTCTCCGTAGCGTCCGGCCAGCAGCAGATGGTCCGCTTCGGCGAACGGTTTCGCCATCGCCGCGGTGATCCGCTGCCCCACCTTGTTCTGCACGATCAGCCGCGCCTTGGCCACCAGCGCGCGCCCCGTTCCGTCCGCGCCAGCCTTCTCGGCCACCGTGGCCGCGGCCCCGAGCGCCCGCAGCGCCTCCGCGCCGCCCTGCGGGACCCCGGTCAGGGTGGTGAGCCCCCAGCCGTAGGGGAACTGCGGGTCGTACGACGAGTCGCCGACGTTGATCGGCAGCTGGGCCTCGGACCTGGGCCAGGTCACCGGGAGCCGGCCGGTGAAGGGCCGCCTGCCGTACAGCACGTCGGCCACACCGTCGCCCTCTGTGCCCGGCAGCCAGGACGCGACCAGCGCGTCGATCTCGCCGAGCCGGTCGCCGATCAGCTGCGGCCGCCCGGAGACGATCAGCACGGCGCACTTCATGGCCGCGCACACCGTGTCCACGGCGGCCTTGTCGGCGGCGGACAGCTCCAGGTCGTGTCCGTTGCCGACGTCTCCCACGCCCTCGGCGTACGGGGTCTCGCCGACGACGACCACACCGACGTCGTAGCCGGACGTGGGGGCCGAGGCGTCCTTGGAGTAGGTGACGGACCCGCCGGCGTTGCGCAGGCCCTGCAGGACGGTCGTGCCCTTGATGATGTTCCCGGAGGAGCCCTGCCAGGTGATCGTCCAGCCGCCGGCCTGGTTGCCGATGTCGTCGGCGTTGGAACCGGCGACGTAGACCTTCTGCGACTTCTTCAGGGGCAGCACGCCGCCGTCGTTCTTCAGGAGCACCTGGGACTCGGCGGCGGCCTGGCGGGCGACCGCCCGGTGCTCGGGCGAGCCGATCCGCGCGGCGCCGCTGGTGTCGGCGTACGGGTGCTCGAAGAGGCCGAGGCGGAACTTCTGGGTGAGGATGCGGGACACGGCGTCGTCCATCCGCTTCTCGCTGATCCGGCCGGCCGTCACCTCATCCACGAGCGTCCGGCTGAAGTCCTTGTAGGAGTACGGCACCATCATCATGTCGACGCCCGCGTCGACCGCCGTGCGGACGTGGGACCCGTAGTCGCCGGGGAGCTGGTCGATGGCGTTCCAGTCGCTGATGACGAAGCCGTCGAAGCCCATCCGGCCCTTGAGTACACCGTTGATCATGTCGGCGCGGGCGTGCATCTTCACCGGGCCCTGCCCGTCGCCGAGGATGTCGAGCGAGGAGTAGGAGGGCATGACCGTGCCGATGCCCCGGTCGACGGCGGTCCGGTACGGCGCCAGGTGGACGGCCTCCAGCTGCTGCCGGGTGACCTTGGTGACGCCCTGGTCGATCTTGTACGACCCCGTGGTCGACGAGCCGTACTCGGTGCCGCCGTCGCCGGCGAAGTGCTTGGCGGTGGCGAGGACCTTGTCGTTCCGGCTCAGGTCCTTGCTGTTCGCGCGCCCTTGGAGACCCTGGATGATGGTCTCCATGGACTCGACCAGCGCCGGGTCCTCGCCGAAGGACTCGTAGGAGCGGCCCCAGCGTTCGTCGCGGGTGACGCAGAGGCAGGGGGCGAAGTCCCAGGGGATGCCGGTGGCGCGCACCTCGGCGGCCGTCACCGCGCCCGCCTTCTGGGCGAGTCGGGGATCCCGAGTCGCGCCGATGCCGATGTTGTGCGGCATGATCGTGGCGCCGGCCAGGTTGTTGTGGCCGTGGACCGCGTCGACGCCGTAGATCAGCGGGATCTGGAAGCGGGTCGCCTGCGCCCGGAGCTGGAAGCCGTCGATCATCTCCGCCCAGGCCTCGGGGGTGTTGGGCGTGGGGGTCGAGCCACCGCCGGAGAGCAGGGAGCCGAGATCGTACGTCGTGATGTCACCGCCGTTCGCCACGGCACCGCGCTCGGCCTGGGTCATCTGGCCGGCCTTCTCCACCGGGGACATGCGGGAGAGGAGATCGGCGACCCGCTTCTTCACCGGCAACTTGGCGTCCAGATACGGCAGTCCGTGCGCATTGACGACGACCTGCGGGGACTCGGCGGGCGGCTTGGCGCCGGTCACCGTGAGCTTGAGCGGGATCGCCTCGGCGGACTCGGCCGCCTTGTCCTCGAGGGTGGGGACCCGGATGGTCTGCGCGGTGCCGGAGGCCGTGCCCGCCGGGAAGGTGAGCGTGCCGGAGACCGGGGTGTAGTCCCTGCCGGGGTCGGCGCTTCCGGTCGATGCCGTCTCGTACGCGACGGTCACGGGTTCGTCGAGGGGGGCGGAGCCGGTGGTGGCGACGGTGACCTCGACGGTGGCCGTGTCGCCTTCGCGGACCGGGTAGACGGCGGAGTCGGTGGTGACGGAGGCGCGCAGGGACTGGTCGGCCCTCCCGTACAACTCGACGTCGTCCATGGCGAATCGGTCGTGCACGCCGACCGGGAGCGTGAGGGCGTACCCCCACATCCGCGTCAGTCCGAGGACGTGGTCGATGCCGCCGACGGGCTGGTAGTCCGTGCGGTAGACGAAGTCGGTGAAGCGGATCTCGATCTGCTTCCAGCCGGTGAAGTCGTCGGTGAAGGAGGTGGTCCAGAGCTCCGAGGCCTCGCCGTTGACACCGCCGTCCTTGATCTCGAAGGCGATCTTCTTCCCGTTGTTCCGGCCGTCCCACCAGAAGCGGATGCCCTTGTGGGCGGACCAGTCGTGGGCGGGCTGGTTCGCGGCGAAGTCGTGGGTGAAGCCGCCGTAGCCGCTGATGTCGTACGTGCCGGAGAGGACCTTGGTGCCCTCGGGGGCGTCGGTGCGGTCGGCGAGGGAGAGGGCGGGCGGGTCGTCGCTGTCGCTGCCCCAGGTGAAGATGCCCTCGGCGGGCTGGGAGGCGAAGGGGACCTCGCCCTCGAAGCGGTCGACGGGGACGGGCGGGGGATCGTCGGCCGCGTGGGCCGACGCGAGCGGTAGAAGCGCGGTCAGCAGACCCGCGGAGGCGAGCAGGGCGGTTCTTCGCATGGACCTTCCCTCGGCTCTCGTGGTTCACTCATGACTTAGCTCACGTCATGAGTTAACTAGCGCCCCGGAAACCCGTCAAGACGCCACGTCAGCGCGGATTCGGGTCCAAATCCCCTCTGCAACAGGCTTGTTGTCCCCCACGAGAAGGGTTGCGCAGCATGAGAAGAACCCCTCCCGCGGTCCGGCTCCTGCTGGCCGGACTGCTCACGGCGGCGGGCTTCACCGCGGCCGTGCCCCCCGCGCACGCGGCCGGCGAGCAGGTCACCGCCTGGCTGACCACCACCGACGACGACGCCGGCCGCCACGTGGTCCGCGGGCTCCAGGCACAGACGCCGTTCGCCTTCCAGTCCGGCGCCGGAGGCGGCGGCGAGAACATCACCGTCGACGAGAACAC
The DNA here is from genome assembly GCF_032656585.1 of Streptomyces herbicida. NCBI lineage: Bacteria > Bacillati > Actinomycetota > Actinomycetes > Kitasatosporales > Streptomycetaceae > Streptomyces > Streptomyces herbicida. Next base: position 9,033 of record NZ_JAUYWJ010000028.1, read on the forward strand.
CCGCTACCAGACCTTCACCGGGGGCGGCGCGTCCTTCACGGACACCGCGGCCTGGCTGATGAACGGCAGCGGGGCGCTGTCGCAGTCGACCCGGGACGCGACGATGCGGAAGCTGTTCTCGCCGACGGACGGGATCGGGCTGTCGTTCCTGCGCAATCCGATGGGCGCCTCGGACCTGGCGCGGTACGGATACACCTACGACGACGTGCCGGCCGGGCAGACGGACCCCTCCCTGGCCGAGTTCTCGATCGCGCACGACCTCGCGGACGTCGTCCCGCTGACGAAGCAGGCGCTCCAGCTGAACCCGTCCCTGACCGTGATGGCCTCGCCCTGGACGGCACCGGCCTGGATGAAGGACAGCGGCTCGCTCAACGGGGGCTGGCTGAAGGCGGAGGACTACGGGGCGTACGCCTCGTACTTCGTGAAGTACCTCCAGGCGTACCGGGACCAGGGCGTCGACGTCTCGTACGTGACCCCGCAGAACGAACCGACCTGCTGTTCCGGCTACCCGTCGATGAGCTGGAACGCGAGTGGCCTGGCGTACTTCATGAAGAGCGAGCTGCTGCCGAAGCTCCAGTCGGCGGGGCTGAAGACCAAGGTGCTGGCGCACGACTGGAACTGGGACGTCTACGACTCCTACGCCGCCCAGTCGGTCGACGACCCGGCGATCCGCAACCACCCCAATTTCGGCGGGATCGCCTGGCACGGCTACGGCGGTGACGTCACCAGGCAGACGTCCGTCCACAACCAGTACCCCTCGCTGGACGCCTTCGGCACCGAGCACTCCGGCGGCACCTGGATCGCCGACCAGCAGCGCGAGGACATGCTCAACATCGTGGACTACACCCGGAACTGGGCGAAGTCGGTGACGAAGTGGTCGCTGGCGGTGGACCAGAACAAGGGCCCGCACAACGGGGGTTGCGGCACCTGCACCGGGCTGATCACCGTGCACAACGGGGACGCGCAGAGCGGGACGGTCGACTTCACGGTCGAGTACTACACGATGGGCCACCTGACGAAGTTCGTACGGCCGGGCGCGCAGCGGATCGCGTCCACGGCGTCTTCGTCCGTGCCGAACGTGGCCTGGCGCAACCCGGACGGTTCGAAGGCGCTGATCGCCTACAACGACGCGTCCGCCGCGAAGACGGTCACGATCAACTGGGGTTCGCAGCACGCGACTTACTCGCTGCCCGGGAAGACGTCGGCCACCTTCACCTGGTCCGGCACGCAGTCGGGCGGGGGTGACCGGTCCGGAGCGTTCGTCGGGCTCGCGGGCAAGTGCCTGGACGTGGCGGGCGCTTCCAGCGCCAACGGTACGGCGGTGCAGCTCTACGACTGCAACGCCACCGCGGCACAGCAGTGGACCGTGACGGCCGACGGTTCGGTCAGGGCACTCGGCAAGTGCCTCGACGTGACGTCGGGCTCGACCGCCGACGGGGCGAAGGTGCAGTTGTACGACTGCAATGGGACCGGTGCCCAACGGTGGTCGTACAACTCCTCCACCGGTGATGTCCTGAATACGGCGGCGAACAAGTGCCTCGACGTGACGGACAACTCGTCGGCGAACGGGGCACGGGCGCAGATCTGGTCGTGCACCGGAGCCACCAACCAGAAATGGCGGTTGCAGTAGGACGGGCCGTGTCCCGTCCATGAGGGGGACGGGACATGAGGCGTTCGGGTGCGTCGGTGGTCGGTGCGGTGGCGGTGCTGAGGCGGCGGACCGCCGCCGTCGTGGGGGCCGTCGCCGGGGCGCTGCTGCTCAGCGGGTGTACCGCCGTCGATCTGCCGCTCGCCGGGGTCCGGATGGGGGCGGACGCGGTGCCGTACGCGCTGATCCGGCCCTGCGGGGACGACGACTACCGGACGCCGTCGCTCGACGGGTGGGCGAAGGGTGCCGAGGACGGGCCGGTCACCACCGGGTGGGACGTGCGCAAGGAGAAGCTGAACGGGGACGCCGAGTTCCCGCTCTTCTCGCCGCCGGACGCCTGGCGGGCCCGGCACCGGGGCGCGCAGCAGCTGCTGCCGGAGCATCGCTACTCGCTGACCTTCGGCCACTACGTCGCCGGCGACTCCTACAACGGGATCGTCGACTTCACCACCGCGGAGATCGCCCGGCTGAAGCCCGGCCAGGTCTGGGCCGACGGCCGGGCGATGAGCCTCGGCGAGTTCGGGAGACTCGCCGAGGACTCCTGCTGAGGGCCGGTTACCGGGCGGGCTCCACGCCGGCCCGCAGCAGGCCGTACGTGTAGGCGTCCTCCAAGGCCTGCCAGGAGGCGGCGATGACGTTCTCCGCGACGCCCACCGTGGACCACTCGCCCGTGCCGTCGGAGGTGGAGATCAGCACCCGGGTGGTGGACTGGGTGCCGTGCACGCCCTCCAGGATGCGGACCTTGTAGTCGACGAGGTCGAGCTTGGCGAGCTGGGGGTAGATCTTCTCCAGGCCGACGCGCAGGGCCCGGTCCAGGGCGTTGACCGGGCCGTTGCCCTCCGCCGTGGCGACGATGCGCTCGCTCTTGGCCCAGAGCTTGACCGTGGCCTCGTTGGCGTGGGTGCCGTCGGGGCGGTCCTCGACGATGGCGCGCCAGGACTCGACCTCGAAGTACTTGAAGGGCTTGCCCTCGACCTCCTCGCGCAGCAGCAGCTCGAAGCTCGCGTCCGCCGCCTCGTACGTGTAGCCCTGAAGCTCGCGCTCCTTCACGCGCTCGACCACCCGGCCGACCAGTTCGCGGTCGCCGCCCAGGTCGACGCCGAGCTCCTTGCCCTTGAGCTCGACCGAGGCGCGGCCCGCCATGTCGGAGACCAGCATCCGCATGGTGTTGCCGACCTGCTCGGGGTCGATGTGCTGGTACAGGTCCGGGTCGACCTTGATCGCGGAGGCGTGCAGGCCCGCCTTGTGCGCGAAGGCGGAGACGCCCACATACGGCTGATGGGTGGAGGGAGTGAGGTTGACGACCTCGGCGATGGCGTGCGAGATGCGGGTCATCTCGCGGAGCCGGCCCTCCGGCAGGACCTTCTTGCCGTACTTCAGCTCCAGCGCCGCCACGACCGGGAAGAGGTTGGCGTTGCCGACGCGCTCGCCGTAGCCGTTCGCCGTGCACTGCACATGGGTGGCGCCCGCGTCCACCGCCGCGAGGGTGTTGGCCACCGCGCAGCCGGTGTCGTCCTGGGCGTGCATGCCGAGTCGGGCGCCGGTGTCCGCGAGGACCGTCGAGACCACGGCCTGGACCTGGGCCGGGAGCATGCCGCCGTTGGTGTCGCAGAGGATGACCACGTCGGCGCCGGCCTCCGAGGCCGCGCGGACGACCGCCTTCGCGTACTCGGGGTTGGCCCGGTAGCCGTCGAAGAAGTGCTCGCAGTCGACGAAGACGCGGCGGCCCTGCTCGCGCAGGTGGGAGACGGTGTCCCGGACCATCTCCAGGTTCTCGTCGAGCGTGGTGCGCAGCGCCAGTTCGACATGACGGTCGTGCGACTTGGCGACCAGGGTGATCACCGGGGCGCCGGACTCCAGCAGCGCCTTGACCTGCGGGTCGTCCGCAGCCTTCGCGCCCGCCCGGCGGGTGGCGCCGAAGGCGACCAGCTGGGCGTTCTTGAAGTGGATCTCCTGCTGGGCGCGGGCGAAGAACTCGGTGTCCCGCGGGTTGGCCCCGGGCCAGCCGCCCTCGATGAAGCCCACGCCGAAGTCGTCCAGGTGCCGTGCGATGGCGAGCTTGTCCGCGACGGTGAGGTTGATGCCCTCGCGCTGCGCGCCGTCGCGCAGCGTGGTGTCGAAGACGTGGAACGAATCGTCGAGCTCGCTGGTTGCGGTCATGGTCTCAAGGCTCCTGTGTTGAATCTCGGTCTTACCGGAATGACCGGCTCCACCGTCCCTCCATACTCCCTCGCGCTCCGCCCCCGGCTGAAGGTGGGCCAGGAAAACGAAAAAACCCCTCGCGGGTGCGAGAGGTCTGCGCGCGGGTCCAGGACGACGGTGGCCACCCGTACCTGGTCGTACGTGGTGGTCACTGCGGACCGGCGCGCCTGCTGCCAATAATCATGGCGAACGTGAGCACGGGGGCAGTCTGGCACAGCCCCGCCCCCGGCTCACCGGTTGTCTCAGGATGCGGTACGTACGAAGCGTCCCGCTCGTCTTTCATGTCCTGTTACGGGCGGCGTCAGGCGCCGGGGGCCAGGAGGGCGTCGGCGATGAACTCGCGCACATGCGTCATGATCTGCTCCCGGTCCGTGCCGCGCAGCCCGACCGCGACATGGATGGAGAAGCCGTCGAGCAGGGCGCGCAGCCGGGCGGCGAAGCGGTCGGCGTCGACGGGACGGAACTCGCCGCGCGAGATGCCCTCCGCGAGCAGGGCGACCAGGTCGCGGTGCCAGGCGCCCTCGATGGCGGCCTGGCGGTCGCGGGCGTCGTCGGCGGCGTTCTGCGAGCGGTTCCAGACCTCCAGCCACAGGGTCCAGTGCGGATCGCGGTGGCCGTCGGGGATGTACAGGTCCACATAGGCGTCCAGGCGCTCTGGGGCCGGGGCCCCGCGCATGAGCAGCCGGCCGCGCTCGGCGCCCAGTCTGCCCTCGCTCCACTCCAGGGCCTGGAGCAGGAGTTCGTCCTTGGAGCGGAAGTAGTACAGGAGATGGCCGCTGCTCATGCCGACCGCACGGCCCAGCGCCGCCATGGTGAGCTTCTCCAGACCGCGCTCGGCGATCATGTCCATGGCGGCGGCGAGGACCTCCTCGCGCGGCGGCGCGTTCTTGCGCGCACGGGCCGCACCGGCCATCTGCTGCTCCTGTGATGTCAGACCTTCGGCTGCTGCTGGGTGATGCAGTGGATGCCACCGCCACCGGAGAAGATCGTACGGGCGTCCACCAGTGTCACCGTCCGCTCCGGGAAGAGACGGCGGAAGATCCCGGCCGCGAGCTCGTCGCGCGGGTCGTCGAAGGCACACAGCACGACGCCGCCGTTGCAGAGGTAGTGGTTGATGTAGGAGTAGTCGGCCCAGTGGCCGTCGGCCTCCAGGACGGTCGGGGCGGCCACCTCGACGACTTCCAGCCGGCGGCCGCGCGCGTCCGTCTGGGCGCGCAGGATGCCGATCGCCTCCTTCGTCACCTCGTGGTCGGGGTGCGCCGGGTCCGGCTGGTGGTGGGCGACCACGACGCCCGGGCGGGCGAACGCGGCGACGATGTCGACATGGCCGAGGGTGCCGAAGCCGTGCGGGGGGTAGTCGCCGGTGAGGCCGCGGGGCAGCCAGATCGCCTTGCGGGTGCCGAGGTGGGCGTGGATCTCGGCCTCGACCTCCTCGCGCGACCAGCCCGGGTTGCGCTCGGGGCCGAGCTGGACCGTCTCCGTCAGCAGCACCGTCCCCTCGCCGTCGACATGGATCGCGCCGCCCTCGTTGATCAGCCTGGAGGCGTACGTCCGCGCCCCCGCGAGGTCGGAGACGAACGAGGCGATCTTCTCGTCGTGCTCCCAGCGGGCCCAGCTCTGGGCGCCCCAGCCGTTGAACGTCCAGTTAACGGCGGCGAGTTCACCGTTGTCGTTGGTCAGGAAGGTGGGACCGATGTCGCGCATCCAGGCGTCGTCGAGGTCGCGCTCGACGGTGTCGACGCCCGGCCCGAGGTGCGTCTGTGCGTCCGCCGACTGGCCGGGGCCGCACACGACCGTCACCGGCTCGAAGTGGAGGACGGCGCGGGCCACCGTCGCCCAGGCGATCCGGGAAAGGGCGAGGTCGTCCGGGTCGTCGAAGGTGGGGTTGGGGCCGGGCCACGCCATCCAGGTGCGCTCGTGCGGGGTCCACTCGGCGGGCATGCGGAAGCCGTCGGCTGCGGGGGTGGTCATGTCGCGGGTCCTTAGAGGAAGTAGAGGCGGTTGAGGGAGACCGAGTCGGCGGGTTCCGAGCTGAGCGGGTCGCCGTCGAGGGTGACCAGGCCGGTGCGCTGGTCCACGTCGACGGCTCCGGTGCGGGAGTTGAGGCGCAGATCGGCGGGGCCGATGCCCCGGGTACCGCGGACGGCGACCCTCCTTCTGCGCGTCGGCATCGAGTCGTTGCCCTGGTCGGCGGCGGCCCGGGCGACGAAGGCGACGGAGATGTCGGCGGGCGTGGCGCCGTGCGCCCCGAACTGCGGGCCCAGCACCAGGGGCTCGCAGGTGTCGGTGGCCGCGTTGGGGTCGCCGACCACGCCGTACGCCGGGAAGCCGGCCTTCAGGACGAGCTGCGGCTTGGCGCCGAAGAACTCCGGGCGCCACAGCACGATGTCGGCGAGCTTGCCCGCTTCGATCGAGCCGACCTCGTGCGCAAGGCCGTGCGCGATGGCGGGGTTGATGGTCAGCTTGGCGATGTAGCGCAGCACGCGGGCGTTGTCGTCGCCCTCGCCGTCGCCCTGCATCGGGCCCAGCTCGGCCTTCATCTTCCCGGCCATCGCGAAGGTACGGCGGACCGTCTCCCCCGCCCGGCCCATGCCCTGCGCGTCCGACGAGGTGATCCCGATCGCGCCCAGGTCGTGCAGCACGTCCTCGGCGCCCATGGTCCCGGCGCGGATGCGGTCACGGGCCATGGCGGCGTCGCCGGGCAGGTCGGTCTTCAGGTCGTGGACGGAGACGATCATGCCGTAGTGCTCGGCGACCGCGTCCCGGCCGAAGGGCAGGGTCGGGTTGGTGGAGGAGCCGATGACGTTCGGCACGCCCGCCATCTTCAGCACGTTCGGCACATGTCCGCCGCCGCAGCCCTCGATGTGGAAGGCGTGGATCGTACGGCCCTCGAGGACGCGCAGGGTGTCCTCGACGGACAGGCACTCGTTCAGTCCGTCGCTGTGCAGGGCGACCTGGACGTCGTGCTCCTCGGCGACCCGCAGCGCCGTGTCCAGGGCGCGGGTGTGGGCGCCCATGTCCTCGTGCACCTTGAAGCCGGACGCACCGCCCTCGGCGAGGGCCTCGACGAGGGGCGCGGAGTGGGACGACGAGCCGCGCCCCAGGAAGCCGATGTTGACCGGCCAGGCGTCGAAGGCGTTGAACGCGTGCCGCAGCGCCCAGGGCGAGTTGACGCCGACCCCCCACACCGGCCCGAACTCCTGCCCGATGATCGTGGTCACGCCGGAGGCCAGCGAGGCCTCCATGACGCGCGGGGACAACAGGTGGACATGCGTGTCGACGGCACCGGCGGTGGCGATCAGCCCCTCGCCGGACACGATGGACGTGCCCGTGCCGACGACGACGTCGACCCCGTCGAGGGTGTCGGGGTTCCCGGCCCGCCCGATCGCGCAGATGCGCCCCTCGCGGATGCCGATGGAGACCTTCCGGATGCCCTGCGCCGCGTCGATCACGACGACGTTGCTGATCACGACGTCACAGGTCTCGCGGACGGCGGCGGCCTTGAGGTGCAGCCCGTCCCGGGCGGTCTTGCCGAAGCCGGCCAGGAACTCGTCGCCGTACCGCTGGGCGTCGGACTCCACGCGGATGGTGAGGCCCGAGTCGCCGAGGCGGACCCGGTCGCCGGCCCGGGGGCCGTGGGTGGCGGCGTACTCGTACGGATTCACAGCTCTGCTCCCAGATATCCGCAGGCGGCGGCCCTGCGCAGGGCCTCTTCCCGGGCCCCCGGGGCGTCCAGCGGGCCGTCGGCGAGCCCGGCGAAGCCGATCGCGATCCGCTCGCCCCCGATCGGCACAAGGCCGACCTCGACGCTCTCCCCCGGCCCGAACCGCACGGACGACCCGGCGGGTACGGCGAGCCGCATCCCGTAGGCGGCGGCGCGGGCGAAGTCGAGCCGTGGGTTGGCCTCGAAGAAGTGGAAGTGCGAGGTGACGGAGACGGGCACGGTCGCGGTGTTGGTGACCGTCAGCCGTACCACCGGCTCGGGCTCGGCGTGCTCGGGCCCCGGCAGCAGCGCGCCCGGGCCGTCCTCGCCCAGCCCTCCCCCGATCGGGTCGGTGACGACCGCGAGCCGTGAGCCGTCGTCGAAGACGGCCTCGACGTGGACCTCGGTGACGACGTCGGCGACGCCCGGCAGGACGTCGGCCGGGCCGAGGACCGCGCGGGCACGCTCGATGGCCTCGGCGAGCCTGGCGCCGTCCCGGGCGGCCTCGCAGACGGTGTCCGCGATGAGCGCGGTGGCCTCCGGCACGTTCAGCCGCAGTCCGCGGGCACGGCGGGCGCGGGCCAGCTCGGCGGCTCCGAAGAGCAGCAGCCGGTCACGTTCCGTCGGGGTCAGTCTCATGACGCGGCACCTCCTTGCTTCCAGCAGATTAGAGCATCACTCTAAACCGAGGTTTCCGCAATCAGAAGCATTGACGAACGAAGCGCTGGCACGACGGACGCAGCGGAGGCATTGACGGATGCAGTCGGGCACGCCACATTGAACGTCGCTCAAACCATCTGGCGGCCGTCGAAGGAGACCAGCCATGCCGATCGAACAGCGCGGGGTCGACACCATCCCGGACGAGGAGCGGACCAGCGGTCCGCGCGACCTCGTCTCGATCCTGCTGGGGTCCAACCTCTGTCTGGGCGTGATCATCTTCGGCTGGCTGCCGCCGTCCTTCGGGCTCGGCTGGTGGGCGTCGGTGAGCGCGATCGTGGCGGGCACGGTGATCGGCACGCTGTTCACTGCCCCGCTGGCGCTGGTCTCCCTGCGCACGGCGACGAACCTCTCCACGTCCTCCGGCGCCCAGTTCGGGGTCCGCGGCCGGCTCGTGGGCTCGGTGGTCGGCCTGCTCCTGGCCCTCGGCTACACCGCGCTGACCGTGTGGATCGGCGGGGACGTGATGGTGAGCGTGCTGGGCCGTCTGTTCGGCCTGCCGGCGGGCGACGGATCGTACGCCGTCGTCTACGCGCTGCTCGCCGCGGCGACGGTCGCCGGCGCGGTCTACGGCTACCGGGTGCTGCTCGCCATGTCCCGTGCCCTCGCGATCGGCATGACGACCCTGCTGGCGCTCGGCGTGATCGCCTACGCCCCGCACTTCACCACGGCCGCGCTCCCGGAGACGGGCGGCTATCTGCTCGGCGGCTTCTGGCCGACGTGGTTCCTGGCGACGGTCGCCGCAGGCCTGTCCGGCCCCATCGCCTTCATCACCCTCCTCGGCGACTACACCCGCTACATCTCCCCCGCCCGCCACGCCTCCCGCCGGGTCCTGCACGCCACCTGGCTCGGCCTCGTCCTCGGCCTGCTGGTCCCCCAGCTGTTCGGCACCTTCACGGCGTACGCGGCACGGGCGGCGGCGGACTACGCGGGCCCTCTGGTCGCGGCCTCCCCCGCCTGGTACCTCGTCCCCCTCCTGATCTCCGCCTCCGCGGGCTCGGTCGGCAACGCGGGTCTGATGCTGTACTCCATGGGCCTCGACCTGGACGCGATCCTGCCCCGCGCCTCCCGCGCCCGGGCCACCTACACGGTCGCCGTGGTCGCCACCGTCTGTGTCTTCGCCGGGCACTACGCCTGGAACGCGCAGTCCGCGATGACGTCCTTCGTCCTGCTGCTCACCGCCATCGGCACCCCGTGGGCGGTCATCACGCTGATCGGCTTCGCCCGCTGCCGGGGCGTCTACGACCCGGACGCCCTCCAGGTCTTCAACCGCCGCTCCCGGGGCGGGATCTACTGGTACCGCTCCGGCTGGAACATCCCGGCGACGGTGTCCTGGGCGGTGGGCGCCGCGGTCGGCCTGCTCGCCGTCTCCCTGCCGTCGTACGAGGGCCCGCTGCTGTCACTGACCGGTGGAGTCGACTGCTCCTTCCTCCTGTCGGGCCTCACAGGAGGCCTGGTCTTCCTGACGCTCACGCCCCGGCAGCCGTCGGTGCGTGCGAAGGCGGCGAAGGAACCGGCGCGCGCCGGCAGCGGACTGTAGTCAGCCCGCCTCGAGCCCCGGCGGGAACCGGCCGGCCCCGAACGCGGGTTTCAGGTCCGTGAACCGGTCGCGCCCTCGCCGTAGGCCGCGAAGAACGGTCGACCAGGTCCGGGCCGCGGACGGTGCGGGCGAGGCCGGAGACCCGGGCGTGGGCGTCGCGGAAGGTGGCGTGCCCGCGCGCCCGCGGCACCCCGAAGCAGCCCTGCGGGCCGGTGTCCCGCACCCGGCGCGGCGCCTCCCGCACGACGGGCGGGCGGAGCTCCTTCGGGTACGTGAAGTGGGCCATCAGCGCGAGGATTCGGCCGCTCGCCACCACCTGCTCGAAGAGCCGCAGCAGATCGTCGGCGTCCCGGTCGGCCGTGAAGCGGTACGGCCGCAAGGCGAGCGACTTGGTGCCGATCCGCACCGAGCGGATCGTGTCGATCTCCAGCAGCGGCTCGACGTAGCGGCGCAGCGCGTCCGTGCTCGTCACCAGCGGGTCGCCCCCGGTGATCAGCGCGCCGGCGAGGCCCGCCACAGCAGCAGGCCCGCTACGGCGGTGACAGCGCCGGCACGGTGGGACTCTGCGGCCGGCGCGGGGTCCGTAACGTCCGCATCCGCCGGCGCAGTCGTGGCATGGGAGACCGTCCGCTCACGCATGCTCCCTCCCCCGTGGACGCAGGAGACACCCGCACGGGGGAGGCGATACGCGTCGAACGAATGCCGGAGTTCGATTATCCCAGCGGGTGCATCCAGCCGTGCTTGTCCTCGGCGATGCCGCGCTGGATGTCGAGGAGGGCCTGGCGGAGCCTGAGGGTGACCTTGCCGGGCTCGCCGTCGGACTGCTTCCACTCGGCGCCTGCCCGCTTGACCGTGCCGACCGGGGTGATGACGGCGGCGGTGCCGCAGGCGAAGACCTCGGTCAGGGTGCCGTTCTCGGAGTCGGTCTGCCACTGGTCGATGGAGACGCGGCCCTCCTCGGACGCGTAACCGAGGTCGCGGGCGACGGTCAGCAGGGAGTCACGGGTGACGCCCTCCAGGATGGAGCCGGTGAGGGTGGGGGTGACGATGCGGTCGCCGTACACGAAGTACAGGTTCATGCCGCCGAGTTCCTCGACCCACTTGTGCTCGACCGCGTCGAGGTAGCAGACCTGGTCGCAGCCCTGGGCGGCAGCCTCGGCCTGGGCGAGCAGGGAGGCCGCGTAGTTGCCGCCCGTCTTGGCGTCGCCCATGCCGCCGGGGACGGCGCGGACGCGGTCCTCGGACGCCCAGATGGAGACCGGCTTCACACCGCCCGGGAAGTAGGCGCCCGCCGGGGAGGCGATGACGATGAAGAGGTACTCGTTGGCGGGCTTCACACCCAGACCGACCTCGGTCGCGATCATGAACGGGCGCAGATAGAGGGACTCCTCGCCGCCGTGCGCGGGCACCCAGTTCTTGTCCTGCTGGACCAGGACGTCACAGGCCTCGATGAACGTCTCGACCGGCAGCTCGGGCATGGCCAGGCGCTTGGCGGAGCGCTGGAAGCGCTTGGCGTTCTGGTCCGGGCGGAAGGTGGCGACCGAGCCGTCGGGGCGACGGTAGGCCTTCAGGCCCTCGAAGATCTCCTGGGCGTAGTGCAGGACGTTGGTCGCCGGGTCGAGGGGGATCGGCGCGTACGGAACGAGCTGGCCGTCGTGCCAGCCCCGGCCCTCGGTCCACTTGACGGTCACCATGTGGTCCGTGAAGTGGCGGCCGAAGCCGGGGCTGGCCAGGATCGCCTCCCGCTCGGCGGCGGGGAGCGGGCGGGCGGAGGGCTTGAGCTCGATCGTGGGCGTCGTCATGGGTGCTTGTCCTTCACCGGTTGTAGTGACGGGCCGCGCTCACGCCCGCACGGCCGGTGGCCAGTGTTAGGACGTCCGAGCATTCCCTCATACCGCGGCTCCGTGTTCGATTATCGCCCGGGGGCGACGGCGGAAGGAATCGGGGTGAATGCGGCCCAGGGGTCGATGGTGGCACCCGGGCGGGGACATGGGGAAGCCGCCGGGTGCTGGAGTGACCCGGCGGCTTCGAAAGGTTTCGAGTGGCGCGGGTCAGCCGGCTACTCGTACGGAGAGGGCGTCGCCGATCTCGGACGTGCTGCGGGCGGGCAGCCGGCCGCGCTCCGCGAGGTCGGCGGAGACGGCGTCCTCGATGCGGGCGGCCTCGGTCTCGTAGCCGAGGTGGCGCAGCAGGAGGGCGACGGACAGAACCGTGGCGGAGGGGTCGGCCTTGCCCTGGCCGGCGATGTCCGGGGCCGAGCCGTGGACCGGCTCGAACATGGACGGGAACTCGCCGCTCGGGTTGATGTTGCCGGAGGCGGCGACGCCGATGCCGCCGGAGACGGCCGCGGCGAGGTCGGTGATGATGTCGCCGAAGAGGTTGTCGGTGACGATGACGTCGAACCGCTCGGGCTGGGTGACGAGGTAGATCGTCGCCGCGTCGACGTGGATGTAGTCGGTGGCGACCTCGGGGTACTCCTCGGCCACCTTGTTGAAGATGTTCGTCCACAGGTGCCCGGCGAAGGTCAGCACGTTGTTCTTGTGGACCAGCGTGAGCTTCTTGCGCGGGCGGGCCTGGGCGCGGGCGAAGGCGTCGCGGACCACGCGCTCGACACCGAAGGCCGTGTTCACGGAGACCTCGGTGGCGACCTCGTGCGGCGTGCCCTTGCGGATGGTGCCGCCGTTGCCCGTGTAGGGGCCCTCGGTGCCCTCGCGGACGACGACGAAGTCGATCTCCGGCTGGCCGGCCAGCGGCGTGGCGACGCCCGGGAGCAGCTTCGACGGACGCAGGTTGACGTGGTGGTCGAAGGCGAAGCGGAGCTTGAGCAGGAAGCCGCGCTCGAGCACGCCGGACGGGACCGACGGGTCGCCGATGGCGCCGAGCAGAATGGCGTCGTGCTGCTTCAGCGCGTCGAGGTCGGCGTCGGTGAGCGTCTCACCGGTGGCGTGGTAACGCTTGGCGCCGAAGTCGTACTCCTTGGTCTCCAGCTTCACATCCTGCGGAAGGACGGCGGAGAGGACCTTGAGGCCTTCGGCCACGACTTCCTGGCCGATGCCGTCACCGGGGATCACTGCGAGATTGATGCTGCGAGACATGTCGGCACCCTACTCCTCGTCCCATGGGATGACACAGTCTGTCCGCCATCCGGACACCCCGAAAGAGGGACGGCGTCATCCCGTTGGATGCCGTTCACCCGTATGTGTAGCGGGCGTTGGGGTTCGCTGGGAAGTTCACCTGCATGGAGACCCCCGACGTCGGCATTCCGCCACAACTGGCCCGCCGGATGAGCATGGCCGAGCAGTACGAGTACCTGCACACCCGGTTCACCCGGCGCCGCACCCTGGTGACGGCGGGCGCGGTGGCGGGCGGGCTGCTGGCCGGCTGCTCGACGGCGTCCGGCAGCACGACGGCGAACGCGGCGCCGGCCACGGCGACCTCGCGGGTCCGCGGCTCCGCGGTCCGCCCCTTCGGCCGCCACCTCGCCTTCGGTTCGGACCCGAAGACCCGGATGCGGATCTCCTGGCAGGTGCCGTTCGCGGTCCACAAGCCGTTCGTACGGGTCGGGTTGCGCCCCGACGACCTGGGCCGCCGTATCGAGGCCGAGGTACGCGCCCTGCACACACCGGGCGTGCAAGGGGTGCGGTCGGCGGTCGAGCAGTACTACGTGCACGCGGCCCTGGACGGCCTGAAGCCCGGCACCACGTACTACTACGGCGTCGGCCACGACGGCTGGGACCCGGTCTCCCCTCTTCACCGGTCGACGATCGCCTCCTTCCGTACGGCCCCCGCGACCCCGGAGCGGTTCGTGTTCACCGCCTTCGGCGACCAGGGTGTGGGCACGAGCGCGAGCGCCAACGACCATCTGCTGCTGCGCCAGAAGCCGGCCTTCCACCTGCACGCGGGCGACATCTGCTACGCGGACGTCAATGGCGCCGGCAAGGAGTCGGACGGGTACGACCCCCGCTTCTGGGACCTGTTCCTGAAGCAGACCGAGTCGGTGGCGAAGTCGGTGCCGTGGATGGTGACCACCGGCAACCACGACATGGAGGCCTGGTACTCACCGGAGGGCTACGGCGGCCAGGTGGCCCGCTTCTCCCTCCCGGACAGCGGCTTCGACCCGCGCCATGCGCCGGGCGTGTACGCGTTCACCTACGGCAACGTCGGCTTCGTGGCGCTCGACGCCAACGACGTGTCGTACGAGATCCCCGCCAACCTCGGGTTCACCCAGGGCCGGCAGACGCAGTGGCTGGACCGGAAGCTCGGTGAGCTGCGGGCGGCGAAGGGGGTCGACTTCGTGGTCGTCTTCTTCCACCACTGCGCGTACTCGACTTCCCAGCACGCCTCCGACGGCGGCGTCCGCAAGGAGTGGCTGCCGCTGTTCGCCAAGCACCAGGTGGACCTGGTGATCAACGGGCACAACCATGTGTACGAGCGGACGGACGCGATCAGGAAGGGTGAGGTCGGCAGGTCCGTACCGATCGGTGCGTCGACGGATCCCGCGCGCGACGGGATCGTGTACGTGACCGCGGGCGGCGGCGGCCGGAACCTCTACTCGTTCCCCTCGGGCGTCAAGGACAGCTACGAGGGGCACGTCACCCGGCACGACGCGGTGAAGACCTTCCACTGGACGAAGTCCCAGAACCCCGGCGCGGAGACGGTCGAGTGGTCGAGGGTGCGGTACACCGGCTTCTCCTTCCTCTCGGTGGAGGCGGAGGCGGGTACGACCCCGAGGCTGAGGGTGTCGGCGCTGGCGCAGAGCGGGGAGCGGATCGACCACTTCGAGGTGCGGCGCGGCGGATGAGGCCACGCCGCACCCCGATCGGGTGCGGCTCCCGGCTGTGGGGTGTCGCACGGGCCACGCGAGCGGACGAGTGGCACGTGTAACACGTGAGGTGAGCGGCTCAGTGGCCGGTCTCGCCGCCGTTGTCACGGCGGTCGAGGGCGCGCTGCAGCGCGTCGGCGGCGTTCTTGCGGTCGGACTCGCTCGTGCGGGACACGTGGCGGACTCGGCGGCGGACGGTCGTCTCGGCCATGAGAAATCGACTCCTTCGACAAACCTGGAGTTCGGCAGGGGGGATACGAGACGCCGGAAGGGGCGGGGAGCGGTGCCGCAGGGGTTGCCTGCACGAGGCCCGGCTCACGACCGCCATTCGCTTGATCGAGCGAGACGTTCGGCTTCTACAAAACTAAGCGAGGGACGCGCTTCTGTCTCCACAATTACTCGGACTTCCTACTATCTGAGACGGCGGATTGCGTCACACCGCCCTGAGCTGCGCTTTCGCCACGCGAGGGGTGGAGGGGCCACTACTCCTGTCAGAGCACGTCCCCGTCGCGCCAGTCGAAGACCAGTCCATGGCCGGGGTCGAGCGGACCGGCGAGCGCGGGGCGCAAGTAGACGCTCCCTTCCTCCTCCGGCAGATGGACGACGCCTTCCGGGGAGAGCGCGGAGACACGGCCCGTCCAGGGCCGCCAGCCGCGGGCCGCGTAGAGCCGGGCGCCGTCGTCGCTCGCGGACAGCGCACCGAGGTCGTAGGCCCGGTCGACGAAGCGCTCCAGCGCCTCCATCACCCGCCCGCCCAGTCCGGCACGGCGCACGTCGGGCCGCACGCCGACGGCCTCGACATGGCCGACCCGCAGCCAGCGCCCGCGATGCCGGGCGCGCCGCATCACCACCGACCCGTGGGCGGCGAGCCCGGAGCCGTCGTGCACCAGGGCGTGGATGCCGCCGAGGCCGTGCTCGAAGTCCTCGTCGTCGAACTCGCCGTCGAAGGCGTCATGGAGGAGGGCGCGGACGGCTCGGAGTTCGGCGGGGGTGAGGTCGGCGGTGTGGGCGGTGCGAAGGCGGGTGGTCATGGATCGAGTATCGCCTTCACCGCTCCGGCGTCTAACCCTCTAAATCTACTTGACTGGTTAGACACGGGTGTGGTGGACTGCCGCCCATGACCACACACCAGGTCCATCACCGCGCCACGACCGTCCGCGACCTCGACGTCCACTACCGCGAGGCGGGCCCCGCAGACGCCCCGGTCCTGCTGCTCCTGCACGGATTCCCCAGCAGCTCGCACATGTTCCGCGACCTGATCCCGCTGCTCGCCGACAGCTACCGGGTGATAGCCCCCGACCACATCGGCTTCGGGCGCTCGGCCGCCCCGTCGGCCGCGGAGTTCAGCTACACCTTCGACGAACTGGCCGCGATCACCGGGGAGTTCACCGAACAGCTGGGGCTGAAGGAGTACGCCCTCTACATCCAGGACTACGGCGCCCCGATCGGCCTGCGCCTGGCACTGGCCCACCCGGACCGGGTGACCGCGATCGTCACGCAGAACGGCAACGCGTACGAGGAGGGGCTGGGCGAGCAGGCCTGGGCGCCGGTGCTCGCACTGATAGCGGAGCGGACACCGGAGACCGAGGCACCCGTGCGGGAGATCAGCAGCCCGGACGGGATCAAGTGGCAGTACCTGCACGGCGTTCCGGACCCGTCACTGGTCAGCCCGGACGCGTACGAGCACGACGCGGCACTGATGGCCCGGCCCGGCCGGCCCGAGATCCAGCTCGACCTGATCTCCGACTACGGCGCCAACTTCGCGCTGTACCCGGCCTTCCACGCGTACTTCCGCGACAGCCAGGTCCCGCTCCTCGCCGTCTGGGGCGCGCACGACGAGATCTTCGTGCCCGCCGGCGCGCTCGCCTTCCAGCGGGACCTGCCGAAGGCCGAGGTGCATCTGCTCCCCGCCGGACACTTCGCCCTGGAGACCCACGCGGATCAGATCGCCGGGCTCATGCGGGACTTTCTCGACCGCTACCTGCCCTCCCCGGCCTGAGCGCCGCCCGGAAGCCCTCCGGGTCCTCCACCCACGGCAGATGCCCGGCATCCGGCAGGATCACCCGGCGTACCCGCGGCAGGGCGCGCTCCAGGGAGTCGACGGCCGTGCGGGGGCGCAGGTCCCGGGCGCCGTCAATGATCAGCACCGGTACGTCCAGGGACCGGCAGGCGGCGTACAGCTCCGGGGTGCCCCACGTCCGCATGCGTTCGTCGTTCAGGGCACCGCTGCACGCATGGTTGATCCCGAACCACGGATCGGCCATCCGCCCGGCGTGCTCCAGCGCGCGCTCCCGGTCCTCGAACTCGGCCGACCACTGCAGCACCGACCGCTCCCGCTCCTCGTCCTGCGTCCGGACCGGGCGATCTCCCAACTCCCGCCAGCGGGCGAGACGTTCGGGGTGCTCCGCGAGCCGCGCGCGGAGGTTCTCGTGGAAGGCTCCCTGCCAGTCGGCGTCCGGCCCGATGCCGATCCCGGACACATACACCAGCGCACTCACCCGCTCCGGGTGCGCCAGTGCATGGCTCAACGCCAGCTGCGCGCCCCAGGAATGGCCGAGCAGCGTCATCCGCTCCAGCCCGAAGTGCCGTCGTACGGCCTCCAGATCGGCCACGAACCGGTCGCTCGTCCAGGGTCCGTCGACCCGCTCCGAGCGCCCGCAGCCACGCTGGTCCCAGCGGACGACCGGCGTCACACCGGCCAGCAGCTCGGCCATGTCGCCGAACATGTCCCACAGGCCCGGCCCGCCGTGGCACAGCACCAGTGGGTCGCCGTCACCGGGTGACCGTGCGGCCCACAGCCGTGCGCCGTCGTCCGTCCCCACCGTCATGGGACCAGTGTGCCGGGAGTTGGGAACGGGCCGGGAAGCCTGCTCGGGGGTCAGGCTTCCCGGCCCGTGCTCGGGAGGGCTGGTCAGCCCATGTGCGGGTAGGTGTAGTCGGTCGGCGCGACCAGCGTCTCCTTGATGGCGCGGGTCAGGGTCCAGCGCAGCAGGTTCTGCGGGGCGCCGGCCTTGTCGTTGGTGCCGGAGGCGCGGCCGCCGCCGAAGGGCTGCTGGCCGACCACGGCGCCGGTCGACTTGTCGTTGATGTAGAAGTTGCCCGCCGCGTAGCGGAGCTTCTCCATCGTGTACGCGGCCGCGGCACGGTCGTTGGAGACGACCGAGCCGGTGAGCGCGTAGTCGGAAACGGACTCCATCTGCTCCAGCATCTCGTCGTACTGGTCGTCCTCGTAGACGTAGACGCCGAGGACCGGGCCGAAGTACTCGGTGCGGAAGACCTCGTTCTCCGGGTCGGTGCACTCGATGACGGTCGGGCGGACGAAGTAGCCGACCGAGTCGTCGTAGGAGCCGCCCGCGACGATCGTGCAGGTCGGGTCCTCCTTGGCGCGGTCGATGGCGGCCTTGTTCTTGGCGAAGGCACGGTCGTCGATCACGGCGCCGATGAAGTTCGACAGGTCGGTGACGTCACCCATGGTCAGGTAGTCGACCTCGGCCGCGAACTCCTCCTTGAAGCCGGAGTTCCAGATGGAGGCCGGGATGTACGCGCGGGAGGTGGCCGAGCACTTCTGGCCCTGGTACTCGAAGGCACCGCGGGTCAGGGCCGTCTTCAGGACGGCACGGTCGGCGCTCGGGTGCGCGACCAGGAAGTCCTTGCCGCCGGTCTCGCCGACCAGACGCGGGTAGGCACGGTACTTCTCGATGTTGTTGCCGACCGTCTTCCACAGGTACTGGAAGGTCCTGGTCGAGCCGGTGAAGTGGATACCGGCGAGGTCGCGGTGGACCAGGGCGACCTTGGAGACCTCGATGCCGTCACCGGTGACGAGGTTGATGACGCCCTTGGGCAGACCGGCCTCCTCCAGGAGCTGCATGAGCAGCACGGCGGCGTGGGTCTGGGTCGGGGACGGCTTCCAGACCACCACGTTGCCCATCAGCGCGGGGGCGGTGGGCAGGTTCGCGGCGATGGCGCTGAAGTTGAACGGCGTGATCGCGTAGACGAAGCCCTCGAGCGGGCGGTGGTCGAGGCGGTTCCAGACGCCCGGGGAGTTGGCCGGGGGCTGCTCGGCCAGGATCTGGCGGGCGTAGTGGACGTTGAAGCGCCAGAAGTCGACCAGCTCACAGGGGCTGTCGATCTCGGCCTGCTGGGCGGTCTTGGACTGGCCGAGCATGGTGGAGGCGGCGATGGTCTCGCGCCAGGGGCCGGCCAGCAGCTCGGCGGCGCGCAGGATGATCGCCGCGCGGTCGTCGAAGGACATCGCGCGCCAGGCCGGAGCGGCGGCCAGGGCCGCGTCGATGGCGTCCTGCGCGTCCTGCTGGGTGGCGTTGCGGAGCGTGCCGATGACGGACTTGTGGTTGTGCGGCTGGACGACCTGGAAGGCCTCGCCGCCGCCCATCCGCTTCTCCCCGCCGATGGTCATCGGCAGCTCGATCGGGTTCTCGGCCAGCTCCTTGAGCTTGACCTCCAGCCGGGCGCGCTCGGGCGAGCCGGGGGCGTAGCCGTGCACCGGCTCGTTGACGGGGGTGGGGACCTGGGTCACAGCGTCCATGAGATCCTTGACTCCTTGTACGTGAGCGGGTGTTCGGGCTCAGCCCTTGGTGATCATGCTGCGAACGAAGAAGCGCAGGTTGGCCGGCTTCTCAGCGAGCCTCCGCATGAAGTAGCCGTACCAGTCGGTGCCGTAGGCGGTGTAGACGCGCATGCGGTGGCCCTCGGCGGCCAGGCGCAGGTGCTCGTCGCTGCGGATGCCGTAGAGCATCTGGAACTCGTACTCGTCCATCTTGCGCCCGGCCTGGTGCGCGAGCTCCTGGGCGATGGAGATCAGCCGCGGGTCGTGGGAGCCGATCATCGGGTACCCCTCGCCCTCCATCAGAGTCTTCAGGATGCGGACGTACGCCTTGTCGATCTCGTGCTTCTGCTGGTACGCGACCTCGGCGGGCTCCTTGTACGCGCCCTTCACGAGCCGCACCCGGCTGCCGGCCGCGGCGAGGCGGCGGGCGTCGGCCTCGGTGCGGAAGAGGTAGGCCTGGATGACGCAGCCGGTCTGCGGGAAGTCCTTCCGCAGCTCCTCGTGGATGGCGAACATCGAGTCGAGGGTGGTGTGGTCCTCGGCGTCGAGGGTGACCGTGGTGCCGATCGCGGCGGCGGCCTCGACCGCCGGGCGGACGTTCTCCAGGGCGAGCTCGTGGCCGCCCTCCAGCGCCTGGCCGAACATCGAGAGCTTGACCGACATCTCGACCTTCGGGCCGAGTTCCAGGTCCTTGAGACGCTCGATGAGCTGCAGGTACGCGTCCCGGGCGGCGGTGGCCTGCCCGGGGGTGGTGATGTCCTCGCCGACGACGTCCATGGTCAGTTCCAGGCCCTTGGTGGTGAGGTCCTGGATGATCGGGACGATCTCGTCGACGGTCTCGCCGGGGATGAAGCGGTCGACGACCTGCTTGGTCACCGGGGCCGCCGAGATCAGGCGTCGCATCCGGTCGCTGCGCGACGCGGCGAGAATCACGGGACCCAGCACGGGGCACCTCCACAACAAGACCTACGGAATGCCGACCCGAAGCAGATGATTTTTTGGGTACGGCACGGAGAACCACCGTGAAACCTAAGGATCCCTCCGATCGTCTGCCATCGACAGCTGTCACGCATCCGTTCCCCGGATCTCAGACAGTTGTATGAAGGCCGTACGGAAATGCGGGAGAATGCCCGTGTGACGGCCGATTACAAGGGTGACTACCAGGAGCTGGTCGA
This sequence comes from Streptomyces herbicida, assembly GCF_032656585.1. Classification (NCBI taxonomy): domain Bacteria; kingdom Bacillati; phylum Actinomycetota; class Actinomycetes; order Kitasatosporales; family Streptomycetaceae; genus Streptomyces; species Streptomyces herbicida. The sequence continues at coordinate 29,404 of NZ_JAUYWJ010000028.1, forward strand.
CGAGATCTCGGAACTCCTGGACGCGCCTGCGACGCTGGAGAACCGCGACTTCGAGCTGATCACCTTCGGCGCGTACGACAGCGAGGGCGAGCTGGACCCCTCGGCCCTGGACCCGGTCCGCACCCGCTCGATCCTGACCCGGCGCTCCACGGCGGCGGTCCGGAGGTGGTTCGAGGGCTTCGGCATCACCCGGGCGACGGGACCCGTCCGCATCCCGCCCACCCCGGAGGCGGGGGTGTACCGGGGACGAATCTGCCTTCCGGTACGCCATCGGGGTGTCGTCCTCGGTTACGTCTGGCTCCTGGACGACGATCCGGGCCCGAGCGAGCAGCAGCTGACCGCGGCCATGGCGGTCACGGCCCGTATCGGCGCGCTGCTCGCCGACGAGGCGCAGGCCGGGGCCGACCTCACCCGGGAGCTGCGGGCCGTGCTGACCGCCGAGCCCGGCTGGCAGCGGGACATGGCGGTGGCCGAGCTCCGCACGGCCCTGGGCGGCCGCGCGGACGGCCCGCACACGGTGGTGTGCGTGGCCCCCTGGCCCTCGGCCGACCCCGAGGACGCGCCGTCGGTACGCACCCTGCCGGGCGCCACGGCCCTGTGCACCGTGCCCTGGGGTACGTCCGCGCAGTCACTGGCCCTGCTGGTGCGGCTGCGCTCCACGGACACGGTGACCCCGGCGGTCTCGGCGGCGGGGCGGCTGCTGGAGCGGGCCGGGGACGCGAGCGGGAGCAGGGGGAAGGGCACGGCGGACGGTGGGTCCGTCGCGGCCGCCGGGATCGCCGCCCCGCGCCTCGGGCTCGCCGAGCTGGGGACCGCCTGGCACGAGGCGGTGGGGGCGGCCCGGGCGGCGCTGGCGGAGCCGCAGTTCGGGCCGGTCGCCGAGTGGGCGCAGATCGGGCCGTACCGGCTGCTGACCTCGCTGCCCTCCGAAGCGGCCCACGACCGGGCGGTGGCCCCGCTGCTCGCGCCCGCCCACCAGGAGCTGGCCCGCACCGCCGAGGTGTACCTCGACCGCGCGGGCCAGGCCGGCCGCACTGCCGCCCAGCTGGGCATCCACCGCCAGACCCTGTACTACCGCCTGTCCCGGGTGGAGCAGCTGACGGGCCTGGACCTCGACGACGGGGAGGACCGGCTGCTGCTGCACATGGCGCTCAAGGGTGCCCGGCTCTAGAGGGGCCCGGCTCTGGAAGGGGCCCGGCCGGCAGGTCCCCGGCGCGGTCACCTCCTGTGCGACGGACGCGTCACATCCTGGTGGCGGCTTCGATGATCCGGCGCAGGCCCTCGGTGAGCGCGGCCCCGTCCGGTGCGGTCTTCGGGTCGAAGGTCCACTGGGCGATGAGGCCCGACATCAGCGTCATGTAGAACCGGCCCAGGGTGTCGGCGGTCTCGTCGGACACCTCCTCCTCCGGGATGCCCATGAGCAGAGCGACCAGGCCGCGCCCGCCCTCCCGCTGGGCTCGGGCCAGATGGTCGCGCACCTCGGGCAGGTCGATGGTCATGACCTCCATGCTGAGCCGCCAGATGGAGCCGGGGTCCCGCATGGAGTCGGCGATGTTCGACCACACCTCGCGGAACCGCTCCAGCGAACCGGGCGCACCGCTGATCCCGGCGTCCCCGTCACCCTCGAAGGACATCTCCTCCACCATCGCGATGTACGCCTGCGCAAGGAGCGCGTCCTTCGAGCCGTAGTGATAGCCGATCGAGGCCAGGTTCGTCCCCGACTCCTTGACGATGTCGCGCGCCGTGGTGCGCGCGAACCCCTTCTCCAGAAGGCAGCGCTTGGCGCCTTCGAGCAGATCTTCACGGTGTCCCATGCGGACCAGCCTACCGCCGGATCCATACAAGCGTCCTAGACGCATGACTTATACAAGCGTTCTAGACAAGCGTTTAAGACACTTGTACATTCGCTGTCATGACGAACACGACGAGCACCACCACGACCCCGACCGCCCGTGCCGGCCGCCGCGAATGGACGGCGCTCGGTGTGCTGATGCTTCCGCTGCTGCTGGTCTCGATGGACGTCTCGGTCCTCTACTTCGCGGTCCCGGCCATCAGCGCGGACCTGCGGCCGACCGGCACACAGCAGCTGTGGATCTTCGACATCTACGGCTTCGTCCTGGCCGGCCTGCTCATGACGATGGGCTCGCTCGGCGACCGCATCGGCCGCCGCCGGCTCCTGCTCATGGGCGCCGCCGCCTTCAGTGCCGCCTCGCTCCTTGCGGCCTACGCGAACAGCGCCGAGACCCTGATCGCCGCCCGCGCGGTCCTCGGCATCGGCGGCGCCACCCTGATGCCGTCGACCATGGCCATGCTGCGCACGATGTTCACCGACCCCGGCCAGCGCGCGAAGGCGATCGGCCTGTGGTCCGGCGTGATGACGGGCGGGATCGCGCTCGGCTCGGTGATGAGCGGCGTACTCGTCGAGCACTTCTGGTGGGGCTCGGTCTTCCTGGTCAACCTGCCCGCGATGGCGCTGCTGCTGGTCCTCGGCCCGTTCCTGCTCCCCGAGTCGAAGAACCCGAACCCCGGCCGCTTCGACTGGCCGAGCGTCCCCCTGTCGATGGCCGCCGTGCTCCCCGTGATCTACGGCCTGAAGGAGATCCCGTCCGAGGGCTGGGAGCCGCGCTACGGCGCCTCGATCGCCGTCGGTCTGCTCTTCACCGCGCTGTTCGTCCGCCGGCAGCGCACCGCGGCCTCCCCGCTGATCCCGTCGGCCCTGTTCCGCGGCCACGGATTCACCCCGGCGGTGGTCCTGACCCTCATCTCCGCCTTCGGCATGATGGGCTCGGCCATCTTCACCACCCAGTACCTGCAGTCGGTCCTCGGCAAGAGCCCGCTCGAGGCAGCGCTGTGGAGCCTGCTCCCGTCGGTGTTCATCGGCGTGGCCGCACCGGTGACGGCGCAGATCGTCCAGAAGGGCGCCGACCGGGGGTACGTCGTCGCCGCCGGCTTCGCCATCACGGCGGGCGGATACGCGATGCTCGCCCTCGTCGGCCCCGACTCCCTGTGGCTCGCGCTCGCCGCAGCCGGCGTCCTGGCCTGTGGGGTCGTGGTGGTCATGTCCCAACTGACCGACCTCGCGATGGGCACCGCCCCCGTCGAGCGGGCGGGCACGGCCTCCTCCCTCCTGGAGACCGGCACCGAGTTCGGCGGCGCACTCGGTATGGCGGTCCTCGGCTCCATCGGCACGGCTCTCTACCGCCACGAGATCCCGGACTCGGCCCCGGTCGCGGCCCGCGAGACCCTGGGTGGCGCGCTGGCGACCGCCGCCCGGCTTCCGGGCCACACCGGCGACGCCCTGGTCACGACGGCACGGGAGGCGTTCGTCAACGGGATGCAGGGCGCGGCGATCGCCGGGGCGGTGCTCCTCGCGGGGGCGGCGGCCGGGGCGGCGCTGACCCTGCGCCGGATCCACCTGCGAGAGCAGGAGGCGGCGGAGGGCCCGGAGCAGGTGCCGGTCGCCGACTGACGCGGCACACAAAAGCGCCGGGCGGGCTGGTTGATCCAGCCCGCCCGGCGCTTTGTCACCCCGGTCGGCATCAACCAGCCCGTCCGGCGTCTGAGGACGAGGCCGCTCAGGCCGAAGCCGGGGTCTGGGGGCGGCAGCCCCCAGGGACGGTCACCTCAGACCAGGTTCACGGAACGAGCGAACGTCGCCCCGATCTCCTCGGCAACCTCGGTCAGCACGCCGGCGGCAACCGTGTCGTCGACCGTCAGCACCGCGAGCGCCTCGCCACCGGCCACCGCGCGGGCGACCTGCATGCCGGCGATGTTGATGCCCGCCTCGCCGAGGATCCGGCCGACGGTGCCGACGACACCCGGACGGTCCTCGTAGCGCAGGACGACCATGTGCTCGGCGAGCGCGAGGTCGACGTCGTAGTCGCCGACCGCGACGATCTTCTGCAGGTGCTTCGGGCCGGCCAGGGTGCCGGAGACCGACACCTCCTCGCCGCTGCCGAGCGTGCCGCGCACGGTCACGACATTGCGGTGGTCGGTCGCCTCGGAGCTGGTGGTCAGCCGGACCTCGACACCGCGCTCCTGGGCGAACAGCGGCGCGTTGACGTACGACACCGTCTCGTCGACGACGTCCTCGAAGACGCCCTTGAGCGCGGACAGCTCCAGCACCTTCACGTCGTGCTGGGTGATCTCGCCGTACACCTCGACGTCGAGGCGGACCGCGACCTCGCCCGCGAGCGCGGTGAAGATGCGGCCGAGACGCTCCGCGAGCGGCAGACCCGGCTTGACGTCCTCGGCGATGACACCGCCCTGCACGTTCACCGCGTCCGGGACCAGCTCACCGGCGAGGGCGAGGCGGACGGACTTGGCGACGGCGATGCCCGCCTTCTCCTGGGCCTCGTCGGTGGAGGCGCCGAGGTGCGGGGTGCAGACGACCTGGTCGAACTGGAACAGCGGGGAGTCGGTGCACGGCTCCTTCGCGTAGACGTCCAGACCGGCGCCCGCGACGCGGCCCTCCTTGAGCGCCGAGTACAGCGCCTCCTCGTCGACGATCCCGCCGCGCGCCGCGTTGACGATGCGCACGCTCGGCTTGACCTTGCGCAGCGCGTCCTCGCCGATCAGGCCGAGGGTCTCGGGGGTCTTCGGCAGGTGCACGGTGATGAAGTCGGCGACCTCGAGGAGCTCGTCCAGCGAGAGGACCTTCACGCCCATCTGCGCCGCGCGCGCGGGCTGGACGTAGGGGTCGTACGCGACGACCTTCATGCCGAACGCGGACATGCGCTGTGCGACGAGGGCACCGATGCGGCCCAGGCCCACGACGCCCAGCGTCTTCTCGGCCAGCTCCACGCCCGTGTACTTGCTGCGCTTCCATTCGGCGTTCTTCAGCGCGGCGTTGGCCTGCGGGATGTTGCGGGCGGTGGCGAGGATCAGGCCGCAGGCCAGCTCGGCGGCGGTCACGATGTTGGAGGTGGGGGCGTTGACGACCATCACGCCGGCCTTGGTGGCGGACGAGACGTCGACGTTGTCCAGGCCGACGCCGGCTCGCGCGACGACCTTCAGCTTCTTGGCGGCGGCGATCGCCTCGGCGTCGACCTTGGTGGCGGAACGGATCAGGATCGCGTCCACCTCGGCGATGGCGGGGAGCAGCTCGGCGCGGTCGGCGCCGTTGCAGTGCCGGATCTCGAAGTCGGGGCCGAGTGCGTCCACGGTCGCGGGCGACAGCTCTTCAGCGATGAGTACGACAGGTTTCGAGCTCACGTGAGGTCCTCACAAGTCCAAAGCATGCGGACGGCCGTCCCAACGGCCGCAGGCGGAGGAGGGGCTAGCCGCGGAAGACGCACGACGCTGTGGGCCTGACGCGTATGTTGAGCAGCAGTGTAGTTGCGTGGCGGAGGTCATCTTGCGCCTCTGCGGAAGGATCACCCGTCCGTGGCTGGACGGGATGGACAACGGGGCCGGAGCGTCATGCCCCAGCCCCTGCCCTGAGGCTTACGCCTCCTCGTTCACCCAGCTCATCAGCTTGCGCAGCTGCTTGCCGGTGGTCTCCAGCAGGTGCTCGGAGTCCTGGCTCTTGTACTCGTTGTACTTCTTCAGACCGCCGTGGTACTCGTCCATCCAGTTCTGGGCGAAGGTGCCGTCCTGGATCTCGGTGAGGACCTGCTTCATCTCGGCCTTGGTGGCGTCCGTGATGATGCGCGGGCCGGTGACGTAGTCGCCCCACTCGGCGGTCTCGGAGACGGACCAGCGCATCTTCTCCAGGCCGCCCTCGTACATGAGGTCGACGATCAGCTTCAGCTCGTGCAGGCACTCGAAGTAGGCGATCTCCGGCTGGTAGCCCGCCTCGACCAGGGTCTCGAAGCCGGCCTTGACCAGGGCGGAGGTGCCACCGCACAGCACGGCCTGCTCACCGAACAGGTCGGTCTCGGTCTCCTCGGTGAAGGTCGTCTTGATGACGCCGGCGCGGGTGCCGCCGATCGCCTTGGCGTACGACAGGGCCAGGTCGAAGGCGCCTGAGGTGGCGTCCTGCTCGACGGCGGCGATCGCGGGAACGCCGCGGCCCTCCTCGTACTGGCGGCGGACCAGGTGTCCCGGGCCCTTCGGGGCGACCAGGGCGACGTCGACACCGGCCGGGGGCTTGATGAAGCCGAAGCGGATGTTGAAGCCGTGGGCGAAGAACAGCGCGTCGCCGTCGTTCAGGTTCGGGGCGATGGACTCCTCGTAGACCTGGGCCTGGATCGGGTCCGGGATGAGGATCATGATGACGTCGGCCTCGGCGGCGGCCTCGGCCGGGCTCACCACGCGCAGGCCCTGCTCCTCGGCCTTGGCCTTGGACTTGGAGCCCTCGTGCAGACCGACACGGACGTCGACACCGGAGTCGCGCAGCGACAGGGCGTGCGCGTGGCCCTGGCTGCCGTAGCCGATGACCGCGACCTTGCGGCCCTGGATGATGGACAGGTCGGCGTCAGCGTCGTAGAACAGCTCGGCCACTTTGGGTTCTCTCCTTGGTGTGCAGATGTTGCTCCCACCGTATGACGGCGGGCGGAAGTGAAGTTTCGGGGTCTCGGCATACGGGCGGCGCGAGACCGCCCGTACTCAGCCTTACGCGGATCGGTCCAGAGCGCGCAGCGAGCGGTCCGTGATCGAGCGGGCGCCGCGGCCGATCGCGATCGTGCCGGACTGGACCAGTTCCTTGATGCCGTACGGCTCCAGCATCTTGAGCATGGCGGTGAGCTTGTCGGTGCTCCCGGTGGCCTCGATGGTCACGGCCTCCGGGGAGACGTCGACGGTCTTGGCACGGAACAGCTGGACGATCTCGACGATCTGGGAGCGCGTCTCGTTGTCGGCGCGCACCTTCACCAGAACGAGTTCGCGCTGAACGGCCTGCGTCGGCTCCAGCTCGACGATCTTCAGCACGTTGACGAGCTTGTTGAGCTGCTTGGTGACCTGCTCCAGCGGCAGGTCCTCGACGTTCACCACGATGGTGATGCGGGAGATGTCGGGGTGCTCGGTGACACCGACCGCGAGCGAGTCGATGTTGAAGCCACGGCGCGAGAAGAGGGCGGCGATCCGGGCCAGGATGCCCGGCGTGTTCTCCACCAGGACGGAGAGCGTGTGCTTGGACATTTCTCTGTGGTCTCTCTCGCTCAGTCGTCTTCGTTGTCGCCGAAGTCCGGGCGGACGTCCCGGGCGGCCATGATCTCGTCGTTGGAGGTGCCTGCGGCGACCATCGGCCACACCATCGCGTCCTCGTGGACGATGAAGTCGACGACGACGGGCCGGTCGTTGATGGAGTTCGCCTCTTCGATGACCTTGTCCAGGTCCTCCGGGCTCTCGCAGCGGATCGCGTAGCAGCCCATGGCCTCCGACAGCTTCACGAAGTCGGGGACGCGGGTGCCCCTGGCGTCCGGGTTGACGTCGCCCGGGCCGCTGTGCAGAACCGTGTTGGAGTAACGCTGGTTGTAGAAGAGGGTCTGCCACTGGCGGACCATCCCGAGGGCGCCGTTGTTGATGATGGCGACCTTGATCGGGATGTTGTTCAGGGCGCAGGTGGTGAGTTCCTGATTGGTCATCTGGAAGCAGCCGTCGCCGTCGATCGCCCAGACCGCACGGTCCGGCGCGCCCGCCTTGGCGCCCATCGCGGCCGGAACCGCGTAGCCCATCGTCCCGGCGCCGCCGGAGTTCAGCCAGGTGGCGGGCTTCTCGTACTGGATGAAGTGCGCGGCCCACATCTGGTGCTGGCCGACGCCCGCCGCGAAGATCGTGCCCTCCGGGGCGAGCCGGCCGATGCGCTCGATGACCTGCTGCGGGGACAGCGAGCCGTCCTCGGGCTGGTCGTAGCCGAGCGGGTAGGTGTCGCGCCAGCGGCTGAGGTCCTTCCACCAGGCGGTGTAGTCGCCCTTGTGGCCCTCGCTGTGCTCCTTCTGGACGGCCTGGATCAGGTCGGCCAGCACCTCGCGGGCGTCACCGACGATCGGGACGTCGGCGGCGCGGTTCTTGCCGATCTCGGCGGGGTCGATGTCGGCGTGGACGATCTTGGCGTACGGGGCGAAGCTGTCCAGCTTGCCGGTGACGCGGTCGTCGAAGCGGGCTCCGAGGGCGACGATCAGGTCGGCCTTCTGCAGCGCGGTGACGGCGGTGACCGAACCGTGCATGCCCGGCATTCCCACGTGCAGCGGGTGGCTGTCGGGGAACGCGCCGAGCGCCATCAGGGTGGTGGTGACGGGCGCTCCGGTGAGCTCGGCGAGGACCTTGAGCTCCGCGGTGGCGTGCGACTTGAGGACGCCGCCGCCGACGTAGAGGACGGGTCGCTTGGCGGAGGTGATCAGCTTGGCGGCCTCGCGGATCTGCTTGGCGTGCGGCTTGGTGACGGGCCGGTAGCCGGGCAGGTCCATGGTGGGCGGCCAGGAGAAGACGGTCTTCGCCTGGAGGGCGTCCTTGGCGATGTCGACCAGGACCGGGCCGGGGCGTCCGGTGGAGGCGATGTGGAACGCCTGCGCGATCACCCGCGGGATGTCCTCGGCCTTGGTGACCAGGAAGTTGTGCTTCGTGACGGGCATCGTGATGCCGACGATGTCCGCCTCCTGGAAGGCGTCCGTGCCGATGGCCCTGGACGCGACCTGGCCGGTGATCGCCACGAGCGGCACCGAGTCCATGTGCGCGTCGGCGATCGGCGTGACCAGGTTCGTCGCACCCGGGCCCGAGGTCGCCATGCAGACGCCGACCTTGCCGGTGGCCTGCGCATAGCCCGTGGCCGCGTGACCGGCCCCCTGCTCGTGGCGGACCAGGACGTGGCGCACCCTGGTGGAGTCCATCAGCGGGTCGTACGCCGGCAGGATCGCGCCACCCGGAATGCCGAATACCGTGTCAGCGCCGACCTCCTCAAGCGAACGGATGAGGGACTGCGCACCCGTGACGTGCTCGACGGTCGCGGACTGTTGTCCTCCGGAACGGGGCCGCGGCTGCGGATGGTGGGCCCCGGTGGCCTGCTCGGTCATCGGCATTCTCTTCTCGATGCTGAGGGTTTTAGCGAGGTTCGTACGGGTTTTCACATCCGTACGGATGGTGCTGGTGCAACAAAAAACCCCTCGTGCCAAAAGGCAAGCGAGGGGAGCGCGCCGGTGTGGTCGCTGGGGATTCCGGATCGTCCTCCGGTGGGTCCCAGCTCAGCCGACGCGCTGTCCAAGTACGAGAATTCGGGTGCGCATGGCACTGACCCTCCCCCCGACGCGCACCACGTGTCAAGTGGGTGGGACGGGAGTCTCATTATGTGAGCGAAGGGCACTTCCGCCTCCGAAGACAGCGGGCACACCACTTGTGTACACCCCCGCGCCGCCGCCCGCGAACGCCGGCTCGGCCGGTCCGAGCGGAACCGGATATTGGCCGGATCCGAGCGCCCGGCGCAGCCGGTACTCGTCGAGCGCCCCGGCGAACGCCATGCCCTGCCCGTGCGTGCAGCCCATCGAGCGCAGCGCGACCACCTGCTCCGGGAGATCCACACCCTCGGCAACGGACTGCATGCCCAGGTCGGCGGCGATGCGCAGCAGCCCATTGGTGATCTTGTGCAGCCGCGCGGACTCGACGACGCCCTCGACCAGACTGCGGTCGAGTCTCAGCACGTCGACGGGGAGCCGCCGCAGGGCGGTGATCGCCGCGTAGCCGCTGCCGAAGCCGTCCAGCGCGATCCGGACGCCCAGCCGCTTGAGCGCACCGAGCCTGCGCTCCAGCTCGTCCAGGGAGACCCGGGGGTCGGTGTCGGACAGCTCGATCACCAGCGAGCCGGACGGCAGCCCGTGCCGGGTGAGCAGAGCCTCCACCGAGCCGAGCGGCATCGACCGGTCGAGCAGCCGCCGGGCGGACATGCGCACGCCCACGGGCACGGCGAGCCCGGTCGCGGCGCGTTCGGCGGCCTGCTCCACGGCCTCCTCCAGGATCCAGCGGTCCAGTTCGGAGGTCTTGTCGCTGTCCTCGGCGACCCGCAGGAACTCGGCCGGGGTGAACAGCACCCCCTGGGAGGAGCGCCAGCGCGCCTGCGCGGAGACCGCGGTGATCCGGCCGTTGGCGAGGCACACCACTGGCTGGTGCAGCAGGGCGAACTCGCCGTCGTGCAGCGCCGCACGCAGGCGCGTGGCGAGCTCCGCCTTCCGTACGACGTCCTGCTGCATCTGCGGCTTGTACAGCTCGACGCGGCCCTTTCCGGCCGACTTCGCGCGGTACATGGCGAGGTCGGCATTGCGCAGCAGCTCGCCCGCTCCCAGGCCCTGCTCGGCGAAGGCGACGCCGATGGAGGCGTTGACACGGACATCGTTGCCGTCAATCAGATACGGCTGGGAGAGGGTCACCCTGAGGCGGTCGGCGAGCTCCAGGATGTGCCGCTCCCGGGCACTGCGGTCACGGGTGCCGTCCCCGACGATCAGGGCCGCGAACTCGTCGCCGCCCAGCCGGGAGGCGGTGTCCCCGTGCCGCACCGCGTCGTGGAGTCTGCGGGCGGCCTGGACGAGCAGCTCGTCCCCGGCCTGGTGCCCGATGGTGTCGTTGACGGCCTTGAATCCGTCCAGGTCGATGAAGAGGACGGCGGTGCCGCGCAGATGGGCGCCGCGGTCGGAGGCGCGGCGGCCGGACACGGCCTGCTGCACACGCTGGGTGAACAGCGCGCGGTTGGGCAGGTCCGTGAGCGGGTCGTGCTCGGCGTTGTGCTGGAGCTGCGCCTGCAGCCGCACTCTCTCGGTCACGTCCCGGCTGTTGAAGATGAGGCCGCCGTGGTGGCGGTTGACCGTGGACTCGACGTTGAGCCAGCCGCCCTCGCCGGACCGGAACCGGCACTCGATGCGGGTGGTCGCTTCTTCCAGGGGGCTGGCGGCGAGGAACCGGCGCACCTCGTGCACCACGCAGCCCAGATCCTCCGGGTGGATGAGATTGGCCAGTTCCGTGCCCACCAGGTCCTCCGCGGACCGGCCGTAGACCCCGGCGGCGGCCGGGGAGACGTAGCGGAGGATGCCGTTGGGCGCGGCGATCATGATGACGTCGCTGGAGCCCTGGACCAGGGAGCGGAAGTGGTTCTCCTTCTGGGCCAGTTCCTGGGTGAGCGTGATGTTGTCGAGCAGCATGATGCCCTGGCGCACGACGAGCGCGAGCACGACGGCACCGGCGGTGATGAGCACTACGTGGTCGGGACTGCGGCCGTTGAGGACGTTGTACAGGATGCCGAGCGTGCACACGGCCGCGGCCAGATACGGGGTGAGCGCGGCCAGCGAGCCGGTGATGGGCCGGCCGGCCGGATACCGGCTGTGATCACCCCCCTGGGCGGGCGGTGGCGCCTGCGGGTGACCGGCGGCACGCTGGCCGGGCACGTGCTCGTGGATCACGCGCGTGTGCCCGTCGCCGCCGTGCCGGTCCGGCTCCGGCCGGCCGTGGCGCCAGGGTGCGGACCAGGGCGCGTACGCGAGGAGCAGTGAACCGGCGAACCAGCCCGCGTCGAGCAGCTGGCCGGAGTGGTAGCTGCTGTGCAGCAGCGGCGAGGTGAACAGGGCATCGCACAGCACGGTCAGGGCGAGCGCGCCGATGGCGGTGTTGACCGCCGTGCGGTTGCCGGGCGAGCGCCGGAAGTGCAGCGCGAGCACCATGCTGACCAAAGCGATGTCGAGCAGCGGATACGCCAGCGACAACGCGGTGTGCGCCACGCTCGGCCCGTCGAACCTGGCCGCCTGGGCGAGCGCCAGACTCCAGGAGAGGGTGAGCAGCGAGCCGCCGATCAGCCAGGCGTCGAGCGCCAGGCAGATCCATCCCGCCTTCGTCACCGGCCGCTTGGCCAGCACCAGCAGCCCCACGATGGCGGGCGGCGCGAAGCACAGGAAGAACAGATCGGCGTAGCTGGGGCTGGGCACGGGCTCGTCCAGGACGACCTCGTACCACCCCCAGACCGCGTTGCCCAGGGCCGCCATCGCCGAGGAGAGGGCGAACAGCAGCCAGGCGGGTCGAAAGCGGACCCGGGGCGTGCGCGCGTAGAAGAAGCACGAGACGGCGGCGGTGCCCGCCGCGGCGGTCAGTCCGAAGTCACCCATGATCAGCGCGACTTCGTTCGAACCCCAGCCGAGCGCGGAACCGACGGCGTATCCCGCGCTCACCAGGGCCAGGACGAGTTGGTGGACCAGGCCGGACCCACCGCCGAGAGCCGGCGGCCGGGGCAGCGGCGTCCCCGACGGAGGCTGCGCCCGCAGCGTCCCGTTGAGGGTGGTCGTCACAGCGGGCGGCGGGCTCACCGGGAGCTCCCGGTCCGCTTCGCTCCGGAGTCCCTCGGGTCCCGGTGCGCTGGGTGCGCATGCCTCCTGCGTCCGCTGGGCTTGCGGTGGTGGTGATGGCTGCTGTGGTGGCCGCGTCTGCGCGCGGTCGTGCGCCAGGGTCGCCGCCGGCGGCTCCGCCGCGTCGGATCGTTCGTCCATAGGCCGTGCATCGCCCGTCGCCCCCCTCACATATCTGAAATGTCCATCCCCGGCGCCGAACGGTGCACGGCGCAGCCCCTGTCGGGACGATACACCAGTCTCGTCACTCAGGGACATAGCTTCTCTACGCTCCGTGACGATCAGCGGCAATGCGCGCACACACCGCGTCCGGAAGATTGCGGAGGGTACCCGAAGCGGATTACACGCCCGTTGCGCCCGTCGTCATGCGCCGGTGGAGCCCGTTGTAAGGATCACGTTGCGCAGGGGCTCCCGGTTCACGAACCGGTGCAACTGGTCCACCAGCAGCCGCTCGGCGCGCGGCAGGAAGGCCGAGGTGGGCCCGCCGACGTGCGGGCTGATGAGCACGCCGGGCGCCTGCCACAGGGGATGCCCCGGGGGCAGCGGCTCCGGGTCGGTGACGTCGAGGGCCGCGCCGAGCCGCCCGGTCTCCAGCTCCGTGAGCAGGGCCTTGGTGTCGACGACCGGTCCGCGGGCGACATTCACGAGCAGCGCCCCGTCCTTCATCCGGGCCAGGAACTCGGTGTCGACCAGCCCCCTCGTGGACTCCGTCAGCGGCGTGGACAGGATGACGACGTCCGCTTCCGGAAGCAGAGCGGGCAGTTCGGTGAGCGGGTGCACCGGACCGCGCGCCGTGGTGCGCTCGGAGCGCGCGACGCGCGCCACCCGCGCCACCTCGAAGGGCACGAGCCGGTCCTCGATGGCGGAGCCGATGGCACCGTAGCCGACGATGAGGACGGACTTGTCGGCGAGAGCGGGATGGAACTCGCTCTGCCACTGGCCCTGTTGCTGCGCGAGGACGAACTTCGGGATGCCGCGCAGGGCGGCGAGGGTGAGGGTGAGCGCGAGCTCGGCGGTGCTCGCCTCGTGCACACCGCGTGCATTGCAGAGCCGGACGCCGGGCACGATGGACGACAGCCGCGCGGTGACGTCGTCGACGCCGGCCGTGAGGGTCTGCACGACCTGGAGGTTCCGCATCAGCTCCAGGGGGCGCACCTTGACGGTCTGGCGCTTCATGTACGGCACCACGTACACCACACAATCCGCGGGATCGCCGGGAAACGCCTGATTCCCGTCCTTGCCCCCGTCCCAGAACAGGTAGTTCAGCCCGTCGGGAAGCCCCTCGATGTCCTGCGGCGGAATGGGAAGCCACACGTCTGAAGTCATGGTCAGGAGGCTATGTCAGGCACCCGAGCAGGCAGAGGTTAGGTTGGGGGCCGGCAGAGGGAGGTTCACGAGCAGGTGGAGCGCAGGACGATCGGCGCGGGGGCGCTCGCGGTGGGGGCCGTCGGACTTGGATGCATGCCGATGAGCTGGGCCTACAGCGGGTCACGGCAGCGGGGGGACGAGTCGCTCAGGGCGGTGCACCGGGCGCTGGACCTGGGCTCGACGCTGCTGGACACGGCCGACATGTACGGCCCGTTCACCAACGAGCTGTTGCTGGGCCGGGTACTGAAGGAGCGGCGCGCGGACGCCTTCGTGTCGACGAAGGTGGGCCTGCTGGTGGGCGATCAGCACATCGTGGCCAATGGGCGGCCCGGATATGTGAAGCGGGCCTGCGACGCCTCGCTGCGCAGGCTGCAGACGGACGTGATCGACCTCTATCAACTGCACCGCGCCGACCCGGAGGTCCCCGTCGAGGAGACCTGGGGCGCGATGGCGGAGCTGGTGCGGGCCGGGAAGGTGCGTGCGCTGGGTCTGTGTGCGATGGGCGCGCGGGGCGGACGGCGGTTCGGCGCGCGGCTGCACGACGCGACGCTGCGGCAGCTCAAGCGGGTGCAGCAGGTCTTCCCGGTGAGCGCGGTGCAGGCCGAGCTGTCGGTGTGGTCGCCGGAGGCCCTGGACGCGCTGCTGCCGTGGTGCGAGGCGCGGGGCATCGGCTTCCTGGCGGCGATGCCGCTGGGCAACGGGTTCCTGACCGGCACGCTCACTCCGGGCGAGGGGTTCGAGCCCGACGACCTGCGGGCCCGCCACCCCCGCTTCACGGCCGAGATGATGGCCGCCAACCAGCCGATCGTCGCGGGCCTGCGCCGGGTGGCCCGCCGGCACGGGGAGGAGGTCACGCCCGCGCAGGTGGCGCTGGCGTGGGTGCTGTCCCAGGGCCGTCATGTGGTCCCGGTGCCGGGCACCAAGCGCTGCCGGTGGGCGGCGGAGAACGCGGACGCGGTGGACGTGCGGCTGACCCAGGAGGACCTGACGGCGCTGGCCCAGCTGCCGCCCGCACAGGGATCGTGGGACTGAGACGGCCCGGCCCAGGTCCTGGCGTCGAACTCCCGGCGTCCGCCCGGAGTGCGGGCCCGGCGGTGTCATGGGGGTCCGCCTGCTCGAGCGAGGCCGAGAACTCGGGGGAGCGTGCACGGCGTCGCCGGGCAGACGGGAGTTTGACGGCAGGGCCGGGCGCCGAATCCGGGAGATCGGGAACCCGGGCGGTGTGAGCGGGTGTATGAGAAGTAGGGCCTGCCGCCGGGCCGCCGCGTCGAAGGGACGATGATCGTGCAACGTCGAGCTGTGACGGCCGTACTGGCCGCGGCCGCGCTCCTGCTGACGGCCGGCTGTTCCTCGGGCGGAGGAGGAACCCCGTTCGGGGGCGTGACCACGACGCCGAAGGGGACGGCCTCGGGCGCCTCCCCCTCTGGGCGGGCGACCGAGCCGACCCCGCCCGCGAAGGGCTCGGTGAAGGTGCTGCGCACGGTCACCGAGGACCTCAGGACCCCGTGGGGCCTGGCTCCCCTGCCGGACGGCGGGCTGCTCGTCTCCTCGCGCGACGACGGGACGATCACCCGGGTCGACGAGAAGACGGGCGGGAAGACCGAGCTGGGCACGGTCTCCGGGGTGTCCGCGGCCGGCGAGGGAGGCCTCCTGGGCATCGCGCTCTCCCCCGACTACGCCTCGGACCACATGATCTACGCGTACTTCACCTCGGCCTCGGACAACCGCATCGTCCGCATGATCTACGACGAGCACAGGCCCGCCGGTGATCAGCTGGGCGCCCCCGACACGATCTTCAAGGGCATCCCCAAGGGCTATGTCCACAACGGCGGCCGGATCGCCTTCGGCCCGGACAACATGCTCTACGCGGGCACCGGCGAGAGCGGGCAGCGGGGCCTCGCCCAGGACAGGAAGTCCCTGGGCGGCAAGATCCTGCGCATGACCCCGGAGGGCGAGCCGGCCCCGGGCAACCCGTTCCCCGACTCCCCCGTGTACACCTATGGCCACCGCAATGTGCAGGGCCTCGCCTGGGACGACAAACAGCGCCTGTTCGCCTCGGAGTTCGGCCAGGACACCTGGGACGAGCTGAACGCGATCAAGCCCGGCGACAACTACGGCTGGCCGGAGGCGGAGGGCAGGTCGTCCGACCCCGCCTACCACAACCCGATCGCCCAGTGGCACACCGACGAGGCCTCCCCCAGCGGCATCGCCCATGTCGACGGGGTCATCTGGATGGCGGCCCTGAAGGGACAGCGCCTGTGGCGCATCCCCTTGAAGGGCACGGAGACCTCTGCCGCCCCGCAGGCCTTCCTCACCGGCGAGTACGGCCGCCTGCGCACGGTGGTCGCGGCGGGCGGCGACAAGATGTGGCTCGTCACCAGCAACACCGACGGCCGGGGCACGCCGAAGAAGGGCGACGACCGGATCCTGGAGCTGGAGGTGCACTGACAGCCGGCCTACTCCTCCGCGGACTCGTCCGAGGGCTTGGGCCGGCGCACGACGACCTTGCCGGATTCAAGGTCTATCGGCCCGCGCCCGGGATCGTTGTCCCCGACGTCCTCCCGGGTCAGCTCCAGCCTGTTCCGCTCGTCGCGCGTGTGCTTACGGCCCGGTGCGAACAGTTCCTCGAAGATGTTGAACACGGCGCCTCCCCCATGCCGGTCCTCGCAGTGCCGGATTCACCCCGCCGTTCCGGCGCGGTGCGGGCCGGACGGAAACAGTCCCAGTCGATGGGCCACCGCCGCCGCCTCGCCCCTTCCTGAGACGCCGAGCTTGCCCAGGATGTTCGAGACGTGGACGCTGGCGGTCTTCGGGGAGATGAAGAGCTCCTCGGCGATCTGGCGATTGGTGCGGCCGGCCGAGACCAGCCGGAGCACATCGCGTTCCCTGCTGGTGAGGCCGAGGGCCTCGACGGGGTCGGCGGGGGCGGGCGCCTGCCGCGGGGCGCAGGTCAGGCTGAGGCGGGCGCGCTGGGCGAGGAGTACCACGGAGTCGGCCAGCGGGCGGGCGCCGAGGTGCTCGGCGACGGCTCGGGCCAGGCGCAGCAGTTCCGTGGCACGGTCGCGCTCGTCGTCGCCGCCGTCGGCGAGCAGCGCCCGGGCGAGGCGGCGGCGGACGCGGGCGAGGTCGTAGGGGCGCTCCAGCGGCTCGAACGAGGTGACCACCTCCGACCAGATGTCCGGGGTGTCCGTGCCCTCCGCACGCCGGAGTTCGGCTCTGACCCATCTGTCGTGGGCGAGCCAGACCGGTGCGCCGGTGGTGAGTTTCCTGGCGGTGTCGCGCACCCGGTCCAGGGCCTCGACGCGGCCGGGCTCCGCGGCGGGCAGGGTGCGGGCGTCGGCCTCGGCGGTGGCGGCGGCGAGGAGCAGGGGCCAGGCATAGCGGTTCGTGCCGGGCGGGAGGCCGGCGTCCAGGGCGCGCTCCAGCTCGGCGCGGGCGTCCAGCAGCCGGCCTTCCGCGGCGGCCACTCCGACGGCTGTGCGGGCCAGGGGCAGCCTCTGCTGGGGCATGGGGTCGTGGGTGCCGAAGTAGTCGCGGGCCGCGGCGAGTTGGTGGGCCGCCTCGGCGAGGTCGCCGCGGCCCAGGGCGAGATGGGCCAGGCACATGGCGGCCGTGCCGAGCGGTTTGGCGCTCGGTCCCCGGCGGGCCGCGTTGGCCGCGGCCCGGGCGGCCTCGTCCCAGCGGCCGAGGGAGTACAGCGACTGGGAGAGGTTGGCCCACACCCAGGCCTCGGAGCCCAGCAGACCGAACTTCCGGGTGAAGCGCGCGCCTTCCTCCAGGATGGGGGTGGCTTCCCGGGAGCGGCCGACCGCTTCGAGCTCGGAGGGGAGGTTCACGTAGGCACGGCCGGCGACGTAGGGGAAGCCCTCCTGCAACGCCCGCTCCTTGACCCGGACCATCTCGGCGAGGCCCGCCTCGACCGCGCCCGAGTCGACCATGAGGCCGCCGAGGGTGACGCGCGCGTTCAGCTCGATCTCGCGGGCGTCGACCATGCGCGCGTACTCCACGGCCCGTTCGGCGGCGGCGAGGGCCTCGGGCCCCGGCTCGTGCAGCATCGACCAGTTGGCGACGCTGCCCAGTACCTGGGCGTGCACCTCGGAGGGCGGCAGGCCGCGCACCAGTTCCTCGGCGGTGGCCAGTTCGTGGCGTCCGTCGCCGCGCCCCTGTGCCTGGACCAGGCTGGAGCGCTGGGTCCAGAACCAGGCGGCGCGCAGGGCGTCGTCCTCGTCCTCCAGCAGGCGCAGGGCCCGCTTGGTGATCTTCAGGGCCCGTTCGCGTTCCCCGCACAGCCGGCCGGCGACGGCGGCCTCCGCCATCAGGTCGAGGTAGCGCAGGGGGGTGGTGGCGGGGTCGCAGCCGCAGGGAGGGTAGACGTCGGCGTAGTCGACGGGGCGCAGGGCGGCCCGTACGTCCTCGGGGGCGGTGTCCCACAGCTCCATCGCCCTTTCCAGAAGCCGTAGTTGCTCGCTGTAGGCGTGCCGGCGGCGGGCGACGACGGAGGCGTCCAGGACGGCGGGCAGGGCCTTGGCGGGGTCGTGGGCCTGGTACCAGTAGCTGGCCAGGCGCATGTCGCGCTCGTCGGCGGGGACGAGCGTGGGGTCGGACTCCAGCGCTTCGGCGTAGCGGCGGTTGAGGCGGGAGCGTTCGCCGGGCAGCAGGTCGTCGGCGACGGCCTCGCGGACCAGGGAGTGGCGGAAGCGGTAGCCGTCGCCGCCGGGTGCGGCGATGAGGATGTTGGCGTTCACGGCGGCCCGCAGCGCCTCGATGAGGTCGTCCTCGGCGAGCCGGGCCACCGCGGCGAGCAGCCGGTACTCGACGGTGGAGCCGCCCTCGGCGACGATCCGGGCGACCCGCTGGGCGGACTCCGGCAGCGTCTCTACACGCACGAGGAGCAGGTCGCGAAGGGAGTCTGTGAGTCCGGTGCAACAGCCCTCGTGGGCGGCGACGGCGAGTTCCTCGACGAAGAAGGCGTTGCCGTCGGAGCGCCGGAAGATCTCCTCGACCTGGGCGGGGTCCGGTTCGGCGGCCAGGATGCCGGCGATCTGGCGGCCGACCTCGGCACGGCTGAAGCGGGCGAGTTCGAGGCGGCGGACGGTGCGCAGCCGGTCGAGTTCGGCGAGCAGCGGGCGCAGGGGGTGGCGGCGGTGGATGTCGTCGGAGCGGTAGGTGGCGAGGACGACGAGACGGCCGGTGCGCAGGGTGCGCAGGAGGTAGGAAAGGAGGTGACGGGTGGAGGCGTCGGCCCAGTGGAGGTCCTCCAGGGCGACGACGACCGTGCGGTCGGCGGCGATGCGTTCCAGCAGGCGGGCGGTGAGTTCGAAGAGGCGGGCCATGCCCTCCTCGTCGTGCCGGCCCGCGGTCCGGGTCGGTGCGGCCTCGTCCAGCTCGGGAAGGAGCCGGGCCAGTTCCTCCTCCTGTCCGGCGGCCGCGGCGGCGAGTTCGCCGGGCAGTGCGCGGCGCAGGGCGCGCAGCGCGGTGGAGAAGGGGGCGAACGGCAGTCCGTCGGCGCCGATCTCCACACAGCCGCCGAGCGCCACGACGGCGCCCCGGCGGCAGGCGGCGGTGGCGAACTCCTCGACGAGCCGGGTCTTGCCGACTCCCGCCTCGCCACCGACCACCCATGCCTGCGGCTCGCCCGCGGCGGCACGGGCGAGCGCGTCGTTCAGCATCTCCAACTCATCGGTACGGCCGACGAAGACGGGACTGACGGACCTGGTCTCCACGGGTCCGAGCATCGCACGGGGGTCCGACGGCACGGCATCCGGTTTCCACAGGGCGGGTGGATTGGTCGTACCGGACGCGAAAGGGGTCGTACGGCGGACCGGGGACCGCTCCCCACCGCCGTACGGGAGGAGGCGGCCGACCCCCGTACGGCCGTCCTCCCCCGTCCGGACGGTCACGCGGCGCGGGCGAGTCGGTGCCGGCGCGGCCGGTCGGTATGGGCCTCGGTCGTGGCGGCCCGGCGGGCCTCCTCCTCCCGGCGGGCGGCGCGACGGCCGCGTACGGCAGCGCGGGCCAGGCGCTCGTGCTCGGCCCGGCGGAGCAGTTCGGCGGAACGGAATCGCTGGAGTTCGTACTCGAACACGGTGTGTCCCCTGTGAGTTCGGTTTCGGGCTTCGCTTTCTGCGATGCCTCCACCTTCGTCTCCCAGGGGGGTGTGCCACATCGGGAGAGTTCCGCATCTTGGTGCGGTCGCCGGGCCTTGGACGCGCGTAAGGGGCCTTAGGAGCTCCGTAAGGTGCTTACGGATGCCCTAAGGCCCCTTGTGAAATGGGGCGATTCAGCTCGTGGTCGGCAGTGCGAGGAGCGCGTCGGAGTACTTGAGGACGGCCAGGAGCAGGCCGATGACGCCGAGCGAGACGCCCGCCCAGGCGACCGACTTGATCCAGGGGGCCTGCGGCCTGCCGGGGGCGCCGAAGGCGGGCCGCGCCAGGACGGCGACGCCGGTGATCAGCGCGGTGAGGGCGAACAGGCCGGCCCACAGTGCGGTGGTGTGCCAGGCGTCGCCGTACACCTCCTTGATCTGCTTGGCGACGGCCGCGTTCGACGCGGTCCGGAGCTGGCCTATGAGGGTCTCGCGGGCGGCGGCCACGGTGCCGATCCAGCCGCCCGTGAGCGAGACGAGGCCCAGGACGGCGGAGACGACGGCTGCGGCGCCCTGGCCGACGCCGGAGGGGCCCTCGCCCTCCTCGGCGGCCGTCTCCTCGGCCGTCTCGTCGCTCGCCCCGACGTCGTCGGTCTCCGCGGCGGCCTCGGATTCGGACTCTGTCTCGGTCTCGGTCACGTCATCGGCGCGGTCGTCGGCCTTGGTGACGTCCACCGCCGTCGCGTCGTTCTTCGGGTCGTCGTTCTTCACCTCGGTGCCGTCCCCGGCGCCGTCGACTGTCTTCGTTGCCATGCCCCGCACCGTACGGAGGCTGTCTGAGAGGTCTCTTAATGATCGTTGCGGGACGTACGCGCGCGTGCCGCACGCCACTCGGGGGCCAGCACCGACCACACCTCGATGTCGCGCCGGACACCCCGGTGGAGGTGGCTCTCGCGGAGCACCGCGTCCCGGGTCATCCCCAGCCGCCGGGCGACGTTGATGCTCGGCCGGTTGGCGGACGCCGCGTACCACTCCACACGGTGCATGCCGCGTTCGTCGACCGCCCAGTCGATGAGGACCGTGATCGCACGGGTGACGAGCCCCCGCCCGGTCGCGGCGGGCTCCAGCCAGCAGCCGACCTCGCAGTTGCCCTGTGCCGTGTCGAAGGTCCGGAACAGCACCCCGCCGACCAGCTTCCCGTCCAGCCAGATCCCGTGCAGGCTGCCGCTGTCCGCGGCGCGCTTCTCGGCGTAACCGGTGAGCAGGGCCCGCGCGGAGTCCACGTCCGTCTCCCGCGCCCCGAAGCCGATGTACTGGCCGATGAACTCCCGCCCCCGGTCGAGGTGCGCGAGGAACTCCCCGGCGTGCCAGGGATCCAGGGGGCGCAGTTCCGCACCGTCGTCACCCAGGGAAATCGCGTACATCCTGCCGCTGCTCCTTCGTCAGTTCCTCCACGGCCTCGGTGAGCCTCTCATGGGCGGCGCGGCACTCGGGCGGTTCGATGCTGATCCGCGGCATACGGCGGTCCAGCCAGCGCGGGAGCCACCAGTTGGCGCCGCCGAGCAGATGCATCAGCGCGGGCACGAGGAGGGTGCGCAGGACGAAGGCGTCCAGGGCGACCGCGGAGGCCAGCGCGATGCCGAACATGGCGATCACCCGGTCGCCGCTGAGCACGAAGGCGAGGAAGACCGAGATCATGATGACCGCGGCGGAGTTGATCACCCGGCTGGTCTCGGCCAGCCCGACACGGACGGCCCGCCGGTTGTCGCCGGTCTCCAGCCACTCCTCGTACATCCGGCTGACCAGGAAGACCTGGTAGTCCATGGAGAGTCCGAAGAGGACCGACACCATGATCACCGGAAGGAAGGGCTCGACGGGGCCGGCCCGGCCGAGTCCGAGCAGTTCGCTGCCCCAGCCCCACTGGAAGACCGCGACGACGATGCCGAAGGCCGCGGCGACGGCGGCGATGTTCATGGCGGCGGCCTTCAGCGGGATGCCGAGCGACCGGAAGGCGAGGAGGAGCAGCACGCAGCCAAGGCCGATGACGACGCCGACGAACAGCGGCAGTTTGCCCACGATCACCGCGGCGAAGTCGTCGTAACCGGCCGTCACTCCGCCGACCTGCAGATCGAGCGAGGTGCCGGTCTCCGCGCGCGGGAGGACCTCCGTGCGCAGCCGGTCGACCAGGTCGCTGGTCCGCTGCGACTGGGGCGCGGAAGCGGGGACGACGGTGAGGTAGGCGGTGTCGCCGCCGGTGTCGAACCTCGCCGGTGTCACCGAGGCGACGCCCGCGGTCTCGCGCAGAGTGGTGTCGAGGTTGTCGAGGGCGAGCCGGTCCGCGGCGCCGTCGACCCGGGTCACCAGCGTCAGCGGGCCGTTGCCGCCGGGTCCGAAGCCCTCGGCGAGGAGGTCGTACGCCTGTCGTGTGGTCGACGTCCCGGGGTCGTTGCCCTGGTCGGACGTGCCGAGGCGGAGGGAGAGCGTGGGCAGCGCGAGAACCGCGATGACGGCCACGGCGACGGTGCCGAGCAGCTTGGGGTGGCGCTCGACGAAGGCGGACCAGCGGGCGGCGAGTCCGGTCGGCAGCTCCGGCTGCGGCCCGTGCTCGGCCAGCCGGCGCCGCTCCCGGCGGCTCAGGGCGCGGTGTCCGATCCAGGACAGCAGGGCGGGCAGCAGGGTGACCGAGGCCGCGACGGTGAGCAGGACCGTCAGCGAGGCGGCGACGGCGACGCCGTTGAGGAAGCTCAGCCGCAGGATCAGCATGCCCAGCAGGGCGACGCAAACGGTGGCGCCCGCGAACACGACCGCGCGTCCCGTGGTGGCGACGGCATCGGTGGCGGCCTCGGTGACGGTGAGACCGCGCTTCAGCCCGCGCCGGTGTCTCGTCACGACGAAGAGCGCGTAGTCGATGCCGACGCCCAGCCCGATGAGCATGCCGAGCATGGGCGCGAAGTCGGCGACGGTCATGGCGTGCCCGAGCAGCACGATCGCGGCGTACGCGGTGCCGACGCTCACCAGCGCGGTGGCGATGGGCAGCAGCGAGGCGGCGAGCGAGCCGAAGGCGAGGAACAGCACGACGGCGGCGACTACCACGCCCACCGCCTCGGCGACATGCCCGCTCGACGACTCGGTGAGTCCGACGGCGCTGCCGCCGAGCTCGACCTGGAGCCCGTCGGCCTCGGCGGACTTGGCGGCGCGGACGACGGCCCGGGCCTCGGACTTGTCGATGTCCTCGGCCGGTTCGGCGAAGGTGACGGTGGCGTAGGCCGTGTGTCCGTCGTGGCTGATGCGACCGGTGCGCCGGCCCTCGTAGGGGCCGGTCACGGACGACACGCCGGGCAGGTCGGCGATCTCGTCGAGGGTGCGGGTCATCGTCTGCTCGACGTCGGCGGCGCGGACGGTGCCCGAGGCGGTGTGCCAGACGACGGTGTCGGTGTCGCCGCCGAGGCCCGGGAAGCCGTCCCGCAGCAGTTGGGCGGCGCGGCCCGACTCGGTGCCGGGCACCTCGTAGTCGTTGGAGTACGCGGAGCCGGTGACGGCGGCGGCCGCGGTGGCCCCGCCGAACGCGAGGAGCCAGAGCAGAACGGCGACCAGGCGGTGCCGGACACACCAATGTGCAAGGGCTGCCACGGACGTGCTCCCAGTTGACGATTTGAGGATCTTTGACCGGGAAAGATCGTCCATGAACTGAACAGCCCGCAAAGAACGCATGAGCAATCGCAGGACACTCTTGCAGGCGAAAGTGATCGTTTGCCGTGTTCCGGGGGTTCTCCACAAGAGTGGGAGACACGTCACAGGACAGTTCGGTGAGCTCTGTCGCCGCGCCGGGCGCTTCAGTCGAACTGGTCCCCGAGCGCCATGATCATCGTCCCCAGGATCAGCAGCCACAGCGCCCGGCGGGTACGGCCCCGGGAGCCGAGCACCGCGGCGAACGCGCACACGGCGGCCCCGAAGGCGTAGGCGGCCGGGACGAGCACCGGGGCGGCACCGCTCAGGCGCAACAGGGCCGCGGCGAGGCCCGCGAGGGACAGCAGGGCTCCGGTGCCGGTCGCCGTCCAGCGGGCCCGGCGCGCCTCCACGGCGGGGTCCGCTCCGTCGTCGTCCACGTCGTCCATGTCGTCTGCGCCGTCCATCTCGGCCGTCCCGGTTCGGGTATCGGAATCCGTGCGTCCACTCATGGCGGGCGAGCGTAGTACCTGTGCCTGAACAATCCGGGTGCGGGGAGCGGGAAGCGCTGTTAGCGTCCCGGCGTCCGCAGGCCCGGCAGCCGGCACATCGCCGCCGACCGAAGCAGGTGCATTGTTTGAAGGTCCGACCGAGCTCCTACGCATACCTTTCCCGTACGAAGGACTCAAGGAGCCCGTTCACCGATGTCCGACAGCATGTCCGACGCCACATCCAAGACGTCCAGGACCTCCGACAACCCTCTGACTGACCGCCTGACCCACCCCCGCCATCCGCGCAGCAACCGCTACGACGTCCACTGGACCATCGAGAACCAGATGGGCCCGCACGCCCTGTGGCTGCTGGAGTGGCTGGCGCCCGCGCTCGGCCTGGCCGACCTGCGCCCCGGGGCGCGCGTCCTCGACCTGGGCTGCGGCCGCGCCATGACCTCCGTCTTCCTCGCCCGGGAGTACGACGTCCAGGTAGTCGCCGCCGACCTGTGGGTGCAGCCCGACGACAACGCCGCACGGATCGCCGAGGCCGGCGTCGCCGACCGGGTGCTGCCCGTGTACGCCGAGGCGCACGCGCTGCCCTTCGGCGAGGGGACGTTCGACGCGATCGTCTCCGTCGACGCGTACCAGTACTTCGGCACCAACGACCTGTATCTGCCCACGCTGACCCGGCTGCTGAAGCCCGGCGGGCGGATCGGTGTCGTCGTACCGGCGCTTCGGGAGGAGCCGGAGGCCACGGAGCCGCCGGCGCATCTCGCGCCGTGGTGGGAGCCGGACTTCTGGTGCTTCCACTCCCCCGAGTGGTGGCGCCGCCACTGGACGCGCGGCGCGGCCGTCGAGGTCGAGGCGGCCGACTGGCAGCCGGACGGCTGGCGGGACTGGCTGCTGTGGTGCGAGGTGGTCGCCGAGGAGAGCCCGGAGGAGTTCCATCGCACGATGGCCCGCCGGGTCGCCGAGATGGTCCGGGCGGACGAGGGCCGCGCACTGGGCTTCGTACGGGTCGTGGGACGCCGCAGGTAGCCGTACGGCCCCGGAGGCGTCGCCTCCGGGGCCGTACCGCACGCGGGACTCAGCCCTCGCTGACGCCCAGCTTCTCCAGGATCAGCTCCTTGACGCGGGCCGCGTCGGCCTGGCCGCGGGTGGCCTTCATGACCGCGCCGACCAGGGCACCGGCCGCGGCCACCTTGCCACCGCGGATCTTGTCGGCGATGCCCGGGTTGCCGGCGATCGCCTCCTCGACGGCGGCCGTCAGCGCGCCCTCGTCGGAGACGACCTTCAGACCGCGCTTCTCGACGACCTCGTCCGGGGTGCCCTCGCCCGCGAGGACGCCCTCGATGACCTGGCGGGCCAGCTTGTCGTTCAGGTCACCGGAGTTCACGAGCTCGGCGACCCGGGCCACCTGCTGCGGCGTGATCGCCAGCTCGTCCAGCGCCTTGCCCGACTCGTTGGCACTGCGCGCCAGTTCGCCCATCCACCACTTGCGGGCGGAGGCCGCGTCGGCACCGGCGTCGATCGTGGCGACGATCGGGTCCAGCGCACCGGCGTTGAGGATCGCCTGCATGTCGGTGGCCGAGATGCCCCACTCCGCCAGCAGACGGGTACGGCGGGCCAGCGGCATCTCCGGCAGCGCGGCGCGGATCTCCTCGACCCACTCGCGGGAGGGCGCCACCGGGACGAGGTCGGGCTCCGGGAAGTACCGGTAGTCCTCGGCCTCCTCCTTCACGCGGCCCGAGGTCGTGGACCCGGTGTCCTCGTGGAAGTGGCGGGTCTCCTGGACGATCGTCCCACCGCCGCCGAGCACGGCGGCGTGCCGCATGATCTCGAAGCGGGCCGCGCGCTCCACGGAACGCAGCGAGTTGACGTTCTTCGTCTCGGAGCGCGTGCCGAACTTGTCGCCGCCCTTGGGCATCAGCGACAGGTTGACGTCGCAGCGCATCTGGCCCATCTCCATACGGGCCTCGGACACGCCGAGCGCCTTGATGAGCTCGCGCAGCTCACGGACGTAGGCCCGGGCGACCTCGGGAGCACGCTCCCCAGCACCGACGATCGGCTTGGTGACGATCTCGATGAGCGGGATGCCGGCGCGGTTGTAGTCCAGCAGCGAGTGCTGCGCGCCGTGGATTCGGCCGGTGGCACCGCCGACGTGCGTCGACTTGCCGGTGTCCTCCTCCATGTGGGCGCGCTCGATCTCCACGCGGAAGGTCTCGCCGTCCTCGAGCTGTACGTCGAGGTAGCCGTTGTAGGCGATCGGCTCGTCGTACTGGGAGGTCTGGAAGTTCTTCGGCATGTCCGGATAGAAGTAGTTCTTCCGGGCGAAGCGGCACCACTCGGCGATCTCGCAGTTCAGCGCGAGGCCGATCTTGATCGCGGACTCGACGCCGGTCGCGTTGACGACCGGGAGCGAGCCGGGCAGGCCGAGGCAGGTCGGGCAGGTCTGCGAGTTGGGCTCGGCGCCCAGCTCGGTCGAACACCCGCAGAACATCTTGGTCTTGGTGCCGAGTTCGACATGAACCTCGAGGCCCATGACGGGGTCGTACGACGCCAGCGCGTCCTCGTACGACACCAGGTCGGTCGTGGTGGTCACGGTGAAACTTCCCTCTCAGCCCAGCAGGACGTCGTCGTCGCCCAGCCGCTTCAGTTCGCGGTACAGGATGGCGAGGCCGGTGACGATCGCGACCGCGGAGACGGTGGCGTCGATGAGCCGCAGCGTGTCGTGCTCGGCGCGAGCCTTCTTGATCTGCTTGGTGACACCGATCGCGCCGAACGCGGTGGTGGCCATCGACAGGTACGTACCGGACTTGGACTTCTTGAAGCCCTTGGCCTTCGACAGTGCATTGCTCACAGCGACGGAGCCTCCTCGAGCAGCGGGTGACCCCACTTTTCCACGAACGCGGCCTCGACAGCAGCGCCGACCTTGTAAAGGCGGTCGTCCTTCAGCGCCGGGGCGATGATCTGCAGACCGACCGGGAGGTTGTCCTCCGGGGCCAGGCCGCACGGCAGCGACATGGCCGCGTTGCCCGCCAGGTTGGTCGGGATGGTGCAGAGGTCGGCCAGGTACATCGCCATCGGGTCGTCGGCGCGCTCGCCGATCGCGAAGGCGGTGGTCGGCGTCGTCGGGGAGACGATGACGTCAACCTGCTCGAAGGCCTTCTCGAAGTCGCGCGTGATCAGCGTGCGAACCTTCTGGGCGGAGCCGTAGTACGCGTCGTAGTAACCGGAGCTGAGCGCGTACGTGCCCAGCATGATGCGGCGCTTGACCTCGGGACCGAAGCCCTCCTCACGGGTGAGGGAGGTGACCTCCTCGGCCGAATGGCTGCCGTCGTCGCCGGTCCGCAGGCCGTAGCGCAGGCCGTCGAAGCGGGCGAGGTTGGACGAGCACTCGGACGGAGCGATCAGGTAGTAGGCCGACAGGGCGAGGTCGAAGGACGGGCAGTCCAGCTCGACGATCTCGGCGCCCAGCTCCTTCAGCAGTTCGACGGACTCGTCGAAGCGCTGGATGACACCGGCCTGGTAGCCCTCGCCGCGGAACTGCTTGACCACACCGACCCGCATGCCCTGGACGCTGCCGTTGCGGGCGGCCTCGACCACCGGCGGGACCGGCGCGTCGATGGAGGTGGAGTCGAGCGGGTCGTGTCCGGCGATGACCTCGTGCAGCAGCGCCGCGTCCAGGACCGTACGGGCACAGGGCCCGCCCTGGTCGAGGGAGGACGAGAAGGCGACCATGCCGAAGCGGGAGACCGCGCCGTAGGTCGGCTTCACGCCGACCGTGCCGGTGACGGCGGCCGGCTGGCGGATGGAGCCGCCGGTGTCGGTGCCGATGGCGAGCGGGGCCTGGAAGGAGGCGAGCGCGGCGCTGGAGCCGCCGCCGGAGCCGCCGGGGATCTTGGTGAGGTCCCAGGGATTGCCGGTCGGCCCGAAGGCGCTGTTCTCCGTCGAGGACCCCATGGCGAACTCGTCCATGTTGGTCTTGCCGAGGATGACCACGTCGGCGGCCTTCAGCCGCTTGGTGAGCGTCGCGTCGTACGGCGGGATCCAGCCCTCGAGGATCTTCGAACCGACGGTCGTCGGAACGCCCTCGGTGGTGAAGATGTCCTTGAGCGCGAGGGGAACGCCGGCCAGCGGGCCGAGCTTCTCCCCCCTCGCCCGCTTCTCGTCGACGGCACGGGCCTGTGCCAGGGCGCCCTCGCGGTCGACGTGCAGGAAGGCGTGCACCTTCTCGTCGACGGCCTCGATCCGGGCGAGGTGGGCCTCCGTGACCTGGACCGCCGTCAGCTCGCCGGAGGCGATCTTCTCGGCGGTCTCGGCGGCCGTGAGCTTGATGATGTCCGTCATTGGATCAGTCCTCCCCCAGGATCTGCGGCACCTTGAAACGCTGCTGCTCCTGGGCCGGGGCGCCGGAGAGCGCCTGCTCGGGGGTGAGCGAGGGACGGACCTCGTCCGCGCGCATGACGTTCGTCAGCGGGAGCGGGTGAGA
Source organism: Streptomyces herbicida (assembly GCF_032656585.1). Taxonomy (NCBI): domain Bacteria; kingdom Bacillati; phylum Actinomycetota; class Actinomycetes; order Kitasatosporales; family Streptomycetaceae; genus Streptomyces; species Streptomyces herbicida. The sequence goes on from NZ_JAUYWJ010000028.1 coordinate 57,757, forward strand.
GGTCGGCGGTACGTCTTGGTCGGCGACCTCGCTGACGCGTGCGACCGCGCCGATGATGTCGTCCAGCTGGCCTGCGAAGTGTTCGAGTTCTTCGGGCTTCAGCTCCAGACGCGCCAGCCGGGCGAGGTGGGCGACCTCCTCGCGCGTGATGCCAGGCATGCAGCGTTCCTCTGGGGTGAGATTTTGTGGTTCGGGGCTGTGGCTAATCGTCCCAATCCTATGGGGCGGGGTGCCGTGACCGTGAAACGGTTTGCTCAGTGCTCCGGGCCGCGGCGGTGCGCGTCCCAGGCCGGGCTGCGCAGGAAGTGGTTGTCGTACAGGTCCTGCACCCCCAGAAGGCTCTCCGGGGTGGCCTCGCCGAGGGCGATGCGCCGCAGGTGGCGGAAGTACTCGAAGCGCTCGACGCCCGGCGTGATGACGATGAGCAGGTCGGCGTCGCAGCCGGGGACGGCGGCGAAGGCGTGCGGCCTGCCGGGCGGGACGACGACCAGGTCCCCGGGCCCGGCGGTGACGACCTCCTCGCCGGAGAGCAGCTCGGCGGCGCCGTCGAGCACGAAGAACATCTCGGCCGAGCCGTCGTGGCGGTGCGGGGAGGCGCCGTCGGCGCCCTGGGTGAGGGTGACGCGCTGGGTGGACAGGGCTCCGCCTGTGCTGCTGCTGTCGGCCAGCAGCCTGACCGTGCTGGGAGCTCGGCCGACGACCTCGGCCTCCGCCTCCCGGACGACCACGGTCTCGTCGAATTCCGGAACGATCAGGGACATGGCTGGTGGCATCGTCTTTCTGTGCGGGCCCCGTGCCGGCTCTCGTACTGGTCCCGTGCCGGGCTGGGGCCTCTCGTCACATTCCCGTCGTCGCCCGAAGGACGGGGCAGACGGGAATGTGGCGAATGGCCCTAGCCGATCCGCCCCGTGTCGTCCGTGGCGGCCGCCGGGAGGGCTGCCCTCGGACGCTGCCAGCCCCGGGAGCCACGGGCACGCAGCCACGCCGTGGTCTCCTCCGGCGGCATCGCCGCGGCCACCAGCCAGCCCTGCACGGCGTCGCACCCCAGGTCGCGCAGCCGCTCCCAGGTCTCGTCGTCCTCGACGCCCTCGGCGACGACCAGCAGCCCGAGGGAGTGCGCCAGGTCGACCGTGCACCGCACGATCTCCGCGTCCTCCGTGTCCACGGCCAGCCTGGCGACGAACGACCGGTCGATCTTCAGCTCGCTGACCGGCAGCCGGCGCAGATGCACCAGCGAGGAGTACCCGGTGCCGAAGTCGTCCAGGGACATCTTCACGCCGTGCCCGGTCAGCCCGGCGAGGGTGTCGGCGGCCCGCTGCGGGTCCTCCAGCAGGACGTGCTCCGTTATCTCCAGTTGGAGCGCTCCCGCCGGAACGCCGTGCCGGGCCAGGCGCGCGGCCACCGAGCCCGCGAAACCGGGCGTGTGGACGTCGCGCGGGGAGACATTGACCGCGACCGGCACCCGCAGGCCCTGCGCGCGCCACCGGGCGACCTGCGCGAGCGCCGTCTCCAGCACGTACTCCGTCAGATGGGGCATCAGCCCCGAGGACTCGGCGATCGCTATGAACTCGTCCGGCGGCACCTTGCCGCGCTCCGGATGCACCCAGCGGACCAGCGCCTCGAGCCCGGCGACCTGGCCGTCGAAGCGGACCTTGGGCTGGTAGTGCAGCTGGACCTCGTGCGCGTCCAGGGCCCGGCGCAGATCGCCGAGCAGGCCGAGCCGGTCCGGGGTGTTGGAGTCCCGCTTGGACTCGTACACCTCGACGCCCGTGCGGTCCCGCTTCGCCTGGTACATCGCCACGTCCGCCCGGCGCAGCAGCCCCTCGGCGTCCAGGGCGTGGTCAGGGAAGACGGCGACACCCGCACTGGCCTCCAGGACGAGGGTGAGTCCGTCGAGGTCGAGCGGGGAGCTGAGGGCGGCCACCAGGCCGCGGGCGACCCGGGTCGCCGACGTCGTGGAGTCGGCGACGGGCAGTAATACGGCGAACTCGTCGCCGCCGAGCCGGGCGGCCTCCGCGCCGCGGGGCAGTGCCAGCCGCAGCCGGTCGGCTATCTGCAGCAGCAGCCGGTCGCCGGCGAGATGACCGAGCGTGTCGTTGACCGAGCGGAAGCGATCGAGGTCGATGAGCATCAGGGCGGCCCGGGCGCCTATGCGTTCGGCGTCGTCGAGGGCCGTCCATATCCGCTCCAGGAGCCACTGCCGGTTGGGCAGGCCGGTCAGCGGGTCGCGCAGCTGCTCCTCCGCCCGGGCCCGGGCTATCCACAGGGTGGAGTCGAGGGCGACGAGGGGGATGGAGAACAGCGGGAGCAGGACCGGCTGCGCGTCGGCGACCACACAGACCAGCGGCGCGATGCCGAGCAGCGCGACCGCGACCAGGCCCTGTCTGACCAGGGCCGTCCGGGCGACGGTGGGCAGTCCGCCGCCGCGCGGGGCGTGCAGGTACCAGAGCAGACCGCGGGTGACGGCGAGATAGGCGGCCGCGACGAGGACGACCTCGGGGGCGGTGGTGACGGTCCAGCTGCCGGGGTTCCATGGCGACTCGACGGTCGGTACGCGGCCGAAGGCACTCAGCACCAGGGCGCCGGCGCCGATGCCGAGTATGTCCACCGCGCCCTGCAGCACGCCCTGTCGCCAGCGGTTGCGGCGGGCTATGCCGACCAGGACGACGACGGTGAGGCTGACCATGCCGGCGGGCACCCAGCCGTAGAGCAGGAGCACGGCGAGGGTGAGGGCGGCGCCGGAGCCGGTACCGCCCCACCAGCGGGAGCGGCCGAGCATGACCAGGTGGCCGACGATGATGCCGGTCAGCACGGCAAGCGACCAGCCGACCGCACCGGACGGGAAGAGGGCGTGGTTGCCGGTGAACGCCTGCAGGAAGCCGGCGCCCAGCGTGAACCCGGCGGCCGCGACGACGGCAGCGGGCAGCGCGGGCCAGGACAGAGGGCGGTCCTGGTCCGCGCCCGGGAGCGCCGGGGCGGCCTCGATGGCCAGGGGTACGGGGCTGCGCGGGTCCGTCGCGACATGCGGTCCCGCGGCGCGGACCGTCGCGCCCGCCCGCTCCGCGGCACGTCCCGTCCACCGGCTTCCACGCCATGCGCCCACCCGCAGGCGCAGGCGCAGCCGTGAGTCAGGGGCGGCGCTCTCGGTCGGTTCCATTCCCGTCCCTCTCACAGCCGGCGGTGCCCACGCCACGCGGTCCGATGCCCGACGACCATCAACGGCTCCGCGTTGGAAAACCCTTCCCCGTGCTCATCAAGAGCACGGGGATGCCCCGACCGCAGCTGGGCACGGCAGGCGCACATCTCAACAGTAGGCCGCAGAAGGCTTCCACGGGCAGCGGTCGTCTACGGTTGCCCGAATGCGCCCCGGCCACCCGTATGCATCTGATATGCACCGATCGGGTGGCCTTCAACCGCTACTCCCCGGTCGGAAGGGCGACTTCGGCCGCGGCTTCCGGTCCCTGCTCCAACAGGACGCCGAAGCCGGTCTCGTCGAGCACGGGCACCTTGAGCTGCATGGCCTTGTCGTACTTCGATCCCGGGTTCTCCCCCACGACGACGAAAGACGTCTTCTTCGACACCGAACCGGTCACCTTCGCTCCGCGGCTCTGCAGCGCCTCCTTGGCGCCGTCGCGCGTGTAGTTCTCCAGGGTGCCGGTGACGACGACGGTAAGCCCTTCCAGCGGACGCGGGCCTTCCTCCTCGCCGGACGTCTCGTCCTCGAGCGGAACTCCAGCGGCCTTCCACTTGCGGATGATCTCGCGGTGCCAGTCCTCGGCGAACCACTCCCTGAGGGCGGCGGCGATGGTCGGGCCGACGCCCTCGATGCGCGCCAGCTCCTCCTCGCTTGCCTGTTCGATGCGGTCGATGGAGCGGAACTCGCGCGCGAGGGCCTGCGCCGCGACGGGGCCGACGTGCCGGATCGACAGCCCGTTCAGGAACCGGGCGAGCGGCCGCTGCTTGGCCTCCTCGATGTTGGCCAGCAGCGCGAGGGTGTTCTTCTTCGGCTCGCCCTTCTGGTTGGCGAAGACGGTGACGACCTTCTCCTCGCCGGTCTTGGGGTCCCGCTTGGGCAGCCCGCTGTCCGGGTCGAGGACGTACGCCTTGATGGGCAGCAGCTTGTCCACCGTGAGGTCGAACAGGTCGCCCTCGTCGGCCAAGGGCGGCTCGGCAGGCTCCAGCGGCCGGGTGAGCGCGGCCGCCGCCACCTCGCCGAAGTGCTCGATGTCCAGGCACTCGCGGCCCGCGAGGTAGGAGACGCGCTCCCTCAACTGGGCAGGGCAGGTGCGGGCGTTGGGGCAGCGGAGGTCGATGTCGCCCTCCTTCATGGGCCGCAGGGCCGTCCCGCACTCGGGACACTCGGCGGGCATCACGAACTCGCGCTCGCTGCCGTCGCGCAGGTCGACGACCGGGCCGAGGATCTCCGGGATCACGTCACCGGCCTTGCGGATCACGACGGTGTCGCCGATGAGCACACCCTTGGCCTTGACCACTTCCTGGTTGTGCAGGGTGGCGAACTCGACCTCCGAACCCGCGACCGTGACCGGCTCGACCTGGGCGTAGGGCGTGACACGGCCGGTGCGGCCGACGCCGACCTTGATGTCGATCAGCTTGGTGTTGACCTCTTCCGGCGGGTACTTGTACGCGATCGCCCACCGCGGCGCGCGAGCCGTCGAGCCGAGACGGCCCTGCAGGCGGATCTCGTCGAGCTTCACGACCACGCCGTCGATCTCGTGCTCCACCGAGTGGCGGTTCTCGCCGTAGTACGCGATGAACTCCCGTACGCCGTCGAGGTCGTCGACCACCTTGTTGTGCGCGGAGGTCGGCAGGCCCCAGGTCCTGAGCAGGTCGTAGGCCTGCGAGAGACGGGTGAGGCCCTCGTAGCCCTCCAGCGCGCCGATGCCGTGGACGACCATGTGCAGCGGGCGGGTGGCGGTGACCCGCGGGTCCTTCTGGCGCAGTGAACCGGCCGCCGCGTTGCGCGGGTTGGCGAAGGGCTTGTCACCGGCTGCGACCAGGCGCTCGTTGAGCTCGAGGAACTTCTCCATCGGGAAGTAGACCTCGCCGCGGATCTCCACGAGGTCGGGGACGCGGTCGCCCGTCAGCCGGTCCGGGATCTCCGCGATCGTCCGGACGTTGGGCGTGATGTCCTCGCCGGTGCGGCCGTCGCCGCGGGTCGCCGCGCGCGTGAGGCGGCCGTGCTCGTAGGTGAGGTTGACGGCGAGGCCGTCGACCTTGAGCTCGCACAGGAAGTGGTAGTCGGAGGTGCCGACGTCCTTGGCGACGCGCTCGGCCCAGGCGGCCAGTTCCTCGTCGTTGAAGGCGTTGTCGAGGGAGAGCATGCGCTCGCGGTGCTCGACGGAGGTGAACTCCGTCGCGTACGCCCCCGCGACCTTCTGGGTCGGCGAGTCGGGCGTGCGCAGCTCGGGGTACTCCTCCTCCAGCGCCTCCAGGGTGCGCAGGAGTCTGTCGAACTCCGCGTCGCTGACGACGGGAGCGTCCTTCACGTAGTACCGGAAGCGGTGCTCCTCGATCTGCTCGGCGAGCTGCGCGTGCTGCTCCCGTGCCTCGGCGGGCACTGCCGTCTCCGCTTGCTGCTTGTCGCCGGCCACCGTGTTGTCCTCCCGTTACTCTGGGTTGTCCGCGAGGGATCTCGCCGCCCGGACGCACTGGGCGAGAGCCTTGCGTGCGTACGCGGGGGAAGCGCCCGCGAGGCCGCACGAGGGGGTGATGGTGACCGCCTCCGCGAGAAGCCCCGGATGCAGCCCCAGCCTGCGCCACAGCGTCCTGACACCCATGACGCTACCGGCAGGGTCTGACAACGGACCGTCCGTGCCGGGCACGACACCGGCGAACAGCCGCGTGCCGCCTTCCACAGCCTCGCCGATGACCTCGTCGTCACGCTCGGTGAGGAGCGAGAAGTCGAGGGAGACCGCTGCGGCGCCCGTGCGGCGCAGGAGTGCGACGGGCACGTCCGGGGCGCAGGAGTGGACGACGACCGGGCCGGTGCGGTGCACCGCGACGAGGTCGCGAAGGGTGGCCTCGACGACCTGCCGGTCCACGGCCCGGTGGGTCCGGTAGCCGCTGGCGGTCCTGACCTGGCCGCGCAGTACGGCGGTGAGGGAGGGCTCGTCGAGTTGCAGGACGAGCTGGGCGCCGGGGACGCGGCGCTGCATCTCGGCGAGGTGCAGACGCAGGCCCTCGGCGAGGGAGGCGGCGAGGTCGCGGCAGGCGCCGGGGTCGCAGAGGGCGGCCTCGCCGTTCCTCAGCTCGACGGCGGCGGCCAGCGTCCAGGGGCCGACGGCCTGCACCTTCAGCGGCCCCTCGTACCCCTGGGTGAACTCCTCCAGCGCGTCGAGGTCCTCGCCCAGCCAGGAGCGGGCGCGCTTGGTGTCCCGGCCCGGCCGGTCGCCGATCCGCCAGCCGCTCGGCTCCACGCGCGCGTACAGCTCGACGAGCATTCCGGCGGTACGGCCGATCATGTCCGCGCCGGGGCCGCGGGCCGGCAGCTCGGGCAGGAAAGGGAAGTCCTCGAAGGACCCGGTGACGGTCTTGGCGGCCTCCCGCGCGTCGTCACCGGGCATGGACCCGACACCGGTGGCCGCACCGAACCTGAACTGGCTGTCATCGCTCACCCCAGCAGCCTACGTAACCCACCGAGGGGGGCTTCAACGCCGGTGCGCCCCGTGCCGTTCCAGGAAGGCGAGCAGCCGGTCCGGGTCGGCGAGCTCGAGGTTGTTGCGGAAGCGGCCGCGCTCCCAGGCGATGTCGGTCTGCCCGTGGTGACTGCCGCTGCCGATGAACTCGCCGTAGGCGTCCAGCAGGGCGACGGTCAGGCTGCCGTGGCAGCGGCAGATGCCACCCGTGAAGTCGCCGGTCGTGGTCAGGGCGCGCAGCTCGGCGAGCGCGCCGTCGTCGTAGATCTCGGCCAGGACGGTGCGCCGGGCGAGCGGCCCGGCGTCGTCCCCGCCGCGCAGGATCACCGCGGCCTCGGCGCGATCCCAGACGCCCTCCAGCCAGGCGCGGATCTCGTCAGCGCCGCGCATGCCGCCCCCTCCGGACGTCACCGTGTCACTGACCCGGCCGCACCGTCAGGTCGTTGACCTCCGCGTCCCTGGGCAAGTCGATGGCCATCAGGATCGTCGTCGCCACCGACTCGGGGTCGATCCAGCGGGAGGCGTCGTAGTCCTTGCCCTCCTGCTGGTGGACCTTGGCCTGCATGGGGCTGGCCGTGCGGCCGGGGTAGACGGAGGTGACGCGGACGCCGTTGCCGTGCTCCTCGTGGCGCAGGGAGTCGGCCAGGGCCCTGAGGCCGTGCTTGGAGGCGGCGTACGCGGACCAGCCGGCGTGGGCGCTCAGACCCGCGCCGGAGTTCACGAAGACCACGTGGCCGCGGGCGGCGCGGAGCTGGGGCAGGAAGTGGCGGGTCAGCTCGGCCGGGGCGACCAGGTTGACGTTGAGCTGGTGGCGCCAGGACTTGGGGGTGAGGTCCCCGACCTCGCCCAGGTCGACGACTCCGGCGATGTGCAGCAGCGAGTCCACGCGGTCCGGGAGCGTCTGGTGGGAGAAGGCCCAGGAGAGCTTGTCCGGGTCGGAGAGGTCGCCGACCAGGGTGCGCGCCCCCGGGTACTCGGCCGCCAGTTCCTTCGCACGGCCCGCGTCGCGCGCGTGCAGCACGAGTTCGTCGCCGCGCGCGTGCAGACGGCGGGCCACGGCCGCGCCGATGCCGGAACCCGCGCCGGTGATCACATGAGTAGCCATGTGCGCCATGCTCGCATCACTGGACGCCCAGGCTCTCCTCCAGGTACGCCAGCGCGCCCACGGGCTCGTCCGCGAAGAGCACCAGGTCGGTGAGCGGGCGGGGCAGGAAGCCCTCGTCCTCCATCCTGCGGAACTGTTCCTTCAGGCCGTCGTAGAAGCCCTCGGTGTTGAGCAGGACGACCGGCTTGTCCGTGTGCCCGTGCTTCTTCAGTTCCAGGATCTCGGTGGCCTCGTCGAGCGTCCCGGTGCCGCCCACCATGACCACCACCGCGTCGGCCTTCTCCAGCAGCAGCCGCTTGCGCTCGGCGAGGTCCTTGGCGATCACCATCTCGTCCGCGCCGGGCCGCGCCTTCGCCTCGAGGAACTCGACGGAGACGCCGAGCAGCCTGCCGCCCGCCTCCTGGACGCCGTCGGCGACGACCTTCATCAGACCGACGTCGGAGCCGCCCCACACGAGCGTGTGGCCCCCCTTGCCGATCAGTTTCGCGAACTCGCGCGCGGGGCGGGTGTAACGGTCGTCGAGGTCGGCGGCGGAGAGAAAGACACAGATGCGCATGTGGTCAGCCTAGGCGGGAAGAACTCGGGGCCCACGAGTGCTTTCCCGGTATGGCCGATGGACACACGATCACGATCGAGCAGGGCGACCGGCACGTACGCGTGGTGCACGGGGACCTGGTACTGGCGGAGACCCGCCGCCCCCTGGTGCTGCGCGAGACCGGCTGTCCCGTGCGCTACTACATCCCGGCCGAGGACGTGCGCCTCGACCTTCTCACCCCTTCCGACACCCACACCCACTGCCCTTTCAAGGGGACGGCGTCCTACTGGTCCCTGCCGGACGCGCCCGACCTCGTATGGTCCTATCCCGAGCCCAAGGACGGGGTCGCGCAGATCAAGGACCACCTGTGCTTCTACGAAGTGGAGGTCCCCGAGGAGACACGCGCAGCGGTGTCGTGACCGATTAGTCGCGTGCCCGGTGGCAGTCTCCTCTGACATGGACAAGCAGATCATTTCGCGCGACGGCACCCGGATCGCTTACGAGCGCAGCGGGCACGGTCCGGCGGTCGTCCTTGTCAGCGGCGCGATGTCCACGGGCGCCACGGTGGCCCCGCTGGCCGCACGGCTCGCCGGCCGTTGCACCGTCGTCCCGTACGACCGGCGAGGACGCGGCGGAAGCGGGGACACGGAGCCGTACGCCGTCGCCCGCGAGGTGGAGGACCTGGCGGCGCTGATCGAGGCCGTGGGCGGGGACGCGGCGCTCTACGGCATCTCGTCGGGCGGCGCGCTGGCGCTGGAGGCGGCGGCGAGCGGGCTGCCGGTCCGTCAGGTGGCCGTGTACGAGCCGCCGTTCGCCGTCTACGAGGGCGGCGTCGAGGAGCGGGCGGAGTACACGCGGAACCTGACCGAGGCGCTCGCGCAGGGCCGCAAGGGAGACGCGGTGGAGCACTTCCTGCGGCTGACGGGTCTGGCCGAGGAGATGATCCGGGGCGCCCGCCAGTCCCCGATGTGGGCCGACATGGAGGCGATCGCCCCGACGCTGGCGTACGACGACGCGGCGATGGGCGACGGTCTGGTGCCCCGGGAGCGGCTCGCCGCGATCACCGTCCCGGTGCTGGCCCTCGCGGGCGGCGCGAGCCCTTCCTGGCTGCGCGAGGCGGCGCGGGCGGTGGCGGCAGCGGTCCCCGAGGGGACGTACCGCACCCTGGAGGGCCAGACGCACATGGTCGACCCGGACGTCCTGGCGCCGGTGCTGGCCGAGTTCCTGGCCGGTGACCGGACCGACGACTAGCTAGACCGACGCGGCCGCGGCCCTGACCGTCGACGCGATCGTCGCCGAGCCCACCACGCGCGTGCCGTCGTACAGCACGATCGCCTGGCCGGGGGCGACGCCGCGGACCGGCTCGGTGAAGGTGACCCGCAGCTCACCGCCGACCGGCTCCGCCGTCACCCCGGTCTCGCCGCCGTGCGCCCGGAGCTGGGCGGTGTAGGTGCCGGGCCCATCCGGGGCCGCGCCGCACCAGCGGGGCTTGATCGCGGTCAGGGCGGTGACGTCCAGGGCGGCGGCCGGGCCGACCGTCACCGTGTTGGTCACCGGGGAGATGTCGAGGACGTAGCGGGGCTTGCCGTCGGCGGCCGGGGTGCCGATCCGCAGGCCCTTGCGCTGACCGATGGTGAAGCCGTACGCGCCCTCGTGCGTGCCCACCTTGGCGCCGGACTCGTCGACGATGTCGCCCTCGGCCTTGCCGAGGCGGGAGGAGAGGAAGCCCTGGGTGTCGCCGTCGGCGATGAAGCAGATGTCGTGCGAGTCGGGCTTCTTGGCGACCGCGAGGCCACGGCGCTCGGCCTCGGCGCGGATCTCGTCCTTGGTCGTCACCGTGTCGCCCAGCGGGAACAGCGCGTGCGCGAGCTGCTTCTCGTCCAGCACGCCGAGGACGTACGACTGGTCCTTCGCCATGTCGGAGGCGCGGTGCAGCTCGCGGCCGCCGTCCTCGTTCACGATCACCTTGGCGTAGTGGCCGGTGCAGACGGCGTCGAAGCCGAGGGCCAGCGCCTTGTCCAGGAGCGCGGCGAACTTGATCTTCTCGTTGCAGCGCAGGCACGGGTTCGGGGTGCGGCCGGCCTCGTACTCGGCGATGAAGTCCTCGACGACGTCCTCGCGGAAGCGCTCGGCGAGGTCCCAGACGTAGAACGGGATGCCGATGACGTCGGCGGCGCGGCGGGCGTCGCGGGAGTCCTCGATGGTGCAGCAGCCCCGCGCTCCGGTGCGGAACGACTGCGGGTTCGCGGAGAGAGCGAGGTGGACGCCGGTCACGTCGTGGCCCGCTTCGGCCGCGCGGGCGGCGGCGACGGCGGAGTCCACGCCGCCCGACATGGCGGCGAGGACGCGGAGGGGACGGGTGCGCTGCGGGGTGTCAGTCATAGCCCTTCCAGAGTACGGGGCGCGGGAACCGGAGCCCGCGAGTATCCGTTGACGACCACATGGGGGCGACACAGGCGGGTGCGGCGAGCGGCGACTCGGATCGGCGGCCGGGGCGGCGGGCCCTGCTCGTCGGGGGTCTTGCGGCAGCCGTCGGGACTGCCGCGCTGGCCCGGGACGAGCTCTCCCATCTGTGGTGGCGGCTGCCGGGCGTGGAGAAGTCACGGGTCGAGGGCGCGGTGGACTTCCGGGGCGCGCGGTGGGTGGCCGCCTCCCCGGCGAACTACCGACGGGCGGACCGGCCGGACGACTACCCGGTCGACCGGGTGGTCGTCCATGTCACGCAGGGCGACTACAGGACCGCGGTGAAGGTCTTCCAGGACCCGGCGCACAAGGCGGCGGCGCACTACATCGTGCGCAAGGACGGGCGGGTCACCCAGCTGATCCGCGAGCTGGACGTGGCGTTCCACGCGGGGAACCGGGAGTACAACGAGCGGAGCGTCGGCATCGAGCACGAGGGGTTCGTGGAGCATGCCTCGTCCTTCACGGACGCGATGTACGCGTCCTCCGCGAGCCTGACGGCCGCGGTATGCCGTCGGTACGGCATACCGGTGGACCGGGAGCACATCATCGGGCATGTGGAGGTACCGGGGACGGACCACACGGATCCGGGGCGGTACTGGGACTGGGACCGGTACCTGAGGCTGGTGCGGCGGGCTTGAGTCCGTGTGGCGCACATCACACGGGGCCGAGCGGGCTCCGCGCCTCATGTGTCCGTTGCGTCCCTCACCCCGGCCGCAACCTGCGGCACGTCAACTTGGCTTTCTTTCCAGACAGTCGAGCAAGATCACCGCTCACGGCGGCTCCACAGCCCGCCCGGCTCTTCCTCAGGTTCGGCCCAGATTCCACACAGCGCCGGCGCAAGTTCCTCGGCGGCGCGGTCGGACGACACCCCTAGGTCAGGCCCGCCGCCCGCGCCCGTTCCACCACCGGGCCGATCGCCCTTGCCACCGCCTCGACGTCCGCCTCGGTGGAGGTGTGGCCGAGGGAGAAGCGCAGGGTGCCACGGGCCAGGTCCGGGTCGGTGCCGGTGGCTAGGAGGACATGGCTGGGCTGGGCCACGCCGGCCGTGCAGGCGGAGCCGGTGGAGCACTCGATGCCCTGGGCGTCCAGCAGCAGGAGCAGGGAGTCGCCCTCGCAGCCCGGGAAGGTGAAGTGGGCGTTGGCCGGGAGGCGGTCCACCGGGTCGCCGCCGAGGATCGCGTCCGGAACCGCCGTACGGACTGCCTCGATCAGGTCGTCCCGCAGGGCGCCGATCTCCCGGGCGAACCACTCGCGCTGCTCGGCGGCGAGCCGGGCGGCGACCGCGAAGGAGGCGATCGCCGGGACGTCGAGGGTGCCGGAGCGGACGTGGCGCTCCTGACCGCCGCCGTGCAGGACGGGGACGGGGGTGTACTCACGGCCGAGAAGGAGGGCCCCGATGCCGTACGGGCCGCCGATCTTGTGGCCGGAGACCGTCATCGCGGCGAGGCCGGAGGCGGCGAAGTCGACGGGGACCTGGCCGACGGCCTGGACCGCGTCCGCGTGCAACGGGACAGCGGACTCGGCGGCGACATCGGCGAGTTCACGGACCGGCATGACCGTGCCGATCTCGTTGTTGGCCCACATGACCGTCGCCAGGGCGACGTCGTCGGGGTTGCGGTCGATCGCCTCGCGCAGGGCATCCGGGTGCACCCGGCCGTAGGGGTCGACAGGGAGGTACTCGACGGTGGCGCCCTCGTGTTCACCGAGCCAGTGCACGGCGTCGAGAACCGCGTGGTGTTCGACGGGGCTGGCGAGGACACGGGTTCTGGCCGGGTCGGCGTCGCGGCGGGACCAGTACAGGCCCTTGACCGCGAGGTTGTCGGCCTCGGTGCCGCCGGAGGTGAAGACGACCTCGCTGGGGCGGGCGCCGAGCGCTTCGGCGAGCGTCTCGCGGGACTCCTCGACCGCACGGCGGGCCTTGCGGCCGGACGCGTGGAGGGAGGAGGCGTTGCCGGTGACGCTCAGCGCGGCGGTCAGTGCCTCTGCCGCCTCCGGGAGCATCGGGGTCGTCGCGGCGTGGTCGAGGTAAGCCATGGTGAGCCCGATTCTACGGGCCCCTTGATGGCGGCCCGGCGGGCAGGCCGGGCGATGTCAGCGGCCGTGCCCCGTCGTCCTCGGGGCGTCAGCCGTTGGTCAAGGTGCGTTCTCCGGGCTCACAGGCTCCACGAAACCGTGTTGGACACCTCCATGGCGACCACCAGGACCACGAGGTCGGCCACGCCCAGCGCGAGGCCGAGATACGCGCGGCCGCGACGGGCCGTGCCGCGCCACAGGGCGACGCCCGCCAGGACGAGGGCGATGGGGCCGAGGAAGACGTTGAGGACGAGAAGGCCGAGGAGGCCCAGGATGAAGGACGCCACGGCCATGCCGTCGGCGTCGCGCGTGCCGGAACGGGTGTCGGGGCGACCCGTGGCCGGTGCGGTGAGTTGCATGATGCTCAGCTCCTGCAGGTCGGTGCGGACGGTCAGTTGGCCGATGAGTGACGACGTCGGCCGTGGCGCTCGCGCAGCGCGAAGATGCCGAGCCAGACGGCGATGCCGGCGGCCACGGCGAGGCTGAGGGTCAGCGGTGCGTGGGCCACGGTGCCCAGCACCACACCGAACAGCATGAGCGCGGCGACAAGGAACAGCATGGGATTCGATCCCCCCTCCATGAAGTTTCGGTGAACGGTTGTAGTAACAGTTGTTCACTGACTTTGAGTCTAGCGCGTCCTACGGCTTTTCAATTCCAGAGAACAGTTGTTAACTGGATGACATGAGTCACACCCTCGGCATCCGGCAGGCCCAGAAACAGAAGACCCGGCAGGCACTCCTGGACGCTGCGTTGGGCCTGTTGGAGGGGCAGAGCCTGAGCAGCCTGGGCCTGCGCGAGGTCACCCGGGCCGTCGGCGTCGCCCCGACCGCCTTCTACCGGCACTTCCGCTCCACCGCGGACCTCGGCGTGGCCCTCGTCGACGAGGCGCTGGGCAGCCTGCACCCGATGGTGCGGACCACGGTGTCCACGGCCGGTGACAGCGACGAGCGCATCATCCGCGCCATCCGTCTGATCGCCCGGCACGTGGAGACGCACCCCGCCCACGTCCGCTTCATCGCCCGCGAGCGGCACGGCGGCGTCCAGCCGGTGCGGGAGGCCATCCGGGCCCAGCTGACCAGGTTCGCCGAGGAAGTGCGGACCGAGCTGGCCAAGGACCCGGAGGCGGTCGGCTGGACCGACGACGACCTGCTGATGCTCGCGCACCTCTACGTCGACCAGATGCTCATCACGGCCTCCCTGTTCCTGGAGGCCCTGGAGGCCTCGGCCTCGCAGGAGGAGCAGGAGCGCGTCGCCCAGGTCGCGGCCCGGCAGCTGCGGCTGATCAGCCTCGGCCGGCGCCACTGGCTGGACTGACCCCGGCACAGCGGCAGGGGCGGCGCGCCCCTTCACCGAGCGCGCCGCCCCTGCCGTACGGAATCCCGTCTCAGCCCTGCTGGGCCTGCTGCCCCTGGCCCGGCCGAGCGCCGCCCGGACCGCCGCAGCCGCCCTGGCCGCCACCCGGTACGCCCTGACCGCCGCCCGGGCCACCGCTCGGCATGCCCGAGGGGAGGCCGGTCGGGGTGCCGCTGGGAAGGCCGGTCGGCCTGCCCGAGGGTGCGCCGGACGGGGCGCCGCTCGGGCGCCCCGACGCACCGCCGGAGGGCATGCCGGACGGCGCCTGGCAACCCTGCTGCCCGGAGGTACCGTTCGAGGACGACGAGTCGCCCGAACCGCACGCGGTCAGCAGCAGCGGGGACAGCGCCAGCAGGGCGACGGCGGGGACGAGGCGTGCACGCTTCATGAGACAGCTCCACGGATGCTGAGGAAGTCTTGGGGCGGGCACTCAATCAACGGCGCTTGGGCCGTTCTTGGGCCCGCCCTGTCGATGGCCTGTCAATCGGGTAAAGCGCACCCCAAGTCACCGTGCTGACCTGGTCCCTCAGTCGTGCCCCCGGGCTGCCGCCCGGTACAGGTCCGTGACAGAACGGGCCGCGGACGCGAGCTCCGCGCGCACCTCGGGCGGGGAGAGCACCTCCACCGAGTCCGAGAACGCGAGGAGTTGGCGGGCAGCAGGGACGAACGGGTACGACAGCCGCGCGGTCACCCACTCCTCGTCACCCTCGACGTCGGGGAGTTCGGTGAGCGAGGAGGCGGTCATGCGCTGGAACATGTCGAGGCGGTCCCTGCGGACCCGCACCGTGACGTCGATCCCGGCCGGGCGCTCCTCGACCTGGCGCCGCAGCACCTCCCAGACGTCGGCGAGTTCGACACCGGGCCGGCGCCGCACCGGGTCGTCCAGCAGCCGCGCGGAGCGCACCCGGTCGGCCCGGAACAGCTGCGGCTTCGCCCGCCGGTCCGCGGCCAGGTACCAGACGCCCGCCTTGGCGACGAGGCCGTACGGGTCGACGGTGTACGTCCGCACCTCCCGCTCCCCGCTGTGCCGGTACCACAGCCTCAGACGCCGGTCGGCGAACACCGCGTCCTGCAGCACCTCCAGGTCGACGGCCTTCTGCGGGCCGCCCTTCCAGCGCGTGGCGTCGACCAGGATGCGCCGCGACGCGAGCTCAGCGGCAGGGCGGTACGGCGCCGGCAGGGCCGCCATCACCTTGCGCAGCGCCGAGCCGAGCGCCGCGTCCAGACCGAGCGCGGCGTGCGCGCCCTGGGCGGCCAGGATGAACAGGGCCCGGGACTCGTCGGCGGTCAGGCCGGTGACGTCCGTGCGGAATCCGGCGAGGAGTTCGATGCCGCCGTGCCGGCCGCGCTCGGCGTACACGGGGACGCCGGAGGCCGACAGGGCCTCGATGTCACGGTAGATGGTGCGCACCGACACCTCGAGGCGGTCGGCGAGTTCATGCGCCGGGACACGGCCCCGGGTCTGCAGGAGCAGCAGGATCGACAGCAGGCGGTCGGACTTCACCCGACCACGATCGCGCCGCTCGCGGCCCGGACGCAAATGTTGACGGAAACTGTCAGGTTATCCGCCGATCCTCGACGCACCGACCCAAGGAGAGGCTCGCATGAACGCCACGAACGCCCTGCCCATGGACCCCCGTCCGCTCTACGCCCGCGCCACCGAACAGGCGGCCGCCCTCATCAAGACCGTCCGGCCCGAGCAGCTGGACGGACCGACGCCCTGCACCGAGTTCGACGTCCGCACCCTGCTGAGCCACGTCGTCGGCGGCTCCCGGCGGATCGCGGTGGTCGGCGAGGGCGGCGACGGCATGGCCGTGCACCCGTTCGCGGACGGCGTCGAGGACGATGCGTGGGCCGCCGCGTACGACGAGATCCGGGAGCGGGTCCTGAAGGCCTGGGCTCCCGACGAGCGCATGGCGGCGATGGTCCGCGTGCCCTGGGGCGAGGCCCCCGGCCACGCGGCCCTGTCCGGATACCTGATGGAACTGGTGACCCACACCTGGGACCTCGCCGAGTCCCTCGGCCACCCGCACGAGCTCGACCCGGAGCTCGCCGAGGTCGCGCTCGCCACGGCCCGGCGTGTACTGCCCGACCCCGAACGCGACTCGGAGACCCCCTTCGCCGCGGCCCGGCCGGCCCCCGAAGGCGCCGACTCCTACGGGCGGCTGGCGGCCTGGCTGGGGCGTGCGCCGATCAGGGCAGCCTGACGCGGGCCAGCTGGCGGGACTGGGCGACCAGGCGGTCCTTGCTGTCCCAGACCTCGGCGTCCTCCTCCAGGAAGCCGCCCGCCAGATTGCGGGTGGTGATCGACACCCGCAGGGGGCCCGGGGCCGGGCGGTGGCGCACATGGACGGTGAGTTCGACCGTGGGGACCCAGCCCTTGAGGCCGATCTCGAACGCGGTGGGCGGCAGGGCGTCCACCGCGAGGAGGAGGGAGAAGGGGTCGGCGTCGCGGCCGTCCGCGAGGCCGAACCAGGCGCGCATCTCCCCCTTGCCGGAGGGCGCGCCCAGGGCCCAGCCCAGGGTGGAGGGGTCGAGCTTGAGCATCAGACGGTCGACGATGGCGGAGCTGCCGTCGACCGGGGCGGGACCGTCAGCGGGACCGAAGCACTGGTCCAAGGGTGGGATCGCGGGCGGCGTCGCCGTCGTACGGACGTCGTCGGGGAGGCTGTCGAGGTCGCCGTAGGAGGCGAGGACGCGGATGCGCTCGACCTCGTTGCCCTGCTCGTCGTACTGGAAGAGGGAGGCCTGGCCGGTGGAGAGGCCGCGGCCGGAGCGCACGGTCTCGGTGCGCACCACCGCGGGACCCGGCTGGGACGCCGTCAGGTAGTGCGCGGAGATGGTGAAGGGGTCCGGGTGCGGAAGGGCGTCCGCGAGGGCCCGGCCCAGGACGGCCAGCAGATAGCCGCCGTTGACGGCGCTGATGATCGTCCAGCCGGCCGAGAGGTCGATGTCGTAGACGCCGGGCTCGCGCCGGGTGACCGCGGTGTCGCGGTCGAACTCGCTGTCGCCGATCACGGCCCGCGACGGGGGTCCCCCGGCTCGAGCGAAGCCGAGAGCGGGGGAGGGTGCGGTAGCTGCTTCTGGCATGCTCGAACGGTACAACAAGAAATTACTAAGCGGTAGCTTTGGAGGATGCGCGGATGACCTGATGATCGTCCTGTCAGGTGAGGTTCCGGCAATTTCTCGGTAAGTGTCAGGACACGTCCACAACCCGGAGTCGCTCAATCCCCTCTATGAGGACATGAGCCTCACCGGGACTCCGTTCCTCTACACGACCGTCGTGTTGTCCGTCGTCGCCCTCATACTGCCGCTCGTCCTGTGGTCGAGGATGCGGGGACCCAAGGTCCTGCGCGCCACGGCCCGGGTCCTGATGCTGCTGTTCGCCCAGGGCACGGCCGTCACCCTGGTCTTCGTCCTGGTCAACAACCAGAACAACCTGTACGACAACTGGGCCGACCTGTTCGGCACCGGCAACCACGTCCAGCAGGCCGCCGACCTCGGCCGGGACGGCACCGGCGGGATAGCAGTGAAGAAGCTGCCCAAAGTGAAGCAGACGTTCAAGGCGGCCGAGGGACCGGGCATGCGCCAGGCCGGCGGCGTGCGCGTCACCCAGCTCAAGGGCCGGGTGTCCGGCGTGGACGCCGAGGTCTACGTCTGGCTGCCGCCGCAGTACAACGAACCCGCCTACCGGCACAAGAAGTTCCCGGTGGTGGAGGTGCTGCCCGGCTACCCCGGCTCGGCGAAGGCCTGGTTCGGGGCGCTGAAGGCGCACGAGCAGCTGCTGCCGCTGATGAAGAGCGGCCAGGTGGCGCCGTTCATCATGGTGGCGCCCCGCACCACTCTGCTGGCCGGCGTGGACACCGGCTGCGCGAACACCCCCGGCGAGGTGAACGCCGACAGCTGGCTCAGCATCGACGTGCCGAAGATGGTCATGGACAACTTCCGGGCCGACCCCGCCCCGGGTGGCTGGGCGGTCGCCGGGTACTCGGCGGGCGCGCACTGTGCGGTCAAGCTGGCGGTCGCCCACCCCGACCGCTATCGGGCCGCGGTCGGCATGTCCGGCTACAACGACCCGATCGGCGAGCGCAACTCGCTGGCCGCGCAGAACCCGAGGGTGCGGGCCGAGAACAATCCTTACCTGATCCTCAAGAAGGCCGCCGTTCCGCCCAGGATCGCCCTCTACATCTCCGGCCAGCCCCGCGATGGCTACGAGGCGGGCGTGGCCCTCGAATCGGTCGCCAAGGCGCCGACGACCGTGCACGTGGCGTTCGTGCCGCGCAGCGCGGGCGGCCACACCATGGCGCTGTGGAAACCGCAGGTGACGACGGTCTTCCGCTGGCTGACCCTGCAGATGGGCCAGAGCCACGTCAGGACCGGGACTACTCCTCGGTCACCGTCGACCGTCGATTCCACGCACGCGGCGCTCGCCAGTGGAACCGCATCGCGAGCAGGCGCAGGACGAAAGCGGTGACGACCGCGAGCCCGCTGGTGAACGGGGTCAGCGCGTCGTAGTGGATGCACAGCACGACCATGGTGGCGCCGACGATCGCCGGGACCGCGTACAGGTCGCGGTCCCAGCGCAGCAGCGAGGGCACCTCGTTGGCCAGCACGTCCCTGAGCACACCGCCGCCGACCGCGGTGGCCAGGCCCAGGGTCGCCGACGCGGTGAGGTTGAGGCCGTAGTCGTACGCCTTCGTCGTGCCGGCCACGCAGAACAGGCCGAGGCCGGCCGCGTCGAAGACATTGACCGCGACCTGGATGCGCTCCACATGCGGGTGCAGGAAGAAGACCAGGAGCGCGGCGAGCAGCGGAGTCAGGAAGTACCCCGTGTCCGTGAAGGCGGCCGGGGGCACGGCCCCGATGACCAGGTCCCGGAACAGCCCTCCGCCCAGCGCGGTGACCTCGGCGAGGACGGCGATGCCGAACACGTCGAAGTTCTTGCGGACGGCCAGCAGCGCGCCGGAGATGGCGAACACGAAGATGCCGACCAGGTCGAGCGTGTGCTGGACGGAGGGACTGAAGAGTTGCTGGAGCACCCTTCTATTCTTACCCAGAGAATGGGGTGCACCTTGCAATGTAAGGATCAAACGACAGGTTTACCTGTCGTGAACAGCCACGACTGGAACAGATCGTCCAGCTGCCGTCCGCTGATCCGCTCCGCGAGCCGGATGAAGTCGTCCGTGTCCGCGTTGCCGTAGCGGTGCAGCCGGGTCCACGCGGGCAGCAGCCTGAAGAAGGCCGCGTCACCGATCCGCTCCCGCAGCATCTGGAGCGTCATCGCACCGCGCTGGTAGACGGCGGAGGCGAACATGGTGTCGCGCTGCGGGTCGCCGACCACGATCTGCCAGAAGGCCGAGTCGGCGGGGCGGACGTTGTAGGCGGCGAGGAAGGAGTCGTGTGCCGAGCGGGTGCCCTGGTGTTCCGCCCACAGCCACTGGGCGTAGGTGGCGAAGCCCTCGTTGAGCCAGATGTCCTTCCACCGGGCCACGCTGACCGAGTCGCCGAACCACTGGTGGGCCAGCTCGTGCACGATCGTCGTCTCGCTGCGCACGGCCGAGTAGGCGGGCTTGGACTGCACCTCGAGCGAGAAGCCCGCCTCGGGCATGTCGTCGACGATCGCGCCGGTCTCCTCGAAGGGGTACGGCCCGAAGACCTGGGACCAGTAGTCGGTGGCGGCCGCGGTGACGGCGTACACGTCCACGGCGTTGCCGCCCACGAGGGCCGGGTCGATGGCGACGTAGATCGGGATGCCACCGGGGGTCCGCCCCGTCCGCACGTCGAACTTCCCGATGGTGGCGGTGACGAGGTAGGTCGCCATGGGCCTGCTCTCGCGCCAGTGGGTGTACGTCGAGTCGCCCTTGTCGTACGTGGAGACGAGCCGGCCGTTGGACACGGCGGTCAGGCCCTTGGGGGCCTTGATCCGGATGTCGTAGGCGGCCTTGTCGGAGGGGTGGTCGCTGGACGGGAACCAGGTGGAGGCCGCGTTGGGTTCGCAGGCGACGAAGACCCCGTCACCGGTCTTCATCCAGCCGTAGTCGGAACCGAAGACGATGGGGCCGCCGAGGGGTTGGGGGACGCCGCCGTAGGTGACGGTGACGGTGAAGTCCCGGCCCCTCGGCAGGGTGCCGCGCGGGGTGACGGTCAGCTCGTCGCCGTCGCGCGTGAACTCGGCTCGTCTGCCGTTCACCGCGATCCTCGTGACCTCCAGTTTCTGCAGGTCGAGGTCGAAGGAGGAGAGCTTCTGGGTGGCGCGGGCGGTGAGGGTCGTACGGCCGTCGAGGCGGCCGGTGGCCGGGTCGTACGCGATGTCGAGGGCGTAGTGCCGGGCGTCGAAGCCGCCGTTGCCGAGCTGCGGGAAGTACGGGTCACCGATGCCGGGGGCGCCCGGGGTGGGGGCGGAGGAGGCGGCGATGACCAGGAAGGAGGCCGCCGCGGTGGCGACGGCGCCTAAACGTGCCGAACGGGAGAGTGCCATGAGTCGTCCCTTCGAGCGTGTGTCTGTCAGTGGACGGACACGGTCGACTCTGCGCTCTCCCGTTCGGGCATGTACATGACTTTGCCCAGTTGTCATGCGTTACTTGTCGGTTGACTCCTGGGAGTCGGCCGCGGCGGGCGCCTCGTCGTCCTCGGCGGGAGCCTCGGCAGCGGCCTCGGCCTCGACCGCGGGCTTGTCCTCCACGGCCTCCGACTCCGCGACCGCTGCCGCCACCGCGGCCGACGTCTCGGCCGAGTCCTCCAGGACGGCGTCCGGCACCAGCTCCGACGCCTCCTTGGCGGCGGAGATGAGGACCGTGTCCTGGGGGGCCTGGTCGGCGAAGTTCTCCGGGTGGTGGCAGGCGACCCGCTGGCCGGGCCTCAGCTCGATGAGCTGCGGCTCGGTCGTCTTGCAGATCTCCGTCGCCTTCCAGCAGCGGGTGTGGAACCGGCAGCCGGAGGGAGGCGAGATGGGAGACGGCACATCGCCCTTGAGCAGGATGCGCTCGCTCTTCGCGGACTTCCGCTTCGGGTCCGGGATCGGCACGGCCGACATCAGCGCCTTGGTGTACGGGTGCATCGGCGCCTTGTACAGCGACTCCCGGTCCGCCAGCTCGACGATCTTGCCGAGGTACATCACCGCGATCCGGTCCGACACGTGCCGGACGACCGAGAGGTCGTGCGCGATGATCACGTACGTCAGGCCGAGCTCCTCCTGGAGGTCGTCCATCAGGTTGACGACCTGCGCCTGGATCGACACGTCCAGGGCGGAGACCGGCTCGTCGGCGACCACCAGCTTGGGCTTCAGGGCCAGCGCGCGGGCGATGCCGATGCGCTGACGCTGACCGCCGGAGAACTCGTGCGGATAGCGGTTGTAGTGCTCGGGGTTGAGACCGACCACCGACAGCAGCCGCTGGACCTCCTTCTTGATGCCGCCCTCGGGCTCGACGCCCTGCAGCCGGAAGGGGGCGCCGACGATCGTGCCGATCGTGTGGCGCGGGTTCAGCGAGGAGTACGGATCCTGGAAGATCATCTGGACATCGCGGCGCAGCGGGCGCATGCCCCCCACACCGAGGTGCGTGATGTCCTTGCCCTCGAACTCGACCGTGCCGCCGGTCGGTTCGAGCAGCCGGGTGATCAGTCGGCCCATCGTGGACTTGCCGCAGCCCGACTCGCCCACGACGCCCAGGGTCTCACCGGCCCGGACCTCGAAGTCGATGCCGTCGACCGCGTGCACCGCGCCGACCTGCCGCTGCAGCAGCCCCTTCTTGATCGGGAAGTGCTTCTGCAGGCCGGTGACCTTCAGCAGGACCTCGCCGTCGGCGCGGTCGGCGCCTTTGCTCTGCGCAGGAATCGTCACTGCTTTCTTGTCACTCACAGCTTCGGCGCAATCTCTTCGGTCCAGATACGCTCCCGCTGCTCCTTGCTCATGTGGCAGGCGGCCCAGTGCTTGCTGCCGACCTCGGTCAGCTCGGGGCGGACCGTGCGGGTGACGTCGTCCTTCGGGATGTCCGCGTACGGGCAGCGGGGGTTGAAGGCGCAGCCGGACGGGATGTTGATCAGTGAGGGCGGGGAGCCCTTGACCGGGATCAGGCGGTCCTGCTGCTCGCGGTCGAGGCGCGGCATCGAGCCGAGCAGGCCCCAGGTGTAGGGGTGCCGGGGCTCGTAGAACACCTTGTCCGCCGGTCCCCGCTCGACGCAGCGGCCGCCATACATCACCAGGATGTCGTCGGCCAGCTCGGCGACGACGCCCAGGTCGTGGGTGATGATGATGACCGCGGAGCCGAACTCCTTCTGCAGATCACGGATCAGGTCGAGGATCTGCGCCTGGACGGTCACGTCCAGGGCGGTGGTCGGCTCGTCCGCGATGAGCAGCTCGGGGTTGTTGACCAGCGACATCGCGATCATCGCGCGCTGACGCATACCGCCGGAGAACTCGTGCGGGTAGTTGTCGACGCGCTTGTCGGGCTGCGGAATGCCCACCCGGTCGAGCATCTCGACCGCCCGCCTGCGAGCGGTCTTCTTGTCGACGTTGTGGTGGGTCCGGTACGCCTCCACGATCTGCTGGCCGATCGTGTAGTACGGGTGCAGGGCCGACAGCGGATCCTGGAAGATCATCGCCATCTCGCGGCCACGCAGCTTGCGCACATGGTCGGGGTCCGCGGACAGCAGCTCGGTGCCGTCCAGCCAGATCTCACCGGAGATCCGCGCCTTGCGCTTGCCGTACTGGCCGGCGGTGTGCAGGCCCATGATGCCGAGCGAGGTCACCGACTTGCCGGAGCCGGACTCGCCCACGATGCCGAGGGTCTTGCCCTTCTCCAGCGTGAAGCTGAGCCCGTCCACGGACTTGACCAGGCCGTCGTCGGTCGGGAAGTGCACCTTCAGGTCGCGCACTTCGAGGAAGGCGGTCGGGGTGTGCGCGGAGGTGGGCTCGCCCACGGCGGCTCCGGTCTTGCTGAGTTCGGTCATGACAGCCTCACGCGGGGGTCGATCACGGCGTACAGGATGTCCACCAGCAGGTTGGCGATGAGCACCGCGAGAGAAGTGATCAGGGTGACGCCCAGAATGATGGGCAGGTCCTGGTTCTTGATGGCGTCGAGGACGGCACGGCCGAGACCGGGCAGGTTGAACGTCGACTCCGTCAGGATGGCGCCGCCGATGAGGGCGCCGAGGTCCATGCCGAGCATCGTCAGGATCGGCGTCATCGTGGAGCGCATGGCGTGCTTGCCGATGACGACCTGCTCCTTGAGGCCCTTCGCGCGTGCCGTGCGGATGTAGTCCTCACCGAGGATCTCCATCATGGTGGCGCGGGTGATCCGGGCGTACATCGCCGCGTAGAGGAAAGCGAGGGTGATCCAGGGGAGGATCATGCCGCCGAACCAGCCGCCGAAGCTCTGGTCGAGGGGCACGTACTTCGCGTCGATCCACTTCAGACCGAACGCGAAGACCGCCAGGGAGAGCATGCCGGTGAAGTAGATGGGCAGAGAGACACCCGACAGCGCCACGAGCATCGCGCCGCGGTCCCAGAGGCTGCCCCGCTTGAGCGCGGAGAGCACACCCGCCGCGACACCGAAGACCAGCCACAGTACGGCGGCACCGAGCGCGAGACCCAGGGTCACCGGGAAGCGGTCGGTCAGCACCGGCCAGACGGCCTGCTCGCTGCGGAAGGAGTAGCCGAAGCACGGCGCGGCACAGTGGGTGACGTCACCGCCGGCCGCGTAGGTGCGGCCCGCGAAGATGCCCTTGAAGAAGTGCCAGACCTGGGTGTAGATCGGGTCGCCGAGTCCCAGCTTCACGCGTACCGCTTCGACGGCGGCCGGGTCGGCCTGCTTGCCCACGAAGCTCGTGGCGATGTCCACGCCCGCCCACTTGGGGACGAGGAAGAAGATGCCGAAGACCACCATGACGATGACCACGAGCATCACTGCGGCGGCGAACAGCCGCCTGATGAGGTAAGCGAGCACAGCTCTCGGCCCGCCGCGGACCGCGGGCCACCGGAGGTCGTCCGGTGGCCCGCGATCACGCGTCGCCGGCCTTCACCTGCCTTTCGTGCCGTTCGGCGGGTGTGCCGGGTTTACTTCGCTGACTTCAGGCCGAGGTTGACGAAGTCGTACATACCGCTGTAGCCGTCGGTGGTGTACACGTTCGCCAGGTTGTCCCCGCGCCAGTTGATGAACTTCTCGAAGACGAAGGGCAGGTAGTACGCGCCCTCCATGACCTTGTGGTTGATCTCCGTGGAGATCTTGGTCTTGCCCGCGTCGTCCAGCGTGTTGACGTACTGGTCGAACAGGCCGTCGATCGCCTTGTCCTTGATCAGCGCGTAGTTCGAGTTACCGCTCTGCAGGATGTACTTGCTGTCCCACAGCGGCAGACCGAAGCCCTGGACGGACGGGAAGTCCGGACCCCAGCCCATGATGATGATGCCGTAGCCCTTCTTCTTCACGTTCGAAGGGCTGCCGATGATGCCGGTGGTCTGCGAACCGTCGTACTGGTCGATCTCGGCGGTGATGCCGATCTTCTTCAGCGACGCCTGCAGGGACTGGGCGGTGGCCACCTCGACCGGCTTGTTGTTGCGGACGGCGATGGTGGTCTTGAAGCCGTTCGGCTTGCCACAGGCCTTCAGCGCAGCCTTGGCGTCGGCCTCGTTGCCGCTCTTGTTGTCGCCCGCGAGCTTGTACGGGTCGTACTTCTGGCCCTCGGCACCCGCGACGGACGGCGGGAGCATGTTGGTGCCGATGTCGCCACCGGCGACCGGGCCACCACGGGCGGTCTGCAGCGACACGTGGTCGGCGCCGAGGATGACGGCCTTGCGGCACTCGATGTTGTCGAACGGCTTCACGCTCTGCGGGAAGACCGCGTAGCGGATGTAGCCGGAGACCGGGTTGTCCAGGTTGGCCTTGTGCTCCTTCAGGGCGGTGGTGCGGCCCTGCGGCGACATGCCGGTCTGGTTGATGTCCAGGTCCAGGTCACCGTTGAGCAGACGCTGGTCCAGCTGGTTGGCGTCCGAGAAGAACTGAACGGTGATCTTGTCCGGGTAGGCCTTGCGGATCGGGTCCGAGGCCTGGCTCCACTTGTCGTTGCGGACCAGGGTGAGGTCCTTGCCCGGGCTGTACGAGGCGAACTTGTACGGGCCGGAGGAGAACGGGTGCAGACCGTACTTGGACTTGGTGTCCATGTCCTGGCGGACCGGGGACGCCGAGACCAGGGCCAGCATCTCCTCGAAGTCCGAGTTGGCCTTCGGGAGGTGGAAGACGATGGTCTTGTCGTCCGGCGTGTCGATCGCCTTCAGACCGAGCTTGTCCTTGGCGGAGTCCTTGTACGGGCCCTTGTACGCGCCCTTGGGGTCGAGGACGTCCTTCAGGTACACCGGACCACCGGACAGCACGTCCTGCGCCCAGACGCGCTCGATGCCGTACTTGATGTCCTTGGACGTGATCGGCTTGCCGTCTTCCCAGGCGACGCCGTCACGCAGGGTGTACGTGTAGGTCTTGCCGCCGTCGGAGACCTTGGCGAGACCGGTGGCGAGGTCCGGGGTCAGCGTGGCGCCGTCCTTGCCGGGCTCCGTCTTGTTCGTGACGAGCTGACGGCTGTAGTAGCGCGCGAAGTTCCACATGAAGCCGTAGTAGCCGCGCGTGGTGTCCCACGAGTCGGCGTCCTGGGCACCACCGAAGCGCAGCGTGCCGCCCTTCTTGGCGAGGTCGGCCTGGGCAACCTTGTTGTTGGCCGCGTCGAAACCGGCCGCGCCCGTCTTCGAGCCCTTGTCGCCGTCATCGCTGTTGCCGCCGCCGCACGCCGCCGTGGTCAGCAGCGCGGTGACCGCGGCAGCAGCGGCCAACGCCTGCTTCCGCCGCCCTGAGGTGCGTTGGGTAGTCACGATCTCGGATCCTCCGGATATTGATGAGAGACCCCGTGGCAGTGCCACGGGACGCTTGGGGTAAGGCGGTTCAGCGGGAGCCCTTCGGGTCCAGCGCGTCCCGCACGCCGTCGCCGAAGAGGTTGAAGGCAAGAACGGTCACGAAGATCGCCACACCAGGGACCACCATGTACATGGGGTCCGACTCGTAGTAGTCGATCGCGCTCGAAAGCATCTGCCCCCAGGAGGCGGTAGGCGGCTTGACGCCTACGCCAAGGAAGCTGAGTGCCGCCTCGGTGAGGATGTTGGTCGGGATCATCATCGTCGTGTACACGACGATGGGCGCGACGAGGTTGGGCAGGAGTTCCTTGAAGAGGATGTAGAACCGCCCGGCGCCCAGCGACCGGGCAGCCTCGACGTACTCGCGCTCACGCAGTGAGAGTGTCTGTCCGCGCACCACGCGTCCGATGTACGGCCAGCCGAAGAACCCGATGACCAGGATCATCACGAACACCCGCACGCTGGAACCGGTCAGGCCGAGCATGTCGTTCGGCATGACGGAGACCAGGGCGATGGTGAACAGGAGCTGCGGGAAGGCCAGCAGACCGTCCATGACGCGGCTGATGACGGAGTCGACCCAGCCGCCGAAGAAGCCGGCCAGGATGCCCAGCACGGTGCCGAGAACGACGGCGACCATGGCGGACAGGAAGCCGACCAGGAGCGAGACCCGAGCACCGTAGAGGATGCGGGCGAAGATGTCGCGGCCGTTGACCGGCTCGACACCCAGCAGGTGGTCTCCACTGATGCCCCCCAGCGACCCCTTGGGGGTGCCGAACAGCGGGTCGATCAGGTTCTCGTGGTAGGCGTCCGGGTCCTGCCCGAGCAGGTTGGTGATCACCGGCGCGAGCAGGGCGAGCGCGATGAGGGCAAGCACGACCACGCCACCCGTGAGGGCGAGCTTGTCCCGCTTGAGGCGCTCCCAGGCGATGCGGCCCAGGGAACGTCCCTGTACGGCCTTGTCGCCGGCAGCGGCAGCCGCCGCTTCCTCGGCCGCGCTCGGGGCCGCTTCCGCAGTCGGCTCGTGCAATGGTGCCGTCATCTGGCAGGGACCCCTCTCAACCGGCGGTAGCCGGCCCGCACTTGCCGCTGGTAGCGGCCTCATTCAGTCCGTCGTACACAGGGGCGAACCCCTTGAAGTGGGAGTCTTCAACGCTTCGGCGATCAGTTGCCAGCCTTGACCGTGAATGGATGCGCAACCGTGATGCAGGCTGTGGTTACCCGTTATGCGGACGGGGAGTTACGGGGATCGAACGCCGACAAGTAGCGTTCTTCCATCGCAAAACATCCCAACTCGCACCATCCCGCGCCATCCAACGCCATCCGGCGCCATCCACCCGGCTGTGACGGCAATCACACAAGAGGGTCGAGGTGTCACCCTTGTGTCGCTTAAGGAACTACCGTGTGTTCCACGCCGTGACCGCGAAGCTCTTCTACTCCACGTGCGTCTCGAAGCACGCGTGCACGCCGAAGCCGTGACCGGGTGACAGCTACCGAGTGACATGACTGTGCCCGTCTCTCGACCGAGAGGCGGGCACAGTGCTGTCAGTGGACGCCGGGTGCGGGCGGGTAACCGTAATTGGCGGCCGGGGCCGGGTGCTGGGCCTGCAGTTGGTGCTGGGGCACGGCCGCGTGCGCCTCGCGGTCGTAGAACGGGCGGGCGCCGGCCCGCATCCACATCACGACCGGGTCGTACTCGTCCGTCATCGCCACCGTCGACACCGGCAGCCCGTCCGGGACCGCGCCGATGGACTGCTGCATCATCGCGCGCACCGAGTCGACCGCCGGCGGGGAGGTGTCGTACACGTCCAGGCCGATGGCCAGGTACGGCGCCCCCAGCGCCGGCTGCACCCAGGCCCGGCGCAGCGAGCGGACCGCCGGGGTGCGGTGGGCGTTCTGCGCCAGCAGGGCGTAGAACTGCGGGATCTCGATGGCCGGTTCGGACAGGTGCAGCGGACCGGCGGGCTGGCGGTCCAGTCCGGTGGCGATACGGCGC
The DNA here is from genome assembly GCF_032656585.1 of Streptomyces herbicida. NCBI lineage: Bacteria > Bacillati > Actinomycetota > Actinomycetes > Kitasatosporales > Streptomycetaceae > Streptomyces > Streptomyces herbicida. Next base: position 85,825 of record NZ_JAUYWJ010000028.1, read on the forward strand.
AGGTCGAGCCAGGGGATGCCCACGCCGCCGCCGGGCGCATGCGGGTTCAGCCAGAGGCCGTACTGGTCGGGGTAGAGGGTGCGGGCCACGTCGAGGCCGTCGACGACCTCGTACGACCGGTTCCAGCCGCTGGCCGACAGCTCCTGGGCGGAGGTGACGCAGGGGGCGTAGCCGTACCCGTCGACCTCCATGTTTCCGTACTGGGCGTCCGGGGAGCCGGCCTGGCCGTGCCACAGGAGCATCCAGACCTGGCCGGAGGACGGCGTCGCGAGTGCGCGCAACAGCGCCTCGTAGGCGTCGTAACGCCCGGGCGTGACTTGCCGCAGCATGTGCTCGACCTGTCCGGTCGCGGTGCCGCTGCCGCTCGCGCTCACCTGGTTTACCGCCCCTTCGAGAAGTTGCCCCGCGTATGGAAACAGCTTAAGCGCCCGATGGCCCGGGACCCGGTGCGCGTGGGCGAAGCGCGCTTCAGTGGCCGTACTGGTAGAAGGGCCTGACGTTTTCCCTCATCCAGTGGCCCACCGGGTCCTCCGCCACGTCGAGCAGTACGAGGTTGACCGGCCACGGCACCGGGACCTTCCCCAGGGCCTTGCCCAGTGCTTCCAGCGGGAGTGCGCGCAGGTCGCCCTCCCACTGGGACAGTTCGACGCCCACGAACATCACCGGGTCCGCGGTCTCGATCACGGCGAGGCAGCGGCGGGCCGTGGCGACCACGCCCGTCTCGGCGAACTCCGCCGAGGCCGCGGCGAGGAAGTCGACCGGGTCGTCCTGCCAGTCGGGTTCGTAGAGGCGGACGCGACCGCCGGTCGAAGGGCCGTCGAGCTCGGTGCGCCCCGCCCGGCACAGCTCGGCGACCGCGTCCGGCGGGAGCGGGACGCCGACCACGCCGTCCGGGTTGACCGCAAGGCCGACCTGCGGGGGCAGACCGCGGGCGAACTCCACGGCGGGGGCGATGGTGTACGACATGTGGGAGCCGACGACCTGGCGGAACTGCTCCTCCGAGCTGAACACCGGGACGTACACCTGGCCGTGGATCTCCATCGTGGGCAGATCGAGGGGACCGCTGTGCGGGCCGCCGCCGCTGGGCAGCGGGATCCACACGAAACTGCGGCTCAGGACCTCGACGATCCGGGCGCCGGCCGACGGCACGCCGAGGGACGCCGACAGCACCTCCTCCAGCTCGTTGCCGGGCCATCCGCCGTGCGGATGGGGGTGTGCCTGTGCCGGGAAGTCCGTGGGGAAGTCCGCCGGGAAGTCCATCTGCCTACCGCCTGCTGGGAACCACTGGTATGGCTGGAAAGGCTAGCGGGTACCGGTACCCCGGCTTCACCCCGCGAAGCCGATCCGGTGCAGGACGTCCGCCGCGGCCCGGTCCAGCAGCACCGCCGAGCCGCAGCCCGCGGGCAGCTCGCCCCGCTCCACCGCGCGCAGGAGGCGGGCGGCTGCCGTGCGGTGGCGCAGGAAGGCGTAGCGGGAGACGCCGCGGCCGCGCTCGCGCTGGCCCTCCAGCGCGGTGTCCGGGGTGACGTCGAGCAGCAGCAGGTGCAGGGTGCCTCCGCGGCGGCGGGCCTCGCGGGCCAGCCAGTCGCGCACCCAGGTCTGGGTGCCGCAGTCGTGCACGACGACCCCCTCGCCGGAGCGCAGGGCGCGGCGCAGCCCGGCGTAATGGGCGAGGCGGACCAGGGGGCGGTAGAGCGCGTACGGCAGGAGGCGGGGCATACGGGCGTCCCAGCGGTCACGGGTGTCCTGGGAGTCGATGCGCGCGCCCCGGACCGCACGCTGCATCAGGGTGGACTTGCCGCTGCCCGGCAGGCCGGTGATGACGACCAGGTCGCGGGGCCCGAAGAGCAGGCCGTGCGGGCTGTGGCCGACGCGCTCGCGCAGATCGCGGACGACCGGTGCCGGGCGCTCGTCGCAGCGCCCGCGGGCCGGGGCGGCCGGCCGCTTCGGCAGTGCCATGCCCGTGGTCGTGGCGTACGCCGTGGTCCTGTTCACCGTGATCGTCCTCCCCTTGGGCTCGGAAATCCCCTGCCCGTCGAGCGTAAAGAGAAGGTAATGCCCGGTGCCTCGCGTTTTCATGCGCGTACTGCCACAGCCCGGTTACAGAAGCCGACCTGCCGTGCGCGGGCGAGGCGTGCAATGATGTGGCCGCCAACTGCATACCGGCCGTTTGAATCCGCGCGGGAGAGTCCTCGGCAGCACTGCCGGGGCGCCGAAGGAGCAAGTCCCTCCCTTGAATCTCTCAGGCCCCGTTACCGCGCGGGCGAGGCACATCTGAAAAGCGGGCCGCCGTGACGGCGGCTCCACCCAAGGTGCAAGCCGTGTCCGTCCCTGATAGGGGTGGTCATGGCGAACCTCTCAGGTTCCGATGACAGATGGGGAGGAACGACCTCGCCTGTCATGCCTTGGGAGACAACCGACCGATGAGCAGTACCGAACTCCGTCATACCGCGCTCGATGCGCTGCATCGTTCGCTCGGTGCGACCATGACCGACTTCGCCGGCTGGGACATGCCGCTGCGCTACGGCTCCGAGCGCGACGAGCACATCGCCGTGCGTACGAAGGCCGGACTCTTCGACCTCTCGCACATGGGCGAGATCACCGTGACCGGCGCGGAGGCGGCGAAGTTCCTGAACTTCGCGCTCGTCGGCAACATCGCCTCCGTCGGGGTGGGCCGCGCCCGCTACACGATGATCTGCCAGGCCGACGGCGGCATCCTGGACGACCTGATCGTCTACCGGCTGGCCGAGACCGAGTACATGGTCGTGGCCAACGCCTCCAACGCCCAGGTGGTCCTCGACGCGCTGGCGGAACGTTCGTCCGGCTTCGACGCCGAGGTCCGCGACGACCGCGACGCCTACGCCCTGATCGCCGTCCAGGGCCCCGAGTCCCCCGGCATCCTGAAGTCCCTCACCGATGCCGACCTGGACGGCCTGAAGTACTACGCGGGCCTGCCCGGCACCGTCGCCGGCGTCCCCGCGCTGATCGCCCGCACCGGCTACACCGGCGAGGACGGCTTCGAGCTGTTCGTGAAGCCGGAGCACGCCGTGGAACTGTGGCAGGCGCTGACCAAGGCCGGCGAGGGCGTCGGCCTGGTCCCCTGCGGCCTGTCCTGCCGCGACACGCTGCGCCTGGAGGCGGGCATGCCGCTGTACGGGCACGAGCTGACGACCTCCCTGACGCCCTTCGACGCCGGCCTCGGCCGGGTGGTGAAGTTCGACAAGGAGGGTGACTTCGTGGGGCGCGAGGCGCTGACCGAGGCCGCGGCCCGCGCCGAGCAGAACCCGCCGCGCGTCCTGGTCGGCCTGGTCGCCGAGGGGCGTCGGGTCCCCCGCGCGGGGTACGCGGTCGTCGTCGGCGGCGCGGTGATCGGCGAGGTCACCTCGGGTGCCCCCTCCCCCACGCTGGGCAAGCCCGTCGCCATCGCCTACGTCGACGCGGCGCACTCCGCGCCCGGTACGGCGGGTGTCGGCGTGGACATCCGCGGCAGCCACGAACCGTACGAGGTCGTGGCCCTGCCCTTCTACAAGCGCCAGAAGTAAAGACCGATCAGCCAGGCCCTGCGCCCGCCCGCTGTGATGCCGGGCACATCACCCCTGCTCACCTGCGGTTTCAGTACTCCCCCAGTCATCAGCACATTCCCGCGTACAGGAGAATTCAGGCCATGAGCAACCCCCAGCAGCTGCGCTACAGCAAGGAGCACGAGTGGCTGTCGGTCGCCGAGGACGGCGTCTCGACGGTCGGTATCACCGAGTTCGCGGCCAACGCGCTCGGCGATGTCGTCTACGCCCAGCTCCCCGAGGTCGGCTCCACGGTGACCGCGGGCGAGTCCTGCGGCGAGCTGGAGTCCACGAAGTCGGTCTCCGACCTGTACTCGCCGGTCACGGGTGAGATCACCGAGATCAACGAGGACGTCGTCAACGACCCCTCCCTGGTGAACTCGGCCCCCTTCGAGGGCGGCTGGCTGTTCAAGGTACGCGTCACGGACGAGCCGGCCGACCTGCTCTCCGCCGACGAGTACGCCGCCCACACCGCCGGCTGAGGAGTCGTAGACGTATGTCCGTCCTGAACACGCCCCTGCACGAGCTCGACCCGGACGTGGCCGCCGCGGTCGACGCCGAGCTGCTCCGCCAGCAGTCCACCCTCGAGATGATCGCCTCGGAGAACTTCGCTCCGGCCGCGGTCATGGAGGCCCAGGGTTCGGTCCTCACCAACAAGTACGCCGAGGGCTACCCGGGCCGCCGCTACTACGGCGGCTGCGAGCACGTCGACGTCGCCGAGCAGATCGCCATCGACCGGGTCAAGGAGCTGTTCGGCGCCGAGTACGCCAATGTGCAGCCGCACTCGGGTGCCTCGGCCAACCAGGCCGCGCTCTTCGCGCTGGCCCAGCCCGGCGACACCATTCTCGGTCTGGACCTGGCCCACGGCGGTCACCTGACCCACGGCATGCGGCTGAACTTCTCCGGCAAGCAGTTCAACGTGGTCGCCTACCACGTGGACGAGGCCGGCCTGGTCGACATGGCCGAGGTCGAGCGGCTCGCCAAGGAGCACCGCCCGAAGGTGATCATCGCCGGCTGGTCGGCGTACCCGCGGCAGCTGGACTTCGCCGGGTTCCGCCGGATCGCCGACGAGGTCGAGGCGTATCTGTGGGTCGACATGGCGCACTTCGCCGGTCTGGTCGCGGCGGGTCTGCACCCGAACCCGGTCGAGTACGCCGATGTCGTCACCTCCACCACCCACAAGACGCTGGGCGGCCCTCGCGGCGGCATCATCCTCGCCAAGAAGGACTTCGCGAAGAAGCTGAACTCCTCCGTCTTCCCGGGCTTCCAGGGCGGTCCCCTGGAGCACGTGATCGCGGCCAAGGCGGTCTCCTTCAAGGTCGCCGCCTCGGAGGACTTCAAGGAGCGCCAGCGCCGTACGGTCGAGGGCGCGCAGCTCCTGGCCGAGCGGCTCACCGCGGCCGACGCCCGCGAAGCCGGGGTCAACGTCCTGACCGGCGGCACCGATGTGCACCTGATCCTGGTCGACCTGCGCGAGTCCGCGCTGGACGGCCAGCAGGCCGAGGACCGCCTCCACGAGGTCGGCATCACGGTCAACCGGAACGCGGTCCCGAACGACCCGCGTCCGCCGATGGTGACCTCCGGCCTGCGGATCGGTACGCCGGCCCTGGCGACCCGCGGCTTCACGGCCGAGGACTTCGCCGAGGTCGCGGATGTGATCGCGCAGGCGCTGAAGCCGTCCTACGACGCCGAGGCCCTGAAGGCCCGGGTCAAGGCCCTGGCCGACAAGCACCCGCTGTACCCGGGGCTCTCCAAGTAGTTCACCCCGGCGCAGGCACCGCGCACACTGGAGGCGCACGTTTCTTCCGTGGGCGCGGTGCCCCACCCCTTCGCACCACCCCCCGTACTGAGGAGTCACCGTGGCCATCTCGGTCTTCGACCTGTTCTCGATCGGCATCGGCCCGTCCAGCTCCCACACGGTGGGGCCGATGCGCGCGGCAGGCATGTTCGCCCGCCGGCTGCGCAACGAGGGACTGCTGGAGTCCGTCGCCTCCATACGTTCCGAGCTGTACGGCTCCCTCGGCGCCACGGGCCACGGCCACGGCACGCCCAAGGCGGTGCTGCTGGGCCTGGAGGGCGAGTCTCCGCGGACGGTGGACGTGGAGACGGCGGACGAGCGGGTGGAGGAGATCAAGTCGGGCCGGCGGATCCGTCTCCTCGGCGAGCACGAGATCGCGTTCTCCTTCGACGACGACCTGAAGCTGCACCGCCGCAAGACGCTGCCGTACCACGCGAACGGCATGACCCTGTGGGCGTACGACGCCGAGGGCACGGAGCTGCTCTCGAAGACGTACTACTCGGTGGGCGGCGGCTTCGTCGTCGACGAGGAAGCGGTCGGCGCCGACCGGATCAAGCTGGACGACACGGTTCTGAAGTACCCCTTCCGCACGGGCGACGAGCTGCTGCGCCTGACGAAGGAGACGGGTCTGTCGATCTCCTCGCTGATGCTGGAGAACGAGCGGGCCTGGCGCACCGAGAAGGAGATCCGCGAGGGCCTGCTGGACATCTGGCGCGTGATGCAGGCGTGCGTGTCCCGCGGCATGTCCCGCGAGGGCATCCTGCCGGGCGGGCTGCGGGTCAAGCGCCGGGCGGCCGTCACCGCCCGCCAGCTGCGCGCCGAGGGCGACCCGCTGGCCCACGCGATGGAGTGGATCACGCTCTACGCGATGGCGGTGAACGAGGAGAACGCGGCCGGCGGCCGTGTGGTGACCGCCCCCACGAACGGCGCGGCGGGCATCATCCCCGCGGTCCTGCACTACTACATCAACTTCGTCCCCGGCGCCGACGAGGACGGTGTGGTCCGCTTCCTGCTGGCCGCCGGCGCCATCGGCATGCTCTTCAAGGAGAACGCCTCCATCTCCGGTGCCGAGGTCGGCTGCCAGGGCGAGGTCGGCTCCGCGTGCTCGATGGCCGCGGGCGCCCTCGCCGAGGTCCTCGGAGGCAGCCCCGAGCAGGTCGAGAACGCGGCCGAGATCGGTATGGAGCACAACCTCGGCCTGACCTGTGACCCGGTCGGCGGACTGGTCCAGATCCCGTGCATCGAGCGCAACGGCATGGCCGCGGTGAAGGCGGTCACGGCCGCCCGTATGGCCATGCGCGGCGACGGCTCCCACAAGGTGTCCCTGGACAAGGTCATCAAGACCATGAAGGACACCGGCGCGGACATGTCCGTCAAGTACAAGGAGACGGCCCGCGGCGGACTGGCCGTGAACATCATCGAGTGCTGACCGGCCGGCTCTCCTCTTTTTGATGTTCCTCCCGGGGCTACCGGGCAGTAATCGCATTCCCCTACGCTGCCGCCAACTCGGCGACAACGAAGGGGAGTTGACACGTGCGCTCGGTTGGTGTGGTGAGACGGGCGGCGGCGCTGCTGGGTGCCGCCGCCCTGCTGATGGCGGTTCCGGCGAACGCCCACGCGGCGTCGCCCAAGTTCTCCGAGACGACGGCGATCGGCACGCACAACGCGTACGACAAGGCCAAGTACACGTACTTCGCACAGGCGTTGGACTCCGGCGCCTCGCTGCTCGAACTCGACGTCTACGTCGACAGCCTCACGCACCGCTGGCGGGTCAGTCACAGCAACCCGCTGGGGAACAACAACAACTGCGAGGCCGCGAAGACCCCGGGCGAGCTGTACAGCAAGGCCCGCAACCAGGACTTCGGCTCCTGCCTGGACAACATCGCGGCCTGGAACCAGCTCCACCCGGACCACCCGCCCATCGTGTTCAAGGTCGAGATGAAGGTGGGCTTCAACGGCAAGGCGGGCATGGGCCCGGACGAGTTCGACACGCTGGTGTCGCAGAAGCTGGGCGGCAGCGTCTACAAGCCGTCCGACCTGCTGGGCTCGAGCTACTCCACGCTCGACGCGGCGTCGAGGGCGAACGCCTGGCCCACTCGTGACGCGCTCAGGGGCAAGTTCCTCTTCGAGCTGATCCCGGGCACGGTCGAGCAGGCCAACCCCTTCGACAGCTACTGGACGGACGAGGAGTACGGCGACCATCTGCGCGACCTGTACGCGGCCGGGCGCATCTCGGCGGCCCAGGCCTTCCCTGCGGTGCTCGGCGCGGCGAACGGCGACCCGCGCACCGGCCGCTACGACGCCTCGATCCGCCCCTGGTTCGTGTTCTTCGACGGTGACGCGGCGACCTATGTGAACAGCGCCTACGACACGTCCTTCTACTCCACGAACCACTACTTCCTGATCACGACGGGAGCGGACGGCGTGTCCCCGGCGATCTCGTCGACCGCCCCCACGGACGCGGAGGTCGCCGCCCGGCTGTCGCTGCTGGCGGGGGACCACGCGAGCATGATCACCTCCGACTGGTCGGCCAAGTCGGCGTCGGTACTGGGATCGGTGACATCCCGAAGCTGACGAATCCCGGCGCGCGTACGGATCACACGTGCAAAGGTGGGACTGACAACACATCAGCTCCTGTCCCCCCACTGGCACTTCAGGGAGTCCCGCATGCTGCACGGCATCGACGTGAGCGCGTTCCAGTCCTCCTCGTACGACACGGACGGCCTCTCCTTCGCCTTCATCAAGGCGACGGAGGGGCGTTCGTACGTCAACCCGAGACTCGCCGCCCAGACCAAGACCGCCCGTGACGCCGGACTGGTCGTCGGCTTCTACCACTTCCTGTGGCCCGGCCATCTCACCGCGCAGGCCGAGTACTTCGTCGGGCACGCCCCCGAGCGGGCGGGCGACATCCTCGCCGTCGACTGGGAGACGACGAGCGACGGAACGCATGCGAGCAACGCGGAGAAGGACCTGTTCATCCGGAAGGTCAAGGAACTCCGGCCGGACAACAAGGTCGTGCTGTACGCCAACCGGAACTACTGGCTGGACGTCGACGTCACCTCGTACGCCGGTGACGGCCTCTGGATCGCCGACTACGTCACCGCGGGCAAGCCCCGTATCAAGGCCAAGTGGCTCTTCCACCAGTACACCAGCGATCCGCACGACAAGGACGTCGCCGCCTTCGAGAGCAGGGCCGAGCTCCGGGAGTGGGCCGCCGACGCCTGATCGGGTCACACTGGTGCGGTCCCGGTACGGTGGCCCGACGACGGGAGGGTGGGGCATGACGAAGACGGGTTCGATACGGGTCGTGGGGCGGTGGGCGCGGCGCTCGTCCGCACTCGGACCCCTGCCCCCGCGGCCATTGGGCTGACCGCCGTGGCTCTTCGCCCCGCGCCCTTCTGGGAGGCACTCGACGCCGATGACCGGACCGCGTTGCTCCGGGCGGCGACCCGGGTCGTGGTGGAGGCCGAGCGGCAGTTTCTGACGCAGGGCGAGGACTCGGACCATCTGGTCGTGCTGGTGCACGGCTGGGTCAAGGTGGTCGCCCAGTCGCACGCCGGCTACCGGGCCCTGCTCGCGCTGCGTGGTCCCGGCGAACTCCTCGGCGAGCAGGCCTCGGTGGAGAGCGGGCGGCGCTCGGCCTCGCTCGTCGCGGCGACCCCGGCCGATCTGCTGCAGCTGCCCGCCGTCCGCTTCCACATCCTCGCCCGCGCCAGGCCCGGCATCGCCGCCGCCCTGGAACAGACCCTGTCGCGGCGGCTGCGCGAGGCCGACCTCCAGCGCGTCGGCATCACCGAGCCGGTGCCCGCCCGGCTCGCCGCCCTCCTGCTCGACCTCGTGGAGCGGTGCGGCATGCCGGAGCCGGACGGCACCGGCCGCCGTCTCGCCCTTGCCCTGTCCCAGGACGACCTGGCCGGCCTGCTGCTGACCTCCCGGCGCACGGTGAGCCGCGTGCTGGAACAATGGCGGGCCAGGGGCTGGATAGTGACGGGGCGTCAGTCGCTCTCGATCCGGTCGGTGGATCAGCTGAAGGCGCAGGCCTTCGGTGGGTGAGGGTCAGCAGGAGGTGTAACTCACCCCGTCCCTGGGCGCCTTGTAGATCCGATAGCCGTTCGAGTCGGTCAGCTGGTAGGTGATCGTCCACTGGTCACAGGTGTCGGACGGGCTTGAGGCGGGGCCGTATCCGGCGTCCTGATGGCTGGTGAAGTTCAAGGTGGCCAGCGTGTAGGTGCCGTCCGAGGACAGGTCGCTCAGCACGAAGTCGCTGTCCTGAGTGGTGGACATGACGTCCTTCCACTGGTTCCGGGCGGACGTGGAGCCGAGGTTCACCACCGAGGTGTTCGGGTCGTAGTGGCTCAGGGCCGTGTCGTAGTCGTGCTTGTTGATCGCGCCGAAGAAGCGTGCGAACAGGGCGGCCACGTCCTCGGCCTCGGGGTCGTCCGCGACCTGGGAGTAGTCGACGGTGGCTCCGGGGGCCGCGGCCCGGTCGGACGGGGTGTCCTCGCCGGCGTCCGGGGTGTTGACGCCGTCGTCCGAGTCACCGCTGGTGTGGATGTCATCGGTGGCCGTCGCCGAGGGCCCGCTCGAGGGCGGGGTCGCCGAGGCACCCGTGGAGTCCATGTGGGTCGCGGCGTAGCCGACGAGGCCGCCCACCAGGACCGCGCCCAGCAGCCAGCCGGCCACCCTGTTGCCCATCGAGCCGCTCTGGGCCGGGCGGCGGGTCTGCGGCTGCGTGGGAAAGGTGAACCCCTGGGGAGGGGACACCGGCTGCTGCTGGGACCGGTACGGGTTGACGGGCGTCGGGTTCGGGGCCGGCGGCCGAGTGGTGTGCGCCGTGGCGCGGCGCGTTCGTTTGACCCGGTTGTGCACCAGTTCCAGCGTGGTCAGCCACTCGGACATCGGCGGCCGTCGCTGTGGGTCGCGGTTCTGGCCGAGGCTGGCGAGCTGGGCGAGCTCGGTGGAGACGGCCCGCAGCGGGCCGAGGTCGGGACTGTCCTGGTCCCGGTTGAAGACCCGCGCGGCGAGCAGAGCGAACTTCCAGGAGTCGGAGGCGACCGTGGCCTTCTCCGGCTCCGGCACCTCCCAGCCGGTGGTCTCCACCTGCTTGAGCACGTTCTTGCCGGTGTAGCGCATCGAGTCGCAGTCGATGAACCGGCAGCGGGCCTGGCCCCGCAGGGTGAACAGCACGTTCTTCGGCGAGAGGTCGCCCACCGCCACCCCACGCCGGTGCAGCCAGTCGAGCGTGCGGGCCAGGTCGAGCAGGAGCTCCACGCGGTGCGCGTCGTCGACGTACAGGCCGACCCGGGTCATATAGCCGTCCGGGTTGAGCAGGAACTCCAGCGCCTGCAGCTTCACCTCGCCGCTCGGCATGCGCAGCTCGTAGTCCTGGGTCACGCGCCGCATCAGAAAGCCGACCACCCTGGTGCGCGGGTTCCGCGACGGGCGGGGGTCCGTCGGGGTGTCGCCCAGATACACCAGGGCGAGCGGCCAGGTCAGCCGCTCGTCCAGGAAGGCGCGGTCGGCCGGGGACAGCAGCCGGCGGAAGCAGACCATGTCGTACAGGACGTCGCTGTCGTACGCCTCCGTCGGCCGGTACTCCTTGTACGCCAGATACTCGCCGGCGAACTTGCCCGGCGGGTCGGGCACCCCGTACACGATGCCCTGGCCGCCGTCGCCCAGCTTGTGCCCGGTGTATCTGCCCAGCTTGTCCGGCAGTACCCAGGGCACCGTGACCCCGCTCATCGCGGACCCCCCGGCGCGCCCCCGCGCGGCCACAGGGCCACCAGCGTGCGGTCGTCGTCGAAGGTCTCCCGGTAGAAGTCGAGCAGATGGGCGAAGCCCAACGGCGGTACCGGGCGCTCCAGTTCACGGCAGAGCAGCTGGGCCACCACACCCCGCCCGTCGCCGACCGGGTCGCCGAATCCGTCCGTGCCGATCAGCAGCACGCCGGTGGGCTCCAGGACGTACTCGAACGGGACGACCTCGGCGGGAACGTACGGCATGGGCCGTACGGCGGAGGAGACCAGGCCGTCCGCCCCGACCGCCTTGCCGCCCTGGAGCGGATACAGACCCCGGTTCTTGATCAGCCACACCCCGGAGTCGCCGACCGACACCAGCGCCACCCGTACTCCCGCCGGGGTGGGCGTGGCCGCCCCGGCGACCAGGGTCGTGGCCAGCAGGTCGGCCGTCTCGTCGACGGTGGCGTCCTCCTGGTGCAGCAGCCGGCGGGCCTGCACACGGAGCTGCCAGTGGACGGTGCTCAGCAGCTTGGGCCAGTCGGTGACGAACCCGCCGCTCGCACGCACCTGGCCGAGCATCTCGTCGACCGCGCTGCGGCAGGCGAGCTGGGAGCCGATGTGCGGCTGGCGGGCGTCGGAGACACCGTCGGCGACGGCGAACACCACGGTGCGGGTGCGCTCGTCCCAGGCCGCCGCCGCGTCGTCCTCACGAGGCCGGCCCTCGGCCCGGTGGGCGTAGCCGCGCACCGAGGCGAGCCGCAGGTCGAGCGCGTCGGTGGACCAGCCGTCGCAGACGGTGTCGGGGCGGTACGACAGAGCGCCGATCGGCGGTTTCGGGTCGAACTCGGGAACGGCGCCGTCCACGCTGATCGTCTGCCATCCCTCGGCGAAGGCGTCGGACCGGGCGGCGGAAGCCGGCGCCGGGTCGGGGGGCTGGGGCGGCTGGGCGGGCTGTCCGACGGGCGGCCAGGGCCGGCCCGGCTGCCAGTCGTGGGAGTAGGAGCCCGCCGGCTCCGGCCGGTCGTAGGACTCGGCCGGCTGCTGCGGGTACAGGTCGGGAGCGGGGCGGGGAGGCGGCGGTACGGCCCGCTGCCCGTCCCGGTCGTCGTCGGGGTGCCGGTTGGGGAACCACGTCACGTCAGATCACATCGATCGCGACGGTGAAGCCTTCCGGCTTGTCGACCACCAGCTGCGGGGACGTCGAGCCCAGCGAACGGCCCGAGGAGATCACGCTCTTGGTGAGGGCGGTGCAGAACTTCGCGATGGCCCCGCCCACGTCGACGCCCTTGTTGGCGACGAACCCGAACTGCGGTTCCGTGGCCACCTGGTTGATGGTCTGCGCGTCGGCGTCCACGATGCCGCACGCGATGATGTTCGGCGCGCCGAGCGTGACCGAGCGGTCGGTGAGCCTGCGGTGGGCGTCCTGCCAGTCCTCGCCGTGGTTGGGCAGTCCGTCGCTGAGGAAGAACACCGCGGGCCGGTGCACCTGGTAGCCCTCGCTCTTGAGGGCGTTGACATCGCCCGGGATGCGGTTGATCAGGTCCTCGAAGGCAGCGAGGTAGCTGGTCATGCCGCGGGTGCGCAGCAGCGGGAACTCATTGGCGCTGCGCAGGTCGACCAGGTGGACCCGCTCGACCACGTCGTCCGAGAAGCCCAGGACCGAGAAGCGCACCTTGGCCGCGGCCATCGGCTCGCCGAGCAGCGCCTGGTGCAGTGAGCGCAGGCCGTCGTTGAGGTCGTCTATGTGCTCGGTCATCGAGCCCGACTCGTCGGCCAGGACGTAGATGGGGAGCAAGTGCCCCCGGTTGCTTTCCATCATCGTCTTTCCGTTCTTGCGTGGTGGGACTGACTGCGTGGGAGGTGGCGTGGGTCAGTAGGCGTCCTCGGCCCGCCGGAAGCCGTCGGGCGGGTTGACCGAGAACTGCGGGTCGCCGGAGGCCAGGCGCCGGGCGTAGCCGACGACGCTGTCGCGCAGGAACGCGGCACAGCTGTGGGCGGCCGACACGGCGTCCTGGTTCGGCGGTGCCATGAAGCCGAACTCGGGCCGGGTGGCGACGGCACGGACGGCGAAGGCGTCGGCCCGGCCCAGGCCGAGGGCGATCACATTCGGCGCGGCCGGGTTGCCGCCGGTGTCGGTCAGCCGCTCATGGGCCTCGCGCCAGCCGTTGCCCTCGTCGGGGACGCCGCCGGTGAGGAAGTACACGATCGGCCGCAGCACCTGGACGCCCTCGCCCTTGACGACGGCGACGTCCTGCCCGACCACGGTCTTCAGCAGCTGGAAGGCACTGCTGTACGACAGCCCCGGGCGGCCGGTGAGGATGGGCGTCCGGGTGCCGTGGGTGACGGTCTCCAGCTGGAGCCGCGGCTCGGCGGTGGCGGCCATGCCGAGGACGGACAGGCGTACGGACCTGGCGACCTCCGGTGCGCCGGAGAGCGCGGAGTGCAGGTCGTTCAGGCCCCGGTTGAGCTCCTGCAGGCTGTCGCGGTCGAGGGACTCGTCGAGCACCAGATAGATCAGGGCGGCGTAGGTGGGGACGGCGGGCCGTCCGGCGTACGGAGGAAGGGGGTCGCCCACGACGGTGGATCCGGGGCCTTGGACGGTTGACCCGGGGCCTTGGACGGTGAACCCGGGGCCTTGGCCCGCGGGACGAGACGGCGGCGGCTGGGCCTGGGTCTGTGTCTGGGCGGATCCGGCGGTGGACGCCGAGGGGAGCTGGGCGGCCGGGGCGTCCCAGGGCCGGGCGCCGGGCAGCTGCGGGGTGGTGGCGGCGGGGAGCTGGGTCGCGCCGCCGGTGGCGCGGCCGACCACGTCGGTCAGCAGTTGCCGCATCACCTCCAGGTCGCCCGCCTGGACCAGGTTCTTGTCGGCCATCGCCTGGAAGAGGGCCAGCGCGCGCTGGTTCTGCAGCTCGGCGGTGGCGAAGCGGGCCTCCTCCAGCTTGCGCAGCATGTCGAACGCGCCCGCGGCGTCCTCCGGATGCGTGTTCATGTACTGCCGGATCAGGCCCTCGCTGTCCATGGCGACATGCCTGAGGGCCTCGGCCTGCCGGGCGGCGGCCTCCATCCCCTGTTCCTGCTTCTTGGCCGCGATCTGGCCCTCGCGCAGCACATCGCCCATGTTGGGCACGTGTTCGGCCTGGCCCAGCGTCTCCCGGCGGCCCGCCTCGATCAGGGACTCCAGGTAGGCCTTGGACTTGGCGTCGGGCTGCACCGACACCTGGCAGCCGTATATGACCAGCCCTTCGGCGAGGGTCACCTGCTGCCCGCACCGCTGGCCGAGGTAGTGCTGGAGGCCGAAGGAGTCCTCGATGGCAAAGCGCTGTCCGGCGCCGTGGAACAGGCTGATGAGGTAGTTGTGCACCAGGGGCAGCGGGTTGTCGATGCCGGAGCGGACCAGGTTCTTGGCGCCGTCCCAGCCGTCGACGCGGAAGCCGAAGTCGACCTTCACCTCGAAGGCGTGCACGCCGTCCCGGGAGACCAGCGGGTTCCTGCCGAGGACGGCGCTGCGCCGGTAGCCGCGCAGGTCGACCTCGTAGCGGGTGCGGTACTTGGAGAAGACCTGCTGCGAGGGGGTCATCGGGCGGCCCTCGAAGCACTCCACCTCGCCCGAGGCGGTGGCGTACACGACCGCCAGGTGCGGCTGGGTCGCCTTGGTGGGCCCCACCGCCATGCGGGGCACCGGACTCCGGTTGACGATCAATGAGACCGGCTCGGTCACCGGCCACCTCCTGGCTGAGTGGGTCTGGCGGGTGGGGCGCCTCGCAGGCGGGCGCCGAGGACCATGGCGGAGCGGGGCAGCGGACGGAAACGGTCGCGGTCGGTCCAGTGCCGGGCGTAGCGCTCCAGGAGCATTCCGGCCCGGGGACTGCGCGCCGCCACGTCCTCCACGAGGGTGCGGACCAGGTCGTCGAGGAGCTGGGGGTCGGCCTCGGCCTGGGCGGCCCAGGCCTCCAGCACGGTCCCGGCCTGGTCGGCGAAGAGTTCGCCGCTGATCACCTCGGACCACAGATAGCCGAGCAGGCGTCGCAGTTCGCCGCCGGGCGGGGTCTGTGCGGCCAGCCGCAGCAGGGTGGGGCGGCTGCGCGGAGGGGCGCCGCCCGCCGCCGGCTCGTCGGTGGCCAGGGCGTCGGCGAGGATGAGGAACGCGAGGTGGCCGGAGGGGCGGCTGGCGGGCTCGTGCGACATCTCGGCGATGGCGCGCAGCACCACGGGGGCGTGGGCGTCGACGTCCTCCTCCATCAGGTCGGCGAAGGCGTCGCCGACCTCGATGGCGACCTGGATGTGGTCGACGGTGCCGAGCCGGGTGAGGGTCTGTACGGCCGTCGGGAGGTCGGCGCCGCCGAGGCACAGGCCGTACGCGCGGGCGGCCGCGGCCTGGAACTGCCAGGTGCCGCTCATGTACCAGCCGTCGACGAGGTTGCGCACGCCGGTGCGCAGCGCGGGGTCGCGGGCACATACGCGCAGGGCATAGGCGACGGCCTCGCGGCGCAGCGAGCCGGCGTCCTCGTCCATGACCCAGCCGGGGAAGATCTGGGTGGCGATGTGATCGAAGGACTCGGTGGCGATCAGGCCGAGCGCGGTACCGGTGAAGCTGCGCACCTGTTGCGAGGGCCGGTCAACCAACTCGCCGAGCCAGGCGATGAGTTCCTGCTGGATGCGGTACTCGGACCAGACGTGCCGGATGATCCGCGCCGGGTAGTCGAGGTTGCGGTACTCGGCGACGGTGCACGGCAGCCAGCCGAAGTCGCCCCGGGTGACGGCGGAGTAGGTGCGCGCCCGGAGTTTCTCGGCGAACTGCCGGCGGGACTGGCTGAAGGGGTCCTGGCGCAGCGGTACGGGTCCTTGCTCGACGCTGGCGGCGAGGACGCCGCGGTCGCTGCGGAACCGGTTGAGAAGCGAGCTCGCGGCCAGGGACACGTACTCCTGGGGCAGTCCGCCGAGGACGGCGAGGGCGATGGCCTGGGTGCGCAGCCCCATGTCGCCGAGTCCCTCGAACCACTCCTCGGGGCCCTCCCCGCCGGTCTGTTCCATGCGGGAGCGGATCCGCCGCGGGTCGACGGCGCCGGCGCGGTGCTCCTGTTCGAGGATCCAGGCCAGCTGGGCGGCGATCCGGCAGGCGGCGCCCTGGTCCAGCAGTTCGGTGGCGAGTTCGGTGACGCCGTCCGCGGCGAGGACGAGTTCGGCCTGCGATTCGCCGATCCGGTGGGAGAGATGGGCGGCGAGGACGGCGTCCAGCCCCTCGGGCGGGGCGATGCGCTGCACGTACTCGCCGAGGTCGCGGTCGAGTTCGGCCTCCGGCCCCGCTGTCACCACGACATGGGCGTCGGCGTCCCGCAGGAGGCTCTCCAGGCCGGCCAGCTGGGGGCCGCGCAGCAGGCCGAGGTCGACGGGCCGGTCCAGCAGCAGGCCGGCGCCGGAGATCTGTCTGAGGTCGGTCAGCCGGGTCAGTTCGGCCACCGAGTCGATCAGATAGAAGGCCTTGGCCTGGGCGGATATCAGCAGGCGCACGGCGGCCGCGGTCTTGCCCGCGCCGCCGGGACCGCGCAGCACCACCGAGCGGCGCTGCCAGGCGTCGACGACGACGTCGTCCCAGCGGGGCGGGGCCCGGAAGGTGTGCTGGACGGCTTCCACGTCCGCGGCGGCCAGGGTGCGCAGCACGACACGGTGTTCGCCCCCGGCATGGATGACGATCTTGTCACCCTCGACCCGGTCGCCGCCGATGTGGGTCCAGGCGGTGCGCAGCAGCCCGGCGCGCAGACTTCCCTGTCCGGTACGGGCGGTGGCCTGGCTGGCGCTGTCGCTGCCGCCGACCGTGTTGTCGGGGGCCGGCGGTTGTGGTGCGCCACCCGGCTGGGGCGTTCCGCCGTCCGCGCCGCCTGCGGTGCCGGACGGTGGCGAGCCGCTGTTGCCGCCGCTGCCCCCGGCGCCGCCCTGCGCGGGTGTGCCGCCGCCGGGTGGCGGTGCTCCCTGCGGGGGCGGCGCCCCTCCCCCGGTGGGCGCCGTCGTCGTGGGCGTGGGGGCGGCGGCCGGGGCCCCGCCGGCGGGCGGTGTGGTCATGAGCCGTCCGCCGAGGTGCCGCGGTGGGGCACGTCGTGGGAGCCGTGGTGGTGCTCGATCTTGTTGCCGTTCACATAGTCACCGCCCACGGCCATCGCCCCGTCCCCCACGACGACCTGAGCGTTCGTCACGTCCTGGATGCGGAGCGAGGGCGGCAGGACCGGGCTCCCCGGTTCGGTCCCACCGCCCGCTCCTCCCGCGGTACCGCCCGTGCCGGGGTCCGCCCCCGGTCTCGTGCTGTCACGCGGCGGCTCCCCCGAGTCCGCGGGAAGTCCCGGTGGCGCCGGATAGCCGGGTACGGTGACCCAGCCCCGGCGCGGTTCGCCGTGCTTGGTGACGAAGTCGGCGGGCAGATACGCCGCCGGGTCGATGCCCGGGTAGCGGCCCAGCACCACCTTGCGGTGGATCTCCTCGGAGACGACCACCACCAGATGGGCCCGGCCGGCCCGGGCCAGCACCTGCTTGACGGGGCCGGCGTCGACCAGCCGGGAGAGGTCGTTGACGGCGTTGCTGGTCCACCGCTCACCACGGCGGCTGACCAGCCCCTGCTCGAACCCGACCCGCAGCCGCATCCGGTGGTCGTGGTTGTAGGTGGCCCGGTGGTGGACCAGCGCGTCCTCCAGGCCCCGTACCAACTCCCTGAGCAGCAGGGTGGGTTTGGTGTCCGGCGGGGCCAGCAGCAGCATGCCGTCCCCGCGGTCCTGCACCTCGCATCCGTCCAGGCCGAGCCCGGCCCGCCGTAACCCGAACTCGACCACGTGGTACAGGTCGTCGTGCAGGGTCGCCTGGGTGGTCTCCGCGCGCAGACTGAAGTCCTCGATGTCGAGGAGCACGATCCAGTGGCTCTGCGGATCTTCCGGAACCACCACCATGTGCGACCTCCCCGTGCCTGTAGCAGGGGCCGCGTCCGCCCCACGCATATCTGGATAGAACCTGCTGTCGGCAGTGTCTACGCCAACTGGCGCACAGTGCCCTCTTGCCGACGTCTTCGCCGCCGTTTCCGACGGAACGTCACACGGCTGCGCAACATGCCTCGACGACGTTCACGTAACCCCCCGAACGGAAACTGGCGTTCCGTCATAATCAATGCGACAGATGGTAGTTGACTGCCTACCGCACGCGCAGACGGATGGTGGAGGGGGCCCCGGGTGCGCCAGTTCCGCGTCCCGCCGCAGCTGCTGATCGGCTTCGTCCTCGGGCTGGTGGTCGTGGTGTTCGCCCGCTCCTGCGGGGACGGCCCCGGCGGCCCGGACGGCGCCGAGGCGGCGGCCCCCTCGGCGGCCGACGGCAAGGCGCGGACCACCCGCGCCGGGAGTGCTCCGCCGGATGTGCCCGCCCTGTGGCCCGCGCCGCGCAGCGTGCGCCGTGACGCGGGTTCGGTGCGGATCGGGCGCAGTGTGGCCGTGCGCGCGGACGCGGGGACGGACGCGGCCACCCTGGACGCCGTCACCCGGGCGCTGCGCGCGGGCGGTGCGGGAGAGATACGCCTGGGGGACGCGCCGAAGTCCGGCGAGCTGCTGGTCACGCTGGCGTCGGGCGGCACGTCGACCGCCCTGGATCCGCTGCGTGCCGCCCCGCCCACGGGTCTCGCCGCGGGCGGCTACGTGCTCGCCGTCGGCACCGACCACGGGCAGCCCCGGGCCGTCCTCGCCGGGGTCGATCCGGACGGTGCCTTCCACGCCGCGCAGACCCTCGCCCAGCTGGTGCGTCCCGTCGGCTCCCGGGCCGCCCGCACCTCGCTGCCCGCCGTCCGCATCCGGGACTGGCCGGCCACCGCCGCCCGCGGGATCGTCGAGGGCTTCTACGGCACACCCTGGTCCCGGCAGGAACGCCTGGAGCAACTGGACTTCGCGGCACGCTGGAAGCTCGACACGTACATGTACAGCCCGAAGGACGACCCCTATCTGCGCAGCCGCTGGCGCGACCCGTACCCCGGGGCCCGGCTCGCCGAACTGCGCGCCGTGGCCGGGCGGGCCGCGGCCGACCACGTCTCCTTCGTGTACGCGCTCTCCCCCGGCCCTTCCATCTGCTACTCCTCGGCCTCGGACATCGCCGCGCTGGTGCGCAAGTTCCGGCAGTTGTGGGACGGCGCCGGGGTGCGGGCCTTCGCCGTGCCGCTCGACGACATCGAGATCGACCGCTGGAACTGCGCGCGCGACGCCGCCGTGTACGGCAGCGGGCGGGGCGCGGTCGGGCGGGCGCAGGCGGATCTGCTGAACAGGGTGCAGCGCGAGTTCCTCGACCCCCGCACCGGTGCCGCTGCGTTGATCACCGTGCCCACCGAGTACGACGGGGCGCGGGCGAGCACGTACAAGACCGCGCTGGCCGGGCGCCTGGACCGGGACGTCCGGGTCATGTGGACCGGGCCGCTGGTCGTCTCGCCCGCGCTGCGCACCGAGCAGGCCCGCGAGGCCGCGCGGCTGTACGGGCACCCGCTGCTGGTGTGGGACAACTACCCGGTCAACGACTACACGGCGGACCATCTGCTGCTCGGCCCCTACACGGGCCGCGAGGACAGCCTGCCCGGCACGGTCGCGGGCCTCCTGGCCAATCCGATGAACCAGGCCGCCGCCTCCGACCCGGCGCTGTTCTCGATGGCCGCCTACGCCTGGAACCCCACCGCGTACCGGCCGGCCGCGGCACTCGACGCGGGCCTGTCCGCGCTGGCCGGCGGCGACCGGCGGGCGCTCACCGCCCTGCGCGCCTTTGCCGACGTCAACCGCGCCTCCCGGCTGAACACCGCACAGGCACCGCAGCTCGCGACGCTGACGGCGGCCTACTGGCGGGGCGGACCGAAGGCCGAACCGGCCCTGCGGGAGCGGCTCACCGTGCTGGCCGGGGTACCGGACGCGGTCCCCGCGTCCCTGCGCACGTCGGCCGCTCCCTGGCTGGCGTCCACCCGGGACTGGGCCCGCGCCGCCCTCGCCGCCCTCGACCTGCGGGACGGCAAGGGGACGCGGGCCCGGGTCCGGTCGCTGCGCACGGCGGCGCGCTCCCACACGATCGTCGACTGGCAGGGGCGCACCCGTGCGGTCGAGGTGGGGGCCGGGGTCCTGGACACGTTCGTGGCAAGGGCGCTCGGTTGAGGACCGGACCCCGCCCTTACCCCCGGAAGTCCGCCGACCTGTCCTTCGACGCCTTCGCCAGCGCCTCGGTCACCCCGTCGACGCCCGTGCGCAGGCCGTACACCGGGGTGCCGGGCTGCTGGCGCCAGGAGTCGTCGATACCGCCCGCGTCCACCGTGTCGAAGCCGAGCTCGTCGATCAGGTCGCGTACGACCCGCTTGGCGGCCTCGTCGTCGCCGGCCACCGGGAGGGCCAGCCGGTCGGGGTCACCGGCCGGACGGGGGCGCTCCAGGATGTCCTGGGCG
The DNA here is from genome assembly GCF_032656585.1 of Streptomyces herbicida. Taxonomy (NCBI): domain Bacteria; kingdom Bacillati; phylum Actinomycetota; class Actinomycetes; order Kitasatosporales; family Streptomycetaceae; genus Streptomyces; species Streptomyces herbicida. The sequence continues at coordinate 106,348 of NZ_JAUYWJ010000028.1, forward strand.
TAGGTGCCGTTGAAGGCCTTGATCACGGAGTGCCCGATGTGCCGCTCGCTCCAGCGGCTCTCGGTGAGGCCCTCGTCCTCGATCCCCGCGATCCTGCCGTCGCGCTGCTGGGGGTAGTAGTTGCCGGTGTCGATCACGGCGACGCCTTCGGCCGCGCCGTCCAGCAGTCCGGACGGAAGGTTCGGAACCGCCTTCAGCGGGACCGTGACCACGACGACCTGCGCGCCGCGCGCCGCCTCCTCGACCGGGACGGGGGTCGCGCCCGTCTCCTCGGCGAGTCCGGTGAGCGTGTGCGGGCCACGGGAGTTGGCGACCGAGACGTCGTGACCGAGGGTGGTGAGCCGCCGGGTGAGGTTGCCGCCGATGTTGCCCGCGCCGATGATGCCGATCTTCATGACAGGCCCTTCCGGGAGGAATACGGATGAATATGAATGAATGCGGATGAATACAATCGATGCACATGCATACGTCTGGCGTCCGCATCAACCCCGGGGCTCCGTGGACTATTCCGGCGGCTGCGGCAACGGGGTGACCGCGCTCGGACCCGCGGTTGCCGCCGGGTACGCGAAAGGGGGCACCCGAACCGGGTGCCCCCTTCCTTCTCTTCCGCGCGTTACTTGTTCAGGTAGGCCCAGAACTCGTCGAACGACAGGACCTTGTCGCCATTCAGGTCGCGGGTCTTGATGATGGCCTCGGCCACCGTCTCGGTGACGTTCCAGTCACCCTCCTGAGCCAGGGCGGACTTGAACTCGGCGGCGGTGATGAAACCGTCACCGTCCGCATCGATCCGCTGGAACTGCTTGCGTGCTTCCTCGATGTCCGCCACCGATCCGCCCCTTTTTGTCGCGTTTTCTAGGTCGTACAGGCGTACTGCCGCAGGTCAGACTAACGGCCCGGGCGAAACTCCAGTGCGGCGACCACCCAGGCGAAGTCCTCCTCGTGGGCGGGCTGGGCCGTCCCCCTTGAGAATGCCGAGCAGGTCCCGCAGTACCGGCTCGGCCTCCGGCGACTCCGGGGCGATGCCACCCCCGGGCCCGCCCCACCAGCTCGACGAGCCGCTTGAAGAACCACATCGACGCCCCGGCACGCGAGTCGTGGCCCCGGTCGGCGGCGTTGAACTCGGCCGCGCCGCGCATCAGCGCCCGGAACTCGGGGTCCTGGATCAGCTCGGCCGGCTCCACCCAGGCGCCGACCTGCTCCGGCGTCGGATCGTCCGGCAGCGAGACCGTGGTGTTCCACATCCGTTCGCGGATGTCCGGGTACGCCGTGTCCAGTCCGTGGAACATCTCGTCCACGAACTCCTCCAGGATCCGCCTCCGCTCCGCCGCCGACAGCCGCGCCGGCTTGTTCATCAGGGTCGTCTCCGCTGCGGTCGAACCGCGTCGCGCCACGGTCGACAGCACCGCACGGGTCAGCCTCAGCGAACTGAACTGTGCGTCCAGCGCGATCACATGCGCGGCCGCCACCTGCGCCACCGTCGTCTCGCCCGCCGGCACCGCGCGCACGTCGTCCAGGCCGAGGCCCAGCTCGCGCAGGTTGCGGATCAGCTCCAGGCGGGCGACGGACTCGGCGTCGTACTGGCGATAGCAGCCCGCGGAGCGGGCCACGGGGGACAGCACCCCCTCGTCGGACCAGTACCGGATGGTGCGGACCGTGAGTCCGGTGCTCCGGGCCGGCTCGCCGGTGGTGAAAAGCCCGGTGCCGTCGTCGATCACGTCTGCGAGTCTGGGGCTTCCAGCCGGTGGAGACTCAAGGGGTGCGGTCGTGGCGAAGACCCTGCGGGACATTCTCGACGCGGCCGCGCGCGGTGTCTTCCCGCCGGACGACGGCGGTACGACGGTCGTGCCCCAGCACACGCACCGGGACGCCGGGGTCATCGCCTTCACGGCACACTCGGTCGTCTTCACGGACGAGGATCCGAGGTGGGTGCGCGAGACACTGCGGGCGGTGGCGGTCGACTGCGACGCGCTCGCCGCGACGATGAACGCGCGGTTCCTCACGGCCTTCATGGAGCGCACGGGCCGTACGGCCGACACCATCGACGCCCTCGTGGTGGCCTCGCCCCTGCCGGTCCGGCCGCCGCTCCCGCTCACGGAGATCGTCGACCCCGGCCATCCACGCGCCGTGCGGGCGCGGGCGCACCGTGACGACGTGCGGCTGTGGGAGGCGGACGGCGGTGTGGTTCTCCTGGGACGCGGGGTCGCGGGGCGGCTGGAGGTGGCGGTCGAGGTGGACGAGGGGGTACGGCACCGGGGGCTGGGACGCCGGCTGGTGACGGCCGCCCGGCACCTCGCCGAGGAGCCGGTGTGGGCTCAGGTCTCCCCGGGAAACGCCCGCAGCCTGCGGGCGTTCCAGGCGGCCGGATACCTGCCGGTGGGGGCGGAGGCGCTGCTCCTCGCCCCCTGACGACCGGCTGGCGACCGGACCTAGCGGAAGATGCCGGTGTGGCCCAGCGAATAGCGCCCCGGCTGCGGATAGACGGCGAGACCGTGCGGGCCGCTGCCGACCTTGATACGGGCCAGTTCGGCCCCGGTGCCGGTGTCGATGGCGTAGACCTCGGAGTTGTATCGGCCGGACAGCCACAGGACCTTGCCGTCGGCCGAGACGCCGCCCATGTCGGGGCTGCCGCCGCCCGGCAGGTGCCACTTCTTGGTGAGCCCGTTCTGGGTGAAGTCGAAGATGGAGATGGTGCCCTCGCCCCGGTTGGAGATGTACATCTCGCGGGAGTCGCGGCTGACGTACAGGCCGTGGGCCCCCTTGCCGGTGGGGAGGAGGGAGGGCCTGGTGAACCTGTCGCCGTCCAGGATCCACACGCCGTCGGCCATCATGTCGGCGATGTAGAACCTCTTGCCGTCGGGCGACACCTTGACGTCCTGCGGCATCGCGCCCTGGAACGGCAGCGTCTCCTGGCCGATCACCTTCATCCTCGCGGTGTCGACCTTGAGCAGCTCGCCGCTGAACTCGCAGGAGACGATGAAGTAGCGCCCGTCGAGGGAGAAGTCGGCGTGGTTGACGCCGTAACAGCTGACGGGCACGGTCTTCACGCGCTTCATGGTGTGCGCGTCACGGAAGACGAGTTCGCGGTCGAGGGAGGCCATGACGACGGCGTACTTGCCGTCGGGCGTGAAGTAGAGGTTGTACGGGTCGTGGACGGAGACCGTCCTGCCCGCCTTCCCGGTCCTCGGGTCGATGGGGGTGAGGGTGTTGCCCCTGTCGTTGTTGACCCACAGCGTCTTCAGGTCCCAGGAGGGCACGACGTGCTGGGGCTGCCAGCCGACCGGGATCGTCTCGATGACGCGGTACGTGTTCGGATCGATCACGGAGACGGTGTTGGAGTTGGTGTTGGGGACGTAGACCCGGGACGGGAAGTCCTTCACCGCCGGGGAGAACTGGTTGGGGCGGTCGGCGGCGTAGACGTCGGTGGGGTCGAGCACGGGCGGCATCCCGGGCAGTCCGTCGACCAGTTGCTTCTTCTGGGGCGGTACGGGCGCCCTGCTGCCGAGGGCCTCGTTCTCACGGTGCTCGGACCCGCTGCTGCACGCGGGCAGCAGCGTCAGGGCGGCGAGGGCGGCGCCGGCGGCCAGGACGCGGACGGCTTTGGTGGGACGCATCAGCTCAGCAGCTCCGTGGTGGTGACCGCGTGCAGTCCGCGGCTGTCGAGTTCTTGGAGTACGGCGGGAAGGGCGGCGACCGTGTCCGGGTATCCGAAGTGCATGCTCACCACGGACCCGTTCCGGACCTCCGCCAGGACCTTCCGGGTGACGGCGGGGGCGCCCGGCCGGGTGTAGTCGAGTGAGTCGACGTCGTACGACAGCACATGGGGGTAGCCCGCGGCGCGGGCCAGCCGGACAACGAGCGGGGAGGCGGTCGGGGCACGGGAGGGGCGGAACCAGGTGCCGATCGAACCGGTGAGCCGGCTCAGCCGGTCCGCGCACTCGGTGATCTCGGCGCGGGCACCGGCCTCCGACATGGTGTTGACGGCCGCGTGCCGCTGGGTGTGGTTGCCCAGGTCGTGGCCGCCGTCGAGGATCCGGCGGGCGATGTCCGGTTGCTCGTCCAGCCAGGTGCCCACGGCGAGCACGGTGATCCGGGCGCCGTGCCGCTCGGCCTCGGTGAGCAGGGCGTGGGCCAGCGCGGGGTCGCCCTGGCCGTGGAAGGTGAGCGCGACGCGCGGGTGGTCGCGGGGGCCGTGGATGATCTGCGCGGGCTGCCGGGGGAAGGCGCGCGGGGCGGGGGCGGCGAGGGGGGCGGGTTTCGCGGGGGTGCGCGAGGGCGTGGCTCGCGCGGGGGTGGGCTGCGCGACGGAGCCGGTGGCGGATGAGCATCCGCCGGCGAGGGCGCCCCCGGCGACGAGCCCGGCCCCCGCCCGCAACGCCCCGCGGCGGTCGGTCGTGGTCACCCGCACCATTTAAGGGCGATTGGGTAAGAAAACGGCCGATTGACCCGATGGGTGGATCCGTACGGGTCGTCACCTCCGCGAACGCCCGCTCAGCGGTCGGCGACCCTCATCTCGAACCAGGTCGTCTTGCCCCGGGGCAGCAGATCGACGCCCCATCGGTCGGCCAGCTTGTCCACCAGGAACAGCCCCCGGCCGCTGATGTCCAGCTCCTGAACCGGCATCAGACAGGGCAGCCCGCGGGAGGGGTCGCGGACCTCGACCCGGATCCAGCCGCGGCGGCGGCGCATACGGAGTCCGAAGACGCGGGCGCCGGTGTGCCGTACGGCGTTGCCGACGAGTTCGGAGACGAGCAGGACCGCGTCCTCCGTCATCTTCGGGGTGAGTCCCCACTGGCGCAGAACGACGACCTGGGCGAGCCGGCGCGCGGTGGCCGCGGACTCGGGCCGGGACGGCAGGGGGACTTCGGCCTCCGTCGGATTGCCGAACAGTTCCAGTGCCTTGAGTGCCCGTTCGTCCTCGACCGCGGGCGACCAGCGCGCCGCGGCCGCACGGCTGTGTCCCCGCGGCTGTTCGATGCCCTCCAGCCCCGCCATGCCCCCCATCATGGCCGCCCAGAGCGCCCGCCGTGGGCGTTCCTGAGGAATACGCCCCCCGGAAACCCCTGTTCCAGGCCATCCGGTCGGCATATGCCGGTGGCATTTCGGCGCCGACGGCGGCCCGCTCGACCTGCGGAGACGGTCCGAATCCGGGCATGGGACGGGCCGCCTCGACAAGGCAGGCTTAAGGTTGCCTTAAGGCTTCCATAAACCGCCCCATCGAGGGACCCGGGTGAGACATCACGTCAATTGCAAGGGGTTCCGTGGAAAACCTGGCGAAGTACGGGAACCCGGGGGAACTCAGAGGAACTTGGCCTTGCCGGGCCCTTCCTCCACAAAGCTCTTCATGCCCCGCTCGCGGTCCTCCGTGGCGAACAGCCCCGCGAACCAGTTCCGTTCGACGGCGAGGCCGGTGTCGAGGTCCGTCTCCACTCCCGTGTCGATCGACTCCTTCGCCGCGCGCAGCGCGATCGCCGGCCCCTGCGCCAGCCTGGCCGCCCAGGCATGCGCCTCGGTGTACACGTCGGCGGCCGGGACGACCCGGTCCACCATGCCGATCGCCAGGGCCTCGTCGGCCTTCGCCATCCGGCCCGTGAAGATCAGGTCCTTGGCCTTGGAGGGACCGACGAGACGGGGCAGCCGCTGGGTGCCGCCCGCGCCCGGGATGAGGCCGAGCAGGATCTCCGGCTGGCCCAGCTTGGCGTTGTCGGCGGCGATGCGGTAGTCGGCACACAGGGCCAGTTCGCAGCCCCCGCCCAGCGCGTAGCCGGTGACGGCGGCGACGACCGGCTTGGGGATGCGGGCCACGGCGGTGAAGGAGTCCTGCAGGGCGCGGGCGCGCAGGACCATCGCGGTGTGGTCCATGGCCTGCATCTCCTTGATGTCCGCGCCCGCCGCGAACACCTTCTCACCGCCGTAGATCACCACGGCGCGCACGTCGTCGCGCCGCGTGGCCTCCTCGGCCAGTTCCTTGAGCCGGTCCTGGGTGGCGACGTCCAGCGCGTTCATGGGCGGCCGGTCCAGGCGCAGCGTACCGACGCCTTCGGCGACTTCGAGAGAGACGGTCATGCAGAGCAGGTTAACGGGCACTAACGAAGAACGGCCCGGTGCCGTCCGTCACAGCACCGGGCCCTTGGTCGGACAGTCCTACGACTTCCACTTCTCCCAGGACATGTTCCAGCCGTTGAGGCCGTTGCCCGGCGCCACGGTGTCGTCGTGGGAGTTCTTGACGACCACCACGTCGCCGATCATCGAGTGGTTGAAGAACCAGGCCGCCGGGACGCTCTTGCTCCAGCCGCCGCGCACGTCGCGCAGGCCCACGCAGCCGTGGCTGGCGTTGAAGTTGCCGAAGGCGCCGCCGCCCCAGTAGTTGCCGTGGACGAAGGTGCCCGAGTCGGTCAGGCGGATGGCGTGCGGGACGTCCTTGATGTCGTACTCGCCGCCGTAGCCGACGGTCTCGCCGTTCATCCGGGTCACCGTGAGCTTCTCGCTCATGACCATCTGGCCGTTCCAGGTGTCGTAGCCGGGCTTGCCGGTGGTGACGGGGATGGTCTTGATGACCTTGCCGTCCTGGGTGACCTTCATCGTGTGCTTCTTGGCGTCCACGATGGAGACCTGGTTGCGGCCGATGGTGAACTTCACCGTCTTGGCCTGCTTGCCGTAGACCCCGGGGCGGCCCTCGACGCCGTCGAGGTTGAGGTCGACGGTGACCTTCGTGCCTTCCGCCCAGTACTTCTCGGGACGGAAGTCCAGGCGGTCGTTGCCGAACCAGTGGCCCTCGACGTCGACGGCCGGCTCGGTCTTGACGGTGATGGCCTTCTCGACGTCCTCGGGGTGCGTGATGCCCCGGGTGAAGCGGATGGAGAACGGCATACCGACACCGACGGTGGAGCCGTCCTCGGGAGTGAAGGAGCCGGCAAAGGTGTTCTGCGGCGTCAGGGTGGTGAAGCTGGAGTCCTCGGCCGCCTCGCGGCCCGCGGAGTCCTTGGCGACCGCGTGCACCGTGTACTTGGTGGAGGCGGCCAGGTGGGACGAGGGCGTCCAGGTGGCGCCCCCGTCGGTTATCTCGCCGGCTATTTCGGCGCCCTTGGCGTCCTTGACCTCGACCTGGGTCAACTTGCCCTTGCCGGCGCTCACCTTGAGAGCCCCGCTGGTCTTCACCGACTTCGCGCCGTCCTTGGGCGCGATGCTGACGACGGCTTCGGACTGCTTGCCCTGCTGCGTCGCGCCGTCCTTGCCCTTCCCGTCACCGGAGCCGGAACCCGAGTCCGTTCCTCCCCCGCCGCACGCGGTCACGGCCATGAGCAGGACGCCGGCTATCAGCACCGGCATCCCCTTCCGGCCCCGCCCCCGCGCGTCAACCGACGCCCCCGATATCGGCCGCACGTTCACGTTCTCTCCCCTCGCGGGGCCTGGTCAGGCCCGCTCCCCGGCGCGTCCCGCGCACACACTGGCGCATATTAACCGCAGGGTTTTGAGCTTCGCGTCAGTCAAAGGTCACCGTTCCGTCGCAACTTCGGTCGTCCGTCGTCACCCCGAATCTGGTCCCCCTCCTGGTTACTTGACCGCGCTGCCCGCCTTCCACTCATTCCACCCCATGTTCCACCCTCCGAGCCCATTGTCGGGAGAGACCTTTTTGTCATTGCTGTTGACGACTTCGACGACGTCCCCGATCAGGGTGCGGTCGAAGAACCAGCCCGCGGGCGTGTCCGAGCTGCCGCCCTTGATGTCCATCAGGCCCACGCAGCCGTGGCTGACATTGGTGTTCCCGAAGGCGTCCCCCGCCCAGTAATTGCCGTGCAGGAAGGTCCCGGAGTCGGTGAGCTTCATGGCGTGCGGGACGTCGGGGATGTCGTACTCGCCGCCGAAGCCGACCGTGCGGCTGTTCATGCGGGTGACCTCGAGCATCTCCATCACCACCATCTTCCCGTTGTAGGTGGTGGTCTTGGGGGCGCCCGCGGTGATGGGCACAGTGGTGAGCAGCCGGCCGTCGCGCTTGACCTCCATGGTGTGCGCGGCCGCGTCCACCAGCGAGACCTGGCTGCGGCCGATGGTGAAGGTCACCGTCTTGTACTGGAGTCCGTAGACGCCGCGCGCCCCCTCGACGTCGCGCAGCCGCAGCTCGACGGTGACCCGGGTGCCGGGCTTCCAGTACTGCTGGGGGCGGAAGTCGAGGCGGTCCTCGCCGAACCAGTGCGGGCTGATCTCGACGGGGGGCCTGGCCGTGACGCGGACGGCGCGTTCAACGGCGGCGCGGTTCTCGATCGGCCGGTTGAAGGCCAGGGAGACGATCATTCCGGTGCCGACGGTCGAGCGGTTCTCGGGGGTCACGTACCCGATGAACCGCTCGCCGGGGACGTACGTCGTGAAGGTGGCGTGCCGGGCCGAGCGGCGCCCGTGCCCGTCCAGCGCCACCGCGTCGACGGTGTATTTGGCGGCGAGCGCCAGGTTCCGTTCGTCGGGTTTCCAGGTCCTGCCGTCGTCGGTGATGTGCCCGGCCACCGGGGTGTCCTGGGCGTCCTGGACCCTGACCACGCTCACCGACTCGAGTCGCCCGTCGGACACCCGCACCCGCAGCGGCTCGCCGGAGCGGACGGCCTTGCTGCCGTCGTCCGGGGAGATGCGGATGATGTCCGCGGCTGCCGGGGGTTTGCCGAAGATCCGGTCGAGGGCGTCGCCGCCCGAGCCGTCCCCGGTGCAGCCGGCGGCTCCCGCCAGCAGTCCTGCCCATGTCAGTACGGCGGCCAGCACGGCCCCCGCGCGCCGTGCGCGCCCTTGTGCATACCTCACGAGCGGCTCAACGACCGGCCCGCCCTGGGGAAACGTGAGTGCGACGCAAGCGGTGGGCAGAACAGTGGGAGGACGACGCGATGGGGAGCCGCGCCCGTGAGCCGCGGGGACGCCGGTGCCAGGGCAGTCGTGCGCGCAGCGGGCCCGCGGGGCCGGGCGCGGCGGCCGCCCCGGCGCTGGCTGAGAGCGCTCCGGAGGCGAACGAGCCGACACAAAGGGGCCGCAAGGTGACGAGCGCAGCCGAGCAGCAGACAGTGGCCCAGGAGCGGGCCCTCGACGGCGGCCGCCCGGCCTCCGCCGTGAACGGCGCCGAGCGCGCCACTGCGCCCACTCCACCCGTTCGGCCGGGCGCGCCCATGCCGCTGGGCGCCCGCTTCCGGGCGGGCCCGGACGGGGTGGCGGGCACCAACTTCGCGTTGTGGGCGGCCGGGGCGGAAGCGGTCCAGCTGTGTCTGTTCGACGAAGGGGGCCGCGAGACGCGGGTGCGGCTGACCGAGCTGACGCACGAGATCTGGCACGGCTTCGTGCCGGGTGTGATGCCCGGGCAGCGCTACGGCTACCGGGTGGACGGCCGCTGGGACCCGTGGATCGGTGCCCGCTGGAACCCGGCGAAGCTGCTCCTCGACCCGTACGCGCGCGCGGTGGACGGCGAGTTCAGCCTGCCGCCGGAGGTGTACGGGCATGTCCGCGACTGGCCCGAACAGCATGTCGCGGACACCGTGCGCGACGACCGGGACTCGGCGCCGTACGTCCCCAAGGGCGTGGTCGTCCATGATGACGCCACCGACGACGAATGGATGGACGACCGCCGCCCCAAGACGCCGTGGGCCGACTCGGTCATCTACGAGCTGCATGTGCGCGGCTTCACGCAACTGCACCCGGACATCCCGCCCGAGCTGCGCGGCACGTACGCGGGCCTGGCGCACCCGGCGGCGATCGAGCACCTGGTGAAGCTGGGCGTCACGGCGGTGGAGCTGCTCCCCGTGCACCAGTTCGCCCACGAGGACCATCTGCTGCGCCGCGGTCTGAAGAACTACTGGGGCTACAACTCCATCGGATACTTCGCCCCGCACGCGGCCTACGCGGCCTCCGGTACGACGGGCCAGCAGGTCGGCGAGTTCAAGCGGATGGTCCGGGCCCTGCACGCCGCGGGCATCGAGGTCATCCTCGACGTGGTCTACAACCACACCGCGGAGGCGGGCGAACTGGGCCCGACGCTCTCCCTCAAGGGCATCGACAACCGCGGCTACTACCGCCTCCAGGACGACGCCCGCCGCTACGCCGACTACACCGGCTGCGGCAACACGCTGCACGTGGTCCAGCCGCAGGTCCTTCGTCTGATCACCGACTCGCTGCGCTACTGGGTGACGGAGATGGGCGTGGACGGCTTCCGCTTCGACCTCGCGGCTGCGCTGGCGCGCTCCATGCACGACGTCGACATGCTCTCCCCCTTCCTCGCGGTGATCGCCCAGGACCCGGTGCTGCGCCGGGTGAAGCTGATCGCCGAACCCTGGGACATCGGCTCCGGCGGCTACCAGGTGGGGGCCTTCCCCCCGCTCTGGACGGAGTGGAACGACCGCTACCGCAACGCGATCCGCGACTTCTGGCGCGGCGCGCTCCCCGACGTGCGCGACCTCGGCTACCGGCTCTCCGGCTCCAGCGACCTGTACGCCTGGGGCGGCCGCCGCCCCTACGCCTCGGTCAACTTCATCACCGCCCACGACGGTTTCACCCTGCGCGACCTGGTCTCCTACGAGGGCAAGCACAACGAGGCGAACGGCGAGAACAACCGGGACGGCTCCCACGACAACCGCTCCTGGAACTGCGGGGCGGAGGGAGAGACGGGCGAGGAGCGGGTCCGTGCGCTGCGCCGCCGTCAGCTGCGCAATCTGCTGACCACGCTGCTGCTCTCGACCGGCGTGCCGATGCTGGTGGCGGGCGACGAGCTGGGCCGCACGCAACGCGGCAACAACAACGCGTACTGCCAGGACAACGAGATCAGCTGGCTGGACTGGACCCTCCTGGACGACCCGGCCTGGCGCCCCCTGTTCGACCTGACCTCCCGTCTCATCGCCCTGCGCCACCGCCACCCGGTCCTGCGCCGCCGCGCCTTCTTCTCCGGCCGCGCCCACTCGGCGGACGGCCTGCGGGACCTGGCCTGGTTCACGGCACGCGGCGAGGAGATGACCGAGGGAGACTGGTACGCCCCCGCCGCCACGCTCGGCATGTACCTCTCCGGCCGGGACATACCGGGCCGCGACGAACAGGGCGACCCCATCACCGACGACAGCTTCCTCACCCTCCTGCACGCGGGCGACCGCCCGGCGAGCTTCGTACTGCCGGGCGCACCCTGGGCGGAGCGCTACGAGGTGGTCGTCGACACGTCCCGGGAGGAGCAGGTCGAGGCACCGGGGGTGGTGCACCGGGCTGGGGCGGCGATCACGGTGCCGGCCCGGGCGGTGCTGTTGCTGAAGGTGGGCTGAGGGTCCGCCCACTCCGCCCCGCTCCTCCCGTACGACCCCTCGAACACGCTGGTCGTAGGACCAGCGGCCGATACCGGTCCGGCCAAAACTCGGTGGGCGTTGTCAGTGGCGATCCGTAGGCTCGCGAGTGATGCCCACGACACGTGCAACCACCAGCGATCGTTCGACTGTACGCATCCTGTTGCGGCTGTGGCCGTACGTCCGGCCGGTGCGGGTGCGGCTGTTCACCGCCGCGTTCGTCGCGGTCGTCGCCTCCTGTCTGGGGCTGGTGATCCCGCTCGTCCTGAAGTGGATGGTGGACGGGCCGGTGGCCGACCGCGATCCCGGCGGGGTGTGGCTCGGTGCGCTGTATCTGCTGCTGCTCGGGATCGCGGAGGCGGGGCTGTTCGGGCTGCGGCGCTGGCTGGTCGCGCGGCCGCTGTCGAACGTCGAGGCGCAGATGCGGGCGGGTCTGTACCGGCATCTGCAGCGGCTGCCGGTGGCCTTCCACGACCGGTGGGCCTCCGGCCAGCTGCTCTCGCGGGCCACGACCGATCTGATGCTGCTGCGTATGTTCCTCGCCTTTCCGCTGACGTTCCTCCTGGTCAACGGGGTGACGATCCTCGTCGGCGTGGTCATCATGCTGCAGCAGGACTGGACCCTGGGACTGGTCGTCCTGGGTCCCGCCGTGCCCGTGATGTGGACCTGCGTCGTCTTCGAACGGCGGTACGCGGAAGTGGCCCGGCTCGCCCAGGACCAGGTCGGCGACCTGACGACGGTCGTCGAGGAGAGCGTGCTCGGGATCCGGATCATCAAGGGGTTCGGCCGGCACCGCAGCCAGGCGCGGGTGTTCCGCACGCTGTCGTGGACGCTGCGGGGCACGGAGCTGCGCAAGGCCCGGCTGCTGGCGACCATCTGGGGCGTCATCGTGACGCTGCCGGAGCTGGCGATCGGCGCGGCGCTGGTGCTGGGGGCCGTACAGGTGGCGGACGGCGACCTGTCGACGGGGACCCTGGTCGCGTTTCTGAGTACGGCACTTGCGCTGCGCTGGCCCGTGGACTCCATCGGCTTCCTGCTGGCGATGACCCAGGAGGCGGCGACCGCGACGGAGCGGTACTTCGAGGTGATGGACGCCCGGCCGGAGGACCCGGGAGTCACCGCGCGGACCGGGAGACCGGCGCCCGCACGGACCGGTCTGCGGTTCGACGGCGTCACGTTCCGCTACCCCGACGCCCCGCCCGGCTCCCCGCCCGTCCTCGACCGCATCGACCTCCACATCCGCCCCGGCGAGTCCATGGCGCTGGTCGGGGCCACGGGCAGCGGCAAGACCACGCTCACCGCGCTCGTCCCCCGGCTGCACGAGGTGACCTCCGGGCGGATCACCCTGGACGGCGAGGACATCACCGCGATGTCGCGCGAGGAACTGCGCTCCAAGGTGGCGGTCGCCTTCGAGGAGCCCACGCTGTTCTCGGCGAGCGTCGGGGAGAACGTGCTCATGGGGGCCGACGACGGCGCCGGTGCGCCGGAGCTGGAGCGGGCGCTCGCCGTCGCGCAGGCCGAGTTCGCGCACGGGCTGCCGCAGGGGACGCGGACACAGGTCGGCGAGCAGGGGCTGAGCCTGTCCGGCGGGCAGCGGCAGCGGCTGGCGCTCGCCCGGGCCGTCGTCGGCCGGCCCGGGTTCCTGGTCCTCGACGACCCGCTGTCCGCGCTCGACGTGCACACCGAGGCCGCCGTGGAGGCCGCGCTGCGGCAGGTCCTCGCGGACACCACCGCGCTCATCGTGGCCCACCGGCCCTCCACGGTGCTGCTCGCCGACCGCGTCGCCCTGCTCTCCGAGGGCCGGATCACCGCGGTCGGCACCCACCACGAACTGCTGCGCACGAACGCCGAATACGCCCACCTGATGTCGGGCGACCGGACGAGGGAGCCGGTCGGCGATCCGGGCGGGCAGCCGACCGAGGAAGCGGAGGACGACCGATGACCGCCCCCACCACCTCCACCTCCACCTCCACCTCCGCCTCTGCCGGCCCCGCGACCGGAGACGAGGGCGAACTCCTCCGCCCGCCCGACGGTACCGACCCCTTCGACCGCGACGTCCTGCCCACCCGGCCCGGTGCCACGGCCGCCCTGCTGCGGTCGCTGCTCGCCCCGTTGAAGGCCCGCGTCGCCGTCACCACCCTTCTGCTGCTGCTCCAGCAGGCGGCCGTCCAGGCGGGCCCGCTCCTGGTGGCGTACGCCATCGACCGCGCCGTACCGGCGTTCAGGGACCACGACCACGGTCCGCTGATCGCGGTGGCCGTCGCCTACGGGCTGTGCGCGCTGGTCTCCGGCGTGCTCCAGTTCGCGTTCATCGAGGTCTCCGCGCGCGTCAACCAGGACGTGCTGCTCGACCTGCGCGGCCGGATCTTCCGGCACGCCCAGGCGCTGAGCGTCGACTTCCACGAGCGATACACGAGCGGTCGCCTGATCTCCCGCTCCACCACGGACGTCGAGTCGCTGCGGGAGCTGCTCAGCGAGGGGCTCCAGGAACTGGTCACCGTCGTCCTGTCGTTCGTCTACATCTCGGCGATGCTGCTCTGGCTCGACCTCGGCCTGGGCGCGGTCGCGGTGGCCTCGTTCGTGCCGCTGTACCTCCTCGTACGGCTCTACCAGCGGCGCGCGGGACGGGTGTTCACGGCGCGGTCCACGGCGATCGCGGCCGTGATCGTGAAGTTCGTGGAGACCATGAACGGCATCCGGCCGGTGCGCACCTTCCGCCGGGAGGCCGTGAACGACGCCGACTTCCGCGTCCTGAACCGGCGGCACGAACGCACCAACGGCGACGCCATGCTGGAGATGGCCCGCTATGTGGTCGGCTCCCGGCTGGTCGCCAACACGGCGGTCGCGGTGATCGTGCTGTGGGGCGCCGACCGGGTGGCGTCCGGCTCGCTGGAACTCGGTGTGCTCGCGGCCGCGGTGCTGTATCTGCGGCGGCTGTACGACCCGATCGACCGGCTCGGCATGTTCCTCAACTCGTACCAGTCGGCGGCCGCCTCCCTGGAGAAGATCGCCGGGCTGCTGGCCCAGACCCCGTCCGTGCCGGAACCGTCCGCTCCCAAGGAGCTCCCCGCGCTCGAGACGGCGGACCACCCCGGCCGCGAGGTCGTCTTCGACGGCGTGCGGTTCGCCTACCGCACCGGCGGCGAGGTGCTCCCCCGCTTCGACCTCACGCTCCCGGCCGGGCAGACGGTCGCGGTCGTCGGCTCGACCGGCGCGGGCAAGTCGACACTGGCCAAGCTGCTCGCCCGCTTCTACGACCCGTCCGACGGCCGGGTCCTGCTCGACGGCGTCGACCTGCGCGAGCTGGCCGTGCCCGAACTGCGGCGCGGGGTGGTCATGGTGACGCAGGAGGCTTTCCTGTTCTCCGGCACGGTCGCCGAGAACATCGCGATCGGGCGGCCGGACGCGAGCCGTGCGGAGATCGAGCGGGCGGCGAAGGCGATCGGCGCCCACGAGTTCATCAGCGCGCTGCCCGACGGGTACGACACGGACGTACGCAAGCGGGGCGGCCGCATCTCCGCGGGACAGCGCCAACTGGTCGCCTTCGCAAGGGCCTTGCTCGCCGACCCGGCGGTGCTGATCCTCGACGAGGCGACCAGCTCGCTGGACGTCCCCGGCGAGCGGGCGGTGCAGCGCGCGATGTCGACGGTGCTGCGGGGCCGTACGGCCGTGGTGATCGCACACCGGCTGTCGACCGTGGAGATCGCCGACCGGGTACTGGTGATGGAGCACGGGCGGATCGTCGAGGACGGCCCGCCGGACGAACTGATCGCCGGCACGGGCCGGTTCGCCGATCTGCACCGAGCGTGGCGGGACAGTCTGGCGTAGCAGGCGGAAACGGGGGCTGAGGATGATCGACGCGTACGGGGATCCGGGGACGCCCGACTGCCGTGGCGGCCGGCACTACCTGTGGTGGCTGGTGCTGCGGCAGCCGGGCCGGTCGCTCTGCGGGGCGCTGCTGGCCAGCGTCTGGATGGTGCTGATGGCGACGGCGCCCTATCTGATGTCCCGGGCGGTCGACGACGGGCTGGTGCCGGGGCATCTGGGCCGACTGGCCCGGTGGACGCTGGTGCTGTTCCTGGTCGGGGCCGTCAACTCATGGGTGAGCATCATGCGGCACCGCACCATGACACGGGTGCGGATGGACGCCAACTTCCGCACGGTCAAGGTGGTCGTCGGGCAGGCCGTGCGGCTGGGTGCCGCGCTGCCGCGCCGGGCCGGGGCCGGGGAGGTCGTCACGATCGGTGTCGGCGACGTGCAGACCATCGCCCAGTCGCTGACCGTCGTCGGGCCCGGGGTGGGCGCCGTGGTCGTCTACGCGGTGGTGGCCGGGGTGCTGCTGTCGATCTCGGCGCCGCTGGCCGCGGTGGTGCTGCTCGGGGTGCCGGTGATCGTGCTGGTCGCCGGGCCGCTGACGGTGCGGTTGCAGGGTGAGGAGACCGAGTACCGGGAGCGGCAGGGCGTGCTGACCGCACGCATCGGCGATCTCGCGGGCGGGCTGCGTGTCCTCAACGGCCTCGGCGGGAAGGGGCTGTTCGCGGACGCCTTCCGACGGGACTCGCAGCGGCTGCGGGCGCAGGGCTACCGGGTCGGCGCGGTGGCCAGCTGGGTGCAGGCGCTCGGGGTGGGGCTGCCGACGCTGTTCCTGGCGGTGGTGACCTGGCTGGGGGCCCGGCTGGCGGCCCAGGGGGAGCTCACCATCGGCGAGTTGGTGTCGGTGTACGGCTATGTGGCCGTGCTGGTGGGACCGGTGGCGTTCTTCCTGGAGATGGGCTATCAGCTCAGCCGTGGCGTGGTGGCCGCGCGCCGGGTCGTACGGCTGCTGCGGCTGGAGCCGGAGCCGGACGGCGGCACGCTGTCCGCGCCCGCGGAACCGGCGGCGCTGCACGACCCCGAGTCGGGGGTGCGGGTGCTGCCGGGGCGGCTCACCGCCCTGGTCGGCGCCCGCCCCGCCGACGCCGCCGCGGTGGTCGACCGCCTCGGCAGGTACGCGCCGTCGGCCGCCACCTGGGGCGAGGTACGGCTCGACGCGATCCCGCTGGCCGAGGTGCGGGCGCGGATCCTGGTCGCCGACAACGAGGCCGACCTGTTCGCGGGACCGCTGCGTGAGGTGGTGAGCGGGCACCGGGAGTGCGACGAGGCGACCGTCGGGCGGGCGGTGCACGCGGCGGCCGCCGACGACATCGTGCAGGGGCTGCCGGACGGTCTGGACTCGGCCGTGGCCGCCCAGGGCCGCAGCCTCTCCGGGGGCCAGCGGCAGCGGGTGCGGCTGGTGCGGGCGCTGCTGGCCGACCCGGAGGTGCTGCTCGCCGTGGAACCCACCTCGGCCCTGGACGCCCACACGGAGTCCACGGTCGGCCACCGGCTGCGCGCGGCTCGTGCGGGCCGTACGACCGTGGTGACCACCACCTCCCCGCTGGTCCTGGACCGCGCGGACACCGTCCACTACCTGGTCGACGGCAAGGTCGCGGCGAGCGGCACGCACCGTGGGCTGCTGGAGTACGAGCCCGGCTACCGGGCGCTGGTGGCACGGGACACGCAGGAGGTCGTACGGTGACGCGGCCTGCCGCGGGTCAACTGCCCGTCGCCGAACGGGCCGACGTACGCCGGGCGGCCGTCCGGCTGGTGAAGGCCGACAGCGGGTCCTTCGCCGCAGTACTGGCACTGAACGCGCTGGCCGCCGGGGCCGGTCTGGCCGGGCCGTGGCTGCTCGGGCGGATCGTGGACGAGGTGCGTGCCGGGCATGGGACCGGGGCCGTGGACCGGCTGGCGCTGTGGATCCTGGCGTGCGCGCTGGCCCAGCTGCTGCTGGCCCGCTGGGCCCGGTACGTGGGCCACCGCTTCGGGGAGCGGACCCTGGCCCGGGTCCGCGAGGAGTTCGTCGACCGGGCGCTGGCGCTGCCGGCGTCCGTGGTGGAGCGGGCCGGCGCCGGTGATCTGACCGCGCGCGGCACCGCCGACGTGGGCGCGGTGGGCGCCACGCTGCGGGACATCGGGCCCGAGCTGCTGGTCTGCTCGGTGCAGGCGCTGTTCGTGCTGGGCGCGGTGTTCGTGCTCGACCCGCTGCTCGGGCTCTTCGGAGTGCTCGGGCTGACGCCGATCTGGTTCGCCCTGCGCTGGTATCTGCGCCGGGCCCGGGACGGGTACCTGGCCGAGGGCGCGGCCACCTCGCAGGTCGCGGAGATCCTCGCGGCGACCGCATCCGGGGCTCGTACGGTGGAGGCGTTCCGGCTCCGGGCGCGGCGGACCGCGGCGAGCCGGGACGCGCTGGAGACGGCCCGCAGGACCCGACTGCACACGTTGTATCTGCGGACCGTGTTCTTCCCCGCGGTCGAGGTGTCGTACACGGTGCCGGTGGCCGGGGTGCTGCTGATCGGCGGGGTGCTGCATGCGCACGGGCGGGTGGGCCTGGGTGCGGTGGTGGCGGCCGCGCTGTATCTGCGGCAGTTCACCGAGCCGCTGGACCAGATCCTGATGCGGGTGGAGCAACTGCAGAGCAGCGGAGCCTCGTTCGCCCGGGTGGAGGGGCTGGCGCGGGCCCCGCGTGCGGAGGAGGACGGTGGATCGCCGGCTCCGTCGGACGACCGGATCGACGTGTGCGGTGTGCGGTACGCCTACGAGCGCGGCGGCGAGGTGCTGCGCGGGGTCGATCTGACGGTGCGGCCCGGGGAGCGGCTCGCCGTGGTGGGCCCCTCCGGCGCGGGCAAGACGACGCTGAGCCGGCTGCTCGCGGGCGTCGACGCGCCGGGCGCGGGCACGGTGACGGTGGGCGGGGTGCCGATCGCCTCGCTCGAGCCGGAACGGCTGCGCCGCCAGGTGGTGCTGGTCACCCAGGAGCACCATGTCTTCCTCGGTACGGTCCGCGACAACCTGCTGATCGCCGAACCGTCCGCCACGGACGAGGAGTTGTGGACGGCGCTGACGGCGGTGGGCGCCGAGGACTGGGTGAGCGAACTTCCGGATGGCCTCAACACCGCGCTCGCTACGGGTAGTTGCTCCCCCGACGGCTCGCAGGCCCAGCAACTCGCTCTCGCCCGTGTGGTGCTGGCCGACCCGCACACCCTGATCCTGGACGAGGCCACGGCCCTGCTGGACCCGACGACCGCCCGGCACACCGAGCGCGCCCTGGCCGCCGTGCTCGAGGGCCGCACGGTCATCGCCATCGCCCACCGCCTGCACACCGCCCACGACGCCGACCGGGTGGCGGTGATGGAGGACGGCCGCCTCACCGAACTCGGCACACACGAAGCCCTGGTGGCGGCGGATGGCGCATATGCGGCCCTGTGGCGAACGTGGCACGGGGACGCCCCTGGTCCCACGGCGCGCCGTTGACGTGCGCACACGCCGTGTCCGGCACGTAGAGCAAGGGCTCCAACCGGACGAGGCCGGTGGCGTGCGGCCCGACGAGGTTCCCCGACAGCCCCTCCCCGAACTCCCGCCGGTCCAGCCGGTCCGGCGCAGCACCCACGACGGCTGTCCGGCGACTCCGACGAGCTGCCCCCGCGCTTCTGGTCATACCCCGGACCAACAGTCCGCATAGCGAACATGAACATCCGGTCAACGGACCATTTCCGGCCAAATTTCTGACGCGGTCCTGACAGATGGCTTGATCCCCTGTCACTCTTCCCACGGCCGACTCACAGCAACCCCACAGATACATCTGCTCTGCACGAGCCGGCCCCGCACAGGCACATGGTTCCGCGTTACGCCCTGTTCTGCCCGGACGCCCCAACCCACCGTCCGGATCTCCCCTGGCCGCGCGACCCGCGGCCATGCAGAAGGAGTCAGTGTTGAGAAGCAGTTCCTCTCGCGGACGCACCTCCCACACCATGCACCGCCGCACCGCAGCCGTCGCCCTCGCGGGCGTCACCGCGCTGATCGCCGCCGCCGTCCAGTCCGGCGCCGCCAGCGCCGCCCCGGCGGCCCAGGCCCCGTCGGCCAAGGGCAACCCGGCCCACTCGGCCGTCCGGCTCACCCCCTCGCAGCGCGCCGAACTGATCCGCGACGCCGGTGCCGCCAAGGCGGACACCGCCAAGGCGATAGGACTCGGGTCGAAGGAGCAGCTCGTCGCCCGTGACGTCGTCAAGGACGCCGACGGTACCCTCCACACCCGCTACGAGCGCACCTACGCGGGCCTCCCGGTCCTCGGCGGCGACCTGATCGTCGACACCGCGAAATCGGGTGCGACCCAGCGCGTCATCAAGGCCACCGACGCCACCATCAAGGTCGCCGGCCTCACCCCGAGCGTCACGAAGGCGGCCGCCGAGCGGCAGGCCGTCAAGCGCGCCCAGGCCCTCGGCGGCACCCGGTCCACCGCCGACAGCGCCCGCAAGGTGATCTGGGCGGCCACCGGCAGGCCCGTCCTCGCGTACGAGACCGTCGTCGGCGGACTGCAGGACGACGGCACCCCGAACCAGCTGCACGTCATCACCGACGCCGCCACCGGCAAGAAGCTCTACGAGTACCAGGGCATCGAGACCGGCGTCGGCAACACGCAGTACAGCGGCCAGGTCACGCTCACCACCACCCAGTCCGGGTCGAACTACACCCTCACCGACGGGGCGCGCGGCGGCCACAAGACGTACAACCTCAACCACGGCACGTCCGGCACCGGCACGCTGTTCTCGCAGACCAACGACACATGGGGCAACGGCACCACGTCGAACGCCGCCACCGCGGGCGCGGATGCGCACTACGGCGCCGCCCTCACCTGGGACTACTACAAGTCCGTCTTCGGCCGCACCGGCATCAAGAACAACGGCGTGGGTGCGTACTCCCGGGTGCACTACGGCAACTCGTACGTCAACGCGTTCTGGGACGACACCTGCTTCTGCATGACCTACGGGGACGGGTCCGGCAACAACGACCCGCTGACCTCCATCGACGTGGCCGGTCACGAGATGAGCCACGGTGTCACCTCCAACACCGCGCGCCTCAACTACAGCGGCGAATCCGGCGGTCTCAACGAGGCGACCTCCGACATCATGGCCGCCGGCGTGGAGTTCTACGCCAACAACTCCTCCGACGTCGGCGACTACCTCGTCGGCGAGAAGATCGACATCAACGGCGACGGCACCCCGCTGCGCTACATGGACAAGCCCAGCAAGGACGGCGCATCCAAGGACAGCTGGTACTCCGGGCTCGGCGGCATCGACGTGCACTACTCGTCGGGCCCCGCCAACCACTTCTTCTACCTGCTGAGCGAGGGCAGCGGCGCCAAGGTCGTCAACGGCGTCAGCTACAACTCGCCCACGGCGGACGGGCTTCCGGTCACCGGCATCGGCCGGGACAAGGCGCTGCAGATCTGGTACCGGGCGCTGACCACCAAGTGGACGTCCACCACCAACTACGCGGGCGCCCGCACCGGCACCCTCGCGGCGGCGGGTGAGCTGTACGGCACCACCAGCACCGAGTACAAGGCGGTGCAGGACGCCTGGGCGGCCGTGGCGGTCGGCTCGCGGTCCGGTGGCGGGGGCGGCGGCGGTACGTCGTACGAGAACACCTCGCCCGTCTCGATCCCGGACAACGGGCCCGCGGTCACCTCGAACATCACCGTCTCCGGCAGGACCGGCAACGCGCCGAACAACCTCCAGGTGACGGTCGACATCACGCACACCTGGCGCGGTGACCTGGTGATCGACCTGGTCGGCCCGTCGGGCGCCTCGTACCGGCTGAAGAACTTCAGCTCGTCCGACTCGGCGGACAACGTGAACGAGACCTACACGGTCAACGCCTCCTCCGAATCGGCCAATGGCACCTGGAAGTTGAAGGTCCAGGACCAGGCGGCGTACGACGTCGGAACGATCAACAGCTGGAAGCTGACGTTCCCGTAAACCGCACGTCACGGGCTCGTCGACAGGGCGCCGTCCGGGAGGTTCGACTCCCCCGGGCGGCGCCCGTTTTACATGGCTGCAACATTTACCGGACAGCCGGTTTTCGGCCAACATCACTTCAGGGTCCTGACATGTACGCGTCCCTGATGTCACTCTTCCCTCACCCGCCGCACAGCACAGCAACTTCCTACTCCGGCCAGTAACCCCACGCTGCCCGGACTCCCCCACGAGAAGGAGCTTGAGTGAGCCCCCTCTACGCGCGTCACAAGCGCACCACTCTGGCCATCGCCACCGCTGTCGCGGCCGGAGCCCTGATCTCCACTGGTCTGACCACCAGTGCCTCCGCGCAGACCCCGACCGGGTCCGCCTCCGCCAAGCCCCTCGCCGCCGCCCCGACCGCGCTGTCGGCCGCGGCCCGCACCACCCTGGTCCGGCAGGCTCAGGCCGGCGCCGCCGAGACCGCCCGGAACATAGGCCTCGGCGCCAAGGAGAAGCTGGTCGTCAAGGACGTCGTGAAGGACGTCGACGGCACCGTCCACACCCGCTACGAGCGCACCTACGCGGGCCTCCCGGTGCTCGGTGGCGACCTGGTCGTCCACACCTCCAAGGCGGGCAAGGCCGAAGGCGTCACCAGAGCCACGAAGAGCGCCATCAAGGTGGCGTCGCTCAAGCCGCAGATCGCCGCCGCCAAGGCCGAGAAGCAGGCGCTGACCGCCGCCAAGTCCCTGGGCTCCGCCAAGACCTCCGCCGACGGCGCGCGCAAGGTCATCTGGGCCGGCTCCGGCAAGCCCGTCCTCGCCTACGAGACGATCGTCGGCGGCCTCCAGGACGACGGCACCCCGAACCGCCTGCACGTCGTCACCGACGCGGCCACCGGAAAGAAGCTCTTCGAGTACCAGGGCATCGAGACGGGCACCGGCAAGAGCCTCTACTCCGGCACCGTCAGCCTGAACACCACCCTGTCGGGCTCGACGTACCAGCTGTACGACACCACGCGCGGCGGCCACAAGACGTACAACAAGAAGCACAGCAGCAGCACGTCCCAGGGCACGCTGTTCACCGACTCGGACGACACCTGGGGCACCGGTACGGCCTCCAGCTCCACGGCCGACCAGACCGCGGCCGTCGACGCCGCGTACGGCGCCCAGGTGACCTGGGACTTCTACAAGAACACGTTCGGCCGCAGCGGAATCAAGAACAACGGCGTCGCCGCGTACTCGCGCGTCCACTACGGCAACGCGTACGTCAACGCGTTCTGGGACGACGACTGCTTCTGCATGACCTACGGCGACGGCGAGACCAACAACCACCCGCTGACCTCGCTGGACGTGGCCGGCCACGAGATGAGCCACGGCGTCACCTCCAACACCGCGGGCCTGGAGTACAGCGGCGAGTCCGGCGGTCTGAACGAGGCGACCTCGGACATCTTCGGCACGGGCGTGGAGTTCTACGCAAACAACTCGTCCGACCCGGGTGACTACCTCATCGGCGAGAAGATCGACATCAACGGCGACGGCACCCCGCTGCGCTACATGGACAAGCCCAGCAAGGACGGCGGCTCGGCGGACTACTGGTCCTCGTCGGTCGGCAACCTGGACGTCCACTACTCGTCCGGTGTCGCGAACCACTTCTTCTACCTGCTGAGCGAGGGCAGCGGCAGCAAGACGATCAACGGCGTCACCTACAACTCGCCGACCTCCAACGGCTCCACCGTCACCGGCATCGGCCGCGCCAAGGCGCTGCAGATCTGGTACAAGGCGCTGACGACGTACTTCACGTCGACGACCAACTACAAGTCGGCCCGCACGGGGACGCTGAGCGCGGCCTCCGCGCTGTACGGCTCGAGCAGCACCGAGTACAAGGCGGTGGCGGCGGCCTGGTCCGCGGTCAACGTCAGCTAGTCACCTCGTAGTCGACAGGAGCGGCCCCCGGGACGAAGGCATCCCCGGGGGCCGTCCTACTCTTGGGAGCCATGTCCTTCACCTACGAGCCGGTAGGCGCGACCCGCGAGAACCTCACCGTCTGCCCGCCCGGCTTCCACCCCCTGCACGTGCGCACGCGCATCGGCGAGGGCGAGGAGGTGTTCCAACGGGCGGCCGAGGCGGTGCTGACCTGGGAGATGCACCGCGCCATGGGCGTCGGCCTGGATGCCACGGCCGAGCGTGCGGCCCCCGACGTGGACGTCACGGTCACCCTCGCCGGCCTGATCAAGGCCCCCTGCCGCATCATCTGGACGGTCGAGGAACCCCGCCGCGCCGGCTGGGCCTACGGCACCCTGGCCGGCCACCCCGAATGCGGCGAGGAGGCCTTCGTGGTGGACCGCACGGGAGACGGCACGGTGTGGCTGACGGTCGCCGCGTTCAGCCGCGCCCAGAAGTGGTACGCCCGCGCGGGCGGGGCGGCGACCCGGGGGCTGCAGCATGCGTATGCGCGGCGGTGCGGGGTGGTCCTGCGGCGGCTGTGCGCCGAGGCCGCGGCGGACTGACCGCGCCCTTCGGCCGGACGGCGGCACAACCCAAGCCGCCGGCTCGGCGGACTCCAGGAGCCCGCCGAGCCGATCACTAGCGCATCAGCACTCCCGACCCTTCCACGACCTCCTCCGACGGTACCGCGACCAGGCCCAACTCGGCGCCGGACGCGAGTAGTTGGTGGGCAGGAAGGATGCGGACCGTGTAGCCGTAGGGACCGGTGCGGTCGAGGGACAGGGGGCCCTCGTAGAGCCAGCGGCCCTCCAGGTCGGCGCCTCCCGCCGGCTTCAGCGGGACCGTCGTCGCGTCGGTGATGCGGTCCTCCGAGTCGACGCGGCCGGAGACCACCTGCACCTCGACGTCGTCCGGCCCGAGGTCGCCGAGGGCCACGCGCACGCGCAGACCCAGCGTCGTACCCAGCTCCGCCGTGGCCGTGGCGGCCGTCGTCTCCACGTGGTCGACCGTCACCCCGTGCCAGGCGGCGCGCACCCGCGACTTCCAGCGGGCCAGTTCGCCGGCCGAGTCCGGGGTCAGGGCCCGGTTGGCCTGGGCGGCGGGGGTGTAGAGCCGCTCGACGTACTCCCGGACCATGCGGCCCGCCAGCACCTTCGGGCCAAGGAGCGTCAGCGTCTGGCGGACCATCTCGATCCAACGGTCGGGCAGGCCCGCCTGGCCGCGCTCGTAGAAGCGGGGGGTCACCCGCTGTTCGAGGAGGTCGTAGAGGGCGGCGGCCTCGATGTCGTCGCGGTGGTCGGGGTCCGTGCCCGCGCCGTCCGCCGTCGGGATCGCCCAGCCGAAGTCCGGCTGGAACCACTCGTCCCACCAGCCGTCCAGGACGGAGAGGTTGAGGCAGCCGTTCAGGGCCGCCTTCATGCCGCTCGTGCCGCAGGCCTCCAGCGGGCGCAGGGGGTTGTTCAGCCAGATGTCGCAGCCGGGGTACAGCTTCTGCGCCATCGCCATCCCGTAGTCCGGGAGGAAGACGATGCGGTGGCGCACGCGCGGGTCGTCGGCGAAGCGGACCAGTTCCTGGACGAGCCGCTTGCCGCCGTCGTCCGCGGGGTGCGCCTTGCCCGCGACCACGATCTGGATCGGGCGTTCGGGATGCAGCAGCAGGTCCATCAGCCGGTCGCGGTCGCGCAGCATGAGGGTCAGGCGCTTGTACGACGGGACCCGGCGGGCGAACCCGATGGTCAGCACATCGGGGTCCAGGACGCCGTCGATCCAGCCCAACTCGGCCGTTCCCGCGCCGCGTTGCCGCCAGGAGGCGCGCAGCCGCTCCCGCACCTCCACGACCAGCTGCTCGCGCAGATTGCGCCGCAGCTCCCAGATCTCCTGGTCCGGGATGCCCGCGACCACGTCCCAGCGCTCCGCGCCGCCGGCCGACAGCTCGTCCTCGGTGCGCTCGGCACCGAGCTGGCGGGCGCCGAGGCTGAACACCTCCGGGGCGACCCAGGTGGGGGCGTGCACACCGTTGGTGACGGAGGTGATCGGCACCTCGTCGGGGTCGAATCCCGGCCACAGTCCCGAGAACATCTCACGGCTGACGTTCCCGTGCAGCAGGGAGACGCCGTTGGCGCGCTGGGCCAGCCTGAGGCCCATCACGGCCATGTTGAAGAGGTTGGGCTCGCCGCCCGGGTAGGTCTCCATGCCGAGCCGCAGGATGTGCTCGACGTCGATGCGCGGCAGTTCGGCGCCGGGGCCGAAGTGGCGGGCGACCAGCTCCCGGTCGAAACGGTCGATGCCGGCCGGGACGGGCGTGTGCGTGGTGAACACGGTCCCGGCGCGGACGGCTTCCAGTCCCGCGTCGAAGTCCAGTCCCTGGTCGCACAGTTCGGCGATGCGCTCGAGACCCAGGAAGCCGGCGTGACCCTCGTTGGTGTGGAAGACCTCGGGCTCCGGGTGGCCGGTGAGCCCGCAGTACGTCCGTACGGCCCGCACACCTCCTATGCCGAGCAGCATCTCCTGCAGCAGCCGGTGCTCGCTGCCACCGCCGTAGAGCCGGTCGGTGACGCCGCGTTCGCCGAGGTCGTTCTCCTCGACGTCCGAGTCGAGCATCAGCAGGGGGACCCGGCCGACCTGGGCCAGCCAGATCCGGGCGTGCAGCTGCCGGCCGCCGGGCAGGGCGAGGGAGACCTGGGCGGGGGTGCCGTCGGCCTCCTTCAGGAGCGCCACGGGCAGCTCGTTGGGGTCGAGCACCGGGTAGTGCTCCTGCTGCCAGCCGTCCCGGGAGAGGGTCTGCCGGAAGTAGCCGTGCCGGTAGAGGAGGCCGACCCCGATCAGCGGTACGCCGAGGTCGCTGGCGGCCTTCAGATGGTCACCGGCGAGGATGCCGAGGCCGCCGGAGTACTGGGGCAGGGCCGCCGTGATGCCGAACTCCGGGGAGAAGTAGGCGACGGCGGCGGGCAGTTCGGCGGACTGGGTCTGGTACCAGCGGTCGCCGGTCACATAGTCGTTCAGGTCGTCGGCGACCGCGGTCAGGCGGCGCAGGAAACGGCGGTCCTCGGCGAGCTCGGCGAGCCGCCCGGGGCGCACACTGCCCAGGAGGCGGACCGGGTCGCCCTCCGAGGCGGCCCAGCGTTCGGGGTCGACGGACTGGAAGAGTTCGCGCGTTTCCGCATGCCAGGACCAGCGCAGATTGCGCGCCAGGTCGCTCAGCGGCCGTAGGGGTTCGGGGAGCACGGGACGGACGGTGAACCGACGGATCGCCTTCACATTCCACCTCGGCGCGTTCGCTGGATGGACGCACGGCACTGTGCGTCCGGTCACGCAGAACGGTACCGGTGTTGCCCTGAGCCCCGCTGGGGCCTTCACCCTCAAACTTCGCCCTCAAACACCGGAACGGCCGAACGGCGCGAACCGGCGGTATGGCCGATTCTGCGCACCCAGGCGTCCTTGTGGCGCTCCGCCCCGCACGAGACGCTGCCACTGGAGTTGAGGAGGGGAACTCGGACCATGGCACGGACGCGAACCGGGCGTCTGCGCCGGGCGGGAGGCCTGACCGCGGCCGTCACGGCCGCGGTGCTCTCGGCCGCCACCCTGCCCGCGCACGCCGCACCGGAGGGAAGCATACGTGGCGCCGACGAGCCCGGCTCCGTCGGCGGAAGCTATCTGGTGACCCTGAGGAAGGGGATCGATACCCCGTCGGACGCGGGAAAGAGCCTCACCGCGAAGTACGGGGTCAAAATAAGCCATACCTACGGCAGTGTCCTCAACGGCTACGCCGTCAAGGCCAATGAGAGACAGGCGCGGCTGCTCGCCGCCGACTCCCGGGTCGCCTCGGTCGCCCAGGACGGCCGCGTGGCGCTGGACCGCACCCAGAACAGTCCGCCGTCGTGGGGCCTGGACCGCATAGACCAGCGGAACCTGCCGCTCGACAAGCGCTACGCCTGGCCGGACTCCGGGGGCGCCGGAGTGACGGTGTACGTGATCGACACCGGCATCCGGATCACCCACCGCGACTTCGGCGGACGGGCGAGCTACGGCTGGGACTTCGTCGGCGGCGACCGGATCGCCGGGGACGGCAACGGGCACGGCACCCATGTCGCCGGGACCATCGCCGGGACCAGGTACGGCGTCGCCAAGAAGGCCAAGGTCGTCGCCGTGCGCGTACTGGACGACGCGGGCTCGGGCACCATCGCCCGGGTCATCGCCGGCATCGACTGGGTGACCCGGCACGCGCACAAGCCCGCGGTCGCCAACCTCAGCCTGGGCGGCAACCACAACGACCAGCTCGACGCCGCCGTCCGCGCCTCCGTCGCATCCGGCGTCACCTACACCGTCGCGGCGGGCAACGACGGTCTTCCGGCCGGTCTTTACTCTCCCGGCGACGTGCCGGAGGCGATCACGGTCGGCGCCACGGACCGGACGGACACGCGGGCCGCCTTCTCCAACTTCGGTGCCGCACTGGACCTGTTCGCGCCGGGGGTCTCGATCACCTCGGCGTCCCGGACGAGCGACACCGGGCGGGCGACCTACTCCGGCACCTCGATGGCAGCCCCGCACGCGGCGGGCGCGGCCGCTCTCTATCTGGCCGATCACCGCGGAGCCACCCCGGCTCAGGTCGCCAAGGCCCTGGTGGGACGTGCGGCGACCGGCAAGGTGTCCGGCGGCGGACCTGGCTCCCCGGACAAACTCCTGCAGGCTCCGCCGCCGTGATGGCAGAGTGTCGCCACCGGCCCCGTTCTCACCGGACGGGGCCGGTCTTGTGCGTAGACATACGCGTGAGTAGTTAACAAAGTGCCGGATTGCTCACCCGAATAGGGTGGGAAGGCTCCTCCGGTACACCCCGCAGACGCACCACAGGTACACCCGCAGGACCCACCTCCCCACATCCATCCGCCACACCCACGTTGACGCGGACAGGAGCGGTCATGCCCGCCAAGCACCACTCGTCAGCACCCCCGACAAGCAGCCGGAACAGCACGAAGGGCACTGCCGGCGCGGCCGCCGGCACAGCGGCCGCCCTGCCCCCGCCCGTACACCCGGCCGACTCCGGCACCCCGTCGCAGGAGCAGTCCTCCACGGGCGGGGGCACCGTGATCGGCCGCATACCCGTCCTCGACGTCCGCCCGGCCGTCCAGCGCGGATCCAGGCCCGCCAAGGCGGTCACTGGAGAGACGTTCGAGGTTTCGGCCACGGTGTTCCGAGAGGGGCACGACGCCGTCGCCGCCAATGTCGTACTGCGGGACCCCGAGGGCCGCTCCGGCGCGTGGACGCCGATGCGTGAACTCGCCCCGGGCACCGACCGCTGGGGCGCGGACGTCACCGCGGGCGCACCCGGGCACTGGACGTACACGGTGGAGGCGTGGGGAGATCCGGTCACCACCTGGCGCCACCACGCGCAGATCAAGATCCCGGCGGGGATGGACACCGAGCTCGTGCTGGAGGAGGGTGCCCGGCTGTACGAGCGGGCGGCCGCCACGGTGCCGAAGCGCGACGGGCAACGGGACGTCCTGCTCACCGCGGTGGACGCCCTGCGGAACGAGGGCCGGCCGGCCGCCTGGCGCCTTGCGGCGGCGTTGGCGCCGGAGGTGGACGAGGTGCTGGCGCGCTATCCGCTGCGGGAGCTGGTGACCGCGTCCGAGCCGATGCCGCTGCTGGTGGAGCGCGAACGCGCGCTGTACGGCTCGTGGTACGAG